>JBDZVD010000056.1:0-41367 GCA_040255525.1 Micromonosporaceae bacterium | reverse complement strand
CCGGCCGGTACGTACGCATGTACGGCACCGCCCGCGCCACCCAGTACGGCTACTCGATCTGGGAGCTCGCCGTCCACACCACCGGCGGCACCGGCCCGACCGGGGGTCCGTCACCCAGCCCGACGCCGACCCCGACCGGCACCGGCAACCCGCCGCCCGCGTCATTCTGGGGCGACACCAGCGGCATCCCGGCCGCCCAGAACGTCCTCATGGTCAAGGTGCTCAACCGCACCAACGGCCAGTACCCGGACAGCCAGGTGTACTGGAGCTTCAACGGTCAGACCCACTCGATCGCCGAGCAGCCGTACCTGGACATGCCCGCCAACTCCGCCGGGCGGATGTACTTCTACCTCGGCTCACCCAACAGCCAGTACTACGACTTCATCGAATTCACGGTCGGCCCGACCGTGTTCAACGGCAACACCACGCGGGTGGACGCCTTCGGGCTCAAGCTGGCCATGCGCCTGCACGCCCACGACGGGTACGACGTGTCGGTCGGCGAGGATTACAACACCTTCTCGGAGAGCCGCGCGGCAACCTTCCAGCGGTTCATGAACTCGGTGCCGACCGAGTTCAAGCCGCTCGCGCAGGATCAGGCGCCGTACCGCATTCCGGCGCCGGGCAGCGACCCGAACTTCCGTACCGGCGGCCAGTACGCCAACTACTTCACCAGCTACGCCGCTTCGGTCGGGGTCAATGCCCCCACCTCGGACATCACCGGCTGCGCGGGCGTGCTGGCCAACAACCCGGGCATGTGCGCGGCACTCAACCGGCACGTCGCCCAGCTGCCCCAGTCGCAGTGGTCGGATCCCAGCCAGTACTACCTGGCCGCTCCGGCAAATTACTACGCGAAGTTCTGGCACGACAACGCCATCAACCACCTCGCCTACGGATTCCCGTACGACGACTACGCGGGCCAGTCCTCATTCATTTCGCACGGCAACCCGCAGTGGCTGCTGGTCGCCGTCGGCTGGTGATCCGGCCGGTCACCGGCCGCTGATCGGTCACGCGCGGCGGTCGTTCCCCGACATCCGGGGGACGACCGCCGCGTCCGGTATCCGGCGCGGGGTGCCGTAAAGAATTGATCGATTTACCCGCAGCGAATCGAATTCGGACACTCCCGTGTGCGGTTCCCGGCCGTTTGGATGACCGCCATCGATGGTGGTACACGATAGAAAGAGACAACCATCGTCGTCGTTCTTGCGGCCACATAATGGCGGGATACCCATGACGAGTGATCCGGGCGGAACCGACCGGTGCAGGCTTCGCGTGGTGTGCATCTACTCCACGTCGTGGCGCCATCTCGGCGCAGAGCGGGAGGACCTGTCGGCCAAACTCGAGCTCGGCGGGTTGACCCGGCACTACGAGCTCTACAAGGATCAGCTTCCCCGGCTGCTCCCGTCCGGATTCCTCGGCGGCCCGATCGCCAAGGGCGACATCACGCTCGCCGAACCGGTCACCGGGATCGAGATGACCGAGTCCGACGCGGCCCTGTTCGCCCTACCCTCCAATCAGGTGGTGCTCGCGGTGAGTCTCGGATTCACCACCGGGCCGCTGTCGGAGATGCCCAACGTGACGTCGGTCAGCCGGGTGTTGGAGCAGAGCATCGAGGCCGCGGTCAACATCCGCGGCCGGAGCCTGACCGCGTACGCCGAACGGCTGGAGCGGCACGGCCTGACCCGGGACACGCTCGCCACCGATGACGGGACGCAGGCACCGCCCGAGGCGCTGCTGCCCGAGCGCCACCAACTCGTGTTCCTCGCGCGCCGTGAGAAAGACGCGTGGGTACCGACCCAGTCGGTGATCAGCGAGCTGCTGTACCGCGACACGCCGCCGTACCGCGAAGAGTTCGGTACTCCGAAGATTCCCGAGCAACTGAACCTGGTCGAGCAGTTCGACGAGGGTGAGGTGGTCCGGCCCACCTGGTCGTCGGTCGCCGGCCAGGGCGAGTCGGCCACCCGCAAGCTGACCACCCTCGGGTTGGTCACGCCGTACGTGAGCCTGCTCTACAACCACCAGCGCTATGTCGAGGACAGCATCTTCCTGTCGACCGTTCACGCGGTCGGCACCGCCTCCCGGTTCCGGCAGATCTGGCACGAGGCGTACCGGCAGGTCCGCCGGTTCCGCGACCAGAAACAGCGGCAGACCGCCGGCCTGCAGACCCGCGCGGACCTCGAGGAGCTGGCCGACAACCTGGGCAACCTCGAATTCGACCTGACATTCAGCGTCGAGTTCCCGCTGATGCGCATCGAGACGTTCCACACCGCGCTGTACGAGGCGATGGACCTGTCCAACCAGGCCAAGGCGCTGAGCCAGATGTTCGACCAACTGGACGGCAGCCTGCACTCCGAGCTCACCGCGATCGATGTACGGGAGCGCCGCCGCGATGACGGGCGGCAGCGGTGGAACGCGTTCGCGGCCGGCGTCCTGAGCCTCATCGGCGTTTCGGTCGGCTTCGTCATCGCGTTCCTCGGCGTCAACACCACCGAGGTTCCGGGCGGTGACCGGGAGCTGTCCATGTGGGCGCCGCACTTCGCCAACCTGTACCTCATCGCCGCGCTGTTCGCGCTCACCCCGGTGTTCCTGATCTCCTTCCCGTACCTGCGGGACTGGGCGGCGGCGCGGCGCACCGTCGCGGGGTGGACCGGGCTGGGTACGACGGCGGTCGGCGCGGCGTTGCTCGCCGCGAGCCTCGTCGAGGACCACCACGGCACCGGCCGGGCGATCGTGCTCGACGCCATCGTCAAGGCTGTCGCGGTCTTTGCCCTGCTGATCGGCCTGTCCCTGCTCGGGCTGTGGATGCGGGCGCCGGTCGCCGGTCGCCTGCGCAAGCGGCGGGACCGCCGGCGCCGGCCGGCCACCGGCCGGGCAGCCGAGCCCGTCGGCCGACCCGGCCCGGCCGCCGGCTGATCCTCGCGCCGGGGCAGGGCCTGGACCGGTTCGGCCGCCGGCTGATCCTCACGCGGCAAGCACGGGCTGGGCCGGGTTGCCCGCCGGCTGATCCTCAGGGCCGCGGGCAGGGCCTCGCCGGGTCGGTGGCCGCCGCCCCACCGCCGGTCAACCGCCGAGCGCCAGGTCGCGCGGCGGCGCCGTGAAATCCCGGTACGGCAGCGATGCCAGCCCGTCCCGCTGGGTGGCCGCGACCGCGTTGATCACCTTGCCGACCTCCCCGGTACCGAGCCGGCAGGGCAGGCAGCCGCCCCGGGAGGCGATGGCCGCCGTCGCCAACTGTGGGCTTGTCACCGCCATCGCCGCGCTGGTTTGCGCGTCCAGGCCGACAGCGCTGACCTGGCCCGAAACGGGCCGGCCGACCGTGGCGCGTACCGCGCCCGCCGGTAGGGCGCCGCTGCCGCACCGGTCGCCGAAGGCCGACCGGTCGCCGACCGGGCAGCGGCCGGCGTCCATCGCCGCCCGGGCCGCCTCCGGTCGCAGCACCTGCCGGCAGTGCGGGCCGATCGTCGCCACCGCCGTGCCGTCCGGCGCGGTGACCTGGCGTGCGGGCAGCGGATCGCAGTGCGTGCCGTCGTCTGCCAGCGTCGCGTACGCGTTCGCGAGTTCGAGCGGTGTCGTCGCCGACGGCCCCAGGACGAACGCACCCCAGTCGTCCGCGTGCGCCAGCGACGTCGTCTCGTTCGGTGAGCGGAACGAGATGCCCAACAGGTGGGCGAGGGTGGCCGCGTTCTGCACGCCGACCTTCTCCTCCAGCGGGACGAAGTAGGTCAGCACGGAGTGAGCGAGCGCGTCCCACATCGTGCGCCGCCCGGACCGGTACGCCGGGTCGCCGGCGTTGCTCGGGCACCAGTGGTTCCCGGCGCAGGCCACCGGGGCGGACGGCGCGACGAGGTACCGGGACTCGTACCTGGGCGTGGTGTCGATCGGGTAGTTCAGCGGAATGCCCTTGTCGAGGGCGGCGGCCGCGACGAACATCATGAACGTGCTGCCCGCCGGCTCCCCGGCGTACGCGTCGCCGCCGCTGCCCAGCGGCTGCGTGGTGTCCGGGTACTCCGCGTCCGGTGCCCTGCCCCTCGACCCGCCGCCGCTGGGGCTCGGCGCCGGCCCTGCCGGCCGGAAGTTCCGGTTGGTGGCCATCGCCTCGACCCAGCCGGTGCCGGGCTGGACCGACACCACGCTCAGCGCCCGTGCGTCCCCGGTCGGCAACTGCTCCTCGACGTGCCGCTTCGCGGCCGCCTGCAGCGACAGGTCCAGCGATGACACGATCCGGTACCCGCCGTTTCGCAACCGCTCCGAACGCTCCCCCGGTGTCGAGCCGAAGGCCGGCTGGTCGAGCCACCAGGCGACGAAGTAGGAACAGAAGAATCCCCAGTCGTTTCGCGGTACCCGCAGGCACGCGGCCGAAGGATCGGCGTCGAACCGGGCGATGAGCGTCGTGCCGTCGCCGGCGTACAGCTCGCTCGGGTGCGCCGACGCGCTCGGGCTGGCGCCCGCCCACGCACCCGGCGCGCTGTCGTTGTCGTCGCGCTGCACCCACCAGGCCACGGCGCCGGCGATGAGCGCCGCGCACACCGACAGCGCGAGAGCCGTCCGTGCCGTGCTTCCCCTGGACTCCCCGGACACTCAGCACCTCCCCATGCGTGCGCGCTGGCGCGCGGACGGATCGTACCGCCGCCCGACCCACGGTCGGGGTCCTCGACCCGGACGGGCAGTGGTGATACACCGCGGCGACGCTCACCCCGGAGGACTGCGACCGGGTACGGCAGCGCTTCCCGGTGACACCGGAGGGTGCCCGGCCGCGGGCGCCCCGGCGCTAGCCTTCGCTGATGAGCGAACTTCGGGTGGCGGTCGCCGGTGCCGGACTCGGCGGACTGTGCCTGGCACAGGGCCTGGCGCGGGCCGGCGTGCGGGTCGACGTCTACGAGCGCGATCCGGCCCTGCACGCACGGCGGCAGGGCTACCGGCTGCACGTGGACGGCCGCGCCGGCCTGGCCCTGCGTGACTGCTTGCCACCGCGGCTGTTCGACCTGTTCCTGGCGACCACCGGCCGGCCGGGCGCCACGTTCACTGTGCTGTCCTCCGGGCTGCGAGTGCTGCACGAGACGCGCGGCGACGCCGCCCCGGCCGATGATGACCCGGCTCGGCTGTCCACATCGGTCAACCGGCAGACCCTGCGGGAAATCCTGGCCGCCGGCATCGAGGATCGGGTCCACTTCGGACGCGAACTCGTCGGCTTCGACCACGACAGCGACGGGGTACGGCTGCGGTTCGCGGACGGGCCGGCGGCCCGCGCCAGTGTGCTGGTCGGCGCGGACGGGGTCAACTCGGTGGTCCGCCGCCGGTACCTGCCGGGGGCGCGGCTGGAGGACACCGGATCCCGGTGCCTGTACGGCAGGACGCCGCTGGACGAGTCGACCCTCCCGCTGGTACCGGCCCCGATGCACGACGGGTTCACCGCCGTCCTCGGTGGACGGATCGGCATGGCGGCCGGGCTGGTCCGGTTCCGCCGCCGACCGCCGGAGGCCGCCACCGCCATCGCGCCGGGTGTGGCGCTCAGCCCGGCCGGCGACTATCTGATGTGGGCGATCTCGGCGCGGCGCGACGATTTTCCGCTGCCGGACGAGCGGATGGGCGCGCTCGACGCGGCCGCGCTGCACGGGATCGCCGTCACGATGGTGCGGTCCTGGCACCCGGACCTGCGCGCCCTGGTGAACCGCGCCGACGTGGCCGAGACGTTCTTCATCCGGGTCCGCAGTTCGCTGCCGGTACCGGCCTGGGAGCCGAGCCGGGTCACCGTACTCGGCGACGCCATCCACGCGATGAGCCCGGCGCGCGGCTCGGGTGCCAACACCGCCCTGCGGGACGCCGCCGTGCTGTGCCGGGCTCTGACGGACCCGGCCGGCGACCCGGCCGGGCTGGTAGCCGCGATCGGCGGGTACGAGCGGCGGATGCGCGACTACGGTTTCGCAGCGGTCGCCGCCTCACGCGCGGCGGAGGCGGCCACCGCGGGGCGCGGACGCGGCCTGTGGCTGTGGTTGGCCGACCGCCTGCCCCGGCGCCCGGGTGGATAGCGCCCGTCTCAGCTGCCGGTCGTTCCCCGCGGTGGTTGGTCGGGTGTGGCGGTACGGCGGTGCCGGACCCGCGGACTCGGGCATGTGTACGCGGAAGGCGACCGGGTGGCTCCACCCATGCGAGGCACCGGCCCGGGTACGTCGACCCGCGTAGCTGCGAAGCCGCTCAGAGGTTGACGCGGATGCGCGCCGGCTGCGGCAATGTACCGGTATGAGTTCGTCCGCGCAGGGGCAGAGTCCGACCAGGAGGTACGGCCACGTGACGGCCGGGCGGGGACCGGTTCGGCACGTGCCCGGTGGGCATATCGCGGCGGATCGGCGTGGCGGCGGCGTTGCTGAAGGACCGGCGGCTGCCGCCCCCGGGCGACGGCGGGGCGTGGCCGCGCCGTCGCGCCGTGCCGCCCAGACTGCTGTGAGGGTCGCAGCCGTGGCGAGGCGTCCGATGCTGGTGTGGGATGGCGTGCTGGCGTTGGTGGTGCTCGTGATCGGGCTGTTCGGCACATCGGGGATGGCGCAGTTGCAACATCACCGGGGCCGGGTGGCGGCGCCGGCGTACCTCCTGGTGGTGATCGCCGCCCTGGCTCTGGTGCCGCGTCGGATCTGGCCGCTGGTCACCCTCGCGGTGGCCACGGCCGCCACCTCCCTGTACCTGGTCCTCGGCTACCCGTACGGTCCGATCCTGATCTCGCTGGTGGTCGCGGTGTTCGCGGTTGCGCGCCGGCTCCCGCTGCGGTGGTCCGCCGTCGCCTGCGGCATCGCGACGGTGGGGCTGATGATGCACGGCTTCGTCGGCGGCTCGGGTGCCGATCCGGTCGGCGTGCTGCCGTTCTCCGCGTGGGCGATCGTGCCCTTCGCGGTCGGGGTGGTGGTTCGGGTCACCTCGGAGGCCAACGCCCGGTCGCGCGCCGAGCAGGTACGCGAGTACGTGTACGAGGAGCGGCTGCGGATCGCCCAGGAGGTGCACGACGTGGTGGGGCACGGGTTGGCGGCGATCAACATGCGGGCCGAGATCGCGCTGCACCTGCTGCCCAAGCGACCGGAACAGGCAGGCGAGGCGCTCAGCGCGATCAGCCGTACCAGCAAGGAGGCGCTCGACGAGCTGCGGGCGACCCTGGCCGTCGTACGCCGGTCCGACCCGTCCGGTGTACGGGCGCCGACGCCCGGCCTGGCCCGCCTTGGTGATCTCGTCGAGCGGATGACCGGTACGGGTCTGCCGGTCGCGGTGGAGGTTGCCGGTACGCCCCGGGACCTGCCTGTCGCGGTCGACCTGGCGGCGTACCGGCTGGTGCAGGAGTCGCTGACCAACGTGCTGCGCCATGCGGGTCCGGCGTCCGCGATGGTCCGGATCGTGCACGAGCCGGACGCGCTGACCGTCACGGTGACCGACACCGGTTCGGGCGGGCCGGCGCCCGGACAGAGGACGGGTGGGCACGGTATCCGTGGTATGCGGGAACGGGTCACCGCACTCGACGGGCGGTTCGAGGCCGGCCCGGGGCCCACCGGCGGCTTCCGGGTGCGGGGTAGTTTCCCCCTGTGACCGCCATCCGAGTACTGATCGCGGACGACCAGGACCTGGTCCGGCTGGGCCTGCGGACGCTGCTGGACAGCGAGGACGACGTGACCGTGGTGGGCGAGGCAGCCGACGGGCTGCACGCCGTGCGGCTGGCCCGCGAGCGGCGACCGGACGTGGTACTGATGGATGTCCGGATGCCCGGCGTCGACGGCATCGAGGCGACCCGGCGGATCGCCGCCGACCCCGCACTACGGGGGACCCGGGTGGTCGTGTTGACCACGTTCGAACTGGACGAGTACGTCTTCGACGCGCTGCGGCACGGCGCCAGCGGATTCCTCATCAAGGACACGAAGCCGGCCGAACTGCTACACGCGATCCGGGTGGTGGCCGGCGGGGAGGCGCTGCTGTCGCCGTCGGTGACGCGCCGGGTGATCGGCGAGTTCGCCAACCGGGCGCCGCGGACCGCCAAGCCGCACCCCCAGCTCGGAACGCTGACCGAGCGGGAACGCGAGATTCTCGGGCTGGTCGGCCTGGGACTGAGCAACGACGAGATCGCCCAGCGGCTGGTGCTCAGCCCGGCCACCGCACGCACCCACGTCAGCCGGGCCATGGTCAAGCTCGGCGCCCGCGACCGGGCCCAACTGGTCGTCTTCGCGTACCAGTCCGGGTTGGTGGACACTTGACGGCGGCCGGCCTGTGCCCGGGTGCGACTGCTCGGCATCGGCCACCGCCCGATCCGGTCAGTGCCGGCCGGCGCGGTCGGCAGGGGTACCGGAGGGTTGCGGGTCCGAACCTTCGGCGACTGCGGTACCGGCGGGAAAGGCCGAGGCCCTGCCCGTGCGCGAAGGCCACCAGTTCCATCGGCCGAGCATCACGACGATGGACGGGACCAGTAGTGTCCGCACGAGGAAGGTGTCCAGAAGGACGCCGATCGCCAGCCCCAGCCCGATCGCGGCAGTCGCCGCACCGTTGGGTCCCCGGCTGCCGAGCAGGCCGAACACCGCGAACGTTCCGGCCAGCACGAGGCCGGCCGAGGTGACCGTGGTGCCGGTGGCGCTCAGCGCGCGGTTCACCGCCTCGCGCAGCGGCAGCCGGTGTGCCTCCTCGCGGATGCGGGTCATCACGAGGATGTTGTAATCCTCGCCCAAGGCCAGCAGGAACACGAACATCAGGAAGGGCAGGAAGAACGTGAGCCCGTCCGCACCGCCGATCTTGATGAACGCCAGGACAGCCAGGCCCAAGGCGGCGAAGTAGGACAGCACGACCGACGCGATCAGGTACAGCGGTGCGACGAGGCTGCGCATGACGAGTCCGAGCAGCAGACCGATGATCACGACGGCTATCGGGATCACCCGGTACAGGTCGCTGGCGGCGATCCTGTCGACGTCGTACAGCGCGGGTGCCTGCCCGGACACGCCCCAGTCCACGGCGCCGATCGCCTGTGCCACCGCGGTCGTCTCCGTCCTGACGTTCGGTACCGAGTGCATCGCGGCGGTGCTGCCCGCGTCGCCGGCGCTCAGCCGTACGGCGAACGCCACGGTGCGCCCGTCGCCGCTGACGTAGTTGGCCGTGGCCCGGTACGCCTCATACTGTGCCGGTGGGACGGCGCCGCCTGGGGGCGGTGCAAGTGGCAGTGCCCGGGCCGGGCCGAGCCGGGCGTGCAGGTCGGCGTACGTGCGCGCGGTCAACGGCACGCCGCCCGGGTTCAGCGGCCCGATGACCCCGGTGAACAGCGGGCTCGCCGACAGCCGTTCGGTGGCGGTGACCAGCTGCGGGACCTGTTCCCACGCCGGCGCGGGCAGCCGGACGACGAAGGTGAGCGGATTGGTCGCGGACTTGGGGAAGTATGTGGCCAGCAGGCTGTTGCCGGCCGCCGAGTCGCTGCCCGGCGGCGCGTCGGCTGTCACGCCCGCGCCGCTGGCGGTGTAGCCGGTGGCGGCGATCGCGAGCGGGACGAAGACCGCCAGGCCGATGGCCAACGTCGCCGCGGGATGGCGGGCGATCCGGGCCGAGACCCGGCCCCACAACCCGGCGCGGCTCGTCGCCCTTGCCGGATCGGACGGCCAGAAGGTCGCGAGACCGAAGATCGCCAGCAGCGCGGGGAGCAGGGTGAACCCGGCGAGCAGCATCACTGCGACACCGATGGCCAGCGGTATCGCCAGGTCGGAATAGAACGAGAAGGCAGCGGCCAAAAGCGACAGCAACGCCGCGATGACGGTGCCGGCGGAGAAGGCGATCGACTCCCCCACCCGCGCGAGCGCCTTCACCACGGCCTGTTCGGGTGGCGAGCCGTCACGCAGCTCCTCGCGGGTACGGAACATCAGGAACAGCCCGTAGTCGGTACCCGCGCCGATGACCAATACGATCATCATTGTCTGGGCGAGCGATGACACCGTCAGTCCGGCGTGCGTGGCCTCTGCCGCCAGCGGGCCGGCGATGGTGACGGCGAGGATCGCCGGCATGAGGGCCATGAGCGGGGCCAGCATCGACCGGAAGATCAGCATCAGCAGCACGACGACGACCGATGAGAAGTTCTCGACCGTGCGTGCCGATGATCCCTGGCTTTTGCTGTCCACTTGGGTGGCGGCCCGGCCCGCGAGGTGTGCCTGGACGCCGGCCGGCAGGCCGGCCTGGGCGATCCGGGTGCGCAGGTCCTTCACCAGGTCGCTGGTGTTCTGCTTGGGGCGCGCGAACACGGCGAGCTGCTCGGCCCGGCCGTCCCCCGACCGGCCGAGGTCGCGCACCTGGTCGACTCCGGTGGCCGCGCTCAGTCGGGCCCGCAGTGCGGCGATCGTGGTGGTGTCCGCCGTGGTGAGCTGACCGTTCGTGCGTGCCACCACGACCGCGATCGACCGGGTGAATGCGCCGAACGGAGCGGCGAGCCGGGCCGCGTGCACGCTGGGTTGGCCGGTCGAGAGAAAGCTGGTGGTGTCGTCCTGCGCCACGCTTCCCAGCGACGGCAGGAAGGACAGCGCAGTGAACGTGGCGATAAGCCAACCGATCAGGATGAACCAGCGGAACCGCACCGCGAATCGAGCGACCGCCGCGAATGCCGCGCTCATTGGCCTGGGTACTCCTTCTCGCTCATCAGGTCGTTTCGGACGGGTCCGGTGGGCTACTTCGACGCGCGACGCCTGCGCCGCCGCTGGGTGAAGTAGATGGGGATCCCGGCGATGATGGCGAGGAACGCAATCCAGCCGCCGATCCACACTGCGGACTCGACCGCTTTCGATGTCGCCAGCGTGTCCGCCGCGGTTGTCGCGAGATGCATGGCTGCCTCCGGGAACGAGAGTCGTCTGGGTGGGTGGCCGATCGCCGTGGATCGGCGGGAGCCGGGCGGTCGCCCGCTGGGCGGCCCGAGGAGTTGCCTGCCCATAGTGGCCGCCGCACCGCCCACCGTCATCCGTTCACCACACGACGCGCAGCTACGCACGCGGCCGTACGGATGGTCGCCGTGCTACGTGACCAGGAGTACGCCCGGAGCTGGATCGGCCGGGTGCCGGCGCGACCGATTCCGGTGGCGGCCGGTCAGCCGGAGCGCAGCTGGCCGGCCGCCCTGCGCGGCATCAGCAGCACGGTCACCGCGCCGACCACCGCGACGACGACCAGCCCGGCGAACACGTGGTGGGTCGCCTCGTACAGGCTGGACCTCAGGTACTCCGCCACCTCCGGCGGCTGCCCGCCGCTGCCCAGCACGAGGCTGGTGGCGTCCGTACCGGTGGGCAGCCTGCCGGCCAGCGCCGCCGGTGGGTGGGACAGCCGGTCGTCCAGTGTGGAGTTGGCTATCGCGCCGAACGCCGCCGCACCCAGCGCGCTGCCCATCGAGCGGAAAAACATGTTGGTACCGGTGACCACGCCGCGCCGGTCCCAGCCGACCACGGACTGCACGGCCACCAGTGTCGGGCTGGCGACGAGGCCGAGCCCGACGCCGATGACGAAGCAGGCCGCGGAGACGCTGGCGACGTTGGTGTCCCGGGACAGCAGCAGGCACAGCACCGTGCCGGCCACGATGACCGCACCGCCGATCAGCGACGTGTCCCGGAAGCCGATGCGCAGGTAGATCCGGCCGGACAGCGAGGCGGCCAGCGGCCAGCCGGCAGTCAGCGCGGCGAGGACGAAGCCGGCGACGACGGCCCCCACGCCGAGTACGCCCTGGGCGAAGTTCGGCACGTACGAACTCAGCCCGATCAGCAACGCCCCCACCAGGAACGAGGTGAGGTTGCCGCCGACCAGGATCCGCTGCCGGAACACCCACAGCGGCAGCACCGGTTCGGCGGCCCGACGCTCGACGGCGATGAACGCGATGAGCAGGGCGGCGCCGGCCGCGAAGATGAGCACGCCGGGCGTCGACAGCCAGGGCCAGCTCGTTCCGCCCTGCAGAGTGCCGAGGCTGATCAGCGTGCACCCGCCGATCAGCAGCGCCGCGCCGGCGTAGTCGACGCGGTGCGCGCGCCGGGTGACCTGCTCGTGCAGGTTCCGGGCGAGCATCCACACCGCGGCCAGGCCGAGCGGCAGGTTCACGAAGAAGATCCAGCGCCAGGACAGGTACTGGGCGAAGACGCCGCCGAGGGTCGGCCCGAGCACCGACGCCACTCCCCAGACGCCGGCCACGTAGCCCTGCACCTTGGCCCGTTCCGCCACCGAGTACAGGTCGCCGACGATGGTCATGCTGATCGGCTGTACCGCACCGGCGCCGATGCCCTGCACCGCCCGGAACAGGATCAGGCTGAGCATGCTCCAGGCCGCCCCGCACAGCACGGAGCCGGCGAGGAACACGGCGATCCCGAAGAACATGACCGGTTTGCGGCCGACCATGTCGGCGAGCTTGCCGTACAGCGGTACGGTCACCGCCTGAGTCAGCAGGTACACCGAGAACAGCCAGGGAAAGTGCGCGAACCCGCCGAGATCCCGGACGATCGAGGGCACCGCGGTGGCGATGATGGTGCTGTCCAGCGCCACCAACCCGGTGGACAGCATCACCGAGATGAGCACCGGACCCCGCTCAGACCGGAATCCCACGTCGACGGTCTGCGTCTGGCCCGCCATCACACTGCCTTCCCCGGGGCCGGAAACCTGTGAACCCACCGATCATGCCTGACCGTGGCAGCGCATTCCGGGCGTCGTGTCCATGGTCACGGTCAGGGCTGAGCACGCCATGCGCCGCTTACCAACGGTATCGGGTGGTGCCCGCCGCACGGATCCGGCGCGCGGCACCGGCCCGAGCCGGGGCCGCGCCTACAGCCGGGGGATGCGATTGACCGTTCTCCGCAGCTGCGGCGCAGGCCGGTGGCAGGTCAGGCGTGCAGCGGGTACCTGGTGGAGCACGACGGGGCATGCCCTGCTCTGCCGACCCGCGGCTGCCGGGTCGGGTCGCGCCGGGGTGGGCAGAGCAGGGCGCACGCAGGAGATCGGGTACCTGCCCGGGAGGCTGCGGCCTCGACCGGTGGAGTCCTCGCCGTCGCGGCCGTCAGGCCTGGGCGGCCTCGCCCGCCGCCTCGGGCGCGATCACCGGAGCCGGCGACCCGCCGGCCATGACGGCGGCCGGCACGACGGCCAGCAGCTGGTCGAACTCGCTGCGCCAGTAGCGGTGGATGTTCAGCCGGGTCGGCTTGGAGCTGTTGGGCAGCTGGACGTGCATCGAGCTCCACACCGCCGCCCGCTTGACCCGGGCCACCGGGAAGGCGTCGCGCGGGAACGAGAAGACCACATCGCCGGGCCGGTTGGTGAACCGGTTGGCGGAGTTGATGACGACCGAGGTGTTCGTCAGCGTGATGAAGTAGAACTTGCGGGTCAGCGCGACGATGAGGCCGAGGAACGGCACCTCGTCGAAGAGCGAGTTGAGCCACGGGCTCGGGCCGGTCTCGCAGTGCACGCAGGCGATGAACGTCTCTCCGGGGGGCGCGACACTCATCAGCTTCTCGATGACCTGTTGCTTCTGTTTCGCTCGACGAATTGCCATAGGTTCACCTGCCACGAGTCGGTCACCGCATCCACAGCGGTGAAACCGGCCGAGGCTAGCACGATGATCGCTGGCTGCGACAACCGCCGAACGGCCGAACCGGCTGAGCCGTCGTTCCATCGGTGAACGCATCGAGGCCGGCCGCGCGACGCCACGCCGATGCCGGCGAACCCGAAATCCTGCTCCCTCCAGGGGAATGTGACCGAGGGCGTGGTGCGGGTCGGCGCACCGCGCGCCGGGCCACGCTCATCTCGCACAACGACGTCAGGCCGCAGAACACCCTTCTGGACTGAGCCACGGCGCGCCCACCACATCTGGTAGCCGGACTGCGATACCTTCCCTACTGCTTGTGTCGAGCCACGAAATCTACGGGGAGGGATCGTGCCGGAAGTGACGGCGGCGGGCAAGGGTGGACGGGTTTCGCGACAGCTGCCCCGCGTGCGTCGGGCGGAGACGACCCGGTTCAGTGTCAACGGGCAGAAGGGCTATCTGACGACGGCGACAGCGCACGGCACAGTCAGTGAGGTGACGATCCGGATGGCCAAGCAGGGATCCACGCTGGCCGGGATGACCGACGCGCTCGGTTCGGCGATTTCGTCGGGGTTGCAGGCCGGTGCGCCGCTGGAGGTGTACGTCTCGACGTTCACCAACACGCGGTTCGCACCCGCCGGCCAGACCGACGATCCGGAGCTGCCGCTGGCGTCGTCGGTCATGGACTACGTGGCACGCCGGATCGCGGTGGACGCGCTTCCGCCGGCCCGGCGCCGGGAGCTGGGCATCGTGACGGCGGCCGAACGCGCCGGTCGCGAACCCGGCACAGACGATGGCGCCGGGAGCGGTTGGTCAGGCGCCGACCTGCCGGGGTTGGCGATGCCAGCACCCGGCGGGCAGGTCGGCAGCGGAACCTGACCGCGCGCTCACCACGCCGTGGCGGCCGGCCGCTCCGGTCGCCGCGGCGCGCCCCGGTCAGCCACGCGCCGAGGACGTTCCGGCGCGGCGTACCCAGCGACCGCCCAGCACCAGAAGTGCCAGGCCGACCACCGCCACGATCGGACCGGTCACCGCCCACCCGGTCTTGCCGCTCATCGCGCTGCCGCCCAGCACGTCGAACCCCTGCAGCGCCCAGACCAGACCGACCACGACCAGCAGAACGCCCAGGACGACCGAAACCCAACCCTTCATCGGGTTGCCTCCTCGCAGACCGGCGGACAGGGGCCCGTCCCCCAGCCATCCCCACGCCCGCCGGCCCCGGACGGTTCAACGGCCCCCACGTTTCGGTGGTCCCGCCGCGGGTACGCGACGGCACTGGATGCTCCGCTCCACTCGTCGCCCACCCGGGCCGGAGGTTTCAGATGCCTACCTCGGCGATACCGCCCGACAATGACGCACGCGAACTTCTCCACGTGCGGCCCGAGGATCCCGGTCTGGCCCACCTGGCCATCGCTGGCGGCACCTACACCGTGCTCGTGACCGGGAGCCAGACCGCCGGCCGATACTGCTTGATCGACATGCGGGTACCGCCAGGCGGCGGCCCACCCCCGCACCGCCACGACTTCGAGGAGATGTTCACGGTGCTCGACGGCGCGGTGGACTTCACGTTCCGCGGGAAGAAGGTGGTTGCGCGGGAAGGCGACACGGTCAACGTACCGGCCAACGCACCGCATTTCTTCCGTAACGGTTCCGACCGGCCCGCCCGCCTGCTGTGCATGTGCGCCCCCGCCGGCCAGGATGAGTACTTCCTCATGGTGGGCGACCGCGTCGACGGACCCACTGCCCCACCGCCGCCGTTGAGCCCGGAGGAACAAGACGAGCGCAGGCAGCGTGCGGCCCGTCTGGCCGCCGATTACCGGACAGAGTTGTTGGCGTCGTAGAGCCCGAGCGGGTCCGCCTGAGCTGAACTCAGCGGTGACCGGGCGGGCTAGGCCGGCACCGCCTTGCCCTGGCTGAGCACCTGCGACACCACGGCGCGGGCCTCCTCCTGGATGCGCTCCAGATGCTCCGGGCCCTTGAACGACTCCGCGTAGATCTTGTAGACGTCCTCGGTGCCCGACGGCCGGGCGGCGAACCAGCCCGATTCGGTGCACACCTTCAGGCCACCGATCGCCGCGCCGTTGCCCGGCGCCTCGGTCAGCGTCTGGGTGATCGGCTCCCCGGCCAGGGACTTCGCCGGCACCTGCTCCGGCGACAGCGCGCCGAGCAGCTTCTTCTGCTCCCGTTCGGCCGGCACGTCGATCCGGGCATACGCCGGTTCGCCGAACCGGGAGGTCAGGTCGGCGTAGTGCTCGCTGGGCGTGCGCCCGGTCGCCGCGGTGATCTCCGATGCCAGCAGGCACAGCAGAATGCCGTCCTTGTCCGTGGTCCAGGTGCGCCCGTCGGCGCGCAGGAACGAGCCTCCGGCGCTCTCCTCGCCACCGAACGCGATCGAACCGTCCAGCAGGCCGGACACGAAGTACTTGAAGCCCACCGGCACCTCGATGAGCTGCCGGCCGAGGTCTTGCGCCACCCGGTCGATCATCGACGACGAGACCAGCGTCTTGCCGATCGCCGAGTAGTCGTGCCAGCCGTCCCGGTGGGAGAACAGGTACCAGATGGCCACCGCCAGGTAGTGGTTCGGGTTCATCAGGCCGGCGTCGGGCGTGACGATGCCGTGCCGGTCGGCGTCCGCGTCGTTGCCGGTGGCGATCTGGTACGCGGTGCGCTGGGCGATCAGCGAGGCCATCGCGTACGGCGACGAGCAGTCGGTGCGGATCTTCCCGTCCGAGTCCAGCGTCATGAACGACCAGGCCGGGTCGATCGTCTTGTTCACCACGGTCAGGTCGAGCCCGTGCCGCGCCGCGATCTCCTCCCAGTACGCCACGCTCGCCCCGCCGAGCGGGTCCGCGCCGATGCGCAGCCCGGCGGAGCGCACCGCCTCCAGGTCCACCACCGAGGGCAGGTCGTCGACGTACCGGCCGAGGAAGTCGTACCGGCCGGTGCTGTCCGCGGACTTCGCCCGCTCGTACGGCACCCGCCGCACCTCGCGCAGCCCGCCGGCCATCAGCTCGTTGGCCTGGTTCTGGATCCACCGCGTCACGTCGGAGTCGGCCGGCCCTCCGCTGGGCGGGTTGTACTTGAAGCCGCCGTCGTCCGGGGGGTTGTGCGACGGGGTCACCACGACGCCGTCGGCGAATCCGGACTCGCGACCGAGGTTGTAGCTGATGATGGCGTGCGACAGCGCGGGCGTCGGGGTGTACCCGTCCCGCTCGTCGATGAGCACCCGGCACCCGTTGGCGGCGAACACCGACAGCGCGTCCTGGGTCGCCGGCTCGGACAGGGCGTGGGTGTCCCGGCCCAAAAACAGCGGACCGTCGATGCGTTGCAGCCGCCGGTAGTCACAGATCGCCTGGCTGATGGCCACGATGTGGTCGGAGTTGAACGCCTTGCGCAGGCTGGACCCGCGGTGCCCGGAGGTACCGAACGCGACCTGCTGCGCCGGATCCGAGGGGTCCGGATGCTCGTCGTGGTATGCGGCGAGCACGGCCGCGACATCCACCAGATCCGACGGCTGCGCGGGCTGGCCGGCCCGTGGGTTGCCAGACATCAAGCCTCCACCTTCTGACCTTTGCCGATGACGACGACGCCACGCTCGGTCACCTTGTACCGCTCGCGGTCCCGTTCCAGGTCCACACCGATCTCACAGCCTTCGGGAACCACGACGTTCTTGTCGATGATGGCGTTGCGGACGACCGCGCGCCGGCCGATGTCCACACCCTCCATCACCACCGAGCCCTCCACGTGGGCCCAGGAGTGCACCCGCACGTTGGGCGAGATGACCGAATTCTCGACCAGCGAACCGGAGATCACCACGCCGGGCGAGATCATCGAGCCCACCGCCCGCCCGACCCGCTCCTGCCAGCCGTGGACGAACTTGGCCGGGGGCCACGGCCCGTGCCCGGTCAGGATCGGCCAGTCGGAGTTGTACAGGTTGAAGACCGGGTGGATGGAGATGAGGTCCATGTGGGCCTCATAGTACGAATCCAGGGTTCCCACGTCCCGCCAGTACCCGCGATCACGCTCGGTACTCCCCGGCACCCGATTGTCCCGGAAGTCGTACACGTTGGCCTCGCCGCGCTCGACGAACGCCGGGATGATATTGCCGCCCATGTCGTGCCGGCTGCGCGGGTCCTTCGCGTCCCGGGTGACCGCGTCGATCAGCGCCTTGGCGGTGAACACGTAGTTGCCCATCGACGCGTAGATCTCCTCCGGCGCGTCGGGCAGTCCGGTGGCGTCGGTCGGCTTCTCCCGGAACGCCCGGATGCGCCGGCCGTCCGCGCCCACCTCGATGACGCCGAACTGGTCGGCCTGGGACAGCGGCTGGCGGATGCCGGCCACCGTGACGGCCGCGCCGGAGGAGATGTGCGCGGCCAGCATCTGCTGCGGATCCATCCGGTAGATGTGGTCGGCGCCGAAGACCAGCACGTAGTCCGGGCACTCGTCGTAGACCAGGTTGAGGCTCTGGTAGATGGCGTCGGCCGAGCCGGCGAACCACTGCGGCCCGAGCCGCTGCTGCGCCGGTACCGGTGCCACGTAGTTGCCCAGCAGCGTGGACATCCGCCAGGTCATCGTCACGTGCCGGTCCAGCGAGTGCGACTTGTACTGGGTGAGCACCACGATCTTCAGGTACCCGGCGTTGGCGAGGTTGGACAGGACAAAGTCGATCATTCGATAGATCCCGCCGAACGGGACGGCTGGCTTGGCGCGATCGGCGGTCAGCGGCATCAGTCGCTTACCCTCGCCGCCCGCCAGCACGATGGCGAGCACCTTGGTACCCATGACAGGACGCTAACCACCAGTCGGGCTTCGCGCCACTGCGGGGGGTCGCCGGCGGGCTAAGGTCCATCACATGGACGCATCCCCCGCGCTGCGCGTCGACCTGCTCACCCGGGAGTACCCGCCGGACGTGTACGGCGGCGCCGGGGTCCACGTGGAGTACCTCGCCGAGAACCTGCGCCCGCTGGCCGACGTGCGGGTGCACTGTTTCGGAGCGCCCGGCCCCCGGCCGCAGCCCGGGGTCACCGGCTACGCCACCCCGGCCGGGCTGGCCGGAGCCAACGCCGCTCTCGCCACCATGGGCGTCGACCTCGAGATGGTCGCGGGCACCGAGGGCACCGACATCGTGCACAGCCACACCTGGTACGCCAACCTCGGCGGCCACGTGGCGAAGCTGCTGCACGGGGTGCCGCACGTGGTCACCACGCACAGCCTGGAGCCGCTGCGGCCGTGGAAGGCCGAGCAGCTCGGCGGCGGGTACGCGCTGTCCTCCTGGTGCGAACGCACCGCGATCGAGGCGGCCGACGCCGTCATCGCGGTCTCCGACGGCATGCGCCGCGACCTGCTCGCCTGCTACCCGGACGTGGATCCGGCACGGGTCCAGGTGGTGCACAACGGCATCGACACCCGGCAGTACGCCCCGGATCCCGGCAGGGACGTGCTGGCCCGGCTCGGCATCGATCCGGACCGGCCGACCGTCACGTACGTGGGCCGGGTCACCCGGCAGAAGGGACTGCCGTACCTGCTGCGGGCCGCCGACCGCCTGCCCGCCGGGGCGCAGCTCGTCCTGCTGGCCGGCGCCCCCGACACCCCGGAGATCGCCGCCGAGGTGGAGCGACTCGTCGCCGGGCTGCGCGAGCGGCGCGACGGCGTGGTCTGGGTGCTGGACATGCTGCCCAAGCGCGAGGTGATCCAGGTGCTGTCGCACACCACCGTGTTCGTCTGCCCGTCGATCTACGAGCCGATGGGGATCGTCAACCTCGAGGCGATGGCCTGCGAGGCCGCGGTCGTGGCCACCGCCACCGGCGGGATCCCCGAGGTGGTCGCGGACCGGGAGACCGGGCTGCTGGTGCCGATCGACCAGGCGCCCGGGGGCGGTGATCCGGTCGACCCGGACCGGTTCGTCGCCGACCTCGCCGCGATGATCACCGAACTGCTGGACGATCCGGAGCTGGCCACGCGGATGGGCCGGGCCGGCCGGCGCCGCGCCGTGGAACACTTCTCCTGGGCGTCGATCGCGGAGAAGACCCTGCGGGTGTACCAGCGGGTACTCGGCGCGGGGCCGGGGCTGGGCGCCGGTCGTGTCGGCCGGGACAGACGCGAGCACTCCGACACCTGAGATGTTTGACATCTCGACGTCCATGGGTACAGTGATCACATCGCGGTCGACCGGCGGCGACGAGTGGTGGATGAGTTGACAGCGTCCCCGATGAGTCACAGTCCTGGATGAGTTGGAGGAGTTTATGCCTGATCAGTTGACAAGCGTCCGTTTCGACCGAGACACGCTCGCGGCCCTGCGCATGCTGGCGGATCTTCATGACACCAACGTCGCGGCCGAGGTCAGAGAAGCCGTCCGGCGATACGTGCAGGACGTGACGTCCGCCCCCGACTTCGACGAGCGCCTGGCGCAGGCGGAGCAGAACCGTCGCGCATTGGTCGAGCAGGTGTTGGCGAACAAGCGAGGATAACCGCCGGCTCCGTCAACGGAAGTCTTAAGTGATCAACAACGGTGAGCTCATGCACGTCGGGCAAGGTCCAGGGCTTCGAGGAGGACGGAGTGGACTTTCCTCAGGCGGAACTCAGCGCTACGGTTCTTCGATTTGCCGCACAGGGGGTGCTGCGATTCCTGGAGAACAGCGACGGATGGCGGCAGCTCACCCTCGCTGAGGACCAATTCCATACGGGAGACGATCCGATAGTCGCCGACGCCGAGGCACATCATCAATTCGCCAGGCTGGCACAGACCCATCCCGCCTATCAGGACCTGCGCATCTGGGGGATAGTCGGGGAAGAGAACATCGTCAGGGTTCCGCCGAGGCTTCAACCGGGTGCCCGGATCATCGTGCTCGACCCGCTGGACGGCTCGGGCCCGTGGGCCATGATCCGCATGGGCTACTGCGTGGCCGCGTTGGTCCTGCTCGCGGACACCGATGGGAACCTCGAGGTGGAAAGCGCGATCGTGGCCGGCCCGACGCACACCTTCACTCTGGTCGGTGACGACGATCTGCGGTTCGGTCCGACCTTCGGCGCGCCGAGCAACGACCTGGCGCTGCTGTCGACGCTGCCCGAAAACGAACTCATCGACCCATCGCTCGCGTTGACCGGCTATAAGACACGCGACCGCAAGGCCGTGCTCACGCTCATGGAACGCCTCAGCGGTTGGTCGATCATCACGCTCGGCGGCAATACCGCCACACCGTACGTAGCCGTGGCCGGCCTGACCGCCGCCGTGACACTCCGTGCTCAATGCACGTGGGATGCCATCGGAATCCTGATGTGCACGGCGACGGATGCCGTGGTCGGATCGCTGGACGGAATCATCGTCTCCGGGCCGACCTTCCGCAGCCTTTTCAACCGGGTTCTCCTGACTGGCAATGTACGCGCGATACCACCCATGATCGTCGCGAAGAACGAGGAGAGGCTGTTCACCGTCTCGGAGGCGATGAGAGGCATTGCCGGAGGAGGCGCCAACTAGCGACACTGGCGGATGCCAGCTCATCCACAATGACCGGGAGGGCAGTGGTTAGTCATGGACGTCGGGGCGACGGCAAAGATCTCGGCATCGGGTGTGAAGATGCTTCCTGGGGTCGCTCAATGGCTCCGGCAGAAACGGCGGCTCCGGCAGGAGGCCGCGCACACGAAGAAATTGCTCGGCGTCGACCAGTCCATGCTCTTCAACTACCGGGTTTCAATGGATCACCCGCTGCTCCAGCACGGTACTCCGCACGCGGACGACCTCTCCGCCTTCGCGGCCGTGGCCGGACCGACCCTGGTTCGAGCCTTCGCCAACGGTTGGACGGAGTATCCGGAGGACATCGAGGCGAACCTCAACGAAGGCATGGTCTTGATCGGCTCACCTGAGTCCGAGGCCCTGACGAGGCTCGCCTTTGGCTATCGGAAATCACCGGAGTCGGGGCGGGTGGAGTACGTCGGCGACGTCCTGGATCTGCCCTTCCGCTGGCAAGAGGATATCGAGGCGGTCTCAGCCGAGTGTCATCGCTTCGTGCCCGGGAAGGGTCTGGTCCGGCGACCGAATTGGCCGATCGTGGACAACACCGGCTTCAGACCGAAGCAACTCTTCCCGACCGTTTCCAATGACGGCCTCCTGACGTCCGATTTTTTGCTGATCACCAAAGTTCCCAACTTCCTCACCTCGGAGGCGCAGCAGTCCGGTAGATCGATCGTCAGCATCGCGGGCAGCCATGGTGTCGGTACCCGCGCCATCGGTGTGGTGTTGAGGGACCAACGGATCCTCAGCGAGTTGGCGGAGAAGATACCGGCGGGCAGCCATGCCTTTCAGGTCCTCATTGAGGCTAGGAGCGTCGTTCACGACCCGTCACTCGGCTCCAGGGCTCGTGGCGCGGTCGTCCGGGAAGTTCGGTGCTTCGACCGC
This sequence comes from Micromonosporaceae bacterium, assembly GCA_040255525.1. GTDB lineage: Bacteria > Actinomycetota > Actinomycetes > Mycobacteriales > Micromonosporaceae > Rugosimonospora. Next base: position 19,450 of record JBDZVD010000056.1, on the reverse strand, counting down.
CCTGACGACGCGTGGGCCCGCGCGCGCCGGAACGTCCTGCGCCGGTACACCGACTGGGCGTCGGATGTTCAAGCGGCACAGCGCGCCAATCCCATCCGGATCGAGTGACCTCGCCAGCTCACGCACTGTGATTTGAGCCAAACAATCGAGGGGATACCGGCGGCGCACATGGATTCAGCAGCATGACCGGTTCGATCCGGAACGAACTCATCGCCGTCGGCGCCGTCTACGTCGATATCAACTGTCCGGAATTTCCACTCCGCGACGGGCTGCGTCCGGAGTCGGAAGTGGTTGGCGACCACTACGCACTGGCCCCCGGCGGGTCAGCCGTCAATTTCGCGCTGCGGTGCCGCTCACTCGGGCTCATTCCCCGACTCATCGGCAAGGCGGGCGCGGACGAGATGGGGCAACTACTGGTCAAGATGCTTCGCAACTCGGGTGTGCGCCCAGATCTCATACTCGACGAATCATTGACGACGAACCTCAGCATGAACCTCGTCGACTCGGCCGGTCGATCCATCATGACGGTCGTCGGCAACGCAAACCAATCGCTCAGCGTGGGCGAAGTCGTCGAGCGGGCCCGCGGCAACTTGGAAAGGTGCTCCTACCTCTACCTCGGCGGGTGCTTCAAGCTGCGCAAACTCCTTCCGGCGTTCGAGGAGATCGCGCGTAGCGCCAAAGCCCGCGGAGTGCGGGTAATACTCGATCACGGTCGGCTGAATCGCGGTGTCACCAGGGACGAAGCGAAGACGGTTCGACGACTCGCGGGACTGGCGGACTACTACCTACCGAGCAGACACGAACTGCTGGATCTGTGGGAAGCCGGATCTATCGAGGAATGTTTACCCAAGTTGACTCCGGCGCTCGGCGGCACGATCGTCGTGAAGGATGGCGAGCGCGGCGCGTGGGCGATCGTGGACGGACAGCCGATCCCGGTTCCCGCCTTCGCTGTCACGCCGCTGCACACGGTCGGTGCCGGGGACAGCTTCAACGCGGGGCTGATCGCCGCGATCAACTGCGGCGCGGACCTTCTCGATGCGGTACGGTTCGGTTGCGCGACGGCCGCGCTCAGCATTTCGGCGCTGAGCCCCCCGACATACGCCGCCGTGACAGAGTTTCTGCGGACGGCAACCGAGATGGCATGAGGGACGGCGCCAACGACCGGCCGAGGCCGCGCAGTCTCGCCGAGAGATCCGTGGCGGTCTGGTTTACGTTGAGACGATGACTGGACGCTTCCCGATCGAGGACGTCTCGCCAGTGGTGGAGTGCGGGCGGTACCCGGCCAAGGCGGTGGTCGGTGAACTCGTGCCGGTCGCCGCGACCGCCTACCGGGAGGGCCACGCCGCGCTGGGCTGCACCGTGGCCTGGTGGGGGCCGGACCGGCAGCCACGCCCGGCCGTCCGGATGCGGCCGGGCGAGCCGGGGCTGGACCGGTGGCACGCCACGATCACCCCGGACGCGACCGGCTCCTGGAGCTTCGCCGTCGAGGCGTTCCACGACCCGTACCTGACCTGGCGGGACGCGGTGACGAAGAAGCTCGACGCCGGTCAGGGGCTGGAGGATCTGGCCGCCGACCTCGTCGAGGGCCAGCAGATCCTGGAGGCGGCCCTGGCCACCGCGCCCTCGCCGGCGCACACCCGGCTGAAGAACGCGGCCGCCGGGCTCGCCGACTCGCAGATCCCGCTGTTCGCCCGGATCTCCCCCGCCCTGGCCGTGGCCGACCTGCTCTGGGAGCACCCGGTACGGGAGCTGGTCACCCGCTCGACCGAGTACCCGATCTGGGTCGACCGGCAACGCGCCCTGTTCTCCGCGTGGTACGAGTTCTTCCCGCGCTCCGAGGGCGTACCGGTACCGGCGCCCGGCGAGCCGGCCGAGCACGGCACCTTCGCCACCGCGCAGGCGCGGCTGCCCGGCGTCGCCGCCATGGGCTTCGATGTGCTCTACCTTCCGCCGATCCACCCGATCGGCCGGATCAACCGGAAGGGCAGGAACAGCACTCTGGTCGCGGAGCCGGACGACGTCGGCTCGCCGTGGGCGATCGGCTCCGCCGAGGGCGGCCACGACGCGATCCACCCCGGCCTGGGCACCGAAGCCGACTTCCGGGACTTCATCGCCGCCGCCCGCGAGGTGGGCCTGGAGGTGGCCATGGACCTGGCGTTGCAGACCGCGCCCGACCACCCCTGGGCCACCGAGCACCCGGAGTGGTTCACCCACCGGCCGGACGGTTCCATCGCGTACGCCGAGAACCCGCCCAAGAAGTACCAGGACATCTACCCGCTCAACTTCGACAACGACCCGGAGGGCATCCGCGCCGAGATCCTGCGCATCGTGCTGCACTGGGTCGGTCTGGGCATCCGGGCGTTCCGGGTGGACAACCCGCACACCAAGCCGCTGAACTTCTGGCACTGGCTGATCGGCGAGGTCAAGCGCGTGGAACCGGACGTGCTGTTCCTCGCCGAGGCGTTCACCCGCCCGGCGGTCATGCACGGACTCGGCAAGATCGGATTCACCCAGTCGTACACGTACTTCACCTGGCGCACGACCGCCGCGGACCTGCGCGAGTACTGCGAGGAACTGGTCGCGGGCGCCGACCACATGCGGCCGAACTTCTGGCCCAACACCCCGGACATCCTGCACGAGACGCTCCAGCACGGCGGGCCGCCGATGTTTCGAATCCGGGCGGTACTGGCGAGCATGCTCTCGCCGTCGTGGGGTATGTACGCCGGTTATGAACTGTTCGAGCACGAGGCCCGCAGGGGCGCCGAGGAGTACCTGGACAACGAGAAGTTCCAGCTGCGCCCCAGGGACTGGGCCGGGCAGGAGGCGGCCGGCCGGTCGCTGGCGGGTTTCATCGGGCAGCTCAACACCATCCGCCGCGACAACCCGGCCCTGCACTGGCTGCGCAACCTGCACTTCCACGACATCGACAACGACGCCCTGCTGTGCTGGTCCAAGCGGGACCCGGCGACCGGCAACACGGTCCTCGTGGTCTGCTCGTTCGACCCGGCCAACGTGCAGTGGGGAAACACGACCCTCGACATGCCGGCGCTGGGCATGGACTGGCCGGACCGGTTCACCGTGCGCGACGAGCTGACCGGGGCGACCTACGACTGGGGCCAGCGCAACGCGGTACGGCTGGACCCCTACCTCGTGCCGGCGCACGTTTTCACCGTCCACCACCCTGGCGAGGTCTGATGGGCACCATCATGGACAACCTGACCAGCGGCGAGATCCACGACCCGCACGCGCTGCTCGGCGCGCACCCGAACGGTACGCGGACGGTCATCCGCACCTACCGGCGCGACGCCCACCAGGCCAGCGTGGTAGCCGAGGACGGCGTGTACCCGATGGCTCGGGTACACGAGGTCGGCGTGTTCGAGGCGACCGTACCGGGCGCGGTGCTGGACTACCGCCTCGACGTGGACGGGCAGCGGGTCGACGACCCCTACCGGTACCCGCCGGCGATCGGCGAACTGGACCTGCACCTCATCGCGGAGGGACGCCACGAACGGCTGTGGACCGTGCTCGGCGCGCATCCGCGCGCCGACGGGGTCTCGTTCGCGGTCTGGGCTCCCAACGCCCGGGGGGTACGGGTGGTCGGCGACTTCACCGGCTGGGGCGCGTACGAGGGGTGGCCGATGCGCTCCATGGGCGGTAGCGGCGTCTGGGAGCTGTTCGTACCGTCGGCCGCCCCCGGCCAGCGCTACAAGTACCGGATCCTCGGCCCGGACGGCGGCTGGCGCGACAAGGCCGATCCACTGGCCACGCACACCGAGGTCCCACCCGCCACCGCTTCCGTGGTGTACCAGTCCTCCTACGACTGGAACGACGCCGGCTGGATGGAGCGCCGCGCCCAGGCGTCGCCGCACCAGGAGCCGCTCAGCGTCTACGAGGTGCACCTCGGCTCGTGGCGCCCCGGACTGTCCTACCGCGACCTCGCCGACCAACTGACCGGGTACGTGCTGGAGTTGGGCTTCACCCACGTGGAGTTCCTGCCCGTCATGGAGCACCCGTTCGGCGGTTCGTGGGGCTACCAGGTCACCGGCTACTACGCGCCCACGTCCCGCTTCGGCGAACCGGACGACCTGCGTTACCTGGTGGACCGGCTGCACCAGGCCGGCATCGGCGTCATCCTCGACTGGGTACCGGCGCACTTCCCGCGCGACGACTGGGCGCTGGCCCGCTTCGACGGCACCCCGCTGTACGAGCACCCCGACCGCCGCCGTGGCGAGCACCCGGACTGGGGCACGTACGTGTTCGACTACGGCCGCACCGAGGTGCGCAACTTCCTTGTCGCCAACGCGCTGTACTGGCTCGAAGAGTTCCATGTGGACGGTCTGCGGGTCGACGCGGTCGCCTCGATGCTGTATCTCGACTACTCGCGCAAGGCCGGCGAGTGGACACCCAACCAGTACGGCGGCCGGGAGAACCTGGAGGCGATCGGCCTGCTCCAGGAGGTCAACGCGACCGCGTACCGGCACCACCCCGGCATCCTGATGGTGGCCGAGGAGTCCACCGCGTGGCCCGGGGTCACCCAGCCGACCTCGGCCGGCGGCCTGGGCTTCGGGTTCAAGTGGAACATGGGCTGGATGCACGACACCCTGGCGTACCTGTCGAAAGATCCGGTCCACCGGCAGTACCACCACAACCAGCTCACCTTCTCCCTCGTGTACGCGTGGAGCGAGAACTACGTGCTGCCGATCAGCCACGACGAGGTGGTGCACGGCAAGGGTTCGCTGACCGGCAAGATGCCCGGCGACACGTGGCGCCGGCTGGCCGGCACCCGGGCGCTGCTCGCGTACATGTGGGCGCACCCCGGCAAGCAACTGCTGTTCATGGGCTGCGAGCTGGGCGACGACCAGGAGTGGAGCGAGAGCCGCGGGCTGAACTGGGGCCTGCTGGAGGATCCGGAGCGCGCCGGCGTGCAGCGGCTGGTCGGGGACCTCAACACGGCGTACCGCGCCTGCCCGGCGCTCTGGTCGCAGGACACCACGCCGGACGGGTTCCGCTGGATCGTCGGCGACGACGCGAGCAACAACACGGTCGCGTTCATCCGGTTGGCGGCCGACGGCGCGGCGCTGGTGTGCGTGGCGAACTTCTCCGCGATGCCACACGAAGGGTACCGGCTGGGCCTGCCCACGGCCGGCACCTGGCAGGAGATGATCAACACGGACTCGCGGGACTACGGCGGCTCGGGTGTGGGCAACCTGGGCAGCGTACGCGCCGAACCCCAGCCGTGGCACGGACTGCCGGCCTCGGCGTCGCTGCGGGTACCGCCGCTGGGCGTGCTCTGGTTGCGCGCCGTGTAGCGGGGCCGGTCACCGGGCGAGGCCAGCGCCGGTACGCCCGGGATAAGCTCCGGAACGTGCCCGAGTCCACCGTCTCTTTCTTTCCCGGCCGCGACGGAGTTCGTCTCGCCCACCGCGAGGTGGGTCAGGGTAGGCGGGGCGGAGAGCGGACGCCATGATCAGAGATCGGCTCCCGAGCCGTGAGACCGAAGCCCCGGCCCGCGCATCCGGCGCCGCGGCCACGTTCGAGCGCGCCGGTTTCCTTGTGCGCGAAGGCCAGCGGCTCGGTCAGGTGGTGCGCAACCGGCCGGCCGGCATCACCGCGCACCAGTGGAGTTCGGCGACCCGTACCCCGTTGGCGTTCGTCGTGACCGACCCGGTGCGCCGGACGACCGTACTCGCCGTCGACGCCCACGACCCGGGCGACCGCCCCGGGATGCCGCGCGCCGGCCGGGCGACCACCGCCGTCTGCGACGCCGTCGGGCTGCCGTTACTGCGCGTCGAGTCGCCGTCGTGCGGGAGCCCGTCGTTCGCGCGGCGGTTGGTCGAGTACGTCCTCGACGCGTACGCCTACACGGCGGCCACCTTCGGTGAGGCGCCCGGGTACCGCGACATCACCGGACGGCTGCCCGACGGCCGCGAGGGATTCGTGAACGACTTCGGCGTGCTCGCCCGGTTCGCCGCCGTCGACGCCTACGTCAGCGGCCGGCTCATCGACCCGATCGTGCGCGGCCTCAACGTGTCCTGGCGCGACGGCGCCGCCGAGGGCTGGGCATGGCTGGACGTACGCGAGGGCCAGTGCCTGTTCGAACGTGCCCGGATCTGGCAGTACCGGTTCTCCTGCGGTGTCGAACCCGACCGGCTGGCCGAGGACCTCGCGGCGGCGGCCATCGGCGAACGGCTGCGCGCGCTGGAGGTCGCCGAGCCGGTGCTGCGCGACAAGCGGGACCTTGCCCGCGAGCTGGACGAGCTCAGGCGGCGCCGGGACGAGATGGCCACGGTGTTCGCGTTCGAGCACATCGTGTTCGACTGACCGGGCTATCGTTTTCCGCGACTCGCCGGCCGGGGTCGGCCCGTCGCGGACCGCGCCGCGGCGCCCCTTAGGCTCGTGACGTGTCCATGCGCGAGGAGTGGGATGTCGCTGTCGTCGGGGGCGGGCCGGCCGGGCTGGCCGCGGCGATCACCGCGGCGACCGCCGGCGCCCGGACGGTTGTTCTCGAACGGTCGCGGTACCCCCGCTACAAGACCTGCGGCGGCGGCCTGATCGGGGCGTCGCTGGCGACCGTCGCGCCGTGGATCACGGTGCCGTCCCGCGACCAGATCCACGCGGTCACCGCCACGCACGACGGCCAGCGCGAGTTCACCCGGGAGGACATCACCCGGCCGTTGCTGGAGATGGTGCTCCGGGACGAGTTCGACGACGCGCTGCGCACGGCGGCCGGCGAGGCCGGTGCCCGCATCCGGGAGGACTCCACGGTCCGCGCGATCGAGCAGGGCGCCGGCCTGGCCGTCGCGCGGCTGGCCGGCGGCGAGGAGGTCCGGGCACGGGTCCTCGTCGGTACCGACGGCTCGGGGGGCGTGAGCGCCCGGCACGCCGGCGTCGAGTTCGAACAGGTCGATCTCGGCCTCGAGGTGGAGCTGCCGGTACCGGAGCCGGTCGCGGACCTCTGGCGCGGCAGGCTCCAGCTCGACTGGGGACCCATTCCCGGGTCGTACGGCTGGGTGTTCCCCAAGTCCGACCGGCTCACCGTCGGCGTCATCGCGGCCCGCGGCAACGGCGAGCGTACCCGCGCGTACCTGCGGCGGTTCGCCGACCGGCTCGGCCTGGGCGGGTACCGGCCGGTGCACGACTCCGGGCACCTCACCCGGTGCCGCACCGCCGGCTCCCCGCTGCGCAAAGGTCACGTCGTCGTCGCCGGTGACGCTGCCGGCCTGCTGGAACCGTGGACCCGCGAGGGAATCAGCTTCGCGTTGCGCTCCGGTATCTTCGCCGGCACCGCCGCCGCGGCGGCCGCGAAGGCGCCGGGAGAGGCGGAGTTCGACCGCGCCCTGGACGGGTACCTGCGCGACGTGAACCGGGTACTGGTCCCCGAGATGCGGGCCGGGCGGCGGCTGCTGTCGGCCTTCATGCGCCACCCCGGGCTGTTCCACCGGACGCTGGCCACACCGCCCGGCTGGCGCGCGTTCAGCAAGCTGTGCCGCAGCGAGGTGAGCTTCGCCGGTGCGGTCGCCCGCCCGGGGGTACGCACGGCGCTGGCCGCGTTCGGCCGGGGCGGGAGCGACCCGGTACTGCTCGGCGCCGCCGGCCGCTCGTCCCGCTGAGCCGGCTGATGATCCGCTGAACCGGCCGCCCATGAGCGGCTGTCCCGCGGGCCCCGCCACCGGTGAACCCTGTTCCGCAGCCTTTGCTGTGCTCACTCATACGCAACACAAACGGCGTTCGACTGATGCGTACAGGTAAGCAGAGCAAAGGATCCAGCAGACACCCGCCGGCTTTCCGAGACCCGCGGGCGGGCGGCCCGGAAGCATCCCCGACTCCACTCCGGCGGCGCGGGTCCGCGCCGCGTCCGGCTTCAGGCGGCGCGGGTCCGCGCCGCAGCCAGCTCAGGCGGCGCGGGTCCGCGCCGCGTCCGCTTTCAGGCGGCGCGGGTCCGCGCCGCGGTGACCGCGAGCGTCGTGTGCGCCATCGTGAAGCCGCCTCCGATGCGCTCGACGGCTTCCCCGACTTCGTCCAACACCGCCGCCAGCGTGTCGGGGGCAAGCCAGGTCAGACCGCCGGTCGTGGGCAGCAGGTCCAGCCACTCGTCGCGGGTGTAGTACCGCTGCCAGTCGAATCGCCACTGCTCCGGCTCGCCGAACGCGCCCGCTTTCCGGATCCCCTCGGCCACGTGTGCGAACATCGCCTGGTACCCCTCCAGAGCGCTGCTGGGTGGCGCGGCACCACCGGACCGCGGGCGGTTCAGCGGAGAGTCCGGCGCCACCCGCCGGTACACCGCGGCGAACGCGTCCGCCACCTCGGGCGGGGCATCGTAGACGTGCCCGAACACGGTCAGCCCGCCGCCGGGCCGCAGCACCGAAGCGGCCTTCGCCACCCCGGCGACCGGGTCCACCCAGTGCCAGGACTGGCCGGCGACGACCCCGTCGAACGTCCGGCCGGCGGGATCCCACGCCTCGAACGTGGCCACCTCGACCTCGATCCCGCTGCGCCGGGCGAACTCGGCCATCCGCGCGTCGGGGTCGACGCCCAGCACGGTGCAGCCCGCCGCCCGGAACTGCCTGGCTTCGATGCCGGTACCGCAGCCGACGTCAAGCAGTTCCGGACCGGGGCTGGCGGCGACGATCCGCTCGATCAAGGCGTCCGGGTAGCGGGGCCGGGCCCGGTCGTAGCGCTGCGGATCCACACCGAACGACTCCGCCAGCTGTCGGGCATGATGGATCTCGGATCGAGGGGGGCGCGGCTGCTCAGGCAACTGAGTGGGCATGCGCCCACTCTAGTGGGCGCATGCCCACTAGAGCAACTCGACCCGCCCATCGACGTACGGAGGGACGCGCAGTGCCGACCGGGGTACACATCCGTGATGCCCGCGAGCAGTTGTTCGACGCCGCCGAACGGATCCTGCTGCGTTACGGGCCGGGCGCGCTGACCAGCCGGGCGGTGACCACCGAGGCCGGCGTCGCGAAAGGCGTCCTGCACCGGCACTTCGCCGACTTCGACGCGTTCCTGGCCGAACTCGTGGCCGACCGGGTCGCCCGGATCGAGCGCCAGGCGGCCGCCCTGCGCGCGGCCGCCGGGACCGGCACCGTCACCGGCAACCTCACCGGCGCGCTGATCGAGCTGCTCGACTCGGTCGCCGTGGCGATCGTCGGTCTGCTCATCTTCCGGGACGAGCTGCGCACGCGGTTACGCCAGGCCATGCCGGTCCCCCGGATCCCGCTCGTCGGGCACGCCAGCGCGATGATCATCGGGTACCTCTCCGATGAGCGCGAGCTGGGCCGGATCGCGGCCGACGCGGATGTCGACTCGCTCGCTCTGTCTCTGCTCGGGGGCGCGCACCTGCTCGTCGCCGAGCGGGAGGACCGCGCGCCGGACGCCGCAGCGGTCGAGAAGCTCGTGACCACGGTCATGGCCGACGCGGTACAGAGGCGGCTGCTCTGACCGGCCGGCCGTAAACCTCGAGACCCGGCGGGCGGTGGTCCGCCACGACCGTCAGCACGACATCGTGTTCGAGCAGCGCCTTGGCCGCGCACAGCACCTCGCTTGATCAGAGGGCTTCCGTGCCCGGCCGGGTACGGGGAACGTGCCGGCGGTACACGCTGACCGTCGGATCGCCCGCCAGCCAGAAGCGCCACGGCAGATCGTGCGCCCCGGTCACCCCGACCCGTGGCCCCGCCACGATCTCGCCGGCCGGGCCGTCCGGCGGCGACAGCAGCCCCGGCCCACGACCGTCGAGCAGGCTCGTGCCGTAGAACGAGCGGTCGATACCCAGGGCGGCGCACAGCCGCGCCGGCCCGCGCGCCAGGTCGACGTCCCGGCGCACGGCGGTCCGGCGGGCCCGCGCCGCCTCCAGACCGTCCACCACCGAGCCGGCCCGGAGCAGCACCGCGGAGGCTTCACCCTCCACGCCACACACCACGTTCATGCACCAGTGCATGCCGTAGGTGAAATACACGTACGCGAACCCGGCGGGCCCGAACATCACCGCGTTGCGCGGAGTACGCCCCCGGTGCGCGTGCGACGCAGGATCCAGCCCGGCGCCCGAGTACGCCTCGACCTCGGTCAGCCGCACGGTCACCCCGCCCGCGGACAGCCGGCAACCGAGCAGTCCCCGGGCGGCCCGCTCGACCGGGCCGGTCAGCAATGCGGCGAGATTCAGCGCGGTACCACCCGCTCGCTCGCCCAGGTCCGCCAGCCGTCGAGCCGGTCCTGCACGCCGACCAGCTGGTCGGCCACCGGCCCCGGCCCGGTCGAGCCGGGAGTACGGCGGGCGGCCAGCGCACCCCGTACCGACAGCACCTCGCGCACCTCCGGCGCCAGTTCCGGCGACACCGCGGCGAGGTCCTCGTCGGACACCTCCTCCAGCGCGCACTCCCGGGCGGCGGCCAGCGCGACCAGCCGCCCGGTGATCTCGTGCGCGTCGCGGAACGGGACGCCCCGCTGCACCAGCCAGTCGGCGACCTCGGTGGCCAGCGTGTACCCCTGCGGAGCCGCGGCGACCAGCCGGTCGACCCGTACCGTCATCGTGGAGATCATCCCGGCCAGCGCGGGCAGGACCAGCTCCAGGGTGTCCACCGCGTCGAAGACCGGCTCCTTGTCCTCCTGCATGTCCCGGTCGTACGCCAGCGGCAGGCCCTTGAGCATGGTGAGCGCGGAGACGAGCCCGCCGATCAGCCGCCCGGTCTTGCCCCGGGCCAGTTCGGCGATGTCCGAGTTCTTCTTCTGCGGCATGATCGACGAGCCGGTGGCGAACCCGTCGTCCAGTTCGACCCAGCCGAACTCCGGCGTGGTCCACAGCACGACCTCTTCGCCGAGCCGGGACAGGTGCACCCCGGCGAGCGCGAGTACGAACAGCAGCTCGGCGACGAAATCCCGGTCGGCCACCGCGTCGATCGAGTTCGGGGCGGCCTGCTCGAAGCCCAGTTCCTTGGCAACCTGCACCGGATCCAGCGGCAGCGAGGATCCCGCCAGGGCACCCGCGCCCAGCGGGCTGACCGACGCCCGGCGGTCCCAGTCGCGCAGCCGGTCCAGGTCGCGCAGCAGCGCCTGGACGTGGGCCAGCAACTGGTGGCCAAACGTGATCGGCTGGGCGTGCTGGAGGTGGGTCATGCCGGGTGCCGGCGTGTCGACGTGCCGCTCGGCCTGCTCGGTCAGCGCGTCGGCCAGCTCCACCAGGCGGGAGGCCACTCCGCGCGCGTGATCGCGGAGGTACAGCCGCAGATCGGTGGCCACCTGGTCGTTGCGCGACCGGCCGGCGCGCAGCTTGCCGCCGAGCGAACCGAGGCGCTCCAGCAGGCCGCGCTCCAGCGCCGTGTGCACATCCTCGTCATCCACCGTCGGCCGGAACTGCCCGGAGGCGCAGGCCGCCTCCAGATCGTCCAGGGCGGCGAGCATGCGGCCGAGTTCGTCGGCGGACAGCAGCCCGGCCCGGGCCAGCACGCGGGCGTGCGCCCGGGAGCCGGCCAGGTCGTAGGGGGCGAGCCGCCAGTCGAACTGGACGCTCACGGACAACCGGGCCAGCGCTTCGGCCGGCCCGCCGGCGAAGCGCCCGCCCCACAGCCGGGTCGAGCCTTCGGTGAGTGACTGATCGTTCACGTCCGCTATTGTGCTCACCGCGCCGGGCGCTCCGCACCCCGGCCCCGGGCCAGAAGGCCGTTCATCTACCCACTTCCCTCCTCACGCCCAGCCCAGCTGGACAGCTTCGCGGCCAGCCGGTGGCCGCTGGTGTTCGCCGCGCCGTCGCCGGTCTCGCGGGCAACGACGAGGATCGTGTCGTCGCCGGCGATGGTGCCGACGACGTCGGGCAGGCCGGAGCGGTCCAGCGCGCTGGCGAGGAACTGTGCGGCTCCCGGCGGGGTACGCAGGACCACCAGGTTGCCGCTCGCGTCGGCGCCGGTGAGCAGTTCGCGCAGCAGCCGTACCAGGCGCGCCGGCGCCTGCTCGGCCGGGCGCAGCACGGGGTTGCCATCCTCGGGGATGAGGTACGCGGCCGGAGCGCCGTCGCTGGCGCGTACCTTCACCGCGCCCATCTCCTCCAGGTCGCGCGACAGCGTCGCCTGAGTGACCTGCACCCCGTCGGCTGCCAGCAGTTCGGCCAGCTCGGTCTGCGAGCGCACCGGGCGCTCCCGGATCAGCTGGGCGATGCGGGCGTGCCGCGCGGCCTTGGTCAGCGGCGAGCTCATCGTCGCGCTTCCCCCTGGCCGTCTCCATCGGACCGCCCACCGTCCGGTGTGGACATCAGCCAGGCCAGCAGCGCCTTCTGCGCGTGCAGCCGGTTCTCCGCCTGGTCGAACACGGCGCTGTGCGGGCCGTCCATCACCTCGTCGGTGATTTCCTCGCCCCGGTGCGCCGGAAGGCAGTGCAGCACGATCGCCCCGGGCGCCGCCGCGCCCAGCAGCTTGCCGTTGAGCTGGTACGGCAGGAACGGCCTGACCCGGTCCCGCCCGTCCCCCTCCTGGCCCATGGAGGTCCAGCAGTCGGTGGCCACCACGTCCGCCCCGTCGACCGTCTCGTACGGGTCGCGCAGCGTCTCCACCCCGCCGCCGGTCCACGCGGCGATCTCGTGCGCCCGGGAGACCACCGCCGGATCCGGGTCGTACCCGGCCGGTCCACCGACCCGTACCCGCATGCCCGCGGTCACGCCGGCCAGCAGGTACGAGTGGGCCATGTTGTTCGCCCCGTCGCCCACGTAGGCCAGGGTACGGCCGGCCGTGCCGCCCAGCCGCTCCCGGATGGTGAGCAGATCCGCCAGCAGTTGGCACGGGTGGAACCCGTCGGTGAGCGCGTTGACCACCGGTACGCCGGCGGCACCGGCCAGCGCCGCGAGCCGCTCGTCGGAGAAGGTACGGATGACGATCGCGTCCACGTACCGGGACAACACGCGCGCCGCGTCCGCGATGCTCTCGCCCCTGCCGAAGTGCGTGGAGCGCGCGTCGATGACCAGCGGCTGCCCGCCCAACTGGGCGACGCCGGTCTCGAACGAGACCCGGGTGCGCAGCGACGGCTTCTCGAAGATGAGCGCCACCGGTCGCGGGCCGGCCAGCGGGCGCCGCGCGAACCGGTCGGTCTTCAGAGCGGCCGCCAGGTCGAGCACCTCGCCCTGCTCGGCCGGGCTCAGGTCGTCGTCGCGCAGGAAGTGCCGGATCACTTCGTACCCTCCAGGACCGCACTACCCTCCACATTGCACAGTGCGTTGACGAACGCGTCGGCCTGCTCGGCGGAGAAGATGAGTGGCGGGGCCAACCGCACGACGTCCGGCTGGACCGCGTTGACCAGGAACCCGGCTTCGCGCAGGGCGCCGGCGAACGCTCCGGCGACCGGCGCGGTGAGCACAACGCCGAGCAGCAGGCCGCAGCCGCGGACGCCGGAGACCAGCGGATGGTTGCCCGCCTCGATACCCCGGCGCAGCCGCTCCCCGACCCGTTTCACGTGGTCGAGCAGGCCCTCCGAGGAGATCGTGGCCAGCACCGCCAGCGCCGCCGCGCAACTGACCGGGTTGCCGCCGAACGTGGTGCCGTGGCTGCCCGGGACCAGCAGTTCCGCCGCCGGGCCGAAGGCCAGGCAGGCACCGATCGGCATGCCGCCGCCCAGGCCCTTGGCCAGCGTCAGCACGTCCGGCTCGACGCCCTCGGCCTGGTGGGCGAACCAGTGCCCGGTGCGCCCGATGCCGGTCTGCACCTCGTCCAGCACCAGCAGCGCGCCGTGCCGCGCGGTGATCTGCCGGGCCGCCGCGAGGTACCCGCTGGGCGGTATGACGATTCCCTGCTCGCCCTGGATCGGCTCCAGGATCACCATGGCCGTCTCACCGGTGACCGCCGCTTCCAGCGCCTCGACCGAGCCGTACGGCACGTGGGTCACGTCGCCGGGCAGCGGACGGAATGGGTCGGCCTTCCCCGGCTGGCCGGTGAGCGCGAGGCTGCCCATGGTACGGCCGTGGAACCCGCCCTGCGCCGCCACCACCTGGGTACGGCCGATACGGCGGGACAGCTTGAACGCCGCCTCGTTGGCCTCCGAACCGGAGTTGCAGAAAAACGCCCGGCCCGGCCGGCCGGCCAGCGCCAGCAGCAGTTCGGCCAGCGCCACCGGCGGCTCCGCGACGTACAGGTTCGACACGTGCCCGAGGGTGGCGATCTGCCGGCTGACCGCGGCGACCACCGCGGGGTGCGCGTGCCCGAGCGCGTTGACCGCGATCCCGCTGACCAGGTCGACGTACCGGCGGCCGGACTCGTCCCAGACGACCGCGCCCTCGCCGCGTACCAGCGCCAACGGCGGCGTCCCGTAATTGTCCATCATGGACTGTTGCCAGCGTTCCAGGAGCGAGCCGCTCATGCGGGCACCACCATCGTTCCGAACCCTTCCGAGGTGAAGACTTCCAGCAGAGTTGAGTGCGCCACCCGGCCATCCACGACGTGCGCCGCGGGCACCCCGCCGCGCACCGCGCGCAGGCAGGCTTCCATCTTCGGCACCATGCCGGACTCCAGGCGCGGCAGCAGCTCGGCCAGCGCATCTGCGCCGATTTGTGAGACCAGGCTCGATTCGTCCGGCCACGACGCGTAGAGCCCGGTCACGTCGGTCAGCACGACCAGCTTGCGGGCGCGCAGCGCGATCGCCAGCGCCGCGGCGGCGGTGTCCGCGTTCAGGTTGTGCAGGACGCCGTCGGCGTCGGGCGCGACCGTGGAGACCACCGGGATCCGCCCGGCCGCGATGAGGTCGGCGACCGCCGAGACGTTGACCGCGTGGACATCGCCCACCTGACCGACATCGACCGGTTCACCGTCCACATAGGCCGGCCGGCGGACGGCGGTGAACAGCCGGGCATCCTCGCCGGACAGTCCGACCGCGTACGGGCCGTGCTCGTTGATCAGACCGACCAGTTCCCGGCCGACCTGGCCGACCAGCACCATCCGTACCACGTCCATCGCCTCGGGCGTGGTGACCCGAAGCCCGCCGCGGAACTCGCTCTCGATGCCCAGCCGGCTCAGCATCGACGAGATCTGCGGCCCGCCGCCGTGCACCACGACCGGTTTGAGCCCGACGTAGCGCAGGAACACCATGTCCGCGGCGAAGTGGCGGCGCAGCTGCGGCGAGGTCATCGCGTTGCCGCCGTACTTGATGACGATGGTCGCCCCGTGGAACCGGGCCAGCCACGGCAGCGCCTCGATCAGGGTGGCCGCCTTGGACTGCGCGGCGGCCAGGTCGCGGGTCAGCAGGCTGTCCGGCGCGCTCACGACGAGTACGCCGAGTTCTCGTGCACGTACGCCAGCGAAAGGTCGTTGGTCCAGACGGTCGCCACGTGGTCGCCGGCGTGCAGGTCCACGGTGATCGTGACGGCCCGCCCGGTCAGGTCCACCGTGGACCGGGCGGCGGCGGCGCAGCCGCCCCGGCACACCCACACCCCGTTGACCGCGACGTCCACCCGGTCGGCCTCGAACGCGGCGTTCGTGGTGCCGACCGCGGCGATGATGCGGCCCCAGTTCGGGTCGTTGCCGAACAGCGCGGTCTTCACCAGGTTGTTGCGCGCCACGCTCCGGCCGACCTCCAGCGCGTCGGCCTCGCTCGCCGCTCCGGTCACCTCGATGGCGATGTCCTTGGTGGAGCCTTCGGCGTCGGACAGCAGCGCGGCGGCGAGATCCCGGCAGGCGGCGGTGACCGCGCGGGTCAACCCGGCCTGGTCCGGCGCGATGCCGGACGCGCCGGACGCCAGCAGCAGCACGGTGTCGTTGGTGGACATGCAGCCGTCGGAGTCGATCCGGTCGAAGGTGACCCGGGTGGCCTCGCGCAGCGCCGCGTCCAGGTTCGCCGCATCCGCGACCGCGTCGGTGGTGAGCACCACCAGCATGGTGGCCAGCCCGGGAGCGAGCATGCCGGCGCCCTTGGCCATGCCGCCGACGCACCAGCCGCGACCGTCGCCGCCGCCGCCGTCGCCGTCGCCGTCGCCGGACGGGAGCGGATCTGCCGCCCCGGCGACGCGGACCACCGTGGTCTTCGGCCTGGTGTCGGTCGTCATGATGGCCCGAGCCGCCGGCCCGCCCCCGTCGCCGGACAGCTCACCGGCCGCGGCATCGACACCGCGCAGCAGGCTGTCCATCGGCAGCCGCTCGCCGATGAGCCCGGTCGAGCAGACCGCCACCTCGCCGGCCCCGACCTCGACGCCCGCCGCCGCACGGCTGAGTACCCGGGCCGCGTGCTCGGCGGTCGCGTGCGTGTCCTGGAACCCGGGCGCGCCGGTACAGGCGTTGGCGCCGCCGGAGTTCAGGACCACCGCGCGTACCGTCCCGCCGCGCAGCACCTGCTGGCTCCACAGCACCGGTGCCGCCTTCACCCGGTTGGCCGTGAACACCCCGGCCGCGGCCGTGGCCGGACCGTCGTTGAGCACCAGGGCCACGTCCAGCTCACCGCTGGCCTTGATGCCGGCGGCCACCCCGGCGGCCCGGAATCCCCGGGCCGCGGTCACCCCCACCGGCGCCGGTTCCCCGCCGGCCGCTCCGATCGCGTCCTCGATCCCCACGGATCCGGTCACGGCGCCACTCCGTTCGCGGTCAGGCCGGCGGTCTCGGTCAGGCCGAGCATCAGGTTCGCGCACTGCACGGCCTGCCCGGCCGCGCCCTTGCCCAGGTTGTCGATCGCGGACACCACGACCACGCGTCCCGAGTCGAGGTCCACGGTCGCCTGCAGGTGCGCCGCGTTCGAGCCGAACGTCGCCGCGGTGTGTGGCCAGGCGCCGGCCGGCAGCACCCGGACGAACGGTTCCCCCCGGTACGCCTCGGCCAGCGCCGCCACCACGCCGGCGGCGGTGAGCCCGGCCGAGGCCGGCCGCGCGGTGACCGTGGCCAGGATCCCCCGCGGCATCGGCGCGAGTACCGGCGTCATCGACAGCGTGCGCGCCCCGGTGGCCTGCTTGATCTCCGGTACGTGCTGGTGCGCGCCGACCTTGTACGGCGACACGTCGCCCATCACCTCGCTGGCCAGCAGGTGCGGCTTCAGGCCCCGCCCCGCCCCCGAGGTACCGGACGAGGCGACCACCACGACGTCCTCCGGGTCCGCGATCCCGGCCGCGATCAGCGGAGCGAGCGCGAGGACGACCGACACCGCGTAGCAGCCGGTGTTCGCCACCCGGGACGCCGCCGCGATCGCGGCACGCTGCCCGGGCAGCTCCGGCAGCCCGTACGTCCAGGTGCCGGAGTGCGTGCCGCCGTAGTACCGCGCCCACGCCCCGGCGTCCCGCAGCCGGTGATCGGCGCCCAGGTCGACGACCTTCGTGTGTGGCGGCAGTGCGGCCGCCAGGGCCCCGGACTGGCCGTGCGGCAGGGCCAGGAAGACCAGGTCGGCCGCGGCCAGCGTGTCCGGGTCGGTCTCGGTCAGGATGAGGTCGGCGAGGCTGACCAGATTCGGGTGTACCGCAGCCAGCGGGCTGCCCGCCTGGCTGTGCGCGGTCGCCGCCACCACCTCGACCTCGGGGTGCCCGGCCAGCAGGCGCAGCAGCTCACCCCCGGCGTACCCGCTGGCGCCCGCGACCGCCACTCGCGCACCCATGCATCCTCCCTCGCATCGCTATGCAAGAGAGTGTATCAGCATGCATCATCCGCGCTCAACCATGGTCACGGTGCTCACCTCCGCCACACCCCGGCTCCGGCTGCGCTCCGTCGGTTAATTGCCGTCGATGCCCTGGGCGAGCTGGTCCCGGCCGCGGACGCCGAACCGCCGGTACAGCCGGGTCAGGTTCGCCTCCACCGCCTTGATCGACAGGAACGTCGACCGGGCGATCTCCCGGTTCGTCGCCCCGCTGCGCACCAGCTCGACGATGCGCCGCTCGGTCTCGGACAGCCCCGCACCTCGGGCGCCGTCCAACCGGGCCAGCTCGGCCTCCGCCGCCAGCCGCCACGGAGTCGCCCCGGCCGCCGTGTACCGTCCGATCGCCTCGGTCAGCGCCTCGCGGGCCGCGCCCCGCCGGTGCGCCCGGCGTTCGATCATGCCCAGCGCGTGCCAGGCCCGGGCCACCTCCAGCGGGTACGGGTGGGCCACCCACCGGCGCACCCGCTGCGCCAGCCGCTCAGCGGCCGCCCGCGGGTCACCGCCGGCCGCGGAGAGCACCGCCTCGGCCCGGTCCAGTCCCAGCTCGACGACGTGCCGCTCCAGCCGCCGGGCCTGGACCCGGACCTCGGCGAGCACGTGAGCCGCCTCGGCGCGTGCCCCGGCCGCGGTCAACGCCTCGACGAAGTCCGCGTGCCACAGAAACCCGGCCGGGTCGACCGGCCCGCGCCGCTGCTCCAGGGCGTACGAGCGGCGCATCGGCTCCACCGCCGCGGTCGCGTCGCCGCCGAGCAGCAGGATCTGCCCCTGCACCGCGTACGCGCCCTTGAGCCAGTCCTCGTCGCCGGCCGCCTGGCTGGCCGCGATCGCCGCCCGCACGTACGTGTCGGCCTGCTCGATCGTGCCGCCGGCCAGCTCGACCAGCGCGGCGACCAGCAGGCCGGTGCCGGGCGGCCGGTCCGAGATGTCGGAGAACAGGCGCATGCAGTACCGGCCGGCGGAAAGCGCGTCGGCGCACCGGCCGGCCCGGCTGTACACCGATGCGACCCCGTGCAGGACGTCGGCGAGGTCGCCGACCGTACCGGACCGCTCGACCTCCGCGCGCAGCGTCTCGATGCCCCGTACCGCCTCGGCCACCTCACCCCTGCGCAGGGCCGCCGTGGTGGTGATGTGGCGTGCCTCGACGACGGCGGAACTCAACGGCAGGCCACGGGACAGCGCCGCGGCGCGTTCCATGATCTCCTCGCTGCCCCGGATGTTGATCGCCGCTTCCATGTACGCCCGCCAGGCCAGGCCCTTGACCAGCGACTCGGTGTCCGAGGCCCGCTCCGCGGCCTCCTCTGCGCGCTTGACCTCGGCCAGCGCCGACTCGGTGTCCCCGTCGTAGAACGCCTTCGCCGCCCGGGACAGCCGGACCCGGCCGATCAGGCGGGGTACGTCCTCGGCGTCGGCGGCCGCCGCGTCCAGCAGCGGCTCGATCCCGGACTGGTCCTGCCCGGCCAGCTCCACCAGCAGCAGCCGGGCCTCCACCCGGGTGGCCGGCTCGGTCGCGCCGCGCAGGGCCTCGGTGGCCAGCCGGCGCGCCTCGGCCGTGGAACCGCCGGCGAACGCGTGCCTCGCCGCGTCCAGTCGCCGGTCGGCGGCCCGCCCCTCGTCGATCGTCCGCTCGGCGGCCAGCCGGGCCAGGTCGGCGGCGACCACCGGGGCGCCCCGGCGCCGGGCCACCGCCGCCGCGTCGGCCAGCGTGCTGGCCAGCCCCTCGTCCGGCGCGTTGCGGGCCAGCGCCAGGTGCCTGGCCCGCTCGACCGGATCGTCGACCGCCGCGGCCAGCCGCTCGTGTGCCAGCAGCCGGGTCGCCTGGTCGGCGTCCGCGTAG
Organism: Micromonosporaceae bacterium; assembly: GCA_040255525.1. Lineage (GTDB taxonomy): Bacteria > Actinomycetota > Actinomycetes > Mycobacteriales > Micromonosporaceae > Rugosimonospora. The sequence goes on along the minus strand of JBDZVD010000056.1, from coordinate 42 downwards.
ACCATCTCGCGCAGCAGCGGATGGCTGAAGCCGATCGTTCCG
>JBDZVD010000281.1:0-1659 GCA_040255525.1 Micromonosporaceae bacterium | reverse complement strand
TCTATCGACAATCATCACCGCGAGACAGTCGGAATCCCCACAGCAACAGCATCGGTGGATCCGGGCTTAGGCGCGGCGCGGCAGCGATCGCCGCAACCAGCCCGCCGAGGTGGGCCGCCCTCGGCGATCGTCACGGCACGGGTTTGAGGCCGGCCGCGCGTACCTCCTGCTTCGAAGACCGGCGCAGCTTCAGGTGGGAGGTGTTCGCTGCTGTCTAGAACAGGGTCTCGTGCTGCGCTGGTGGGATGGCTGCTTGGAGGAGCTGACGTGTGGGCTCAAGAGCGACAAGGCACTGGGTGAGGTTGTCGGCTTCCGTCGCGAGTTCCGGGGGGATGGCGTCTTGGCCGTAGGCGGCGTCGATCGCTTGTAGCGCAGCGGTGGCGTCGTCCATGCGTACGGGTTTGATGGTGTTGGCGGCCCACTCTTCGGCGTGCTCCGGTCCGGTTCCGGCCAGGAGCGCAGCTGCGACGAGTCCGCGAACGGCGTGCCCGTAGTCCTGGGCGCCTTGTGGTGCGGTGAGCCGGTCGATGGCCTCCAGCAAGGCTGGCATGACGTTCGAGGCTGGTCCGCTGACCAGGGCGTCAACGAAGTCCATCGCGGTGTCGTCGTCGAAGGGGCCCGGTCCCCATCTGCCCACCGCGAACTCCTCGGGGTCGTCTGACTGGGGCAGGATAGCCGGGTCAGATACGCCGCGCCGTGGCGCGAAATGCCGACGGATCCAGCTCCGCCAGCAGTGCGCCGACGAGTGCGCCGTCGCGCCGCGCTCGCGCTGCATGGTGAGCGCCCGCGCCGACACACCACCTGAGCCCGGGTCAGCACCGGTGCCGCCCCTGGTCAACCAGCACGCCGCCGGCCGCGAGAATTCTCTGCGAAGTCCGGACGCCGCGGATCCGCCGACATCAACCGGCACGCATCGAACTGCAACGAAACGCAGCACCACCAGGGGCTATGGCAACGGAGGAGCACCATCGGAGCACCAGATCCCAAATTCTGGGAAAGTCCGTCCCGTGATACGAAACGAATCAAGGCCGTGACCAGAGTTTCTGCTGGTCACGGCCTTGATCGCTGGCGCGCCCGGAGGGACTCGAACCCCCAACCTTCTGATCCGTAGTCAGCAGCTTGGTCAAGCACCTCAACACCCAGGCCACAGCCTCGTTGTCCCGAGGAAGGTCGAGCCCGGTCACTGACGTCACGACGTCCCATGGCAGATGTCCACAAACAACCCATAGCTCATCCGCGGCCGGCACCCACACCAGGTGCCGGCCGCGGTCTTGCCTACCTATTCCGCGATCTCACAACAAGATCAGGAGAGCGACATGCCAAGGCCACGCCAGCCACGCCGCCCCACCCAACCCCACCACCAGGAGTTCATGCCTGGGCCGTCCACACAGGACCCGCCGCCTGCGGACACACCGTTTCTCTACACGCCTGAGGAAGCCGCGGCACTGCTGCGGGTACGCCCCTCATGGTTACGGAAGAAGGCCGCCGCCCGTGAAGTGCCCTGCACCTTCCTGGGCAAGCACCTACGGTTCTCCCCCGCCGACCTCGCCACGATCGTGGCCAACTCCGCCCGCGCCCCCGTCGGACGCCGGCCGCGGCGCCGAGCCGCTCCCACCGTCCGGGACCGCGACTTGTCACCCGGGCCGGATCGAAGCGTCC
>JBDZVD010000055.1:0-41876 GCA_040255525.1 Micromonosporaceae bacterium | reverse complement strand
GCGAACCTGTGGAACGAGGTGCGCACCCGGCTGAACCGGCCGGGCGCCGACCTGTCCGGCGGCCAGCAGCAGCGGCTGTGCATCGCCCGGGCCATCGCCGTCGAGCCGCAGGTCGTGCTGATGGACGAGCCCTGTTCCGCGCTGGACCCGATCTCCACGCTGGCGATCGAGGACCTGATCGGCCAGCTCAAGCACCAGTACACGATCATCATCGTGACGCACAACATGCAGCAGGCGGCCCGGGTCTCCGACCGCACGGCGTTCTTCTCCATCGACAGGACCGGTGGCCCGGGGCGCCTGATCGAGTACGCCGAGACCGCCAAGATCTTCACCAACCCGTCGGTGAAGAAGACCGAGGACTACATCACCGGCCGTTTCGGCTGACGGTCATCGCCGCGGTCGGCCGGCCGCGGTAGGCCGACCGCCGGTGTCGCGAGGGTGGCGGCCTTCAGAACACGAGCCGGCCATCGACCAGTCGTGGGCGCACCGGGTTCACCGCATCCCGGTGCGCCGCCGCGGCCATAGCGGCGTCGATGTCGGCATGCTCGGCCAACTGGTCCAGCGTGGTCCGGGTCGGCAGCAGCATCGGCAGTTCCCGGGTGTCGGCGGGTGCCGCCCAGACCGACAGCGAGGCCTCGGTGCCGATGTGCCGGGTCAGCTGCCCCTCGGGCAGCCGGGCCAGGAAGAAGTACGTGTCGTACCGGCGGGGTTCGAACTCGGGCGTGATCCAGCGGCTCCACGCCGCCAGCAGGTCGCCGCGCAACACCAGCCCGCGGTCCCGCAGCAGCTCGGCGAAGCCGATCCTGCGCGACTCGACCGCGTGGCGGGCGTCCTCCCAGTCCACCGTGGACACGTCGGCGAGCACGGAGTCCGCGGACGGACCGGCCAGCAGCACCCCGGTCTCCTCGAACACCTCACGCACGGCCGCGCAGACCACTGCGCGGGCCTGGTCGGCGGGCAACCCGAGCCGTTCGGGCGGAGCCACCCAGTCCAGGTCGGTCGCCGCGTCGCGCGGATCGACGATGCCGCCGGGGAAGGCGTACATCCCGCCGGCGAAGGCCATGCTCGCCGCCCGGCGCACCAGGTAAACCTCGAACGGCGAGCGGAGCAGCAGGACGGTCGCGGCCGGCCGGGGCGTCGGGACAGACTCGGGGCTCACGTGTCGACCCTACTTGCCCCGGGGCACACATGATTGGATCAAGGTATGACCACTGAAAAGCGGCCGCTTGACCGCGACGCCTCGCCCCTCGGCACCGCCGGCGGCCGGGAAACCACCCGGATCCGCTGGGGCATCCTCGCGACCGGCCGCATCGCCAACACCTTCGCCGAGGACCTTGCCCTCCTGCCGGACGCGGAGATCGCCGCCGTCGGCTCCCGTACGCTCGACGCCGCCCGCGCCTTCGCCACCCGGCACGGCATCCCCCGCGCGTACGGGTCCTGGGCCGAGCTGGCCGCCGATCCGGACATCGACGTGGTCTACGTGGCGAACCCGCACGCCGCCCACCATGCGGCGACCCGGCTGCTCCTGTCGTCCGGCAAGGCGGTGCTCTGCGAGAAGCCGATCACCCTTGACCTGGCGTCCGCCCAGGATCTGGTCACCGTCGCCAGAGAGCACGGCGTGTTCCTGATGGAGGCGATGTGGATGCGCACGATCCCGGCCATCCGCAAGATCGCCGGACTGGTCGCCGACCGGGCGCTCGGCGAGGTGACCGCCGTGTACGCCGACTTCGGGATCGCCGGACCGTTCCCGCCGGAGCACCGGCTGCGTGACCCCGCGCTGGGCGGCGGTGCCCTGCTCGACCTGGGCATCTACCCGGTCACGTTCGCGCACCTGTTCCTCGGGCCGCCGCAGCGCACCACCGCGCTGGCGACGTTGACGCCGGAGGGTGTGGACTCGAACACGGCGATCGCCCTCGGGTACGACAACGGCGCCCTCGCCAGCCTGCACTGCGGGATCGTCGGGGCGTCGCCGAACATCGCCGCGATCGTCGGCGAGACCGGCCGGATCGAACTGCCGTCGCCGTTCTTCCGGCCCGACCGGTTCACCATCCACCGGGGCGAGCACGCCGAGGTCGTACAGGTGCCGATCCGCGGCAACGGCATGGGCTACGAGGCCGAGGAGGTCATGCGCTGCCTCCGTGAGGGGTTGACCGAGAGCCCGCTTATACCGCTGTCCGCGACGCTGGACGTCATGCGCTGCCTGGACGCGGTACGGGCGCAGATCGGCGTGACGTACTGACGGTCAGAACAGCGGGCGGACGGCGAGGTAGACGATCGCACCGACGGCTCCGGCGGCGGGGAACGTCAGCACCCAGGCGACCAGGATGTTGCCCGCCACGCCCCAGCGGACCGCGGAGAGCCGCCTCGTCGCGCCGACGCCCATGATGGCCGAGGTGATCGTGTGGGTCGTGGAGATCGGCAGCCCGTACGCCGTCGCCGTGTAGAGCACCGCCGAGGCCGTGGTCTCGGCCGCGAACCCCTGCGGCGGGTCGAGGTGGATGACCTTGCGCCCAAGGGTACGGATGATCCGCCAGCCACCCGAATAGGTGCCCAGCGCCAGTACCAGGGCGGTCAGCACGTCCACCCACCACTGGTGGTGCGTGGCCCCCTGGTACCCGCCGACGGTCAGCCCGAGCAGCACGATGCCCACCGTCTTGGAGGCGTCCTGCATGCCGTGCCCGATGGACATCCCGAAGGCCGAGACCGACTGGGCTATCCGGAATCCCCGGTTGAGCGTGCCCGGGTGCCCCTTCCGGAAGATCCAGAGGACGGCGAGCATGACCAGGTACCCGAGGATCAACCCGACAAACGGCGACACCACCATCGGGATGATCACGCTTTTCAGGATGCCGTACCACAGCACGACGCCCGGGCCGGACAGCAGGGTCGCGCCCACCAGACCGCCGAACAGCGCGTGCGACGACGAGGACGGGATGCCGAAGGACCAGGTGATGAGGTTCCAGGCGATGGCGGCGATGAGCCCGGCGATGACGACGCCGAGACTGCCGCTTCCTTCGGGCAGCTGGACGATGCCCTTCCCGACGGTGGCCGCGACCTTCCCGCCCAGGAACGTCCCGATCAGGTTGCCGACCGCCGCCATGAACAGCGCGACCCGCGGGGTCAACGCGCGCGTCGAGACCGAGGTGGCGATCGCGTTGGCGGCGTCGTGGAACCCGTTCGTGAAGTTGAAGCCCATCGCGAAAACGATCACCGCGATGGTGGCGAACAGCTCGAAGCTCACGATTCCTTCACCGCGATGGTCTCCACGGTGTTGGCGACCCGCTCGAACGAGTCACACGCCAACTCCAGCTCCTCGACAACCTCCTTCATCTTGAGCACGGTGAGCGCGTCGTACTCCCCGGAGAACAGCCGGACCAGCAGCATCCGGTACGCCCTGTCGCCCTCGTTCTCCAGCCGGTTGCACTCGACCCAGTAGTCTTCGAGGTTCTTCATGCCCTTCAGCCGGGGCATCGCGTCCGCGGTGACTCTGGCCTGGCGGTCGAGGACGTCGACCATCTCGTGCATCTCCCGGGGCAGCGCCGGCATCTTGGTCAGCCCGTACAGGTAGACGAGGCTGCCGACCGCCTCCAGGTGGTCCATGACGTCGTCCAGGTTCGAACCCAGCCGGTAGATGTCCTCCCGGTCGAACGGCGCGATGAACGTCGAGTTGATCTTCTGGTACAGGTCATGGGTGATCGCGTCGCTGTCGTGTTCCACCTCGACCAGCCGCTCGCTGATGGCCTGGATGTCGGCGTCGGGCAGGATCAGCTCGGCCAGCAGCTCGGTGCCGGTGACGAGGTTCTGCGCGGCCCTGCTGAAGAATTCGAAAAAGGAGTTGTCGCTGGGACGCAGTCGGAATCGCACGCGGGAACCTCACACGGTACGGAGGGGTGATCTCGCGGGAACTCTAGTTCACCGCCTGGTCACCCGGTGTTTCACGGGCCTTGTGGAAGCCGCTAACCGGCGCCGCTCGGCGGCGACGTCGAAGTCGCCCTCCGGATAGGTTAGCCGCAGGTCCGCAAGAACCTCTCTGAGCAGCGTCGCAACGGCCCAATCGCGGTACCACTTCCGATTTGCCGGTACCACATACCACGGAGAGTAATCGGTCGAGCACGTACTGAGCGCGTCTTCGTACGCCTTCTGGTACTCGGTCCAGTAGCCCCGTTCGTCCACGTCTGCCGGGTTGTACTTCCACTGCTTGGTCGGGTCGTCCAACCGCCGCTCGATGCGCTCGCGCTGCTCCTCGAAGGATATGTGCAACATCACTTTGACGATCGTGGTGCCGTTGCGGGTCAAATCCCACTCGAACTGGTTGATCTTCTCGTACCGCGACCGCCACACGTCCGGGGCGACCAGGTCATGTACCCGCGCCACCAGCACGTCCTCATAGTGGGAACGGTTGAAGACCCCGACATAGCCGGCGATCGGCAGCGCGGCCAGGATCCGCCACAGGAAGTCGTGCGCCAACTCCTCCGGAGTCGGCTTGCCGAAGCTCACGATGTGCAGGCCCTGGGGATTCATGGTGCCGGCGACCCTCCTGGTCGTACCGTCCTTTCCGCCGCAGTCCATGGCCTGGAGCACGAGCAGCACGCGACGGCGCGAGTTGCCCGCCTTGGCGCCCGCGTACAGGCGCTCCTGGTATGAGGCGAGGTCGGTGCCGATGGACTCCAGTTCCCGCCGCGCCCACGCCTTGGGCCGCTTGCCGGCTTCCTGGGGCAGGCCGGGAGTACCCGCCGGGTCGATGGCGCCGAGATCCACCCGGCTGCCCGGCTCTACCCGCAGAGCGTCGCGTAGGTTCACCGGCCGATCATCGCCGATCCAGGGCGATCGGCAAGCCGGCCGGGTGCCCGAGCCAGGCACCCGCCGCCCGGGCGGCGCCCGGCCCACGGCGCACGGCCCAGAACCCACGGCCCACGGCTCGGCACTCGGGCCACGCCGCTGGCCGGACTCACCGTAGGCTCGCCACTGTGGGGGACGAATCAGGCGGGCGGTTCGAGGCGCACCGGCGCCACCTGTTCGGCGTCGCGTACCGCATGCTGGGCAGCCGCTCGGAGGCCGAGGACGCGGTCCAGGAGACCTGGCTGCGCTACGCGTCGGCCCGGCCCGAACCGGACGACCTGCGAGCCTGGCTGACCACCGTGATCGGCCGGATCTGCCTGGACCTGCTGCGCTCGGCTCGGGTGCGGCGGGAGGCGTACGTCGGCCAGTGGCTGCCCGAACCCATCGTCACCCGGCTGCCCAGCGGCACCCCCGACCCGGCCGAGGAGGTCGCCCAGCACGAGCAGGTCAGCCTGGCCCTGCTCGTGGTGCTGGAGCGGTTGACCCCGGAGCAGCGCGTGGCGTTCGTGCTGCACGACGTCTTCGCCGTACCGTTCGAGGAAATCGCGGCCACCCTGGACACGACGCCGGGGGCGGCCCGGCAGCTGGCCACGCGCGCACGGCGCGCGCTGGCCGCGCCGGACGCGCCCCGGCACACCGCCGACCTGGCCGAGCAGCGGCGGGTGCTGGCCGCGTTCATCGCCGCGGCGGCCCGGGGCGACCTGGACGCGCTGGCCCGCACCCTGGCGCCGGACGTGGTCGTCACCGGCGACGGCGGCGGCTTCGCCCCGGCCGGCCGTCAGCCGGTCGTGGGGGTGGTCCAGGCGTCCCGGTTCCTGCTCGGCCTGTTCCGCCAGGTCGACCGGTTCCAGGTGGCCCGCGCCGAGCTGGCCCTCGTCAACGGCGATCTGGGCCTGGTCGTCGACGGGGTCGACGCGGCCGGCGCACCGAGCCTGACGGTGATCGGTCTGGCCGTGGCGGACGGGCGGATCACCGCGGTGTACAACCAGCTCAACCCGGACAAGCTCCGCGAGGTACCCCGTCCTGATCCGGCGGGCACGGGCTGGCCGCCGGAGTTGTAGGCGCTGCGGTGGCCGGTGGCGCGGCGCGTCCGCACCACCGGCCCGCCACTCCCGTGCGGGAATCATTGTGGCGCCGCCTCAGCGCACCCGATCGAGCCAGGCCCGATACCCCCCGGCGAACGGCTCGGTGTCCCCGGACAGCGCCTTGACCAGCCAGTGCGCGGCCGCCCAGGCGTTGGTCACCACGTCGTCCGGATACCCGAACCGCACCCGGTTGACCTCGAACTCGTCCTCGTCGACCAGTTCCACGGTGCTCTGTTCGCGGCGCCGCCGGACGTCGAGGTCCAGGTCGACGAACCGGACCCGGTGCGGGTCGACCCAGGACGCCGGTGTGGCGATGTCGCAGTACACCTCGGTGCGCCTGGGCGGCGCGTTGAACAGCGCCGTCCACCACGAGTCCCGGGGCACCAGGAGCACGTAGGGGTCGTCGTACTTGTAGCCGTCGTTGTGGGCGTTGCGGGGCTCGGGGACGCCCAGCCAGACGCCGTGCGCGTCCTCGCCCAGGCGCAGAGCCTCGTACCCGCGGTGCGCGCCGCCGTCGTACTTCGTGTACTCGACCCGCACCACCTCTCCGGCCATGAGCAGACAGTACTGTCCCCGGGCTGGCTAACCCAGTTGGCGAACCGGAGTTTCCGCGCGTGTCCGGTGGATAACTCGCCCGGGGTGTGGACGACGCACCGGGGCGTCGGAGCCACGCGGTAGCGTTCTGTCCCGTGAGCCGACCCAGCGTTGACGATCTGCTGGCCGCCGCCGTCGGGGCCGTTCCCGGCGGCATCGCCCGCCCCGGGCAGCAGTCCATGGCCGCTGCTGTCGCCGAGGCCGCCAGCAGCGGCGAGCACCTGCTCGTCCAGGCCGGCACGGGCACCGGCAAGTCACTGGCCTACCTGATCCCCGCGCTGCTCGTCGACGGCCCGGTCGTGGTGTCCACCGCCACCCTCGCGCTCCAGTCGCAGCTGGTCGACCACGACCTGCCCCGGCTGGCCGACGCGGTCGAGCCGCTGCTGCGCCGGCGCCCCACGTTCGCGGTGCTCAAGGGAAGGCACCACTACGCCTGCCTGGCCCGGCTGGACAACCTGAATGAGGAGGAGCCCGCCGACTCGCTGTTCGAGTCCGAGGGCGGCGGCACGAAGTGGCTCGGTGAGGCCGGCCGGCTGGGCAAGCAGATGCAGCGGCTGCGCGACTGGGCGCTGGAGTCGGAGACCGGTGACCGCGACGAGCTCGACCCGGGAGTCGACGACACCGCCTGGCGGTTGGCGTCCATGCCGGCCCGCGAGTGCGTCGGCGCGGGCCGCTGCCCGTACGGCTCGGAGTGCTTCGCGGAGGCGTCGCGGGCGCGGGCGCGCGAGGCCGACATCGTGGTCACCAACCACAGCCTGCTCGCCGTCGACATGCTCGCCGGCCGGCACATCGTGCCGCCGCACAAGCTCCTCGTCGTCGACGAGGCCCACGAGCTGGCCGACCGGGTGTCCAGCGCGGCGCAGGCCGAGCTGTCCCCGGAAGCGATCGAGCGTGCCGCCCGGCGGGTGCGTTCCCTGGTGGACACCGAAGACCACGAGCGGCTCATCGAGGCGGGCGACGGGCTCGCGGCCGGGCTGACCGAGGCACAGCCGGGCCGCCTGACGGCCGGGCTTCCGGCGGCGATCCAGGAGCCGCTCACCCTGCTCGACAGCGCCTGCCGGCACATGCTCGACCGGCTCGGCGAGGTGAAGGCCGAGGATCCCGACCCGGTGCGCAAGCAGCAGGCCAAGGCGATGCTGTCTGAGCTGTCGGAAACCGCCCAGCGACTGCTCGCCGCGGCCGACTTCGATGTCGCGTGGATCGAGCGGGGCGACCGGCGCCGCGCCATCGTCGTGGCACCGCTGTCGGTCGCCGGTACCCTGGCCAACCACCTGTACGAGGACCGGACCGTGGTGGCCACCTCGGCGACCCTGGCTCTCGGCGGCCGGTTCGACACCGTCGCGCGGGCGCTCGGGCTGAGCGAGGAGCCGTCCACGGTCGACCCGAAGGCGTCCCCGTCCTGGAAGTCCCTCGACGTGGGCTCACCGTTCGACTACCCGAAGCAGGGGATTCTCTACGTCGCCGCGCACCTTCCCCGGCCGAGCGCGTCCGGCCTGTCCGACGCGGCGGCCGAGGAGCTGGTCGCCCTCGTGCAGGCGCTCGGCGGACGGACCCTCGGCCTGTTCTCGTCCCGGCGGGCCGCCGAGCGCGCGGCCGAGGTGCTGCGGGCGAAGACCGACGTGCAGGTGCTCCTGCAGGGCGAGGAGGCGCTGCCGCTGCTGGTCCGCAAGTTCCGGGACGACCGCAGCAGCTGCCTGATGGGCGTCATGTCGCTGTGGCAGGGCGTCGACGTGCCCGGTGACGCGTGCCAACTGGTGGTCATCGACCGGCTGCCGTTCCCGCGGCCCGACGAGCCGCTGGCGGCGGCCCGAGCGGCGGCGGTCGACGCGGCCGGCGGCTCCGGGTTCGCCGCCGTGAGCGTGCCGATCGCCGCCGTCCGGCTGGCCCAGGGCGTCGGCCGGCTGATTCGCAGCGCGCAGGACAAGGGCGTGGTCGCCGTACTGGACTCGCGGCTGGAGACCGCGCGGGGATATGGCGGCTACCTGCGCCGTACGCTGCCGCCGTTCTGGTACACGACGAAGCCCGAGGTGGTTCACGGGGCACTGCGCCGGCTGCGGGAGCCCGCCCCCGCGCGGTAGTTCGCACCCCGTGTGCCTGGCCGGCCCGCCCACAGCTCGGGCCGGCCCGCCGGTCAGCTCTTGACCACGACTTCCTTGGGCGGTGACGGTTCGGGCTCGTGCCGGCGCCGTGCCGACAGGTGCCGGATGCCGGTGTTGAGCACCGCCAGGATCGGTACCGCGACCAGCGCGCCGATGATGCCGGCCAGCACCACGCCGGTCGCGATCGCGATGATCACGGCGAGCGGGTGTACGGCGACCGCCCGGCCCATGATGAGCGGCTGGAGCACGTGCCCCTCGAACTGCTGAACGAGGATGACCACGGCCACGACCACCAGCGCGGTGACCGGCCCCCTCGTGACCAGGGCGACCAGCACCGCGATCGTGCCGGTGAGGGTCGCGCCGACGATCGGGATGAAGGCGCCCAGGAACACGAGGGCGGCCAGCGCGAACGCCAGGTCGACCCGCAGGATGACGAGCCCGATGCCGATGCCGGTGGCGTCGATGAACGCGACCAGTACGGTCGCCCGGACGTAGGCGACCAGGGTCTGCCACGACTGCTCGCCCGCGCCGCCCAGCGGCTCACGGGCGGCGGCCGGCAGGACGCCGACCAGGAACCGCCAGATCCGGCGCCCGTCGCGCAGGAAGAAGAACGTGGTGAACAGCGTCAGGAACGCGGACGCGATCACCTCGAACGCCGTCGTCGCGGTCGACCAGGCACCGTCGGTCAGCAGCGACTTGTGGTCGTTGAGCCAGTCCTGGACGGAGTTGAGCGCCGAGGTCAGCTGCCGGTCGGACAGGTGCATCGGCCCGCGCTTGAGCCAGTCCTGGATCTGCTGGATGCCGCCCTGCGCCTGCTGGCTCAACTCGCCCCAGCTGTTCACGAACTCGGTGACGACCAGCGTCAGCACGCCGGCGACCACGGCGAGACCGGCGATCATCGTGAGCGCGGTGGCCAGCGACCGGTGCATGTGAGCGCGCTGGCGCAGGAACGCGACGGACGGCGCGAGCAGCGCGGACAACAGCAGCGAGATCGCCACCGGAACCACGACCTGGTGGAGCTTGCCGACCACCCACAGCAGTGCCGCACCGGCCACCGCGACGATCAGCAGGCGCCACGACCACGCGGCGGCGATCCGCAGCGGGTACGGCACGTCCTGGCCGTCCTTGCCGACCGGGTGTTCCGGGTACCCGCCGTACCCGTCGTCGTCGTGCACTGGATCATCGTCCATCGCTTCGGGCTCGCGTGCCTCGATCGCAGCGCTGCGCGCGGTCTGCCGACCGGCCTGATAAGCCCGCCAGATATTCGCCTGTACCTGCCTGAAACGGCCCAAGGCTCTCTCCATCTGTCCGCCTTGCCCGGCCCCACCCGCCCGGCGGCTCCCCCCACGGTGCGGCGCCCCGCCGTGCGTGACGCTCCGACCACACCTACCGTACCGACGCAGGCAATCGAGATCCGCTGTACCGTACCGGTCGTGAACGCGAACGACCCCGATCAAGGTCTCCCGATCCGTCTGCTGCACGACCGTGTCCTCGTCCGGCTGGAGGGAAACGAGGGGGAACGACGCTCCGCCGCGGGCATCGTGATCCCGGCCACCGCCTCGGTGGGGCGCAGATTGTCCTGGGCCACCGCGGTGGGTGTCGGCCCGCACGTACGGTCGATCGTGACCGGCGATCGTGTTCTGTTCGATCCCGATGACCGCTCGGAAGTCGAACTGCACGGACGCGACTACATTCTGTTACGCGAGCGCGACGTCCACGCGGTCGCGGCGAGCCGGGTGGACACCGACGCCACCGGGCTTTACCTCTAGCTCGACGCGCGCGACCCGCTACCGGTGACCGGCCTGCGGGTACTGCGGGTACTGCGGGTACCGGGGCAGCACCACGGGCAGCGGTACCACCGGCAGTTCCGGCGGCTCGACCGTGCGCACCGAGCCGTCCGGGAAGCTGACATGGTACTGGACGCCGTCCCAGGTCACCGGCGGCGCGTGCGGGTCCCGGGAGAACTTGCCGCGGTACCAGGCGATGGCCTCCAGCAGCCGCCGCTCCTCGGCCAGCATCGCGGTCAGGTCGGCGGGCCGCATCGCCAGGCCCCGGTGAAGGCCGTCGCGCAGCAGGGCGAGCTGGGTGGCGGCGAACTGGTACCCGCGCATGGCCCGGTCACCCTCCTCGCCGGCCACCCGCTTCGCCCAGGCCCGGGCGGACATCCGCCGGCCCATCGTGACCAGCGTGGCGACCTCGGGCGCGGTGAACCAGCCGGTGCGCACGTACTCCGGCAGGATCCGTTCGGTCAGCCGCCCCTCCCACGAGCGCAGGTACAGGGCGAGCCCGACCATGCCGAGGAAGATCGGCACCATCACCGAGAAGTACCCGTAGAGCTGGATCAGGTACTGCCCGGTCCGCTGAGCCAACGTGATCATGAGGTTCCACGAGCCGTGCATGATCATCGCGGCCAGCAGCCCGGCCAGCGGGGCCAGGCGACGCACGACCTTGGACCCGGCCCGGGCGGCGACGCCCAGCCCGACGCCGGTCATCGAGGTGAACAGCGGGTGGGCGAAGCCGGACAGCAGGATCCGGGCGATGAACAACGCGATGACCTGGGAGAGACCGCCCGCCACGCCGCCCTTGTCGGCGCCGCTGGCGTACCCGTACCCACCCAGGTACAGGATGTTCTCCACCATCGCGAAGCCGGTCGCGGACAGTCCACAGTAGACGATGCCGTCGACGATGCCGGAGAAGGCCCGGCGCCGGCGCCAGAACAGCAGGATCGGGCCGAACGCCTTCATCGATTCCTCGATGATCGGCGCGACCACGACCGCGACCAGAGCCGCCGGCCAGTGCAGCTTGCCGAACGCCCAGCCGGCGAGATTGTTCAGCAGGAACGCGACCAGGGTGGCCACGCAGGCGCCCCAGGCGAAGCAGTAGGCCAGGTACTTGATCGGCTCCGGTTCGTACCGGTCGAGCCAGAAGAACGCCGCCACCAGCACCGGTACCGGGATGATCGCGGCGACCACGCCGACGGCCAGCGCCCGCGGCCCGATGTTGTAGCCGAGCAGGACCAGCATCGCCACGCCGCACAGGGCGATGAAGATGACCAAGCCGGCCAGCAGGCCGATCCTCTTCCAGTCCGGCCGTCGGGGCCGGATCGGTTCGAGGCTCCCAGCGAGCTGGCTCATGAGCGTCAGCGTAGACCCTGCGCTCCCCGCCATCAGCCGGCCCGAGGCGGCCGGGGCGGTTCGGCCGCGCCGGAAGGGCGGGCTAGCCGGCTGGGCGCCTCGGACGCACTCTGCCGGGACGCGATCAGGGTCGGTGGGGCCTCCCGCTCCTCACCGCGTGGATAACAGGCCCGTCCGTCACCGCCCGGGCGAGACTAGTCGTAAAACCCGCGCATGTCCGGGTCGAACCCGAAGTCCGGATCGATGCGCGGATCCGGCCGGCGCCGCCTGCCGCGATAGATCACCATGCCGAGAGCGCCGATACCGCCGAGCACCAGCAGGGCACCGAACACCATGATCCACGGTGTGGCCGAACCGCTCTTCTTGGCGCCCGAAGCGGCGAGATAGGTCGGCGCCGCGCTGTCCAGCGGGACGATCCGATCAGCCGGAGTGCTGGGGACGAAGATGGCCGGCTCGGTCGGCTCCTGCGCGCCGGCCGCCGCGTGGGTCGGCGTCGCCCGGCCGGCGGTCGGCGTCGGGCTGGCGGTGCCCTGGATCGTGTACGCGGCCACCGCAACGGTGCGCCCGTCGGTGCCGGCCACCGCCACCCGGTGCGGTCCCGGCGCACGGTGCCGAGCGGGCGGCCGGGCGCGCACGCTGGCCACGCAGGCGGTGCCGTCATGCCGGGCCGACCGCTGCGGGGCGCCGAGCGGCCGGCCGTCCCAGGTGAACTGGACGACCGGGCAGCCCAGTCGCGTTCCCTGCTGGGTGCCGGTGGGCTCGACCCGGTACTGGGCGACGAAGACCGCGGCGGGCAGGCCATGGTCGGGGGTGAGGGTGAGTGAGGGACCGGCCGGCGCCGACACCGCGGGCGCCCCAGCGAGGATCACCCCGGTCGCGATCACCCCGGTCAGCACCGCCGCACCGACCAGGGCCGCGAACACGGGCCGGAGTATGCGCATCCGGTCATCGTGGATCAGTCGGCCGGGCCCCGGCTACCCCGCTCGACAGACTGGCACGTGGCACGTGGCACCGCGGCGGAGCACCGGGCCGTCCGCGCCGCGCGGGTGAAACCCGGAGAACGCCCAGGGTCCGGTCCTTCCTGAGTCGTACCCGCAAAGCGTTCTTCACGGTGACGACCGCGACCCCCGCGCGACCATAGCGTCCGGGCATGACACTATCCACGACCACGACCCGGGCCGCCGTGTCAGTGAATGAGCTGGTCAAGGTGTACGGCGCCGGAGACACGGCGGTACGCGCCGTGGACCGGGTGACCGTCGCGTTCGGCGCCGGCGAGTTCACCGCCATCATGGGCCCGTCCGGCTCCGGCAAGTCGACCCTGATGCACTGCGCCGCGGGTCTGGACACGGTCAGCGCCGGTACCGTCACCATCGGCTCCACTCAGATCACCGGGATGTCGGACACGGCGCTGACCCGGTTGCGCCGCAGCCGGGTCGGATTCGTGTTCCAGTCCTTCAACCTGCTGCCGGCGCTCACCGCCGCGCAGAACATCCGGCTGCCGTTGGACCTGGCCGGGCGCCGGGTCGACGAGCAGTGGTACGACACCGTCGTCGACGTACTGGGCGTGCGGGACCGGCTGGGGCACTTCCCGGCACAGCTGTCCGGCGGGCAGCAGCAACGGGTCGCCTGTGCCCGCGCGCTGCTGCCCCGGCCGGACGTCATCTTCGCCGACGAGCCGACCGGCAACCTGGACTCCCGTGCCGGCGCCGAGGTGCTGACCTTCCTGCGGAGCTCGGTGCGCGAACTCGGCCAGACCGTCGTCATGGTCACGCACGACCCGAACGCGGCCTCGTACGCCGACCGGGTGGTCCTGCTCGCCGACGGCCGGCTGGCCGGCGACCTGGCCGCCCCGACCGCCGACCGGGTGCTGGACGCGTTGCGGCAGCTCAGCGAGCCCACGCCGGCCCGGAGGGGCTGAGCGGCAGATGCTGCCAACCACACTCGCCGGGCTCCGGGCCCACACCCTGCGACTGCTCGCCACCGCCCTGGCGATCGTGCTCGGCGTCGGTTTCATCGCCGGCACGCTGATTTTCGGCGACACCGTCAAGGGCGCGGTGTACGACGAGTTCGCCCGCGCCGCGCGCAACGTCGACGTGTCCGTCACCCGGCCCAGCTCGGCCCGCCCCGCCGAGCTGCCGCTGTCCACCGTGGACACGGTGCGGCAGGTGCCCGGTGTGGCGGCCGCGGACGGGCGGATGGTCCAGACCCTGCCGCTGCTGGACAAGAAGGGCAAGCTGGTCGGCAACGACGGCCGGCCGGGCATCGGGATGTCCGCCGGTACCGTGCCGGCACTGCGCCCGTACGACGTGACCGCCGGGCGGGTACCGGCCGCGCCCACCGAGGCCGCGCTGGACGCCGGCGCCGCGGCACGCACCCGGTACGCGCTCGGCGACACCCTGACGGTGCTGGACACCAGTCAGGTCAGGCACCGGCTGACCCTGGTCGGCATCGTCAGTTTCGGCGACTCGAAGCAGTACGCCGGCGACGCCGTGGTGGTCCTCACCCGGGACGCGATGACCCGCCTGACCGGGACCAGCGGGTACAGCCAGGTGGTGGTCCAGGCGGCACCGGGGCGGGACCAGCCGGGGCTCACCCGCCAGGTGGCCGCCGCCCTGCCCGGTGACCGGGCGGTGACCGGGTCGCAGTACCGGGACGACCTGGCGAACGGCGCGATCAGCCAGCTCGCCGGGTTCACCGAGGTGCTGCTGATCTTCGCGATCATCGCGTGCGTGGTGTCCGCGTTCGTCATCTACAACACGTTCAACATCCTGATCGTCCAGCGCATGCGGGACCTGGCGCTGCTGCGGTGCGTCGGGGCGTCACGCGGGCAGCTGTTCGGCTCGGTCCTGCTGGAATCCGTGGCGGTCGGGCTGAGCGGCGGGGTACTGGGCATCGGGCTCGGGACCGGCATCGGGTACGCGCTGTTCCGCGGGCTCGGGGCGTTGGGCGCACCGGTACCGTCGCACGCGGTCGTCCTCACGCTCACCCCGGTGGTGGTCTCCGTACTGGTCGGCGTGCTCGTCACCACGGCCTCCGCGCTGATCCCGGCGGTACGGGCCACCCGGATACCACCGCTCGCGGCACTGCGCGCGATGCCCCTGGCAGCCCCGCCCCGCCGCCGTAGCGTCCTCCGGGTCGCATTCGCGGTTGTGGTCGCCGCGGTAGGGACGGCGCTGACCCTGGCCGGCTCGCGGACCGACGGCGACGCGCAGACCGCGACGCTGACCGTGGTGGCCGGCGGGATGGTGAACTTCCTCGCCGTACTGGTCGCGGCCCCGCTGTTCGTCGGCCCGCTCACCGCCGCGCTGGGCTGGCTGCCGGGCCGCCTGTTCGGTACCCCGGCCCGGCTGGCCGCCGCGAACGCCCGGCGCAACCCCGGCCGTACCGCGGCCACCACCGCGGCGCTGATGATCGGTGTGGCTCTGATGTCCGCGGCGACCGTGGCGATCGCGACCGTCAGGACCACCGCCACCGATCAGCTCGCCGCGCACTACCCCGTCGACTACCTGCTGCACAGCGGCGACGCCGGCCGCGGCGGGGGGATCCCCGTCGAGGTGGCGAAGCGGCTGCGCGAGCGGCCGGAACTCGACACGGTCGCCGAGGTGCGCGTCGACCGGGCCACCCTGGACGGCACCGGCCTCGAACTCGGCACCGTCGACCCGTCCGGCCAGGCGCTGCTGACCGGAGCGGCGATGCCGGTGGTCGCCGGGTCGGCGGCCGGTCTGCGGCACGGATCGGTCGTCCTGTTCGCGTCGTCGAAGGCCGCGAGGGGCACGAAGGTCGGCGACACCGTGACGCTGTCCACCGAGGGTGGCCGTGGAGGCCGGTTCACCGTGGTGGCGCTGGCCGGTGGCGATTCGCAGATCGGCGACGCGCTGGTCGACTGGTCCGACTTCGCCGCCCTGCATCCGGCCAGCGCCGATGACACCGTCCTGGTGACGGCGGCGCACGGAGTGTCGGCGACGGCCTCGCGGGCCGCGGTCGAGTCGGTGACCGACGACTATCCGGTGGTCTCGGTGGTCAGCCTGGCCGAGTGGCGATCGGAGATCAACAAATCGGTGGACTCGCTGATCGCCGCGGTCGCGGCCCTGCTCGCCATCGCCATCGTGATCGCGCTGATCGGCATCATGAACACGCTGTCGTTGTCGGTCTTCGAGCGCACCCGGGAGTCGGCGACGACCCGCGCCCTCGGCCTGACCCGGGGTCAACTGCGGGCCACCCTGCTGGCCGAGGCGCTGCTGATGGGTGTGGTGGGCGCGATCGTCGGGCTGAGCTTCGGCCTGCTGTACGGCTGGGCCACCTCACGGGTGCTGTTCACCGGCTTCGCGGCGGAGGTGACCGTACCGGTGGGGCGGCTGCTCGGGTACCTGGCGGTCGCCGCGGTGGCCGCGGTCGTGGCCGCGGTACTGCCGGCCCGCCGGGCGGCCCGCGCCTCGATCGTGGCGGCGATGGCGGACGGCTGAACCCGTGCGGGTCGTCAGGACCGGCGGGGCGGCCGGGGTACCTCCGGGCCGCCCCCGCCGGTCAGGTCGGCGAACAGGTCGCCGTACCGCTTGATCCGCCCCAGCACCTCGTCGGCGCGGAACTGGCGGACCCGGCCGGTGTCCAGCTCGTCCCAGGTCAGCGGTGTGGAGACGGTCGGCACCGGTTCGGAGCGCATCGAGTACGGCGCCACCGTGGTCTTCGCCGCGTTGTTCTGGCTCCAGTCGATGAAGACCCTGCGCGGGCGCAGGTTCTTGGCCATCCGGGCGGTGACGAGCCTCGGGTGGTCCCGCTCCAGCTCCTCGGCGATCCGGCGGGCGTACCCGGACACCTCGTCGGCCGCCTGGGTACCCGCGAGCGCGCACATCAACTGCATGCCCTTGCGGCCGGAGGTCTTCGGCCGCGGGTCCAGACCATCGGCGACCAGCCGCTCGCGCAGCAGCAGGGCCACCCTGACGCACTCGGCGATGCCCGCGGGCGGGCCGGGATCCAGGTCGACGACCAGCCGGTCCGGCCCGACCGAGCCGACCGTCCACTGTGGGACATGCAGCTCCAGGGCGGCGAGGTTGGCCAGCCAGACCAGGGTCGGCAGGTCGTCGGCGACCACGTAGTCCAGGGTCTGCCGGCCCTTCGACGAACCGGGTGCGGGCAGAGTCTCGATCCGTACCCAGTCGGGCACCCCGACCGGCGCGTTCTTCTCGAAGAAGCCGTTGCCGCCGACTCCGTTCGGGTACCGGATCCGGGTCAGCGGGCGGTCCGCCAGGTGCGGCAGCAGGACGGGGGCCACCCGGGTGTAGTAGTCGATCACCTCGCCCTTGGTGAACCCGGTCGCCGGGTACAGCACCTTGTCCAGATTGGACAGTTCCAGGGTGACGCCGCCGACCCGCACCGGGAAGCGATCACGCATCGACGCACTCCTCGGGGGACTTGTCGGTACGCAGCCGCTCCAGCCGGGGGAAGCGCAGCCGGCGGTCGGGAGTCACCTGGCCGTACCGGACCTCCACCACGACCCGCGGGCGTACCCACACCGCGTCCCGGGAATCCTCCCGGGGCAGTTGGCCCGCGAACGGCGACGCCGGCACGATCAGCGGACGCAGGGCGGCGAGCAGGCCCCGCTCCTTGGCGGCCGAGATCCCACCGCCGACCCGGCCGCGGAAATCCAGCCGGCCGTCCGGCCGCCACCCGCCCACCAGCAGGGCTCCGATGGTCCGGGCGCCCCGGCGCCAGCCGCCGACCACCAGATCGGCGGTGTGTTCCCGCTTGTACTTGACCCAGTCGGGCGAACGCGTACCCGGCCGGTACGGCGCGTCCAGGCGCTTGGCCACGACCCCTTCCAGCGCGTACTCGTCGGCGGCCGCCAGGGTCGCTTCGCCGTCGTCGAACCGAGGTGGTACCAGCCACCGCGTCGCGGACAGGTCGAGGTCCTCCAGGGCGGTGCGGCGGTCGGCGTACGAACGGCCGGTCAGGTCGAGCCCGTCCAACGTGAGCAGGTCGAAGATCATGTACGTCACCGGCCGGGCGACCGCCAACCGGGCCGCCCGACCCGCCTCCCGGACGTGCATCCGTTCGGCCAGCGCGGTGAACGAGGGCCGCCCGCCCTCGTCCAGCGCGACGATCTCCCCGTCGAGTACCCCGTGCTCCAGGACCGAGCCCAGCGGCGCCAACTCCGGGTACGCGGCGGTGACGTCCGCGCCGCTGCGGGCGGCGAGCCGCAGGCTGCCGCGCTCGATCGTGGCGAGCACCCGGACGCCGTCCCACTTGAACTCATACGCCCAGCCCGGCCCGCTCGGCAGCGGACCGGCGGTGGCGAGCATGGGCGCGCCGGGCACCCTTCAGACCCTATAGCGGCTGGCGGCTTCCCTGCCGGCGGAAATACCCGGCCGCCGCGCGCAGCCCACGGGCCGCAGCCCACCTCGGGGCACCGCTCACCCAGCCCTGCGCCGCATGCCGGGGGATCCCACCCGGCCCGCCTCGCCCGCGGCCACCGGCTGGAGGTCGGCAGCCATGGCTAGGAGACCAGCACCCGTGGTCGTCGCGATCGAATCGGGACGGGCAACCGGCCGCTTTGAGACGCCGACACTGCACTGAGAATGCGCCGGCGTCTATTGCGATGCAACTCCCGGATCAGTCACGTTGCGTTACCGCTCCCTGGCATTCCTCTGCTCCAGATGCGAGACTCAGCCGCGTGACCAGCAGCCCGACCGTTCGCCGCCGCCGTATTGCCCGAGAGCTTCGCCAGTTGCGCGAGCGAAATGGATTGACCCTCGACCAGGCCGCTCGCCAACTGGACATGTCCAAAAGCAACCTGTCCAGGATCGAGAACGCGCAGATCGGCATCAAGCCGCGAGACGTGCGCGCTGCTCTGGCCCTGTACCAGGTCAGCAATGCCGACGCCGAGGCGCTGATTGAAATAGCCCGGGGGGCCCAGCAGCGGGGTTGGTGGCACAACTACAGCGACGTGCTGCCGGAATGGTTCGAGTTCTATGTCGGACTCGAGGCCGAGGCATCCGTAATGCGCACCTACGAGGCCGAGTCGGTACCGGGCCTGATGCAGACCGAGGCGTACGCGCGGGCCATGTTCCTGCTGACCGCCGGCGACGCGGACATCGACCGCAAGGTGGCGGCCCGGATCCAGCGCCAGGAGATCCTGCGCCAGGAGGAGCCGGTCACCCTGTCCGCCGTTCTGAACGAGGCGGTACTGATGCGCCCGGTGGGCGGCCCGCACGTGATGAGCGAGCAACTGGAACAGCTCGCGGATCTTGCAAAATTACCGAACGTCACCATCCAGGTACTACCCATGGCGGCCGGTGGGCACCCTGCGATGACAACACCCTACGTAATCCTGAGCTTCAAAGATGCCCCGGACGAATCAATCGTCTACCTCGAAAATCTTACAAATGGACAGGCGTTGGAGGAACCCGAACACGTCGGAGGGTATACCATGGTCCACGAGAAGCTGTGCAGTATGGCGCTCGGTCCCGACGACTCGATTGCCCTACTACGCGAAGCTTCTCGTAACATTGAGTAACTCCTCCGATAGCTCTCCTAAAAGACAAAAGGGGGTGCGGTATGGCCGCCATGGACCTGACTCGCGCCGCGTGGCACAAAAGCTCACGCAGCAGCGGTAACGGCAACTGTGTCGAGGTCGCGATCCTCGACGACTCAGTTGCGGTCCGCGACACCAAAGACCGCAGCGGTCCGGTGCTGGTATTCACGCCAGCCGAATGGAGCGCGTTCGTAGCCGGCGCCAAGGGCGGAGAATTCGACCTCGCCTGCTGAGTAAGCCGAACACCAACGACCCCTGAGCAGGGGGTCGTTGCTTGCTTTTTGGGGCGCCCTCGCTGAGAGCGCCCCACACATCACGTTCCGTCTGGACCGCTCATTCGTGCTCTGAACCCTTCGGAGCGGTCGTTTTCCCAGGTCGCCGGTCGTATCCTGGGCTGTATGCGGGCGATCTGGAAGGGCGCTGTCTCGTTCGGCCTGGTGTCGATCGGGGTCCGGCTCTACTCCGCGACCGAAGAGAAGGACATCCGCTTCCATCAGGTACACCGTGCCGATGGTGGACGCATCCGGTACAAGCGTGTCTGCTCGGTGGACGGCGAGGAAGTCTCGTACGACGACATCGCCAAGGGGTACGACATCGGCGGCGGCGAGATGGTCATTCTCGACGACGAGGACTTCGCCGAACTGCCGCTGACCACCTCACACGCGATCGAGGTGCTGGAGTTCGTGCCTGCCGAGCAGGTGGACCCGATCCTGTATGCCAAGGCGTACTACCTGGAACCGGAGAACGCCGCGGCCAAGCCGTACGTGCTGCTGCGCGACGCGCTGACCGGAGTCGACCGGGTCGCCATCGTCAAGGTCGCGCTGCGGCAGCGGGAGCAGCTGGCCACCCTGCGGGTCCGCGAGGGCGTACTCGTGCTCAACACGATGCTGTGGCCCGACGAGGTGCGCGCGCCCGCGTTCGACTTCCTCGACGAGGACTACGCGGCGCGGCCGCAGGAGCTGGCGATGGCCGAGTCGCTGATCGACTCGATGGCCGCCGATTTCGAGCCGGACGCGTACACGGACAACTACCGTGAGGCGCTCCAGGAGGTCATCGACGCGAAGATCGAGGGCCGCGAGGTGGTCGCGCCGGCCGAGGAGGAGGCCGCACCGGCCCCGGCGGTCGACCTGATGGCCGCGCTGCGGGCGTCGGTGGACCGGGCCCGGGCGGCACGCGGCGAGCCCCGCGCGGCACGCTCGTCGGAGCCGACGCCGATCACCTCGGCGAAATCCGCCAGAAAGGCCGCCAAGAAGGCCGCCCCGGCGAAAAAGGCGACCAAGGCCGCGCCGGCCAAGAAGACCGCCGCGAAGAAGGCGGCCGGCGAGGACAAGCAGCCGGCGAAGAAGACCGCCGCGAAGGGTACGGCGGCCAAGAAGACGGCCGCGAAGAAGACCCGCCGGTCGGCCTGAGCCGGCGCACCCCCCCGACGCGCCGGCCCGCCTACCGGGCCCCGCCTACCCGGGTCGCCTACCCGGCCCGCCGCCCGCTCAGCCGGCCGTGCGCACGTCCAGCGCGCCGTCCGCGTACTGCGCGCGGACCACCTTCTTGTCGAACTTGCCGACGCTGGTCTTCGGCACCGCCTCGACGAAGGCCCACCGCTCAGGTACCTGCCAGCCAGCCACCTTGCCGGCGAGGAACTCGCGCAGTTCCTCGACGGTCGCGGTCGCCGACTCGCGGAGCACCACGGCCGCCAGCGGCCGCTCATCCCACCGGGGATCGGGTACCCCGATCACGCACGCCTCCAGTACGGCGGGGTGCGCCATCAGGTGGTTCTCCAGGTCCATGCTGGAGATCCACTCGCCGCCGGACTTGATGACGTCCTTCGCCCGGTCGGTGAGCGTCAGGAACCCGTCCGCGGACAGCGTGCCGACATCGCCGGTACGCAGCCAGCCGTCGCGGAACTTGTCCGGGTCGGGCGCGTCGTCGCCGAAGTACCGGGAGGTCACCCACGGGCCGCGTACCTCCACCTCGCCGACCGCCTGGCCGTCGGTGGGCTGTACGTCGCCCAGCGGCCCGATGATCCGGGCCTGCACCGCGGCCGGGAAGCGCCCCTGCGTGTACCGGTAGTTCCAGGCATCCTGGCCCGTCGCACCGGCCGGGGTACGGGACACCGAGCCCAGCGGGGACATCTCGGTCATCCCCCAGGCGTGCAGGATCTCGACGCCGTACCGCTCGGAGAACGCGTGCATCAGCGCCGGCGGGCAGGCCGAGCCGCCGACCACCACCTCCTTGAGGGACGAGATGTCGGTGTCGGGGTGCGAGTCCAGGTACGCCAGCAGGTCGGTCCAGATGGTCGGTACCGCCCCGGCCAGGTTGGGCCGCTCCTTCTCGATCATCTCGGCCAGCGGGGCGGCCTGCAGGAACCGGTCCGGCATGATCAGTGAGGCGCCGGCCATGAACGCCGCGTACGGCACGCCCCACGCCATCGCGTGAAACATCGGCACGATGGCCAGCTCCCGGGACTCGGTGGTCAGGCCGAACGCCGCCGGCGAGCAGACCTGCATGGAATGCAGCCAGATGGACCGGTGCGAGTAGGCCACGCCCTTGGGGTTGCCGGTGGTACCCGACGTGTAGCACAGGGCGGCCGCGTCCCGCTCGTCCACCTCGGGCCAGTCGTACTCGGTGGGTTTACCGGCCAGCAGCGCCTCCCACCGGTGTACCGCGACCCCGGCCGCCTGAAGCGGCGCGGCGTCACCGCCGCCGACGACGACCACGTGCTCCACGGTCGGCATCTGCGGAAGGCTCCTCGCGAGCAGCGGAACCAGCGTCGAGTCGACGATCACCACCCGGTCCTGGGCGTGCGTGGCGATGTACGTCAGCTGCTCGGGAAACAGCCGGATGTTGAGGGTGTGCAGCACCGCACCCATGCTCGGGATCGCGAAGTAGGCGACGAGATGCTCGGCGTTGTTCCACATGAACGTGCCGACCCGCTGGTCGCCCACCACGCCGAGGTCGTCGCGCAACGCGTGGGCCAGCGCGGCGGCCTGCGCGCCGATCTCGGCGTACGTGGTGCGCCGGGCACCGTCCGCCGTCCAGGTCACCACCTCGGCGCTGCCGTGCACGCCGCGGCCGTATTCGAGAAGCCGGGAGATCTGGAGCGGGAAATCCATCATCGTGCTACGCATGATCACACGTTAGTGGTGAGCGTCACACCGGACCAGTGGCAAAACGGTCCGGTTACCGGGGTCCGATGCCCGGCAATCGGACCGCTCGTGGCCGCGCCGTCAGAGCGGCTGCGGCTGCGGCTGCGCCCAGGCTCAGCAACGCCGGCCTGTGCTCGCCTCGCCAAACAACGGCTGCGGCTGCGCCCAGGCTCAGCCGATGAGCGCCTCGGCCGCCGCCTCGCGGTACTCGCTGTCCTGCTCACCGCCCAGCTGGCCGGCACCGCGCAGTTCGCTGTTCGGCAGGACCAGGCAGAGCACCACGGCGATCAGTGCGACCAGCCCCGCGACCAGAAAGATCGGGTGCAGCGTGTCGACGAAGCCGTGCTGGATCGCCGAGCGCAGCGGACCGGGCAGCGCCTTGATGGACGCCGGGTCGTTGATCGAGATGTTGCTGCTCTGTCCGGCGAAGCGTCGGGCCACGTCCGGCGGTAGCTGCTTGAGCGCCGCCGTGACCAGCGGAGCCAGCGCACCGCTCAGCTTGTTGCTCAGCACCGCGCCGAGCGCCGCGACACCCACCGAGCCACCCAGCGACCGGAAGAACGTGGCGGTCGCGGTGCCCGAGCCCATGTCGCGCAGCGACAGCGAGTTCTGCACCGCCAGGATCAACGGCTGCATCGACAGCCCCAGGCCGATACCGATGACCAGCATGTAGATGAACGCCAGCCCCAGCGGGGTGTCCACCTGCAACTGAGTGAACAGCAGCAGGCCCGCGGCGAGGACGAGGGTTCCGGCGATCGTGCTCCACTTGTACCTGCCCAGCTTGCTGATCACCCGGCCCGAGACGATCGAGGTCACGATCACGCCGGCCATCATCGGCAGCATCAGCAGGCCGGACTTGGTGGGCGTGGCTCCCTTGACGATCTGCAGGTACAGCGGCACGTAGATGATCGCGCCGAACATGCTGAAGCCGAGGATGAACGTCGCCGCGTTGGAGATCGAGAAGCTCGGCGCCTTGAACAGCCGCAGCGGCAGGATCGGCTCCGGCGCCCGCGACTCGATGACCACGAACCCGACCGCCAGAACCACGAACGCGATCAGCAGACCGAGCACCTTGACCGAGGTCCAGGCCCATCCCGCACTACCGCCGAAGGACAGTGCGAGCAGCAGGCAGATCACGCTCGCGACCATGAGCACCGAGCCCGGCCAGTCGACCTTGTGGTCACGCTTGATGTGCGGCACGAGGCGCAGCACCGCGTAGCACACGAAGATCGCGAGGATCGCCAGGGGCACATTGACGTAGAAGATCCAGCGCCAGTTGTGCTGCGCGAAGTACCCGCCGACGAGCGGCCCCGCGACGCTGGACAGGCCGAAGACCGCACCGAAGATGCCCTGGTACCGGGGCCGGTCGCGGGGCGGCAGGACGTCCGAGACGATGGTGAACGCCAGGGTCATCAGACCACCGGCCCCCAGCCCCTGGATCCCGCGGAACAGGATCAACTCGGTCATGTTCTGGGACAACCCGGCCAGCAGGGAGCCGACGAGGAACGTACCGATCGCGAACATGAGCAGGGGCCGGCGACCGTACAGGTCGGACACCTTGCCGTACAACGGGGTGGACGCGGTGGAGGCCAGCAGGTAGGCGGTGACCACCCAGGAGTAGTGGTTGATCCCACCCAGCTTGCCGACGATCGTCGGCAGCGCCGTACCCACGATGGTCTGGTCCAGGGCGGCCAGCAACATGCCGGTCATCAGGCCGCCCATCAGCAGAAGGATCTGCCGGTGGCTCAGCTGTGGCCGGGTCTCGTGCCCGACGGCCGTACTCATCTTTTCTCCTGTCCCGATGTGGCGATCGTGTCGTTGAGTCGCGTGAACAACCTGGTGAACTCGGCCCGCTCCGCGGTGGTCCAGTCCGCGAGCAGATCGCGGAACGCGGACAACCACAGGTCCCGGTTGCGGGCGAACACCTCTCGACCGCTGGCGGTGGCCCCGACCAGTACGGCACGTTTGTCCCTGGGATCGACAGAGCGCTCGACCAGTCCCGCCGTCTCCAGCGCCCCAACCTGCCTACTCACGGTCGACAGGTCGAGACACACGTCGTCGGCCAGCGCAGACAGCCGCGCCGGACCGCCACTGGCGATCCGGCTCAGCAAGATGTAGGCGCCCCGCTCCAGATCGAGTCCGTCCGGTGCGACGCGCAGGTTCGCGTAGAACCGGTCTGCTCGGCGCAGGAAGATGCCGAATTGACGCCCGATCTCGACGTGATCGTCCGTCAACGGTTTCCCCACAATCCCCCGAGATACTTGCTCGGCACAAACATTTCTCGGCCGCGGGTCAACTGCCAACCGAGACAGCCTGGGTGTGGGCTAGCTCTCGTTCCTTGGACTGCTCTGACCGGCCCACCCGAAGCCGGGCGGCCGGACGGCCCTACGACATGCTCGCGAGGCCGCTCGGCCTACCGACCGTGTTCAAGACGTACACGGCCTTGTCCGGTTCCAGCGCGGCTGCCAACGCGGTCGCCCGCTCCTCGGCCGCCTGACGCGCGGTCTCCGCCTCCCGCCGAGCTTCTTCCGCTGCCCTCTTACCCGAGGCCCCTGCCTGTATGCCGAGGAATCCGCCGAGGATGGTGCCGACCGTGCCGGTGATGACGCCGAGCGCGGCCCCCACCTCGGTACCAGTCTTGTACCGGTAGACGGCCACTCCGAAAAACAGGAGCATGGCCGCGATGGCGATGGACACGGCGAGGAACGCGTACCCGGCGCCGCCGCCCCGGGAGCGCTGGTTCGAACTCTGCTTGCTGCTGGACATGGGCGTCCCACCCCCTGGATCGCCGGATGCTGACGGGTCGACTTTAGTCCCGATTTGGGCTGTCTGTGGCTTCTGCCACTAGTTGACCGGTCTTGCCCCGAAATAGTCGTCTACTCCGGCCCGTCAATCCGCTCCAGCCTCGCGGCTGAGTTCCCCTGGATCGGCCACTTGACCGGCTCGGCCACAACCCGGCCGAGCCTCGCGAGCCCGTCCCAGCGGCCCTCCCCACCGACACGCTCGACGACACACTCGACGGGTGAGCATCTGGCGACCACCAAGATCGCGGGAACCCACGCGTGCGGCCGGATCGGCGGGTCCCGCACATCATTGATCTTGATGGCCGGCGGCCCGGGCCGGGAGCGGTCGACGGCGCCGGACCGGCCGGGGAGGCGTCCGCCCCGCGACCCGGCCCCGGAATGCCGAACGGCCCGCGAGCTTGGAGCTACCAAGGTCACGGGCCGTTAGACGTTGCCCGAGCCGCCTCCGAGAATCGAACTCGGGACCTACGCATTACGAGTGCGTCGCTCTGGCCGACTGAGCTAAGGCGGCAATGCCGGCAAGTGTACGCGACGACCCCCCGCCTCACGCCAGTGGATACACCGGCCGAAGCCCCGATGCCCCGACCCGTGCGCCATTGGCTAATCTTCGGACGCATGACGCTCGATGAGCAGCCAGTCACTGAGCCGCGCCCGGCGAGCTTCGACCCGAAGGAACTGGGCTTCCGCCCGCAGCCGCCGGTCGGGTGGCTCCAGCCCGTCCAGCTCTCCGGCACCGCGATCCGGGTCATCCTGTCCCAGATGTTCGGCGCCTACCTGGACAAGCGCGAACTGCAGAACACGCTGCCGGCGAGGATCTACGACGAGGGCGCCGACCGGGACGAGCTGTGGTTCGACTTCGTCGCCGACCTCGGCGACGGGTTCAATCCCACGTACACCGTGGCCTACCTGCTCGCCCAGCCCAGCCTCACGGTCGACGGGCATGAGCTGCCCCGGGGCAAGGTGCTGATGATGGGCGGCGACGAGGTGTACCCGACCGCCAGCACCGGGGCGTACGAGGACCGCACCAAGGGCCCGTACAAGGCGGCGCTGCCCTGCGCGTTCGGTACGGACCAGCCCCAGCTGTACGCGCTGCCCGGCAACCACGACTGGTACGACGGCCTGACCGCGTTCCTGCGGTTGTTCGCCAAGAACGAGACGGACAGCATCGGCGGCTGGGTCAACGCGCAGGCCCGCTCGTACTTCGCCATCTCGCTGCCGCACAAGTGGTGGCTGCTGGCCATCGACACCCAGTTCGGGGCGTACCTGGACGACCCGCAGCTGCGCTACTTCCGCGACGTGGCGACCCGGCTGGACGCCGGTGACCGGCTGATCCTGTGCTCCTCGACGCCGGGCTGGGTGGAGGCGATCGACGACCGCAGCGCCTACGACACCATCGACTACTTCATGCGTACCGTCGTGGAGCCGACCGGGGCGCAGGTGAAGCTGATGCTCTCCGGAGACCTCCACCACTACGCCCGGTACGAGGGGCCCGACCGCCAGCTGATCACGTGCGGTGGCGGCGGCGCGTACCTGTACCCGACGCACAAGCTGCCCGAGGAGATCCTGGTACCGCCGCCGGCGAGCCGGTCGCGCCGGCAGAGCCCGATCAAGCGGTACCAGCTCGCCACGACGTACCCGACGAAGGCGAGGTCGCGGCGCTACGCGGCCGGCGTGTTCACCGCCGTACTGACCCGCAACTCCAGCTTCGCCGGGCTCCTCGGCGCCGTGCACACCCTGTACGCGATGGCCCTGGTCGAGCTGATGAGCCATCCGTCCGGTACGGCGCAGCGCCTGTTCACCATCCCGGCCACGGTGATGGGCCTGCTGATTCTCGGCGGAGCGACCTTCTTCGCCATGCCGTCCAAAGGCGGGAAGCTGCCGAGACACTGGCTGTTCGGGGTCGGGCACGGGCTGGCTCACGCGGGGCTGGGAGTACTCGGCGCGTGGGCGTGGCTGCACCTGCCGTTCGGCGACTGGGTCTGGCCGCTGCCGCTGCTGGCCGCCCTGGTCTTCTACCTGCCAGTGTCCGGTCTGGTCGCGCTGGAGGTGTTCTGCCTGTACCTGCTGCTCGCCAGCACCGCCCGGGTGAACCTCAACGAACTGTTCGCCGGGCAGTCCATTGTGGACTCGAAATCGTTCCTGCGGCTGCGCTTCGACCGGGACGGCTCACTGACCATCTACCCGGTCGGGATCGACCGGGTCGGTCGCTCCTGGCAGGTCGCGCCGGACGCGCCCCCGACGCAGTCGTGGATCGTGCCGGCGAAGCCGATCGACGCGCACCTGATCGAGCAACCGATCCGGATCGAGTAGCAGCGGGCTCAGCGGCTCTCGTACGCCTGGCGGGGGCCGCACACCGAGGCCCGGCTGCACATGCAGCGCGAACCATCGGCGTCCATGCGCACCACGACCGAGTCGCGCGGGACGCTGTGCCCGACCACCCGGCCGTCACCGTCCGGAGTAGACACTCGCGCGCCCAGCGCCGGCGCGGAGGCATGGAACTGCTGGTACAGCGGGTGCTCGTACTTCAGGCAGCACATCAGGCGGCCACACGCGCCGGAGATGCGCAGCGGGTTGAGCGGGAGGTCCTGGTCCTTCGCCATCCGGATGGTCACCGGTTCGAAGTCGGTCAGGAACGTGGCGCAGCACAGGTCACGCCCGCACGATCCGATCCCGCCCTGCACGCGCGCCGAGTCGCGTGCGGAGAGCTGGCGCAGCTCGACCCGGCAGTGCAGGGTGGCGCCGAGGTCGCGGACCAGGGAGCGGAAGTCGACCCGGTGCGGTGCGGTGAAGTAGATGGTGGTGCGCCCGCCGGAGCCGCCGGCACTCTCCAGGACGTGGTCGACGGCGACCACCTTCATCGGGAGGTCGTGCTCGCGGATCAGCCGCTTCGCGGCGGTCTTCGCCTCGGCCTTGCGCTTGCGCATCAGCTCGTCGCGGCGCAGGTCGTCCTCGCCCGCGACGCCCGCCAGTTTGGGAAAGCCGTCGGTGTCCTCGGAGACCCACTGCGGCGCCCACACGCACTCGGCCACCTCGGCGCCGTCGTCGGTGGGCACCAGCACCTTGTCCCCCACGCTGATCGACAGGTCCCCGGGGTCGAGGTAATACAGCCGGCCGTACCGATTGAAGCTGACCGCACACAGCATTCCCACCACGACACCTTAACCCCGTTCGGCGCACCGGAGACCGGGCGCGATGCGGCCGGCCACGGTCGGGCGGGCGACCGCCGGCGGGCGGGCCACCGGCCTCCCGGTCTCCGGGTTCCCGATCTCCACGCCGGCCGTGATCCGGCCCGTCAGCCGATCTCCAGCTGTCCTCCAGTGCTGACCGCCACCGGCGGCGACGCCGGAAAGGGCAGCTCATCGAGCCTCCCGGCCCACAGGTCGAGCACGTGCTGGCCGTCGTCGAGGATCTCGGCCGCGCCAGCGAGAACGTGCGCCCCGAGGTCGGCGGCCGCCCGGACGGCGTCACGCGGCGTGGCTGCCGGACCACCGAAGGCGCTGCCCGCCGGCCCGCCCGTCGCGCCGCCGTTGGGGCCACTCGCGGCGCTGGCCGAATGGGCGACGCCGAGGCCCGCAGCGCCTCGCAGGGCGACCGCCTCGGCCGAGCCCAGGCACTCGGCCAGCGCCCCGGCCAGCGCCCGGCGGCCCCGAACGAGCCAGGCGGCGACATCGTCGAGGTACGACGCCGTCGCGCCCAACCGGCCGGCCATGCTCGCCGAATCGCCGGCCAGGTACCCGGAGACCGTGGACCACCGTGCGGCGAAGCTCTCCGCCGCCGGGCCGCGCCAGGCCGCCGGCATGGGCACCGAAGCCTGCCCGGTCTCGTACCCCTCGGCCTGCCGGCGCACTGCCTCGCCGGCCTCGACGAGCGGATCGGCCGGCCCCGCGGCGAGCTGCGCGGCGACGTCGCCCGGCAGCGCGCCGACCCGGCGCAGCAGCGGCAGGATCGGATGGTCGGCGGGCGTGCCCGAGGCGATCAGCGTGGCGTCGATCCGGTCGAGAAGGTCGCGGGCCACGGGGTAGATCCGGTCGAGGAGGTCCATCAGGTGCCCCCTGCCCGCTGGTGCCGCTGGTGCGCCGCGTCCTCGACGTCGCGGTAACCGCCGACCGCCGTGCGCAGAGCGCCGGCCAGGTCGGTGAGGCGCGCACCGGTCGACGCCGCCTCCCGCTGCCGGGCGGCGAGCGCCGCGCTCCACCGGGCGTGCAGGGCGCGGCCCAGATCCCCGAGGCGCCCGGATCCGTCGCCGACGAACGCCGCCGGGCCGGGGTCGGTGCGGCCGAGTCGGGCCGCGGCGCCGGACACCTCGTCACCCAGCGCGCCGATCCGGCCCGCCAGCTCATCGATCTCCATCGGCCCTCCTCAGCGGGCGGTATTCGCTGAACGTCTCGGCGTGCAGCGTGGTGCGGGCCCAGGCGGCGGCGTCGGCCGCGGCGGACACGGCCTGCCGGATCGAGCGGGACAGCTCGGCGTTCGTGCGGCCGGTGAGGTCACCGGTGACGGTCACGTCACGGATGGCGCCATCGGCGGTCACCACCACCTCGACGAGGCCGTCGGGGGAGCTGACCGTGACCTCGACCGTGCGCACCGCCTTGTCGAACTCGGCGAGCCGCGCGTCGAGGCGCTGGTAGCGCTCGATGGCCTCCTCGATGAAGTGCTCGTCGATCTCGCGCCCCATGAGCCTCCCCCTTCCGCTTGGTCACCGTACGGCACCTCAGGGTAGGGGGAAACCCCGCGACGCGGGGCTGTGGATAAGACGCGGGGGCTGTGGATAACCTGCGGCGGCCGGATCAGCCGCGCCAGAGTGCGAGCATCATGGCCTCGACCGCGATCCGGGGCTTGACGTTCAGCTCGATCTCGGCACGGCAGGCCAGTACCGCCTCCAGCCGGCGCAGTGCGCCCTCCGCGGTCCAGCGGGCAGCCGCCTGCGCGGCGACCTCGACGCTGTCGGCGTGCACCGGTGCCACCGGTGCGGCCAGCTTCTCCACAAGCACGTCGCGGTAGAACCCGGCCAGGTCGACGAGGGCCCGGTCCAGGGCGTCCCGCTGAGCCCGGGTGGCCCGCGACTTCTGCCGCCGCTCCAACTCGCGGATGGCGCCGGTGATGCCCCGCGCGGCGGACGCCGCACCCTTGCCGGTACCGCCGGCTCCCAGCGCGGTCTGCAGATCGGCCCGTTCCCTGGCGTCGATCTCGGCCACCGCGGCCGCCGCCTCCGTCTCGGCCGCCTCGATCAGCGACGACGCGGCGTCGAAGCACGCACCGATGCCGGTGAGCCGCCGGGGGACGGCGAGCACCTTGTCCCGGCTCGCCCGGGCCTGCGGGTCACGCGCCAGCCGGCGGGCACGGCCGACGTGGCCCTGCGCGGCGGCGGCGGCCCAGGCCGCGTCCGCCGGATCGACCCCGTCCCGCTCCACCAGTACCGAGGCGACCGCCTCGGCCGGCGGCTGGCGCAGGGTCACCACCCGGCACCGCGAGCGGACGGTCACCGCGATGTCGTCCGGATGGGTGGACGGGGTGCAGAGCAGGAAGACGGTACGCGGTGGAGGCTCCTCGATCGCCTTGAGCAGCGCGTTGCCGGCCGCCTCGGTCAACCGGTCGGCGTCCTCGATCAACAACACCTGCCAGCGTCCCTGACTCGGCGCGCTGGCCGCGCGCAGCACCAGGGAACGCATCTCCCCGACCCCGATGGTCAGCCCCTCGGGCACCACGAACCGGACGTCGGCGTGCGTACCGGCGAGCGTGGTGTGGCACGCCGGGCAGGTACCGCAGCCCTGATCCGGGCACTGCAACGCGGCGGCGAATGCGCGGGCGGCCACCGACCGGCCGGAACCGGGCGGCCCGGTGAAGATCCAGGCATGGGTCATGCCCTGGATCGGTTCGCCGCGCACCACGGCCGCGGCGGCCGCCGCCGCCCGGCGCAGCGTGTCGACCGCCTCATGCTGCCCGACGAGCGAATCGAACACCCCGGTCACGACGGCGACCGGCTCTCCAGCGTGGACAGTGGCCCTTCGAGCACCTTGGTGGGCTGATCGGTGCCGTCCGGCATGACATCGCTGGCCAGGCCGCCGGCCGGAGGCTCCGCTGCCTGCCCCGCCTCAGGAGCCTGCCCCGCCTCCGGCCCCGGTCCGGCCTCGTTCCCCGGCGCGGCCTCGTCCCCCGGCACTGCCCCCGGCTCGCGCGGCGTGACCCCCCGCTCCTGCCGCGCGGCCGGGCCGACCAGGCCGATCACCCGGTCGGCCACCAGCCCGGCGACGACCTCCGGCGGCCGGCTGGCGTCCAGCACCAGGTACCGGTTCGGATCCACCGAGGCCAGATCGAGGAAGGCGTACCGGACCCGCTCGTGGAACGGCAACTCCTCGGCCTCCAGGCGGTCCGTGTCCCCGGCCCGGTCGCCGACCCGGGCCAGCCCGATGGCCGGGTCGATGTCCAGCAGCACGACCAGGTCCGGCTTCAGGCCACCGGTCGCCCACGCCGACAGCCAGCGCACGTCGTCGACCGGCAGGGTACGGCCGGCACCCTGGTAGGCCAGGGACGAGTCGACATACCGGTCGCTGATCACGACCGCGCCCCGGGCCAGCGCCGGCCGTACCACGCTGGTCACGTGGTGCGCCCGATCGGCGGCGTACAGCAGCGCCTCGGCCCTCGGCGCGATCGCCCCGCCGTCGACCGGTCCGGGATCGAGCAGGAGGCCGCGGATGCGGGCGCCGACGTCGGTGGCACCCGGCTCCCGGGTCACCACGACATCGTGCCCCTCGGCGCGCAGCCGGTTGGCCAGCCGCTGTACCTGCGTGGACTTGCCGGCACCTTCGCCGCCCTCGAACACGATGAACCGGCCGACCCGGACCGACTGCTCGGTCAGCGACAGCGGGCGGCCCCGCATCGACCCGATGAGGTCCCGGAAGAGCGGTACGCCCTTCTTGTCGTCCATCTGCCGCAGCGCGGCGATGCCGGCGAGCACACCGATCACGCCCGCGACGAACAGCAGCAGACGGGTCGTCGACACCGGCACGCCCAGCAGCCTGCGCGAACCACCGACGCCCGTGATCAGGGCGGACACCGACACGCTGAACAGCAGCGTCAGCTGCGCGCCCACCTGGATGAAGGAGAACACCCGGCCGCGGATGTCGTCGTTGACCTCGCGCCCCATCAGGGTGGTACCGGCCAGCAACGCCATACCCGCGCCGACGCCCACCCCCACCGCCGCGACGACCGCGATGACCAGGTGCCAGGCGAACGCGAGGATGGCCACCGAGATCGCGGCCAGCACGATGGACAGCCCGAACCAGCGGCGCCGGGACAGCGCACCGACCAGGCGGGGGCCGCCCACGATGCCCAGCGCGAGGCCGATGAACAGGAACGCGAACAGCAGGGAGAAGGTCGACTCGCCGCCGCCCAGCGACCGGGCGTAGAACTGCGCGGTACCGACGACCACCCCGGCCACCGCGAACGCGCACAGGATGCCCTGCACCAGACCGCGGACCATGGGGGTCTTGCCCACGTACGCCCAGCCCGCGATGAACTCACGCCAGAGGCTGGCCTGCTTGGCCCGACGCTCGGCCGACCGGCCGCTGATCTCCTTGATCCCGAAGAACACGGTCAGCGCGGTGGCCAGGAACGTCAACGCGTCGAAGTACAGCGCCACGTGCGTCGAGTTGATGGAGCTGTGCCCGGTCGCCCGGTGCAGCGACCCGAGGATGGTGTTGAGTGCGGCGAGCACGAGGCCGGCCAGCACCGGGGTGATGCCGTACGTGGTGGCCAGCGTCAGCTGGTTGGCCGACTCCAGCCGGCCCTTGGGCAGCAGGTTGGGCACCGAGGCGTCCTTGGCCGGCCCCCAGCCCATCTGAAGGGTCTCGATCATGAACGTCGCGATCGCGGCCCACAGCACGATCAGCCGGGAGTCGTCGGTGACCAGGGTGAGGCCGGGAATCGAGGCGAACAGAACGAACCGGCCGAGGTCGCAGACCACCATCGTGTACCGGCGGTCCCACCGGTCCGCGACAACTCCGGCCAGCGGTCCCATCACCAGCGCGGGCAGCATGCGTACCGCGACCACCGAACCGAACGCGGCACCCTGCGCCGCGGAGCCGGTCACCTGCTGGCTGGCGAACAGCGCCGAGCCGAGCAGGCCCAGCCAGTCGCCGAGCGAGGAGAATCCGAGTACCAGCCACAGCCGGCGGAACGGCCGGATCTGCAGGAGCGCCTTCAACGCGGCGCCTCCCGACAGATCGACGGGCGATTGTGGTGGCGGAGCCGGCGGTTCCGTGCGTCGTCTCCGCGGCTCGGACGTCGTACCGATGGCCCTAACCTCCGCACCTGCCGGCTGCCGAGCAGCCCCCGATGCCGTTAACTGTAGCCGGGCTACCGATCGCGAGCGGACCGGCACGGCGTGTCGCGCCCGCCTTCGACGGCCGCGGGCTTGCCCGCCGGGACGGCCAGACCAGGTCAGACGGTACGCCTGGGGCATCCGGCACGGTACCCGGCCGACCGCCGGACGGGGGCGGGCACGCGATCCACGGACGGCTATGCGACACAGGGTGGTGCCTCCGAATTATGCGAGACTATTTCGTGTTACTCGACGACCCGCTAGCGTGCTTTTGTGACCAACGCAACGTCCGACCGGGTTGCCCTGCTTACCCGCTACAACCGCGCCACTGCCGCGCTCGATCCGCCGTTCGCGGTCGTCGACCTCGACGCCTTCGACACCAATGCCGCCGACCTCGTCCAGCGCGCGGCGGGCAAGCCGCTACGGGTGGCCAGCAAGT
This sequence comes from Micromonosporaceae bacterium, assembly GCA_040255525.1. Classification (GTDB taxonomy): domain Bacteria; phylum Actinomycetota; class Actinomycetes; order Mycobacteriales; family Micromonosporaceae; genus Rugosimonospora. Next base: position 7,891 of record JBDZVD010000055.1, on the reverse strand, counting down.
CGGTGCGCTGCCGGCACCTGCTCCGCCGGGCACTCGACGGCGCCGGCTGGCGGGGTGTCATGGCATTCACCTTGGCCGAGGCCGTCTGGCTGGTCGAAACCGGGATCAGCGAGGACGTCCTGGTCGGGTACCCGACCGCCGACCGGCCCGCGTTGCGGGCGCTGGGGACCGATCCGAAGCTGGCCGCGTCGATCACGCTCATGGTCGACAGCCCGGACCAACTCGACCTCATCGACGCCGCGGCCGGCGGCAGCGCGGCGCGGGAAACCATCCGGCTGTGCCTCGAACTGGACGCCTCGTGGCGCCCGGTCGGGCCGCGGCTGCACGTCGGTGTGCGCCGGTCACCGGTACACACCGCGGAGCAGGCCGGCGCGCTGGCGGCCCAGCTCGCCGCCCGGCCCGGGTACCGGCTGGTCGGGCTGATGTCGTACGAGGCGCAGATCGCCGGCCTCGCCGACGCCCCGGTCGGGCAGCGGGCACGGGGCGCCGCGATCCGGTTCATGCAGCGCCGTTCCATGCCCGAGCTGGTGGCGCGCCGGGGTGCCGCGGTGGCCGCCGTACGGGAGCGCGCCGACCTCGAGTTCGTCAACGGCGGCGGTACCGGCAGCGTGGCCGCGACCGCCGCGGACCCGGCGGTCACCGAGGTCACCGCCGGATCCGGCCTCTACGGGCCGACCCTGTTCGACGGGTACCGCGCCTGGCGGCCCCGGCCGGCGGCGTTCTTCGCGCTGCCGGTGGTGCGCCGGCCGGCGCCCGGGATCGCGACCGTCCTCGGTGGAGGGTGGATCGCCTCGGGCGAGACGAGCCGCAGCCGCCAGCCGGTCCCGTGGCTGCCGGAAGGGCTGTCGCTGATCGGCACCGAGGGCGCCGGCGAGGTGCAGACGCCGGTGACCGGACCGGCCGCCGACGCGCTACGGGTCGGCGACCGGGTCTGGTTCCGCCACGCCAAGGCCGGAGAGCTGTGCGAGCACGTTGACGGGCTGCAGCTCGTCTCCGGCGACCGGATCGTCGGCACGGTACCGACGTACCGCGGCGAGTCCCGGACGTTCCTCTAGCGCCGTCCGGCGGGCGAGGAGGCCGGGTCGCGGCTGTCAGCGGGAGATGGTGTTGACGTGCCGGTACAGGTACTCGCGGATCAGCGCCTTGGCCTCGGCCAGCACCGCCGGGTCACCGTCCGGGTCCCGGCGGAAGGCCAGCTTGATCAGCGCGTCGCCGGCCTCCACCGCGATCCCGAGCGCGAAGTCCAGCCTCGGGCCGGATGCCGCGCCGAAATGGTCCACCAACAGCGCACCCAGCTGCTCGGCGATGATTGTGTTGTTGTCCCGCTCCTCGTCGAGGAGGTGGACGTCGACCACGTCGCCGAAGTGCAGGGTCCGGAACCCCGGTACCGAGCGGTGCATCGAGATGTACTCGTCGATTGCCGCGTCGACCACGTCCCACCAGTGCGTGAACTGCGTATCGGCGAAGCGGGAGCTGATCCGTTGCAGGTACCCCTCGAGATTGCGCAGGGTCAGCGCCTGCACGATCGCCCGCTTGTCCGGAAAGAACTGGTAGACCGAGCCGATCGCGACCCCCGCCCGCTCGGCGAGCAGCGTCGTGGTCAGCGACTCGTACCCGATCTCGTCTACCAGCTCGGCGCACGCATCCAGCATTCGCTTGACTCGCGCGACGCTGCGCTCCTGTACTGGAACACGGCGCAGCGGTCGGCTGGAAGCCTCGGTCGTCACTCTGCGCGCCACCCCTCTCGCGGCTACGGGCGATCCCGCCACTTGACGTCAAATCTACTCAGAGCAACGATGCCGGCGCGGCCTCGAAGTGCCCTGTTCGGCTTTAAAACACCCCAGATCGCGCGAGTTCACTTCAGCGAGGAGCCTCAATGAGCGTCAACCAGTGGCGGAACTGGGCCGGCAACCAGCGGACAGAGGCTGCCCGAGTGGCCCATCCGGCCAGCACCGATGAGGTATCCGCCCTGGTCAAGACGGCTGCGGACGAGGGGCTCCGGGTCAAGGCCGCCGGCTCCGGACACTCGTTCACGCCGGCCGCGGTCGCCGACGGGGTCCGGGTGGAGCTGGACCAGCTCGCCGGGACGGTCTCGATCAATCCGGCGACCCGGCTGGTCACCGTCCAGGCCGGCATGCCACTGCGGGTACTCAACCGGGTGCTGGCCGCGCACGGGCTGGCCATGCCCAACCTGGGCGACATCGACGCGCAGACGGTCGCCGGCGCGATCTCCACGGGTACCCACGGCACCGGCGGCCGGCTCGGCTGCCTGTCGACCTTCGTCGAGGGGCTGGCCCTGGTCTCCGGCGACGGCTCGGTGGTGCGGTGCTCGCCGACCGAGCGGCGGGAGGTCTTCGACGCGGGCCGGGTCGGGATCGGCGCCCTGGGCGTACTGACCGAGGTCACGCTCCGTTGTGTAGACGCGTTCACGCTGCGTGCCGAGGAGCGCCCGGAACGGCTGGTTGACGTGCTCGCCGGGCTCACCGAACACATCGAGGGCAATGATCACTTCGAGCTGTACTGGTTCCCGTACACGGACCGGGTCCAGACCAAGCGGAACAACCGGGTACCGGCCCACGACCGGCCGCTGCCCCGGTTCCGGGGCTGGCTCGACGACGAGTTCCTGTCGAACACCGTGTTCGCCGGGGCCTGCCGGGTCGGCCGGGCGGTCCCGGCGCTGGTGCCCGGAATCGCCGCGATCGGGGCGCGGGCGCTGACCCCCAGGACCTACACCGGACCGTCGCACGAGGTGTTCTGCACGCCGCGCCGGGTGCGTTTCGTGGAGATGGAGTACGGAGTGCCGCGTGCCGCGCTGCCGGAGGCGTTCGAGGGGCTGCGCAAGGTCGTCGACCGGCTCCCGTTCAAGGTGATCTTCCCGGTCGAGGTACGGATGTCGGCGGCCGACGACATCTGGCTGTCCCACGGGTACGGGCGGGACAACGCCTACATCGCGGTCCACCAGTACGTCGGCATGCCGTACGAGGAGTACTTCCGCGGCTACGAACAGGTCGCGCAGGGGCTGGGCGGCCGGCCGCACTGGGGCAAGCTGCACTGGCGCACCCGTGACGACCTCCGACCGGCGTACCCGCGGTTCGACGACTTCCTGGCGGTACGCGACCAGCTCGACCCGGCCCGGGTCTTCGCCAACGCGTACACGTCGAGGATCCTCGGCGACTGACCCGCACGCCCCCGGACCGGCCGCGCCCGGGTCCGGCCGGCTGCGAGGCGCCGCGGCCGTCCAGCGGTCGCAGCTCAGGTCGCCTTCTTGGCGGCGGCCTTCCTGGCTGCTGTCGTCGTGGTGGGCGCGGCCTTCTTGGCGGCGGTCTTCTTCGCGGCCGTGCTCTTCTTCGCCGTGGTCGCCTTCTTCGCGGTGGTGGTCTTGCCGGCGACCGCCTTCTTCTCCGCCGCGGTCTGCTTCTTGGCCGCCGTGGTCTTCTTCGCGGGGGCCTTCTTCGCGGGGGCCTTCTTCGGGGCCGGCCCCTTGGCCCGCTTCTCGGCCAGCATCTCCGAGCCCTGCTCCAGCGACAGCGTCTCCGGTGTCTGCCCCCGCCGCAGCGACGCGTTGGTCTCCCCGTCGGTCACGTACGGACCGAACCGACCGTCCTTGATCACCAACGGCTTGTCCGTCAACGGGTCCGGCCCCAGCTCCCGCAGCGGCGGGGCGGCCGCCCGCCGCTGGCGGGTCTTCGGCGCCGCCAGCAGAGCCAGCGCCTCGTCCAGGCTCACCGTGAACAGCTGCGACTCGTCCGCCAGCGACCGGTACTCGTCGCCCCGCTTCACGTACGGCCCGTACCGGCCCGCGCCCGCGAACACCTCGGCGCCGTCGGGGTCCTTGCCCAGTGGCCGGGGCAGCGAGAGCAGTTGCAGGGCGTCGGCCAGCGACACCGTCTCCGGTGACTGGGTACGCAGCAGCGACGCGTTGTGGTCCCCGCAGGACACGTACGGGCCGAACCGACCTGACTTGATCACGATCGGCTCACCGGTCTCCGGGTGCTCGCCCAGCTTCCGCTCGCCACCGCCGCTCAGGAACAGCTCGTCGACCTTCGCCGGAGACAGCTCATCGGGGGCGATGCCGTCCGGCAGCGACGTCCGGTCGTCCTCACCGGGCTCCTGCCCGGGCACCGTACGTTGCAGGTACGGCCCGTACCGGCCGACCCGCACCACGACATCGCGCCCGGTATCGTCCCGGAAGAGCGGGATCGAGTTGACCCCCCGCGCGTCGATCTCGCCGAGGTTCTCGGTGACCATCTTTCGCAGGCCACCCGCCCGGGCGATCGAGCCCTCGTCGCCCACCCCGCCGAAGTAGAACGCGGTCAGGAAGTCCAGCGCCGACGCCTCGCCGTCGGCGATGTCGTCCAGCTCGTCCTCCATCGACGCGGTGAACTGGTAGTCCACCAGCCGCGGGAAGTGCCCCTCCAGCAGGTTCGTCACCGCGAACGCGGTGAACGACGGGATCAGCGCCTGGCCCCGCTTGAACACGTACCCGCGATCCTGGATCGTGGCCATGATGTTGGCGTAGGTCGAGGGCCGGCCGATACCCAGCTCCTCCAGCGCCTTGACCAGCGACGCCTCCGTGTAGCGGGCCGGCGGCTGGGTGGTGTGGCCGAGGGGGTTGAGCCGGTCGGCGCGCAGCGGCTGGTCCTTGACCAGGGTCGGCAGCCGGCGCTCGGCGTCCTCCGCCTCGGCCTCCTCGTCGTCGCTGGACTCCACGTACGCGCGCAGGAAGCCGGGGTCGGTGATCGTCTTGCCGGTCGCCCCGAAGTCGCACTCCTCGTTGTTCGTGGACACCGCCCGGATGCGCACCGACACCGAGGAGCCGACCGCGTCGGTCATCTGCGACGCGATGGTCCGCCGCCAGATCAGCTCGTAGAGCTTGAACTCCTCGGCGGACAGCTCACCCGCCACCTCGCCGGGGGTACGGAAGGTGTCGCCGGCCGGCCGGATGGCCTCGTGCGCCTCCTGAGCGTTTTTCACCTTGGACGTGTACCGGCGCGGCTGCGGTGGCACGAACCGGTCGCCGTACAGCTCCTGAACCTGCGCCCGGGCAGCGGCGATGGCCGACTCGGAGAGGTTGACCGAGTCGGTACGCATGTAGGTGATGTAGCCGTTCTCGTACAGCCGCTGTGCCGTGCGCATCGTCTGCGCCGAGGAGAACCGCATCTTGCGGGCGGCCTCCTGCTGCAGGGTGGAGGTGATGAACGGGGCGTAGGGCCGGCGCCGGTACGGCTTCTCCTCGACCCTGACGACCTTGAACGGCCGGTTCTCCAGCCGGCCGGCCAGCCCACGGGCGGCCGCCTCGTCCAGGTGCACCACGTCGCTGCGGGCCCGGCCGGTGGTCGGCTCGAAATCGCGGCCGGTGGCGATCCGGTCACCGTCCAGCGAGATCAGTGTCGCGGAAAAGCCCCGGGGTCCCTCCGCGGGCGCTACGAGCAGGGCGAGTTCGGCGACGATGTCCCAGTACTCCGCCGAGCGGAACGCCATCCGCTGCTTCTCGCGATCCACCACAATTCGGGTGGCCACCGACTGCACCCGGCCCGCCGACAGCCGCGGCATGACCTTCTTCCAGAGCACCGGCGAGACCTCGTACCCGTACAGGCGGTCGAGGATCCGCCGGTACTCGTACGCGTTGACCAGCGCGCGGTCGATCTCCCGGGGGCTGGCCACGGCGGCCTGGATGGCCGGCTTGGTGATCTCGTGGAAGACCATCCGCTTGACCGGGACCTTGGGCTTGATCGTCTCCAGCAGGTGCCAGGCGATGGCCTCGCCCTCACGGTCCTCGTCTGTCGCGAGGTAGACCTCGTCGACCTCCTTGGCCAGCTTGGTCAGGCGGGTGATCTGCTGCTTCCGGTCGCTGGACACCACATACAGCGGCGCGAACCCGTTATCGACATCCACACCCAACCGGGCCCAGGGCAGGGACTTGTACTTCGCCGGCACGTCCGCCGCGTTGCGCGGCAGGTCCCGGACGTGGCCCAGGCTCGCCTCGACCACATACCCGGGGCCGAGGTAACCCGAGATCGTCTTGGCCTTCGCCGGGGACTCGACGATGACCAAGCGCTTAGCGTCGTGCGGCACGGCACTCCCAGTTGCTCATGGACACGGTGTTCAAACGTAACCCAGCCGGGTCCGGAACCGGGCGTACCGGGCCTGCCAGGCGGCGCCACCGTACACCCAATCCCGCCGGTGACTCACGTCACGGCGCCGGTCATGCCCCGATCGCGTGACCCGTACTCAGCCACAAACCGTGAACTACAGTACCGGCCACGCCTCCGCGGGGACCTCCGGCGGGCGGTCTCCGACAAGCTCGGCAAGCCTTCCGATCCGGCGCCGGCCGGCGATCCGGTACGCGGGTCCGCCGGCCCGGGTACCCAGCAGAACTGCCGGTAATCCGACACTCGCCAGCGCCACGCCGACCGCTTCCCAGGCCGGCTCGTCGGACGGCCCCAACCGGAGGGTGAAGCCCAGCTGGTCACCGTGCCCGGCGGCGATCACCCAGAGCCGCAGCCGGCGACCGTCGAGCCCGAACCCGGGCGGTGGCAGCTTCACCGCGCCCCGCAGCCAGGCCGCGCCGAGCGGGGCCAGGGTGCTCGAGTACGCCGTCCGGACGCCGATGTGCTGCTCGACGGTGGACACCAGGGTCGCCGGGACCCCGCGCTGGGCCAGCTCCGCGTGCAGCACCCGGCCCCGCCACAGCTCCCCGACGACGACGGAGACGCGGGCCGTCCCGCCCATCCGGACCACCTGCCCCGGGCCGGCCAGCAGCCCTTCGAGGTCGGCGGGCGCCGGCGGCGCCGCCTCGACCCCGAATATGGACAGCTGCTTCACCTGCATCGCGGCCTCACCGCACCCGCCCGCTACCCGCACTCCGGCACGTCTTCGAAGTCTTCGCGCAGCTCGGTCGACGCGAGCGCACCGGTGTTGAGCCCAGCCTGCGAGTACTCCCGGTCAAGGGTGCCGACCGCGGCGGCCACGCCGTCGTAGAACGCCTTCTCCTGGCCGGTCGGGAGCGCCGCGACGGTGCGGTGCGCCTTGTCGTACGCGTCACGGACCCGGGCCAGGGCCGACACGAACCGGTTGGCGATCACCTTGCCGCCGTCGACGTCGGGTACCCCGGCGGCGACGATCTCCACCCGCGCCTTCTCGGTGGAATCCCGCGCGCCGTCGAACAGCCGGAGCATGTTGTCCCTGGTCTGCACCGGGGTCTTCGCGCTCTTCATCTGCTGGGCGGCCTCGCTGTTGAGCTGGGAGATGCTGGTCCGCCACGGGGACAGAGCCCCGCACACCTCGGTGGCCCAGGTCTTCGCCGGGGTGGCGTGGCCGCCACACGCACCGACCGCCACCACCACACCGAAAGCCGCCAGGGACGCGAGCATGCGACGCATGACCGTCACTGTACGACTGTTCGATTGCGCGCGGTGCCTGGCGCGGCGCGACCGGCGCGTGGCGTACCGGGCGGCGCCGGCTAGCAGCTCGGATGAGCACCGGCTATCCGGCTCGGACGGCGCCGGCCCGCCGGTACGGAACGGACCCGGCCCAAACGACGGCGCCGGCCCCGCGGAACCCCGCGGAGCCGGCGCCGGTCTGGCGAGAGTGCCTCACACCTTGGCGGCCTCGGCGTCCTCGCTCGCGTCCGCCGAACCGTCGCCCGGCGTCTCGCCGCCGTTCGTGGCGGCCGCGATGTCCTCGTCCGAGGCCACCGACACCGGCTTGCGCTTGCTGATGGTGACCGCGACGGCAACGATCAGCAGCGCCAGCACCGCGACCAGGATGCGTAGCGGGGTGTTCTTGTCGCTCCCCACGCTCCACATGACCACGGCCGGAGCGATCAGCAGCGAGACCAGGTTCATCACCTTGATCAGCGGGTTGATCGCCGGGCCGGCGGTGTCCTTGA
>JBDZVD010000054.1:0-42084 GCA_040255525.1 Micromonosporaceae bacterium | reverse complement strand
TGGGGGGTGGTGTGGTGGGGGGTGAGGGGGCCGCGGGGGGGGTGGTGGTGGGCGGCGCGGTCGGCGGGTACGGCGCCGTACTCGCCAGGCTGTAGGCCAGGTTGGGCTGGAAGGAACCGGCCGCGTACGCGCAGCCGTCGGCCTCGCCCGGAGGCTTCACCCACAGGTACGCGTCGATGTTCGCGTCGCCGGTCGCGGTCGTCGGATACGTGCCGATCCGCCGGTCGGTGTTGTCGTCGGCGCACCAGTCACCGCTGGCCCCGCCGTTGCGGCTGGTGTCGATGATCTGGTGCTTGCCCGGCACGCCGAGGCTGTCGAGCGCGGAGATGATCGAGCGACCGTATGTGGCCTCGTTGGAGGTGGGGTTGAAGTTCGACACGTTGGTGAAGAACCCGTCGGCGTACTGGACGCCGGCCGCCTTGAGCCGGTTGGCCTGATCCGACGCGCTGTTCCAGGCCGAGTGCCCGCCATCGAGGTACACCTTGGCCGCGGAGTCCGCCGCCTTGATGGTCTGTACCGCCGTGGCCAGGGCCTGGTCCCGCGCCGTGACATCGCTCGCGCTCAGGCACGTCTGCAGGGCAAGGGCGTCGGTTTCGAGGATGATGATGGCCGGCCGGCTGCCCAGTCCGGCCGAGAAGTTGCTGATCCAGTTCTGGTAGTCGCCGAGACTCGGCGCGCCGCCGGCGCTGGCGCCTCCGCAGTCCCGGTTGGGGATCTCGTAGACGGACAGGATGGGGATCTGGTTCGCCGAGGCTGCCGCGCCGACGTACGCGGAGACCTCGGACTGGACCGTCGAAGGGTTGTACGACGAGAGCCAGTGCGCGGCCGGTTGGCTGGCGATCTTGTCGCGGATCACCGGCATGCGGGAGTCGCTGGGGTTGGCGGCGACCCACCGGGCCGCCTGGGAGTCGGGGTCGCGGTACAGGCTGCCGCTGATCGCTCCCGCCGACGCGGGACCGGTAGCGAACCAGGCACCGGCGATGACCGTGCAGCCGACGGCGGCCGCGGCGATGGCCGCCGTCCGTCGATGTCTATGGATGCGCTGGGACACGTGGTTACCTCTCTCGGGGACGTAGTGGCCGGCATCGATGGGAGCGCTTCCATGCAACGTAGACGATGGTGGGCGTGCTGCCAAGCGCTGGAGGGCAACTCAACGTTCGCGCCTTTTCGGGAACGGATGTGCGAGCGTAGGCGGAGCGAGTCGACCTTGGGGACCGTGAGTCGTCCCTCCCGGCCCGGGGGGTGACCGGGTCAGGCAGAGTCCGCGGCGCGGGCCAGCGACTCGCGATCACGCCAGCCCGGCGCGCCACGCGTCGCTGTGCGCGTCGAGGTAGTCGGCGGTTGCCAGCCAGTGGGGGCCGTCCTCGGTCCAGATCCTGGCCCATGGCTGACGCTGCTGGCGGGCACCCTCACGCAGCAGGTCGTACATCGCTCTGGCCCGGCGGCCCAGCATGACGGCCAGCGCCGAACGGGAAGCGCCATCGAGCCCGTAGCCGTCGACGAACGCCCGCAGCCGTGCCGCCGACTGCGGCACGGGTCGGTCTGCGCGTAGGCCGGCCATGCTCTGGGCGGCGTAGGCGAGGTCCCACAGCCGCGAGCCTGGCGCGGCCGCGTCCCAGTCGATCAGCACCCAGCCGTGATCTGACCTGACCAGGTTCCATGGTGCTACGTCGTTGTGGCAGATCATCTCTTCCCGGTCGGGCGGGATGACCTGGTTCCATCGGGCGCCGGCCGGCGGTACGAAGCTGGCCAGCACCTCATGCAGGTGCGCCAGCATCTGTCCAATCGAGTGCAGATCCGTGGCCGGGTAGGTGCCGGACGCCGCACCGATCTCGCCCGGGACGTATTCCAGCACCTGCCTGCCCTGCTCGTCCCTGCCCATGGGACGAGGGCACGCCGTGAACCCCACGGCGTGTAGATGCTCCAGCAGCAGGTCGACCGTTTCGGTCCAGGGCCCGACGGGGCGACGGACGGTGTCCCCGACCCGCACGACACCGGTCGTGACGTTCCCGTTCAACGGCTCTTCGCTGTTGCCCACCCCCGAGATTTTGTCTCGGCGGCCGGCAGCCTGCCAACGCCTGCCGCCGGTCGAGCATGACGAGTCGGTGGGTGCGGGCGATGACCTCGTCGACGGTCGGGTAACCACCGAACCCGAGTGGGCAAACGGGCCGCCATCGATTAGAATGTGTGTACTAAAACAGCTCCCGACCTGGGAGGATTCGAATGGTATCCAGTGCCACCGCCGCCCCCACGCCGTATGCGACACTCCTGTCGTTCAGCCGTTACATCGGGCGCACCGGACCGGCGAAGGCGACGTTCGTCGGCGGCCTGCGCCGGGCCCGGCAGGCCCGTTCCGGGTTCAATCCGCACGGCCAGTTCATCAAGGCGCTCAAGGCCGACATCCGGTTCCGCACCCGCGGCGAGCACACCGCGATCGCCGCGGCCGTCGACACGGTCGCGCCCCGGTGGCGGGCGCTCTACGCGGCGCTGGAGGCCGGCGGCTCCCGCTACCTGGACTCGCTCGGTGACCCGGGGCGGGTCGAACTGGCGCAGGTCCACGACGCGCTCTGCGTGATCGGCGGGCTCACTGTCAAGGTCAATCCGCACCTCGGCCTGCGCTACGACGACGGGCGCGCCGAGGCCGTCCGGCTGTACTTCGACGAGCAACCGCCCTCGCCCGACCTGGTGGTCGCGACCCTGTGGCTGATGACCCGGCACATGCACCAGATCCTGCCCAAGGCCGAACCGGTACTGGTCGACCTGCGCCGGGGCGAGGCGCACCGGCCGGACCCGAAGACCCGGCCGGACGACGTCGAGCGGTGGCTGGCGGGCGAGGCGGCCGCCTTCACCGCCATGTGGGGCACGGCCGCGTAGCCGCACGCGCGAAAGGGCCCGCCGCGCACTCGGCGGGCCCTTTCGCGATCGGGCTCTTTCGGGATCGACCGATCAGCCCTCCGCGCCGCTGGTGTGCACGATCTCCCGGACCTCCATGGCGCCGTACCGGGCGTCCGGCCAGCGCTCCGCGATCTTCACCGCCCGCTCGACCCCGGCCACGTCGACGATCAGGTACCCGGCCAGGTGCTCCTTGGCCTCGACGAACGGTCCGTCCGTGGCGGCCACGGCCCCGCCGCGCAGCCGGACCGTCTTGGTCTGCGACGGCGCGGCCAGCGCCTGGCCGCCGACCAGTTCACCGGACGCGGTGAGCTCCTTCATGATCCCGTCCACGTCCTCGAAAATCCGCTGGCGGTCGGTGTCCGGCAGGGCGTCGAGCACGGCCGGGTCGTTGTAGATCAACAGTAGGTACTTCACGGGTACTCCTCAGATGGCTCACGGCGCACGGTCGGGCACCTCTCATGGTGGAGGTCGCAGCCGCGGTCGCCGTTTCGACACCCGCCGTCGCCCCCGTCCGGCTAATTCCCTCGTCGCGGGCGGTATCTAGTTGACACTGACTAGTCGATCGTGGATAGTTGTTGTCAACTAGACGCCGTGACCCGAGAGGACAAGCGCCATGAACGCCACACCCGCCGTCGCCGAGCCGGTGCGGATCCCCGCCCACCACGCGGTGACCAAGCGACTGGGCAACTGGACCACCTCCCGCCGCTTGCAGGTGCGCTCCCACCGCGGGGTCGCCGTGCTCGACCTGCGGTCCCCACAGATCCCGGCCGGTGACATCGAGGTCGAGGTCGACCTGGAGCACGCCGTCCTCACGCTGCTGGTCGCCGACGACGCGGTGGTCGAGGACTGGGACCTGCGGCGCTCCGGCCGCGGCCGGGTCAAGGACGGGCAGCGGCCCGACACGCCAGGCGACCGCCGCGTCGTGCTCACCGGAGCGCTGCGCCATGCTGAGATCCGCGTCCACCGTGGCGGGGTCGCCATCCTGTCGGCGATGTTCTCCCGCGAGTACATCGCCGATCTGCGGCGGGCGCACAGGCAGGGCGTGTTGCCGACGGTGGCCGACCCCGCCGGCACACCTGACCGCTAAACACGCGCGGCGCGTGCCACCCGCCACGGGTACGCGCGACGGAGGAGTAGATGGCCAAGCAACGCAAGGTCAGCAACCTGCTCGGGTTGGCCGTGCTGTCGTACCTGATCCAGCGCCCCATGCACCCGTACGAGCTGAGCCGCACCCTGCGCGAGAACGGCGACGCGCGCAGCATCAAGTTCAACCACGGCTCGCTCTACATGGTGGTGGGCCAGTTGGCCAGGGCCGGCTTCGTCTCCGAAGTGGAGACCAGCCGGGAGGGGCAGCGACCGGAGCGCACCGTGTACGCGCTGACCGACGCCGGCCGCGAGGAACTGCGCGACTGGCTACGCGAACTGGTCGAGGAGCCGAGGCACGAGTACCCGCAGTTCGTGGCCGCACTGTCCCTCATCTCGGCGCTGCCGCCCGGCGACGTGCTCGTGCTGCTGCGCCGGCGACTCGACCGGCTCGCACAGCAGCGCGCCGAGGCCCAGACGCTGGTCGACCAGACGCTGGCCGCCGGGGTGCCCGAGCTGTTCCTGGTCGAGGAGCAGTACCGGTTGGCCCTGCTGGACGCCGACGCGTCGTTCGTCCGCCGATTCATCGAGCGCATGACCGACCCAGACAACGGCTGGGGACGCCAGTGGGCCGAGTTCCACGGCGAGTCCCCGCCCGCACCGGAGAGGCAACAGTCATGAACCGCACACGTTCCGCCCTGGTCATCGGTGGCGGCATCGCCGGCCCGGTAACCGCGATGGCGCTGCGCCGGGCCGGCATCGACGCCACCGTCTACGAGGCGTACCCGACCACCGCCGACGGGGTCGGCGCCGGCCTGAGCATCGCGCCCAACGGGCTGGCGGCGCTGGGCGTCGTCGATGCTGACGAACCGGTCCGGCGGATCGGCACACCGATAAAGTCGCTGGTGATGCAGAGCTGGACGGGCAAGCGGCTGGCCGAGTTCGGCGACCCGGACGGTGAGTCGAGCATGCAGTTCGTCTGGCGTTCCGAGCTGTACCGGGCGCTGCACGACGAGGCGGCCCGCCGGGGAGTCCGTACCGAATACGGCAGGCGGCTGGTCGGCGCGCGGGAGACCGGTGACGGCGTCACCGCGCGATTCGCCGACGGCAGCGAGGCCACCGCGGACATCCTGGTCGGAGCGGACGGCATCAGGTCGACCACCCGGACGCTGATCGATCCCGGCGCGCCGACTCCCCGCTACAGCGGTCTGATCAGTTTCGGGGCCCGGATCGCCGACACCGGCCTGCCACCGACGGGCGGCAAGATGTACATGGTCTTCGGCAAGCGGGCGTTCTTCGGGTACGCGGTCTACGAGGACGGCAGCGGCGGATGGTTCGTCAACCTTCCGCGGCGCGAGCCGGTGCCGCTCGAACATGCCCGGGCGACGGGCGCCGGCGAGTGGCTGCGCGTGCTGCGCGAAGCGTTCGCCGAGGACCGCACCCCGGCACCGCACCTGCTCGACCGCACCGATCCGGCGGACCTGCTCATCGTGGGGCCGATGGAGGACATGCCGCACGTACCCAGGTGGAGCGCGGGCCGGCTGGTGCTGGTCGGTGACTCCGCCCACGCCCCCTCGGCGAGTTCCGGGCAGGGTGCGTCGATGGCGGTGGAGAGCGCGGTACAACTCGCACGGTGCCTGCGCGACCTGCCGTACGAGCGGGCGTTCGCGGCGTACGAGCGGCTGCGCCGCGGCCGGGTGGAGAAGGTGATCGCGGCCGGCGCCAGGAGCAACCAGGACAAGGCCGCCGGGCCGGTCGCCCGGGTGCTGCGCGACCTGCTCCTGCCGGTGGCGCTGAGGCTGATGAGCAAGCCGGAGAAGATGGCCTGGCAGTTCGACTACCGGATCGACTGGGACGCGCCGGTCGTCGACGGGACGCCCGGTCCGGTACGGCACGACGCCCACGCCTGAGGTCGGGGCACCGCCGCCATCGGGGCTGCCGGCGGCCGGGACGCTCACGTCCCTGAGAGACACACCCGATTGCTTACCTGTCGATGAGCGGGATCACCCGGATCGTGGCCCGGCTGGAAACGGACAAGTTGGTCCAGCGGGTCCGATGACCGCGTTCGAGGTATCACCCGGTTCGGGGCCGTTCGTGCTGCACGGGGTCGCGTACTGGCGTCGGCCTTGCGTACAGTAACGGGTCTTGAAAGCTGAATGCCCCTCGCTGACAGGAGACGGCCCGTGGAGTACTCGTCCCGTTCGGCTGGCGCGGTCAGGGAATTGGGCGACGGCGTGGACGGCCCGGCGGGCCGGCGGTCCGGCGGTAGACCACCCAGGGGTCCGCGAGGGACCACGAAGAGTAATCGCGGACCGGGGAAAAAGGGGCGCTCCGGCAAAAAGGTGAAGGGTCCGCTCTGGGCCCGGCTACTGGTGATCTTCGGCGTGCTGCTCATGGTCGCCAGCGGCGGCACGGTCGTCGGATTTCACGTGGTGCTGGCGGCGGCGACCAAGAGCTTCACCAAGCAGAACCTGCTCGGCTCGGCCGGCAGCAGCAGCGGCGCCACGCACAAGTCCATCACCGGCCCGAAGAACATCCTGCTGGTCGGCGTCGACGCGCGACCGGGCCAGAACCCGAACGATCTCGTACGAGCTGACTCGATCATCATCCTGCACATTCCGGCGAACCACACCGAGGGCTTCCTGGTCTCGATCCCCCGGGACACGCTGGTGGAGATTCCGCCCTACAAGAACGGCAAGCACTCGTACGGCGTCCAGCACCAGAAGATCAATGCGGCGTTCGCGTTCGGCGGCTGGGGGCTGACCGGCACCGCCGCCCGCCAGCACAGCGTGGAACTGCTCGCGCTGACCATCAAGAACCTGTGGGGGATCACCTTCGACGCCGCGGCGATCGTGGACTTCACCGGCTTCCAGCAGGTGGTGAACGTGATCGGTGGGGTCCACATGTGCGTGGACGAGGACACCAGGTCGGTCCACATCGGCTACACCAAGTCGGGCAAGCAGGTCACCCCGGGGTGGCGGTTGAACTCCGCCGGCGAGCCCCTCGGCCCGATTCCCGGGGTCACGCCGAAGGAGTACAAGGTGGGCTGCCGCGACTTCAGGCCGTGGGAGGCACTGGACTACGTGCGCCAGCGCGACCTGCTGGCCAACGGTGACACCGACTACGGCCGCCAGCGCCACCAGCAGCAGTTCCTCAAGGCGATCTTCAAAAAGGTGCTGTCCGGCGGCGTGCTGAGGAACCCGGCCAAGCTGTCCGGGGTGCTGAACACGGTCGGCAAGGCGATGACCATCGACCAGGGGCAGTTCTCCATCCAGGACTGGCTGTTCGCGATGAAGGGCATCGGCGGCGGCGACCTGATCACGTTGAAGACCAACGGCGGCAAGTTCGTGAACGTGACCGGTCCCAACCACGCCTCCTACCAGGGGCTGGACGCCATCAGCCTGCAGATGCTCCAGTCGGTCAAGGACGACACGATGGACGCCTTCGTCAACCTGCACCCGGACCGGGTGGCGACCAGCTGACCCGGCCCGCCGCCAGCCGGCCCTCCTCCCCCCGCCACCAGCCCGGACTGGGCACAATGGGGGCATGCAGTTGCCGGTCATGCCCCCCGTCGCGCCCATGCTCGCCAAGTCCGTCCGGGACATCCCGCCCGGCGCGTCGTACGAGCCCAAGTGGGACGGGTTCCGGTCGATCATCTTCCGGGACGGCGACGAGGTGGAGATTGGCAGCCGCAACGAGCGGCCGATGACGCGGTACTTCCCGGAGCTGGTCACCGCGTTCCGGCGTGAGCTTCCGCAGCGCTGCGTCGTCGACGGCGAGATCGTCCTCGCCACGCCGGCCGGCCTGGACTTCGAAGCCCTGCAGCAGCGCATCCACCCGGCCGCCTCCCGGGTCACCATGCTGGCCGAGCAGACACCGGCCTCCTTCGTCGCCTTCGACCTGCTGGCCCTCGGTGACGAGGACCTGACCGGCCTGCCGTTCGCGCGGCGGCGGGAGATGCTGGAGGAGGCCCTGCGCGATGCCGGCGCGCCGGTGCACGTGACCCCCACGACCACCGACCGCGAACTGGCGAGCCGCTGGTTCGAGCAGTTCGAGGGCGCCGGGCTGGACGGTGTGGTCGCCAAGCCGCTGGACATCACGTACCAGCCGGACAAGCGGGTGATGTTCAAGATCAAGCATGAGCGTACGGCCGACTGCGTCGTCGCCGGGTACCGGCTGCACAAGAGCGGCCCCGACCGCATCGGCTCGCTGCTGCTCGGCCTGTACACCGACGACGGTTCGCTCGCCTCGGTCGGCGTCATCGGCGCGTTCCCGATGAGCGAGCGCCAGAGCCTGTTCGAGGAGCTGCAGCCGCTGGTCACCACGTTCGACGAGCACCCGTGGAACTGGGCGAAGCCGGTCGAGGGCGTGCGCAATCCGCGCGACAACGAGACGTCGCGCTGGAACGCCGGCAAGGACCTCTCGTTCACGCCGCTGCGTCCCGAACGGGTGGTCGAGGTGCGCTACGACCACATGGAGGGCACCCGGTTCCGGCACACCGCGCAGTTCGTCCGGTGGCGGCCGGACCGCACCCCCGGCTCGTGCACGTTCGGGCAGTTGGAGCAGCCGGTGACGTTCGAGCTGGGCGACATCGTGCCCGGCCTGTCCGTGTCGGCGCCGTCGCACGCCCCCGCCGATCCGGCCTGACGCGCGGCCGGTCGCTACCGTGACTGCTGCGGCGCATCGCGGCGTCGCGCGGCAGATCACCCGTGCCGCCCCGCGCGTCCCGGCCGGAGGTGTGGCCGCCGGCGGTCGATGAATGGTGGCGCCGTGTCGACCGAGTGCCGGGGACGGCGGCCCGTCCCGTGCTACGACTGCTACACAGGCCCGCGGTCGTTGGAACGGACTCGAACATGACGGAAGGCGTAGGCCCGCTGGTGCGGGCTCCCGAGGAGGTGCGCCAGGCCACCTTTCTGGAGCTCTTCTTCGACTTGGCCTTCGTCTTCACCCTCACCCGGTTGTCCTCCGAGCTGCTGCGCAGCCTCAGTTGGGCAGGGGCCCTCCGGACGCTGATCCTCCTGCTGCCCGTCTGGTTCATCTGGAGATTCACCTCGCTGATGACCGCGCGGTTCCGGCCCGACCACCAGACCGTTCAGATCGCCGTCATCGCGCTCATGCTGGCCAGCCTGGGTGTCGCGGTGGCGATTCCGGGGGCGTACACCGACCGGGGAGTGTTGTTCGCCTCGCTGTACGCCGCGGTCAGTCTCGGTGGCCCGATCTTCCTGATCGCGGCCCGGTTCCCGCGCTCGCCGCGGCGGCTGGTCTGGGCGTGCGTGTTCGCCGCGCTCTGGATGGCCGGTGCCGTCGCGGCGACCGGCGTGGCACGCGTCGCGCTGTGGGGGGTCGCCGCCGGCCTGGAACTGGTGGTCTCGCATACCGGGTACCCGGTGCCGCGGCACGGCCGGGTGGCGTCCCCCGAGGTGCCGATCACCGGCGAGTACACGTCGGAGCGGCAACGGCAGCTGCTGATCATCGCGCTCGGCGACACGATCCTGGTAATCGGTGGGGAGTACAGCGCGGACGGGTTGCCGGCACACGCCACGGCCGGGTTCATCGTGGCGTTCGTGACCACCGTGGCGCTCTGGCGGATCTACATCTACCGGGCCGGGGGGATGCTGGCCGCCGAGGTTGAGGCGTCGCAGCGGCCGGGGCACACGGTTCGTACCTCCGGGTACGCCCACCTGATCATGATCGCCGGCATCGTGACGACGACCGTCGGCGACGACCTGATGATCGGCCACTCGACCTCGCACATGCGGCCCTCCTGGCTCGCCGCTCTCCTCGGCGGGCCCGTCCTGTTTCTGGCCGGGCGCGCGCTGCTGGAGCAGGTCGTGTTCGGCCGCGTGTCGTGGTCCCGGCGGCTCGGGCCGCTCGTGCTGGCCGTGCTGGCCCCGGCGCTGGTCCACGCGAATCCTCTGGTCGCCGGCGCGGCCACCGCCCTTGTCCTCGTCGGGATCGCGCTCGCCAACGTGCTGTCCTGGCGTGCCCGCCCGATGCGATTGCGGTCGCTGCGCCGGTAGTGCGCCGGTGGCGCGCCGGGTGGCGCGCCGGCAATCGGGCATGGCGCGGGGCGATACCGGTTTGCAAACCGTACGTACGTATTGTTAAATCGTCGCATGATCGCCAACCTGCTACCGGACCGGGGAACCCCGCGCATTCTCGTGGCCGCGACTCTGGTGAACACCTTCGGTAACGGTGCGTACCTGACGACCAGCGCGCTGTTCCTCACCCGCGCCGTCGGGCTGACACCGGCCCAGGTCGCGATCGGGCTGAGCGCCGCCGCCCTCGCGGCCGTCGTGCTGACCGCGCCGATGGGGTACCTGGTGGACCGCGCCGGCGCACGCAACCTCCAGGTGGCCGCGTTGCTCACGTCGGCGGCGAGCTTCGCCGCGATGACTGGCGTGCGCGACCTCTGGACGTTCGTCCCGTGTGGCTGCCTGATCGCGGTCGCCGACGCGACGGCGAAGGCGGCGAACAACGCGCTGATCGCGGGTGCCGTGCCGCCGGACCGGCGGGTGCGTACCCGAGCCTTCGTCCGCTCGGCGAACAACGGCGGGATCGCGCTCGGCACCCTCGCCGGTGGCCTGCCGCTGCTGCTGGACAGCCGCGCCGGTTACCTGGCCGTCCTGGTCCTCAACGCGGTGACCTATCTCGTCGCGGCGCTGATCGTCGCCCGGGTGAGGGCGGTGGCGACGGTCAAGGCTCCGGCGGCCGGGCCACGGATGACGATCCTGCGGGACCGGCCCTTTCTCGCGTTCGCGTTGCTCGACGGGCTGGTGGCGGCCCTGCTCAACGGAGTGCTGAGCCTGGCGCTGCCGCTGTGGCTCGTCGCGTACACCCAGGCGCCGGCCGCCCTGGTCACCGTGGCGCTGCTGGTCAACACGATCGGCTGCGTGACGATGCAGGTGTGGGCGTCGCGCGGCGTTCACCACGCCACCGGCGCGATTCCGGTCAGCCGCCGCGGCGCGTTCGTCCTGGCGGCGTCCTGTGTCCTGTTCGGACTGACTGCCGGTCGGCCGTCGTGGCTCGTCGGTGTCCTGGTACTCGGGGCGGCGGCGGTCCACGTGCTCGGCGAACTGTGGCTGTCGAGCGCGGCGTTCGCGGTCGTCTTCGACCTGGCTCCCGACTGGGCGCAGGGCCGGTACCAGGGGGCCTACCAGACCGGGCGGCAGGTCGGGAACCTGGCCGCGCCGCCGCTGCTGACCGCGCTGGTCATCGGGGCCGGCGTACCGGGTTGGCTCGGGGTGGGAGCCATCTTCG
Organism: Micromonosporaceae bacterium; assembly: GCA_040255525.1. GTDB lineage: Bacteria > Actinomycetota > Actinomycetes > Mycobacteriales > Micromonosporaceae > Rugosimonospora. The sequence goes on along the minus strand of JBDZVD010000054.1, from coordinate 30,846 downwards.
CGGCCGCCGGCCTGGCGTATCCGCACATCGTCCGCCGGGGACTGCGGCGGCGGGCCGAGGCGCACCGCAGGTACCCGGCGGCGACCGGCGTGGCGTGACGCGGTGACCGGCCGCCGGGGGGCGGCCGGTCACCGCGCGGTGGCGCGGTTGGGGCCGACCGGGTCCGGCGCGGGCCGGACCCGGTCGGGTGTCACTGGCAGGTCAGGGTCGGGCTGCCGTTGCTGCCGTTCCAGTTTCCGGTGAAGCCGAAGCTGGTACTCGCGTTGGCGCCCAGGGTGCCGTTGTAGCTGACGTTGCGCGCGGTCACGCTCGATCCGCTCTGGGTGTAGCTGGCGTTCCACAGCTGGGTGATGGTCTGGCCGTTGGGGAACGTCCAGGACACCTGCCACGCCGTGCGCGGGGTGGAGCCGTTCTGGACGGTCACGTTGGCCTGGAAGCCGCCCGGCCACTGGTTCACGACGGAGTACGTGGCGGTGCAGCCACCGGCCGGCGGGGCAGAGGTCGGTGGGGTGGAGGTCGGTGGGGCAGAGGTCGGCGGGGCAGAGGTCGGCGGCGGCGTGGGCGAACTCGAGGTCGGCGGCGTGGTGGGGCCGCCGGTGCTGTTCAGCCCGAGGAAGCTGATGGCGTACGCCACCATGCCGCTGCGCGGCAGTTCGTGCCCGGCGCCAGAGACGCTGATGCCCTCGACCGGTGCCATGGTGCTGTTGTTGCCGTACCGGGTGCGGGTCCAGCCGGACTGCGGTGAGTCAGTGGACACCGGCGTCTGGCTGACACCGTTGAGGTTGGTCCACTGCTTGATCTCCTCGCCGAAGTTGTTGTAGTTCAGCGTCGTGTCCGCGGTGCCGTGCCACAACTGCATCCGAGGGTACGGGCCGCTGTAGCCGGGGTACATCGAGCGCGCCAGGTCGCCCCACTGCTGCGCGGTCTTGGAGACCTGCCCGTTCGCGCACTGGCTGTTCCAGGTGTTGGTGCTGCTACCGGTCGCGAAGCATCCGGCGGGTACCCCCATGAACGCGGCGCCGGCCTTGAACACGTCCGGGTACTCGGCCGCCATCACGTCGGTCATCATCGCGCCGGACGAGACCCCGCTGACGAACACCCGGTTCGGGTCGACGTTGTAACGCTGCTTGGTGTAGTTGACCATCGACATGATGCCGACCGGGTCGCTGCCGCCGCCGCGGGTCAGCGCCTGCGGCGAGTACACGTCGAAGCACTGGCCGCTGCGGGTGGCCTCGGGGAACACGATGATGTAGCCGTACTGGTCCGCCGCGGTGACATAGTCGTGGAAGTAGCCGCTGTACAGGGCCGAGGCGGTGCCGGTGCAGTAGTGGATGGCCACCAGCAGCGCGGGGCGTGCGGCGACGTTGTTCGGCACGTAGATGTACATGTTGAGGTTGCTGGGGTTGCTGCCGAAGTTGGTGACCTGGGTCAGCGAGGCCGCCGCGGCCGGTCTGGCCCCCAGCAGCACGGCGGCGGCGACGATGGGCAGCACCGCCGCGGCCGCCAGGGCCTTGAGGATTTTCTTCATGGGTGTCCTTTCGCAGAGGGAGGCCACCGCACAGGACGGCCGGTGAGGTGCGACCGGCGTACCGGCGCCGCGTTCGGGCGGCTACGGCGGCCGAGGCGCTCCCGGGTCGAGATGTCCTGCGAGGCGTGCCGCCGGACCTGTGGCCCGGGACGGCGCGGCCACCCGCTCGGGTGAAGGGGCTGGGTGGTGACGGTCCGAACGGGTGCGACGCCCGAACCGGCGGCTTCCCGCGGTTGCCCTCCACGTGCCGCCGTCGACCCTTGGACCGTCATCGACATTGAAACATTCGCCAGTATCAACCGAATCTTTTCGAGGCGCAAGATGCGGTGCGCCGAACGGTCGAGGACCGGTACAACCGGTCCCGGCTGCCGGCAAACCCTGCTCACCAGCCAGGATTGGCGACCGTCCGGCGCGACGGCCGGGTGAGGCCGGCCCGGGCGCAATGATGCAAAGGGCGGCCCGACGCGCGGTCGGCGCGGCCTTCGGCCGGCGAACCTATCGAAAGTATTCCGATAGCAGTCGGAAAGGTTTCGGGCTTCCGGGGCCGGCCCCGGAAGCGCTCGGGCCGGACTAGAGACGCGAGGCGAGACGAGCCAGGATCCGGGCCGCCGGCTCCGCGGAGGCGTGCCGGTACCCGGTTCCGGCCCAGAGGTTCACCCGCTCCGGGTCCCCGGCCGCCGCTGCCGCCCTGCGCAGCGGACTGGTGAGGTGGTGCACCGCCGGGTACCCGATGGGAGCGAGGTCGCCGTACCGCTCGCTGAACCGGTTGCGCAGCCCGCGCGCCGGGCGCCCGCTGAAGGCCCGGGTCAGGACCGTGCCGGCCTCGGGGGCACCGGCGTCGTGCTCGGCTCCGCCGCGACCCGGCCGCGCCCGCGTGTCCCCGCCCGCCCGCGCGTCCCCGGCCGCGGCGGCCAGCGCGCTCCGGTGGGTCGCCGAAGCGCCGCTCTCGTCGCTGAGCAGCAGCACGGTCCCGACCATCGCGGCCCGCGCGCCCGCCCGGAGGACGGCGTCCACTCCGGCGGCGGTGGCCAGGCCGCCGGCGGCGATCACGGGCAGCGGAACCGCGCCGCGGACCTGGGCGACGAGTTCGTCCAGCCGCACCCGGGGCGGCGGTGCGGCGGGGGTGAGCGTGCCCCAGTGACCGCCCGCGGCGCCGGACTGGACGACGAGCACGTCCGCACCGGCGTCCGCGGCCCACCCGGCTTCCCCGACCGACGTGACCGTCTGGGCCACGATGCTTCCGCGGTGGCGGAGGGCCGCGACGACTCCGGGTTCGGGAATGCCGAAGGTGAAGCTGACCAGCGGCACCGGATCGGCGAGCAACAGGTCCACCTTGGCCCGCCAGTGATCGTCGTCCTCGCGGGGTTCGGCGTCGGCGAGGCGCAAGCCGTAGCGGTCGGCCTCGGCCTGGATGGCCCGGGCGTACCGGCGGAACGCGGACGCGTCGACGGGCAGCGGGTTCGGGGCGAAGAGATTGACGCCGAACGGTACGCCGGCGGAACGCGCCTCGGCGACCTGGGCGGCCATGGTCTCCGGCGTCGCGTACCCGCCCGCGACGAACCCGAGGCCGCCGGCGCGGCCGGCCGCGAGCGCCAGCGCCGGGGTACCGGGCCCGCCAGCCATCGGAGCGGCGAGTACCGGCAGCGAGAACCCGAGATCGTCGAGCGCGGTGGGCATCCGGATACCTCCTGGCGTACGGCGGGTGGTCACTCGATCGTCGGCCCCGGCGCGGGCGATTTCCACGGTCCGCGGCTGAGCAGACAATCACTTTCCCCGCTCGCCGAGTGACTTTCCCCGCTGGCCGAATGATTTCTTTGCGGCCGACGCCGCGCGGCAGGATGCGCGATGCGCCGGCCGGTGAGGGTGGGCACCGCAGGCGATCCCCACCCTCACCGCCTGCGGCCCGCCCCGGGCCGGGCCGGCGGAGACACCGGCGCGGTGGTGGACGTTGCGGCCGGCACGCGGACGCTGTCGAGCACGAGTTCGAGGTGCCGGCGCCAGTCCGCGTTGCCGCCGGCATTGAAGTACATCGTGGAGAGGACGCCCCTGGCCAGGATGGTGAAGTCGGCGACAGTGAGGTCGGCGCGTACCCGCCCGGCCGCGACAGCGCGGTCGATGATGCCCCTCACCGCCTCGGCGAACTCCGCCTTCTGCTCCTGCACGAGGTCCCACCGCAGGTCGTCGGTGCCCATCAGCGCCAGCTGGAACGTGGCGTCCCCGTCGGCGGCCTCCAGATAGCCACGCAGGGCCGCCTCGAACGCCTTGCCGGGGTCGGCGATCCGCTCCGCGGTGCGTACGAGTTCCGCCATGCCCCGGAACCGTTCGCCCACCATCGCGGCGAGCAGCGCCTGTTTGCTGGGGAAGTGGCGGTAGAGGGTGCCCATGCCCAGGCCCGCGTGGGCGGCGATGTCTTCCATCTGGGCGCCGTGGCCGTGCTGGGCGAACAGCTCGCCGGCGGCGGCCATGATCCGCTCGCGGTTGCGGCGCGCGTCGGCGCGCAGCGGTCGTTGGTTGTCCGGCATCGTCCGCCTTCTCACGCCTCGCTCGCAGGTCCCACCGGGGTGGCTTGACAACCGGAATCTTAGTTCCGTAACGTGTCCGGCGCTAAGAGGAAGCGTAATTCCGCTTCCGATTCTTGAACCAGGATGCGAGGCATCATGATCGTTATCGCCACGCCCACCGGCCAGATCGGCCGCCAGGTCCTCGCCGGAGCCCTCGCCGGTGACACGCCGGTTCGCGTGATCGCCCGCGATCCGGCCCGGCTCGACCCCCGGGCGCGCGAGCGGGTCGAGGTCGTGGCTGGCCCGGCGGACGACTTCGACACGGTCGACGCGGCCCTGACCGGCGCCGACACGGTGTTCTGGCTGGTGCCGCCGAACCCGCGTGCCGAAAGCCTCCAGGAGCACGTCCTCGACTTCGTCCGGCCGCTGTACCGCGCCATCAACAACCACGGCGTCGCCCGCGTGGTCGCGGTCTCCAGCCTCGGCCGGGGGACCGCCCGCAACGCCGGACAGATCTCCGCGATATTCGCGATGGACGATCTCGTCGAAAGCACGGGGGTGAACTACCGCTCGCTGTGCCCGCCCGGATTCATGGAGAACATGCTCTGGCAGGTCGGGCAGCTGCGCGCCCGGGGGACGTTCTCGCTGCCGATGTCCGGAGACCGCAAGCACCCGACGTGCGCCACGCGGGACATCGCCTCCGTCGCGGTCGAGCTGCTGCTCGACGACTCCTGGAGCGGCCAGGACGGCGTGCCGCTGTTCGGGCCGGAGGACCTGTCCTGCGACGACCAGGCGCGGATCATGTCCGAGGTGCTAGGCCGGGAGATCCGGTTCCAGCGGGTACCGGCCGAGGCGTACCGGGCCGCTCTGACGGAGCACGGGATGTCCGCTGCCTGGGCTCAGGGGATCGTCGACATGACGGCTGCCGTCGGGCGGGGTGCCTACGACGCCGCGCCCCGCGCCGCGCGGTCAACCACGCCCACCACCTTCCGGCAGTGGTGCGAGGAGGTGCTCAAGCCGGCGATGCTCGCGACGCCGCAGCGGTGAGGACGTGACAGGGATGCGCCCGGAGCCCCATGCTCCCCGGGCGCATCCCTCGACCCCGCGCGTCCTCGGAGTCATAAGAAACTATACGCATCGATGCTACCGGAAGGATTCCGGTAGCCGGAAGCCGCCCGTACCGGCTGATCGTCGCGCCGGTTCGCCGGTACCACCCGATGGCGCGGCAGCGCCAGCGAGCAGATGTTCCGGTACGGTTCCGTTAGCGGCCGCGCCGGCCAGGCGGTGGCGGCGCCCCGACCGACGCCGCCGGGCATCCGGAGCGCGACGCCCCAGTGTTAACCTTCGGCCCGCTTTCTGGTGATCGCGCCGTGCCGATGACTCCGAACGAAGGGACGCCCATGACAACCTGGAACAGCGTGGTCGAGTACGTCCGGTCGAACTACAAGATCGCCGACGAGGGCCCAGACAAGATCAAGCTGATCTTCGAGGTCGGCGACATGCGTACCCAGGTCGTCTTCCTGTGGCGCGAAACCCTGGGTAACGGGGCCGAGGAGTGGCTCCAGATCGAGTCCCCGGTCGGCAAGGCCGACCGGATGGACCTGCGCGCGGTTCTCGAAGAGGTCGGGAACCGGGTGTGCGGCGGCGCGGCGCTGATCGACGGTCACCTGTTCATCCGGCAGTCGATGCCGCTGCTGAACCTGGACATCAACGAGTTCGAACGTCCGCTGGCCCTGGTCACCTCGACGGCGGACCGGCTGGAGCGCCAGTTCGTCGGGGGCGACGAGTTCTGAGATCCCGATGGGCCTGGGCGGCCGCGGCTTTGACCGGCCGCTCATGCTCCGGGCCGTTCATGCGCCGGCCGGCCGCGGGTCGGAGTCGCGCGGGTCACCCGAGCGGGCGGAGCATCTCCCGCCAACTCGGGTGGCGCGGCACCCAGCCGAGCCCGCGAGCCTTGTCGTTGCGGGCGGCCCGTCCCTCGGCGCGCGCGCTGATCGAGGGGACGGTTGCGCCGGCGGCCGAGACCAGCAGCGGGCCCCACTCGTCGACGTGGGTCGGCTCGTCATCCACGATGTTGACGATGCCCTGCGGCCACGACAGGGCGGCCACGGCGGCGTCGGCCGCGTCATCGACGTGCACGAAGCTGGTCCACGCGGTGGTCGCGGCGACCTCCCCCCGACCCGCCCGCGCCCACATCTCGCCGTCGCTGGCGTACCAGGTGCCGGGACCGTACAGCAGGCCGTAGCGCAGCACGACACCGTGTGCCAGGCGCAGGACGGCCGACTCCAGAGCCTCGACCGCCGCGAACGCGGGTGTACCGTCCCGCGGGTCGCGGGCCAGCGGTACCCGCTCGTCGGCGGGGGAGGAGCCCGGCTGGTACGCCCAGGAGATGCTCTGCGCGACCATCCGGTCGATGCCGTTCGCCTCGGCGGCGGCGACCAGATTCGCCGTACCCTGCACCCTCAGCCGGGCGTTCGCCGCGAAGTCCGCGCCGGCGAGGTCGGTCAGCTGGTGGATGATCGCGTCGGGTGCACTGGCGTCCACGGCCTGCCGGGTGCTGGACGGGTCGAGGGCGTCCATGACGACCGGTTCGGCGCCCTGGGCGTGGATGGCGGCGGTGCGCTCCTGGCGCCGCGTGGTGGCGAACACCCGATGCCCGTCGCGTACCAGCCGGCTGACGACGGCCGACCCCAGGACGCCGCTGCCACCCGCGACCAAAATCCGCATGCCCGCTCCCGCTGCTCGTGTCACCTCCTCAGTCTGGCGTACCGCTGGCCCGGTCGGTGAAGCGGCCCCCGGCGCGTTCTCGCAGCGACCACCGCGACGGTGAAATGGGTTGCGCCACCCCGATGGTGCTGACATCATCGTCGCCATGATCGCTTCTCACGGGAAGGGCGTGCCCGCCCTCGCGCGGTGACTGCCGCGACGCGGCGCACCGCCGCCTCCGATACTCCCGCTGTTCCCGCTTTCCGCACCGTCAAGGGTTTCCCGGTCCGTACCGGGCTTCCCGCCGTCAACCGTTCCGGCACGCCGGCCGGTCCTCCGGCCGCCGTACCTGCCGGCGGGGAGTCCGCGGGCGTCGCCACCGGGTACTGGCACCGTGCCGCCGACATCCGGCACGAGTGGCTCCACTGTGGACTGTCCACCGGACCCGCCGACCGTACCGCCACCGAACGGGCCCTCACCGCCGTCTACGCGTGGCTGCGCCGGCCGCGACCGCGGTTCGTGTGGGTCGATTCGCCGCGCCAGGCCGTCGCGCTCGTCGCGGGGCTGCCGACGCTCGACGTGCTGTACCAGTGGGTGACCCGGCCGCCGCGCAGCGGGCCGCCGCCGCTGGCGAGCGACCTCGCCGCTTCGCTGTCGCGGCTGCGCGGCCGCCTCGACGAACGGATCACCCGACCCGATTTCGAGCCGCCGCCACCGAAACGCAAGAGCCGGAAAGAACCCCTGCCGGCCCTGCCGCCGCTGCACGCGCTGCGGGCCGGCGTCCCGTTCCGCCAGGTGCTCCGGCAGGGCGTCCGCGACGCGCTGCGGACCAGCCTGGCCGAAGGGTTCTCCCTGCCGGTACGCGGGGCGCTCGGCGAGTGGGGTACGCCGGCGGTCTGCTGGTACGGGCAGCAGGACGCGTACTGGATCGCCTACTACGACACGTGGCGCCGGCTCGGGCTGGCTCAGTACAGCCCGGCGGATGACCGGCAACTGGACGTGTGGGCCGTACTGGCGCGCTCCTGCGGCTGGTGGTGGCCGGGGGAGGACGTGTGCGTCGTCGCCGAGCGGCCGGCTGCTGTCCGGGTGGAGCGGGTGCCGGGCGGCCACCACGAACAGGTGCGGCTGTGCCGGCTCGACGGTCCACCGCTGACCTACCGCGACGGTTGGCAACCGGACCTGAGGTGAGCGGGTACCGTTGCCCGTCGAGGGCAATCACCGTCTCGATTGGCGGGTGCGTCGATGGGACAGCAATCGCCTGTCGTGCTGGCCCTGCTGGCGCTGATCGGGCTGGTCGGCGGGGTCGGCATCACCGCGGTCGGCCCGGGCGGGGTGCTGCCCACCATCGGGATGTTCCTGCTGACCGGGCTGTCTCCGGTCGGGGTGGCCGGTACGTCCATCGCGACCCAGGTGGCGACCGGCGCCGTGGGCACCGCCGCGTACGTCCGCTCGGGGCAGCTCCGCGACCCGGTGACCCGCCGGGTCGCCGGGATCCTCGCCGCCGCGTCCGTCGCCGGTACGCCGCTGGGGGTGCTGTGCAACGCGGTGGTCAGTGGCCGGGCGTTCGGCCTGCTGCTGGCGGTGGTGGTCGGCGCGACCGGGGTACTGGTGTGGGTACGCGAGCGCCGCCTGCCCGCCGACCCGGCGCCGGGTCCGGACTCCGGGGAGGCCGCGCGGTTGTCGCCTCTCGTGGTGGCCGGGGTGGGCCTGGTCGTGGCGACCGCTGCCGGCCTGTTCGGCATCGGCGGTCCGATGCTCAGCGTGCCGCTGCTGGTGGCCTTCGGGCTGCCGCTGCTGCCGGCGCTGGCCGCCGCCCAGGCGCAGTCGGTCGTCATCGCCGGCATCGGGACGGTCGGGTACCTGCTGCACGGCGCCATCGACTGGCCGCTGGCCGCGCTGGTCGGGGTGCCGGAGCTGGCCGGGGTGCTCATCGGTTGGCGGATCGCCCACGCCGTACCCGCGCGCCAGCTCAAGTACACGCTCGCCGCCGTACTGGTGGCGTTGGCTCCGTACCTGGCCATCCACGGCTGAGCGTCCCGGGGCTGTCCGTCTACAGTGGACTCGCGTCGGGCTCGGGCTGGCGTTCGGGTGCCGGTACGCCGGCCCGGTCGGGCTTCGGCCGGAGCACCGCGACCGCGAGGAAGACGGCGGCGATCCCGCCGACCACCCCGACGACGGACGCGATCGACATGGCGCTGACGAAGGCTTCCCGGGCGGCGTGCGCCAGTCCCGCGTCGCCGGTGGACGCGGCGATGCCCAGGGCCTCGCCGATCGAGTGCCGGGCCGCCCCGGTGACGTCGCCCGGCATCGCCGCGGCGTACGCCGCGGTCAGCACGCTGCCGAGGATGGCCACGCTCAGCGCCTGGCCGATCTGCTGCACGGTGTCGTTGACCGCCGAACCGACGCCGGCTCGCTCCGGTGGCAGCGCGGCCAGCAGCGTGCCGTACAGGCCCGGCCCGGCCGTACCGCTGCCCGCGCCGATGATGACCAGCGCCACCACCAGTGTGCCGTACCCGTCGGACAGCGAAATGGTGGCGAGTACCCCGAAGCCGACAGCCAGCAGCGCCAGCCCGATGCCGGCCGCGGCGCGCACCCCGAGCTTCTTGTCCACCATCACGCCGATCCCGTTGAACACGATCGCGGCGGCCAGCAGCGGCGCCAGGGCGAACCCGGCGCGCAGCGGACTGAACCCGAGAACGAACTGGAGGTACTGGGTCAGTGCGAGCATGACGCCGCCCGCGGCGAACGACAGCAGCACGACCGACAGGCTCGCGCCGGAGAAGTTCCGGTTGCGGAACAGCGCGATCGGCAGCATGGGGTGCGTGGAGTGCCGTTCCCACACGGCGAACAGCGCCAGCACCACCACCGCCATGGCGAACCCGCCCAGCGTCTGCGGGGAGCCCATCCCGTCATTGCCGGCGTTGATGACGCCCCACACCAGGCTGCTCATGCCCACCATGGACAGCAGGGCGCCGACCGGGTCCGGTTTCGTCGCCGGGCCGCGCGACTCCGGGATGATGGCCAGCGCGGCAACGATGCCCAGCACGGCGATCGGCACGTTGAGCAGGAAGACCGAACCCCACCAGAAGTGGGCGAGCAGGAGGCCACCGAGCGTCGGGCCGCCGACCGCGGCGAGCGTGAGCACGGAACTCCAGATCGCGATGGCCTTCTTGCGTTCCTTGTCGTCGAAGACGGTGGTGAGGATCGACAACGTGCCGGGCATGAGGAACGCGCCGCCGATGCCCATCAGGGCCCGGGTCGCGATGAGCTGGTCGGGGGTGTGGGAGAAGGAGGCGGCCAGTGACGCGCCGCCGAACACGATGAGACCGATGATCAGACCGCGGCGCCGGCCGTGCCGGTCGGACAGGCTGCCGGCGGTGAGCAGCAGCCCGGCGAAGACGAGGATGTAGGCGTCGATCATCCACTGGATGTCGGAGTTGCTCGCGTGCAGGTCGCGGACCAGCGTGGGGATCGCCACGTTGAGCACCGTGTTGTCGACGACCAGCACGAGCAGGCTCAGGCACAGGACGCCGAGGATCACCCAGCGCCGGGGATGAGCCGTGGAAGCCGTTGCTGACATGGCGGGGCACGCCCTTCGCTCGTCCGTTGTCCAATTTTCTCGAACAAAGTACCACGGTGATGAACTTAGTTCGAGGCTGGGTAGGATCGTACGCAGTACCACCGCCGGACGGAAGAAGCCACGCATGCCACAGGCCAGCAATCCGATCGCCGATTCGGTCTGGGTCCGCCCCGGCCGCTCCCGCGGCAACCAGCCGAGCCTCAGCCGCGAGCAGATCGTCAAAGCGACCGTCGAACTGCTCGACGAGCTCGGATTGAGCGGGCTGACCATGCGCAGGCTCGGTGCCAGGCTCGGCGCCGGGGCGACGTCGCTCTACTGGTACGTGTCGAACAAGGACGACCTGCACGAGTTGGCCATGGACGAGGTGATGGCCGAGATCGAAATTCCGGACCTGACGGACGCCGGCTGGCGGGGCCCGGCCGCCGCTCTCTCTCGCGGGTTCCGATCGATGATCCTGCGGCACCCGTGGTTCACCGGCCTGCTCGGCACCACGCCCAACATCGGCCCCCGGGCGATGCGCGTCACCGACCGGGCGATCGCGGTGCTCACGGCCGCCGGCTTCTCGGGCATGGACCTCGGATACGTGAGCCAGATGCTGCTCTGCCACGCGATCGGCGCCGCGACGGTGGAGGCGGCGTGGCGCAGGACGGCGACGCGGGTAAGCGTGACCGAGATGGCCAGGACGCTGTCGGAGTACTACGAACGGCACGGCGCCGCGCAGTACCCGAACTACATCGCGTGGTGGGAGGAGAACAAGTCGCTGGATGTCGACAAGATGCAGCAGGACAGCTTCGAGTTCGGGCTGGAGCGGTTGCTGGACGGCGTAGCGGTCTGGCTCGACCGCCCGAAGTGACCCGGACCGCGCGACCGCGCCGACCATCCCGACCGCCGCACCCAGGGGCGAAAGCAGGCGGCAGGCGGTGCGACGGGTCGACCGGTTCGTCACGGACCTGCCGATGCGCTGGACCGGGCAGCGGGTGCTGGTGATCGGGCACGCGGCGACCCATTGGGCGGTGTTGCCATCCGGCCGCGTGCTGTGATTGCATCGACGGGCTGGCATGCCGACCCGCAGTGACTCGTGACGTTCGTGCGGTGATCGCTGCCCTTGCGCCCTTGGCCCGCTGCCGTCGAGCACCCTCCGGGCGCGACCCGCACACCATCCGTGTACCGCGTCGCCGACCACGCATCGCGTGCCTGGAGGTACCGTGCAGGACCCACCCGTACCCGCGGAACCCGCCGTGTCCGCGCCGCAGGCCCGGCACCGGGCCAGGCGGCGGTGGCCCATCATCGCCCTGATCCTCGCGTGCCTGACGCTGCCGGTCGCCGCGCTGGTCGTGCAGAACCCCGGCTGGCTGTCCCGGTCTTCCGGCCAGCGCGGGGACCTGCCCGAGCGGCTGCGGATACCGCTTGCCGCGCAGGCGGTCACCGCGCTGGAGAACGCCCCCCAGATCGAGCACCTCGGTCACGACGAGGACAGCGCCGGAGCCCGCCGGGTGATGTGCACCGTCGACCCGTTCGGCGTCGACCCGCCCGGCGCGGCGACCGTGGCCCAGGTGCAGTGGGTCTACGCGCAGCACCTGTGCGTCATCGGGCAGCCCGGCCTGCCGTGGGACTACGCGTCCAAGAGCTCCGGGCCGGTGGTGGTCGGTCTGGGCAACCCGCCGGTGGTACGGCTGCCGGTACCGCAGATCGACTACCGCACCCAGGTACGGCAGATGATTCCGGCCCGGTACCAGCCGATGGCGTTCGGAACCTTCGCCCACCCGCAGCTGGTCGCCGAGCTGCGCCGGCGCTACAACGCCGAGGTGGCCTCGAAGACCTCGTCCTGACCCTGTCACGCCGGCCCGCCCGCCCTCGTCGCGGGCTCAACGCACCGGGTGGAACCGGCGCAGTCGCAGGCTGTTGCTCACCACGAACACCGAACTCAGCGCCATGGCGGCGCCGGCGATCATCGGGTTCAGCAGGCCGAGCGCGGCCAGCGGCAGGCCGGCGACGTTGTAGGCGAAGGCCCAGAAGAGATTGCCCTTGATGGTACGCAGCGTCGCCCGGGACAGGCGGATCGCGTCGGCGGCCACCCGCAGGTCGCCGCGCACCAGGGTCAGGTCCGCCGCCTCGATGGCCGCGTCGGTACCGGTGCCCATGGCCAGGCCGAGATCGGCCCGGGCGAGTGCGGCGGCGTCGTTGACCCCATCGCCGACCATCGCCACCACCCGCCCCTCGGCCTGCAGCCGGGCAACGACATCGAGCTTGCCGGCCGGCAGTACCCCCGCGATCACCTCGTCGATGCCCACGGCGGACGCCACGGCCGCGGCGACGGCGGGGTTGTCACCGGTCAGCAGGACCGGCCGGAGCCCCAGGTCGCGGAGCGCGGCGACGGCGGCCGGGCTGGTCGGCTTGACGGTGTCGGCGACGGTGAACAGCGCGCGGACCCGGCCGTCCCAGCCGGCGGCGACCACGGTCTGCTCGGCGGGGACGGCGGCCGAGGCCAGTTCGGCGGGCATCGGCAACCCCCGGTCGGCCAGCAGCCCGGGCCGGCCCACGGTCACCTCGTGCCCGCCCACGGTACCGGTGACGCCGAGCCCGTCGAGGGCCGCGAAGCCGGCGACCGGCGGCAGGGTGCCCAGCCGGGTACGGGCCGCGGACGCGATGGCCTCAGCGATCGGGTGCCCGGACGCGTCTTCCAGCGCCCCGGTCAGCCGCAGCGCCTCGTCCTCGCCGACTCCGTCGGCGAGGACGAGGCCGGTCAGCGACATCCGCCCGGTCGTGACGGTCCCGGTCTTGTCCAGGACGACGGTGTCGACCCGGCGGGTGGATTCGAGGACCTCGGGCCCCCGGATGAGGATGCCCAGTTGGGCTCCGCGTCCGGTCCCGACCAGCAGGGCGGTCGGTGTGGCGAGGCCCAGCGCGCACGGGCAGGCGATGATGAGCACGGCGACCGCGGCGGTGAACGCCGCCGCGGTCGGCTGCCCGAGCGCCAGCCACCCGGCGAGAGTGGCCAGCGCGAGGGCGATGACGACGGGAACGAACACCGCCGAGATCCGGTCGGCCAACCGCTGCACCGCCGCCTTGCCGGTCTGCGCCGCCTCGACCAGCCGGGCCATCTGGGCCAACTGGGTGTCTGCGCCGACCCGGGTGGCCCGCACCAGGAGCCGGCCGCCGGCGTTGACGGTCCCGCCGACCACCGGCGTACCGGGGGAGACTTCCACCGGCACCGGCTCGCCGGTCAGCATGCTGGCGTCGACGGCCGACGTACCGTCCTCGACCACGCCGTCCGTGGCGATCTTCTCGCCGGGCCGGACGACGAACCGGTCGTCGACGGTCAGCAGGCCGGCGGGGATGCGCTCCTCCCGGCCGCCCCGCAGTACCGCGACATCCTTGGCGCCCAGTTCCAGCAGTGCGTGCAGCGCCGCCCCGGCCCGGCGCTTGGCCCGCGCCTCGAAGAACCGGCCGGCCAGGATGAACACGGTCACCCCGGCGGCCACCTCCAGGTAGATCGACGACAGGCCGGACATCCCGTCGACCGTGAACGAGAACGGCTCCCGCATGCCGGGCCGGCCGGCGGTGCCGAAGAACAGCGCGACCATCGACCAGGCGAACGCGGCCAGGGTGCCCACCGAGATCAGCGTGTCCATGGTCGCCGCGCCGTGCCGGAGGTTGGTCCACGCCGCCCGGTGGAACGGCCATCCGCCGTAGACCATGACGGGGGCGGCGAGGATCGCCGACAGCCACTGCCAGTTCCGGAACTGGAGCGGCGAGATCATCGCGAGCGCGATCACCGGTACCGCGAGGGCGGCGCTGACCAGCAGGCGGGTACGCAGCGCCGCCACCGGGCCGGCCTCGGCGGTGGCGCCGTCGGAGCCGGCGGGTGTCGCGGCCCCGGCCGGGCTCCCGGCGGGCGCCGGCGTGGCCCGCGAGGGTACCCACGCGGTGTACCCGGTCTTCTCGACGGTCGCGATCAGCTCGTCCGGGTGCAGCGTCGCCGGGTACGTCACCGAAGCCTTCTCCGTGGCGTAGTTCACGCTCGCGGTGACCCCGGCCAGCCGGTTGAGCTTCTTCTCGATCCGCGCCGCGCAGGACGCGCAGGTCATGCCGCCGATCTCCAGGTCGATCCGGGTCTGGGCGATGGGCAGCGCCGCCGCCTTGACGGCCGGCTCCCGGCCACCCGCCGGAAGACCCTCAGCCGGCACATCCTCAGCTCGGACATCCATTGCCGGCACCTAGCTCACCAGCTCGTAGCCGGCCTCGTCGACCGCCGCGCGGACGGCGTCGACCTCCAGCGGTGCCTCGCTGGTGACGGTCACCGCGCCGGTGCCGAGGTCCACGGTGACGCTGTCCACTCCGGGCAGCGCGGTGATCTCCTCGGTGACCGCGTGTACGCAGTGTTCGCAGGTCATGCCCGATACCTGGTACGTGGTGGTGGTGCTCAACGCTTCTCCTCAGACAGGTGTGCGGATGGGGTGGGCGGGCGCGCGGTCACGACCGGACCAGCCGGGCGATGGCGTCGCTGGCCTCTTTGACCTTGACCTCGGCCTGCCCGCCGCCCTGCCGCGCCGCGTCCACCACGCAGGTGGCCAGGTGCTCCTCCAGCAGGGAGAGGGAGAACGACTGCAGCGCCTTGGTCGCGGCAGACACCTGGGTGAGGACGTCGATGCAGTACTTGTCCTCCTCGATCATCCGCTGGAGCCCGCGGATCTGCCCCTCGACGCGGCGTAGCCGTGCCAGGTAGTCCTGTTTGCTGTTGGTGTAGCTGACCATCGTCGTCTCCCGTTCGACTGGCACCCGCTCTACGGTACCCCCCTAGGGTATCAGATGGTCGGTGATTGCCAGTCCACCCGCACCCCGGGGATTTGACAACGGCATGGATAGCCGTTATCTATGGTCGTTCTACCGGAGGTGGGCGTGCAGGACGTCGTGCTGGCATTGCTGGCGAAGGAGCCGGCGCACGGGTACGAGCTGCGCAGCCGGATGCGTGGCGCGCTCGGCCCGCTTGGCGACGCGATGAACGCCGGGCAGATCTACGTGACGCTGACCCGGCTGGCGAAGGCCGGGCTGGTGACCTCGGAGCGCGTCGACGGCCTGCCGGACCGGCCGGATCGCCGGGTCTACGCGCTGACCCCGGCCGGACAGCAGCGGGTCGCCGCCTGGCTGACCGCGGTGGGCTGGCCGAAACCGGATCTCGCCGAGTTCCATCTCAAGCTGGTGGCGGCGGCGGCCGCCCGGTTGGCCGATCCGGTCGCGCTGGTCGACGCGCAGCGGCGCGAGGTGCTGCGCCGGCTGCGCGACGCCCAGCGGGCCGCGCTGAGCCGGTCGGTGGATCCGGTCGCCGGATTGCTGCTGGAGGGCGTCGTGCTGCGGCTGCGGGCAGACCTGGAGTGGCTGGAGGCATGCGAGCGCCTGTGGACCGAGCGCGATCGAACGGAACGGACGGTATGACCATGACCGAGCACACCCTGCTGCGGGCGTGCGGGCTGACCAGGCAGTACGGGCGGGACAGTGGGCTGGTGCGCGCGGTCGACGAGGTCGACCTCGAGATACCCGCCGGGCAGGCGCTGGCGGTCATGGGGCCCAGCGGCTGCGGCAAATCAACGCTGTTGCACCTGCTCGGCGGCCTGCAACGCCCGACCGGCGGCCAGGTGTGGCTGAGCGACCACCGGCTCGACACGATGAGCGAACGCGCCCTGGCCAAGCTCCGGCGCGAGAGCCTCGGATTCGTCTTCCAGTCGTTCCACCTCATGGACGAGCTCACCGCCGTGGAGAACGTCGAGCTGGCCGCGCTGCTGGCCGGGCACTCACCCGGACGGGCCCGGAAGCGGGCCAGGTACCTGCTCGACCGGGTGGGGCTCGCCGATCGGGCCGGGCACCTGCCCGCGCAGCTGTCCGGCGGGCAACGCCAGCGCGTCGCCGTCGCCCGCGCGTTGAGCAACGAACCGCTGGTCGTGCTCGCCGACGAACCCACCGGCAACCTGGACAGCGCGGCCACCCTGGAGGTGCTGCGGCTGTTCGAGGAGCTGCGTACCGCGGGACAGACCCTCGTGGTGGTCACCCATGACGCGCGCATCGCGGCGGTCGCCGACCGGGTGATCTCCATGCGGGACGGCGCGTTCGCCGATGACAGCCGGCTCGCCGGTGCCGTCGCCGATGCGGGTACCGGCACGGGCACGATCTACGGCCGGCGGCGCTGAGATGGCCGGCCGCCTCCTGCTGATCGCGCGGCTACTGGTGCGCGACCTGCGCCGGCGCCGGACCGAGACCGGACTGCTGCTGGTCGCGATCGCCGCCGCGACCGGCACGCTGACCCTCGGACTCGCCCTGGGCGGTGTCGCCGCCCGCCCGTACCAGCAGACCCGGGCCGCCACCGCGGGCCCGGACGAGGTCGCGGAGCCGCCGGAAGTCACCGGCGCCGCGGCCCTGGCCGCCCTCGCGCCGCTGATCACCGCACCGGGCGTCACCGCTCACAGCGGACCCTACCCGGTCGCCTACCTGCTGATGACCGCCCGCGGCAAGACGGTGCACGCAGTCGTCGAGGGGCGCGACATCGCCCCGGCGGCGATCGACCGGCCCGCCGTGACCAGCGGCACGTGGGTACGCCCCGGCGGTGTGGTCGTCGAGCGCGCCTTCGCTGACGCGCTGGACGTGCACCCCGGCGACGTGGTCAGCGTCCACGGCCAGGCGCTGCGCGTGGTGGGAACCGCGGTCACCGCCGCCAGGGCCGCGTACCCGAGGGCCGGCTGGCGGGTGCCGGGCACTCCCTTCACCGACCCCGGCGGCCTGGTCTGGGTCGACCGCGGCGACATCGTGGCACTCGCCGGGGGGCAGCAGGCGTTGTCGTACACGCTGAACGTGAAACTGGCCGACCCGACGGCTGGCGACGCATTCGGCGCCGCGTCGAAGGCCGCGCTGCATATCACCTCCTCGCAGTTCATCGCGGACCAGGACAACGCGCTGGTGAAGAAGGCCCGGAAGGTCATGCTCATCGGCAGCTGGCTGCTCGCCGGGCTCGCGGTGGCCAGCGTCGCCGGCATCGTCGCGGGGCGGGTCATCGGCCAGCGCCGCCGGCTGGGGCTGCTCAAGGCCGTCGGTGCGGGACCGGCCATGGTCGCGGCAGTCCACCTCGCCGAGTACCTGGTGATCGGGCTGGTCGCCGCCGGCCTCGGGCTGGCCTCCGGCTGGCTCGCCGCACCGTTGCTGACCAGCCCCGGCGCCGGATTCCTCGGCTCCGCCGGCGTCCAGCCGCCCGCGCCGCGCACCGTGTTCGCGGCGGTGGTCCTCGCGCTCGTCATCGCCGTCGCGGCGACGCTGGCACCGGTGGTGCGTGCCGCGACCTCCGACACCGTCCAGGCGTTGGCCGACGCCGCCGCGCCCCCGAAGCGTCGCGGCTGGCGGCTCTGGCTGTCCCGCCGGCTGCCCACGGCGCTGATGATCGGGGTACGCATCAATGCCCGCCGGCCCCGCCGCGCCCGGCTCGCGACGGTGAACACCCTGATCATCACAACCACGCTCGCCGCCGCGGTCATGGGACAGGTGCAGAACCGGATGAACCGGTACGTTGGCCCCTCGGAGCTGCCCAATCCAGCCGACGAGCGGAGCTACCAGGCGATGCTCGTCGTCATCGTCGTACTGTGCGTCCTCGGGCTCATCAACGCCATCGTGAACACCGGGACCGCGGTCCTCGACGCCCGGCACCCGCTGGCCGTCGCCCGCACGCTCGGCGCCACACCCGGGCAGGCCGCCGCGGGGCTGGCTGCGGCGCAACTGCTGCCCGCGGTACCCGGCGTCGCTCTCGGGATACCGGCCGGCATCCTGCTGTTCCTGGCCGCCAGCAACGGCGAGATCCAGTACCCGTCAGCGCTCTGGTGGCTCGCCACCGCGGTCGGGGTGCTGTTCGCGACCGTCGCGCTCACCGCCGTCCCGGCGATGGCGGCCGCGCGGCGCCCGGTCGCGGACGCGCTGCGGTCCCCGGCGGACGGACCACCGGTTCGCCCCGGGTAGGCCGCACCGCCGGTGCCGTGCAGCCTATGCCGCCGGACCGGGCGGGACGACGAGCCCGGACTCGTACGCGAACACCACGAGCTGCGCCCGGTCGCGTGCCCTCAGCTTCGTCATCGCGCGGCTGATGTGGGTCTTCGCGGTGGCCAGGCTGATCACCGTTCGGCCGGCGATCTCGTTGTTGGACAGGCCACGCGCGGCCAGCGCCACCACCTCGCGCTCGCGGTTGGTCAACGCGTCCAGCGCCGGGGGCTTGCCGGTGCGCTTCGGGCGGGAGACGTACTCGCCGATCAGCCTGCGGGTGATGCCCGGGGACAGCAGCGCGTCGCCCCGGGCGGCGACCCGGATGCCGTGCAACAGGTCCGCGGGTTCGGTGTCCTTGACGAGAAATCCGCCGGCACCCGCGCGCAGGGCGGTGTAGACGTACTCGTCCAGGCCGTCGTTGGTGAGGATGACCACGTGGGTACCGGCGAGTGCCGGATCGGCGGCGATGCGGCGGGTGGCCTCGATGCCGTCGAGTACCGGCATCTGGATGTCGATGAGTGCCACATCCGGGTGGTACTGGGCAGCCAGCGCCACCGCCTCGACCCCGTTCGTGCCCTCGGCGACCACCTCGATGCCGTCCTCGGCGGAAAGCAGCGCGCGGAACCCGGCGCGGATCAGCGCCTGGTCGTCGGCGAGCAGCACCCGGATCATTTCGGCTTCTCCAGCGGCAGCTCGGCGTGGACGCGGAACCCGCCGCCCTCGCGCGGCCCGGCGTGCAGCGATCCGCCGACCGCGGTCACCCGTTCCCGCATGCCGGCCAGCCCGACGCCGGGTACCACGCCTGCGCCGCCGTTGCCCCGGCCGTCGTCGTCGACGCGTACCGTCAGCTCCGCCGCGCCGTAGTCCAGGTGCACGGTGGCGGTGGCCGGGCCGGCGTGCCGCGTGACGTTGGTCAGTGCCTCCTGCACGATCCGGTAGGCGACCCGGTTCACGGCGCGGGCAGGTCGCGCCGCCGCCCACCGATGCTGACCACGACCGGCAGGCCGGCCCGGCGGGTACCCTCGACGAGCGCCTCCAGGCGGTCCAGACCGCTGCCGGCACCGTTGCCGCTTGCCGTGCTGTCCCCGGTCTCGCCGGGGTCCACTCCGTCGGCCCGCAGCACCTCCAGCGTCGACCGCAGTTCCCGCATCGCGTCGGTACTCGCCTGCTGGATCGCCACGAGCGCGTCCGGGACCGGATCGTCGCGCTTGCGCGCCAGGTGGACAGCGACGCCCGCCTGCACCTTGATGATGGAGATGCTGTGGGTCAGGGAGTCGTGCAGTTCCCGGGCGATGCGCAGCCGCTCCTCGTCGGCCCGGCGCCGGGCCGTCTGCGGGGGCGCCGCCCGGCGGCGAGGTGGTGGAGTGCGGCCAGTTCCCGGATCTGGTACGCCTCGACGTCTCGCACCGCGGCGGTCTCCGTCGCGATCCGCGCCACGACGGGGTGCGGACTCAGATGGACGGTAAGGTTCGCTCCTTCGCGCAGAATGACCGGCTCGATGGCGGGGCCGAGGCCGAGGCGGGCGGCGAGACCAGCGGCGGCGATGACGGCGGTAGTGGCAGAGCCGCCGTCGGCGCCCGCCGGTGGTGACACGCGCGCATCCGCAGCCGGTTCCGCAACCATGTCGAACAGTCTGCCTCGCCCCGCCGGGCGCGACGAATGGGTTTTGAGCGCGGCTGCGCGGCGCGGGGTGCCATGGCCGCGAGCCGCCCCAACCGCGATGGCAGAAAGGAAAACGGCCAGTTGACGCGAACCGGGACGGGGCGGGACGGCCGTGCGTGCGGTACCCCAAACTCATCACCAGTGGTAGATACTTCCACCGTGACCAACGGGGGTACGCCGGCCGGCCCGGAGTCCGGCACACAGTCCGGCTCGCGGTCGACGCTGCCCGCGCAGCGCCCGTCCGACTCGCCGGCATCGACGTCACCGGTGCGGGGAGGGGCCGGGGAGCCGCCCGACGCCACGCCGGTTCCCGTCGCCTGGGGCGCGGTGCTGCCCGCGATGGGCGTGCTCGCCGTGGTCCTCACGGTGCTCAGCCAGAGGTACGGGTTCGAGCGCGACGAGTTGTACTTCCGCATGCTGCGGCCGGCCTGGGGGTACGTCGACCAGCCGCCACTGACTCCGCTGCTCGCGCACCTGGCGGCCCGGGTGTCGGCCGACCCCTGGGCGCAGCGGATACCCGCGACGCTGTGCGCGGTGCTCTCGGTACTCGTCGTGGTGCTCATCACCCGGGAACTGGGCGGCGGCCGGGCCGCGCAGGCACTGTGCGCCTGGTCCTATGCGTTCGCCGCGACGCCACTGCTCATGGGTCACGTACTGCTCACGACGTCGGTGGATCTGGTCGTCTGGCCGCTGCTCTGCCTGTTCGTCATCAGGGTGGTCCGTCGCGACCAGCCGCGGTGGTGGTTGGCCGTCGGCGTGGCGGTCGGGCTCAGCACGTACAACAAGTTGCTGCTCACCCTGCTTCTCGTCGCGCTGGGCGTCGGGCTTCTCGTCGCCGGTCCGCGTCGCGTGCTGTGGACCGGTTGGCTCGCGCTGGCCGCCGCCGTGGCGCTGGTGATCGCTCTACCGAACCTGCTGTACCAGGCGACGCACTCGTGGCCCCAGTTGACCATGAGCCGCGCGTTGAGCGAGAACAACGCGGGCAGCGTACGCGTGGTCATGTGGCCGTACCTGTTCCTGCTGTTGGGGCCGCCGCTGGTACCCATCTGGGCCGCCGGCCTCGTCGTGCCCTGGCGCAGGCCGGATCCGGCCTGGCGCACGCTGCGGTTCCTGCCGGTGGCGTTCGCCGTCCTGCTGGTGGAGACGTTCATCGGTGGCGGTCAGCTCTACTACCCGTTCGGGCTGCTGGCTGTCGTGTACGCCGCCGGCTGCGTGCCCGCCGCCGAGTTCCTGGCCCGCAGCCGGGTCTGGTCCCGGATCGCGGTCTGCGGAGTCGCCCTCAACGCCGCGGTGTGCGCGGTGATCGGGCTGCCGCTGGTTCCGCTGTCGGTGCTGGCTGACACGCCGGTACCGGCGCTGAGCGAGGTGGCCCAGGATCAGGTCGGCTGGCCGGACTACGTGGCGCAGGTGGCCGCGGTGTACCGGACGATCCCGGCCGGGGAAGCAGCCCACACCGTGATCATCACGAGCAACTACGGGGAGGCGGGCGCGATCTTCCGGTACGGGCCCGCGCTCGGTCTGCCCACCCCGTACAGCGGCCACAACCAGCTCTACTACGAGCGGCGGCCACCGGAGACGACGACCACCGTCGTCCTCATCGGCGGCGCGGTCTCCGGCGCCGCCGGTCATTTCGCGTCCTGTGACATCGCCGACCGGCTACACAACCGGTACGGCGTGGACAACGAAGAAGAAGACGCACCGGTCGCGATCTGCCGCGAACCCGCCCAGGACTGGTCGGTGCTCTGGCCGCTGTTCCAGCACTACGACTGACGGAGGCGCGCGGCTGGGCGGGGCTGGACGTCCCCGTCATCCGGGCCGATCGGCTAGGCAGCTTCCCGGTGACGGTCGCGCCCCGGTAACCGCCAGGTGGCTTGGCCTCATCGCCCGGAGGAAGCCGGTGCGATCGCCGGTCCGGGCCTCGCGGTGCTGGGCGGGACGTTCCTGGGCCAAGCGGGCGCGGGCCCGGTCGTCGCGTGCCGCGTGGTACAGACGGTGGCTGGCCGTGCGCTCGTGGCGTCCGGCGCGAGCAGCGCGACCAGGAAGCAGTAGTCGGCGGATGGATCCAGGCCGCCCGCGGTGTAACTCGTCGTACCACGCGCGAGCGTCACGGCCGAGCCCACCGGTTCACCGTTCTTCGACAGCGAGACCACCACGGTCGCGGCCCCGCGACTCGGATCCTTCCAGCCGATCGTGATGGTGTGGCCGTGGTCGGCCAGCGCGAGGTCGGCGGGTGCGGCCGCCGAGGCCGGCGACGATTCGGGGGTACGGAGCCCCAGCGACCGGCCGGCACGACGCAGACCGCGTACCGCGGCTGGAGTCTCGACCGCCGCGAAGCAGATGCCGGCAACCACCACGACCGCCAATGCCGCCGCCAGCAACGGGTTCTTGTGCCGGCGGAGCGCGACCGACAGGCACTCCCGCCGCGACCGCTGTGCCAATCCCCGCTGTGCCAGGGGCTTCTGTGCCAGTGACTGCTGTGCCAGTGGCTGCTGCGCCGCCTCCGGCTCGGCCGGCGCCCGCCACGCCGTCTCCTGCTCAACCGTCTCCTGCTCGGCCGCCTGCCGCGCGAGCGCTTGCCGCATCAGCACGTGCTGCGCCAGTTCGTGCTCGGCCAGTGCCTGCTGCGCCAGTGCGTGTTCCGCGAGCCCTCGGTCCGGCGTCCGTTCGTCCGCCTGCCGCCCACGCCGAGTCACACGCCGCCGGATGCGAGATTCGACGACACGCCGGAGGAGGCGCGGAGCGCCCCGTTCGCCGTCCGGCTCAGGCGGAGTCGGCATCGGCGGCTCCACCTCCGCCAGCCGCTCCTCCAGCCGTACCGTGAACGGATGGTCCCCGCCCAGCAGTGCGCGGACCCGGTGGTGGGCTCGGGTCAGCAGTTGCCGTGCCGCCGCCCGGTCGCCCGACGCGAGGTGCATCCCGGCCAGGTCCGCGGCCATCCGCAGCGTGTCGAGGTCTTCGTCGCCGTACCGGCGGCGGAACGCGCCGTGCGCCGCTTGGAGCGTGGCCAACGCGAGTTGGGGCTCGCCCCGGTCGCGGTACAGCCGGGCGAGGTTCGCCCGCGTCAGGAGGATGGCGCGCGCGGCAGGCCCCTCGGTACCCTTGCCGGACTCGATGACCTGCCGGCACAGCCGGTCCGCCGTGTCGTGGTCCCCGAGGTCGTACGCGATCGTCGCGAGCACGGCCCGAGCCCGCACGGTACCCGGATGCCCGTGCCCCAACAGTCGTTCACAGCGCGGTACCAGAGCCGATGCCAACCGCTGCGCCTCCCGCAGGTCTCCCAACTCCCGGAGCGCCTCGGCGAGCATCCGTTCGGTCGACAGCAGCGCCACGCCGTCGGCCCGATCCGCCTCCCGCGCCACGCGTACCGCACGGCGCAGCGTGTCCCGAGCCGCCGCCCATTGCCAGCGCGCCTGCTGCCGGCGCGCCGTCTCGTGAAGGCTGTCCACCTGGAGGCGCGTGGAGTCGTCCACGTCCGTACCGCCCGCATCCACCTCGTCCGGCCGCCAGCGTGACCAACCCGTCACCACACCGGACGTCCCGGCACTCCTGTCCGGCACCGTGCGTCGCCCATCCTGGGCGTTGAGTGAGGATACCGGACGGCCGCTCGCCACGCATACCGCCGCCGGGCGCGCGAAACGTGTGCGGAGAAGCGCGAGCATGGCGTGACAGCCGTCAACATCAAGCACTGAGGCTTTCAACTCGGTGACCCGCCCCGGCGTCGGAGAAGGTGACCAAGTGCCGGAGGCAGTCCAGTGAGTGACGGTGGTTTGCGGATTCGTCAGGCGGCGGGTGGAGGCAGCGCCGTCTCGTCCGGGTGCTTCCGGCCGCGTAGCATGTCGCGAGCCGCCACCGCGGCCAGTACGGCCGCCGCCGCGCCGGTGGCGGCGACCGGCGGCAGCGCCAGCATCGCCGGCACCAGGGCGGCCAACGCGATCACTCCGAGCGGCCGGGACCGCGACACCCGGTGGAACACCTCGTACTCGAAGCGCGACCGGCCGATCAGGAACAGCGCCGGGCCGCCGAAGATCACACCGAGCCATGCCGGGTCGAGGTGCCCGTACGGCCGGTTGATGACCAGGTCGTAGCCACCGCCGGTGGCGAAGATGCCGGCCACCATGACCAGGTGGGTGTACGCCCCCGAGCGCGCGAGCTGCCCCGGACGCCGGCCGGTGTCGATGGTCGAGCCCAGCACTGTTCCGGCCCGGTAGAAGTAGATCCGGAACAGCAGGACGGTGGTGGCGAAGGACAGCGCGATCGCGACCACCCGGGTGCTGTCGAACGTCCTCGCGAACGACGCGCCCATGACGAGGATCGACTCGCCGAGCGTGATGATGATGATCTGCTGGTACCGCTCGGCGAGGTGCTCCGCGCGCAGTATCCAGTCGCCGCTGCGGGCGTACCCGAGGCCGGGTACCGGCCAGCCGAGCCCGAACCCCAGGTAGTCCAGCACAAGCGCCAGCGTCCACAGGACGCCGCGGGTCGGGCTCTGCGGGACCAGCGCGGCTCCGGTGATCCATGGCGCCGCCGAGGCCAGGGCCCAGCACACTCCGCGCACCGGAATGATCCGCTGGGGTCCCCGAACGGCGATGTAGAGCAGCAGCGGGCGGAGCACCTGGATGACAACGTAGGTGACGGCGAAGGTGAGACCGCGCGCGCCGAACGCGTGCGGCAGCGCCACCGCGATGATCATGCTGCCGAACATGATCATGAAGACGTTGATCTGGATGACCGGGCTACGAGGATCGAACACACTGGTCATCCGCGCCGCGTAGATCCAGATGAGCCACAGCACCAGCAGCAGCAACGCGGTCTCGCCGGTCTCGGTGATGATCACGTGCCGCTGGTCCGTGAAGTCCCCGACCAGCCGGGAGGACAGGCGGGTGAACGCGAACACGTACACCAGGTCGAGGAACAGCTCCAGAAACGTGGGGCGCGCCTGACCTTCGCGGCTGGGCCGTATCACGTGCCCGCCAATGGTCATGGTGCGTCCGTTCCCGTCACTGCGCGCGGCTCTAGAACGGTCGTACCACGCGCGTCCCGGGCGCAGGGCGGGGACGGAGCCAATCGGCCCCGGTCCGACGACGTCAGGCCGGGCCCGCCCCGGCGGCGATCGGGAGGATCCGCGGACCGGCGAGTCGCCGGTAGTCCCGCGTGTCCAAGGCCAGGGAGCGGTCCAGCCGCCCGGCGTTGAAGAAGATTTCCGGGTGGGTGAGCAGCCCGGGGTCGACGATCAGTTCCAGGTCGGGGTGGAAGCTGAACGGCAGGATCGTGCCGCTGACGCTGCCCGCCAGCGCCTCCGCCTTGTCCGTGGACGCGAACGCCACGTACGTGCCGCCGGCCAGGCGCTTGAGCGCCTGAAGGTCCACCCGGGCGTCGCCGGAGACCACGGCCAGGAAGTACTTGCTGGCCCGCTTGCCGATCTTCACCATCACGACCAGGCACTTGGCGGCGTACTCCACCGGGTGCCCGCGGTAGGCGCTGACCACCTCGGTGCGGCCCTCGGGCTCGTGCTCGATCACCCGGTACCGCGCGCCGCCGCCGTCGAGCAGCGTGATCAGGCGCTGGTACGCCTCGCTGGCGCCGGCGCCGGGCAGTTTGGGAGAGTACGCGGTGGAGTGTTGCGTCACGGGTCACCAACCTTCATCGGTCGGCTCGACCCTATCGGCACGCAGCGGTGCGCCGGTCCGGGCCCCGGCCACCGTCGTGCGCGGACCGTCCCGGTGGGTGGACCGGACGGTGTCGCGCGGCATGGCTTGTGGTCGACCAGGTGCGGCTCGCCGTCGACCCGGAACTCCAGGATTCCGGTGTCGGGTGGCCCACCGAGCACGTCGGCCAGGCTCCAGTCCTGGTACATGCGCGGCACCCGGCATCCACGATGCCCGCCCGGTGCCGGTTCTCCACGAACGTCCGGCCGCGCCGCTCCAGCACCACACAGGCACCTCGAATCCGGTGGCGGTCCTGCCGGCCAGCTCCAACGTCGCTCGGAATCTCATGGGCCCCCATCCTCGCACTACCGGTGCTCCGGCACCGCTGGCACGCTCGGGAGCGGGAAACTGGCGTTATGCGTCGCGGACGTCGTGGTCGAGATGGGCCCGGTCGTACTGGTGCCGTGCCTCGGCGATGAGGCCGCGATGGGCGACAGACCAATCGGCGAGTGTCTTGACCAGGTGGGTCAGGCTGGCCCCCGTCCCGGTCAGGCGGTAGTCGACCTGGGCCGGGACGGTCGGGTACACGGTGCGTAGCAGGAGTCCGTCGCGTTCCAGTCTGCGTACGGTGAGGGTGAGCATGCGCTGGGAGATGCCGTCGATTGCGCGTTGCAGTTCCCGAAAGCGGCGCGGTCCGCTGGCGAGTTCGACGATCACGAGTACCGACCACTTGTCGCCGATGCGGTCCAGGACATCACGGATCCCGCAGTCCGGGTGATCCCGGTGCCCGCAGGGATCGAGGTCGGCGGGTGCGACGGTTACTCCAGTGTGCGTGGGTGACATCAAACTGCCTCCTTGTAGGCGAAAAGCGACCGGATCAGGATCACCGTAGTGAAGGAAGAGAACCGCTACGGAGGACTGTGACTCACATGATTTTGGTGACCGGAGCGAACGGAAACCTCGGCTCGGCCACGCTCGCGGCGCTGCGTGCGCGCGGCGCGATCGCGACAGGTGGCAGCCACGCCCCCAGCCATGGGATGCGACGGCTCGACTTTGACGACCCCTCCGGAATTGACCTTTCCGAGGTGTCGACCCTGGTGCTGATCTCGGCCGGGTATGCCGAGGACGACCAGGTCATCGGGCGGCATGCGGCGGTCCTGGACGCCGCCGCCCGAGACGGCGTCCGGCACGTCATCTATACGAGCCTGACCGGTGCCGGCGACCACCTCGGGTTCGCGCCGGCGCACCGCGCGACCGAGCGGCTGGTGCGCGCCAGCGGCCTGCCGTGGACCATCCTTCGCAACGGTCTTTACGCGGAACTTTTCGGCGGTCTGCTGATGTGGGCCGGCGGCGGGGTGGAGTCCGCATTCGGCGACGGTGCCGTGGCCGCGGTCGCTCGTGTGGACCTCGCCGAGGCCGCGGCGATCATCGCCGAGGCTCCGGCACAGCACGGCGGGCGCACCTACGAGCTGGTCGGCACGCCGGTCACGGCAGCGCAGGTGGCCGACCGGCTCGGAGTCCCGCACCGGGCCATCAGCCTGGGCGAGTACCGGCGCAGGCTTCTTCACGAGATGCCGGAATTGCTGCCGTTCCAGCCGCCGATGCTCTCCTCGATTGCGACCGGCGTCCGGCACGGATTCCTGGACGGCACCGGTCCGGACCTCGTGAACATTCTCGGCCGTCCGATGGGCGATCCGCTGGCTACGGCTGTCGCGGCCGCGTCTGCCACGAGACCGGCGGCCGGATAGCGGCGGGCAGCACGGGTGCCTCCGGCGATCGTCCGGCGAGAGCCCGGGCGCGTGAGCGCGGAGTCGCCACCGCCAGGCCGTCCGACCCCCGGCTGATCCGGCGGCAATCGGACGGCCCCTGTCCGCTGGGCGAGGGAGCGCGCCGGGCGCGCATCGGCCATCGCTATGAATGAGCCCGACGGAAGATGGCGTCGAGCAGGCCGGGAAACGAGGCTTCCAGCTCTGCGGAGCGCAGCGTGTTGAGGGCCTGACCGCCTTCCCGATGGGTGGCGATGACGCCCGCTTCCCGGAGGGTCTTGAAGTGGTGGCTGAGGGTGCTTTTGGCCACCCGGGTGTCGAACCGGCCGCACGCGATCGCCGTGTCCGTCTCGCGCAACTGCCGGACGAGGTCCAGGCGCACCGGGTCGGCAAGGGCTTGCAGGACGGCAATGACATCCAGGGCGGCGGGGACGGGTGTGTGCGACGCCATGATTCCTCCTCGCCTGTACAGTACCCCGCTGTTCCATGAACGTCGAACACGGCCTAGGGTAGTTCCATGATTATCGAACACCGCCGGGGTGTCGTGGTGCTCGCGCTGATCGCGGCCTTCATGGTCTTCGTCGACGGCACGATCGTGAACCTCGCCCTCGCCCAACTCGCGTCGCACCTACACGCCTCCCGATCCGATCTGGAATGGTCGGTCAACGCCTACACCCTCTCCTTCGCCGCGATGATGCTCGGTGCCGGGGCGATCACGGACACGCTCGGCGCGAAGCGCGCCTTCGTGGCGGGACTGCTGGTCTTCACCGCGTCCTCGGCGGTCTGCGCGGCCGCGACCTCGATGGTGATGCTCAACCTTGCCCGGCTGGTCCAAGGCGCGGGCTCGGCCCTGCTGCTGCCCAGCGCGCTCGTCCTGGCCACGGCAACCGCGACCGACGAGCGGACGCGGCACCGGCGCGTCGGCCGGTGGGCCGCCGCGGGAGGCATCGGAATGGCCGCCGGACCGCTGCTGGGCGGGGCGCTCGTCGCGCTCGCGAACTGGCGGGCCGTGTTCGCCGTCAACGTCGTCATCGGAATCCCCGCCGCCGTCTGGAGCCTGCGCTCGATGCCCACCATCGCGCGCCGCCCCCGGCGCCTCGACGCCGCCGGCATGGGCGCGGCGGCCGTCCTGATCGGCGGGCTCGTCTTCGCGCTCATCGAGGCACCCGCGCAGGGCTGGTTGAGCCCTGCGGTCGTCGTCGCCGCCGCGCTGGCCCTCGCCGGGCTCGTCAGCTTCGTCTGGGCCGAACGGTCGACCCCGGTACCGCTTCTGCCGCCCGGCGTCTACGCCGACCGTCGGTTCGTTGCCACGGCCGCACAGGGCGCGTTGTTCAACTTCGCCTTCTACGGGTTGCTGTTCGCGATGGGCCTGATGCTCCAGCAAGGCCGCGGTCTCAGCGCGCTGGTCAGCGGACTGCTGTTCCTGCCCCTGACCGGTCTCATCTCGATCGGCGCGATCTGCGCTGCCCCGCTCGCGCAGCGCGTTGGCCGCCCCGCCGTCCTGGGTATCGGTCAGGCCGTGCTGGCCACCACGCTGCTCGCGGTGGCGTGGGCCAGCACCGCATCCGCGCTCTGGCCCCTGGTGCTCGCCCTTGTCCCCGCCGGGTTCAGCTCCGGCCTGCTGGTCACCACCATGACCTCGCAAGCCATCGCCGCTGTCGAACCCGCTCTGCACGGGGCCGCGTCTGCGGTGTTCAACACCTCACGCCAGGTCGGCGCCGCTATCGGCGTCGCCACCTTTGGCCCGCTCCTGGGAGCCACGCACAACCTCACCAGCGGATTCATCACCTGCGCGGTCGTCGCCGCCCTGGCCACCACGGTCGCCCTCGTCCTGACCGCGCTGACCCGACCGGCCGGTGTACCTGCACCTGCCGAGGGCCTCAACAACGGTTGAGCGTGCGCCGTAGGTTCTTCCACCCCAGCCCGCCGGCCTCGGCATGCTGGCCGGCGCCGGCCCACCTGTGGACCGGACGTCACCAGTTGCCGCCGACCGTGACACCGGCCGGCCCATACGGTGCGGCGCCCCATACCGTGCCACGCCGGGCTCTGGCACCTTCGCCCCGACCCGGACAACGCGCCCCGGCTACGCCATGCCGTGGTTTTCCTCGGAGTACTCGCGGGTAGCTGCAAAGCGACAGTAACCCGGGGATTAGTACATCTGTGCGATAATGTCGAGGTGTCCGCCGAGGCGACCATCCTGCACGCCGACCTCGACGCGTTCTACGCGTCCGTGGAGCAGCGCGACGATCCCGCGCTGCGCGGCCGGCCGGTGATCGTCGGGTCCGGAGTCGTGCTCGCCGCGAGCTATGAGGCCAAGGCGCACGGGGTGCGGACCGCGATGGCCGGGCGGCAGGCCCGGCGGCTGTGCCCGGCCGCTGTCGTGGTCGAGCCCCGGATGTCGGCGTACGCGCAGGCCAGCGAGGCGGTCTTCGAGGTGTTCCGGCGGACCACGCCGCTGGTCGAGGGCCTGTCGATCGACGAGGCGTTCCTGGATGTCGGCGGCCTCCGGCGCGTCTCGGGCAGCCCGACGGAGATCGCCGTTCGGCTGCGTCGCGATGTGCTCGCCCAGGTCGGGTTGCCGATCACCGTGGGCGTGGCGCGGACGAAGTTCCTCGCGAAGGTGGCCAGCCGGGTCGCCAAGCCCGACGGCCTGCTCGTCGTGCCGCCCCACCGCGAGCTGGATTTCCTGGACCCGTTGCCGGTCGAGCTGCTCTGGGGTGTCGGCCCGGTCACCACCGGCAAGCTGCGCGAGCGCGGCGTCGTCACCGTCGGGCACGTGGCCCGGCTCGGCGAGGCGGCGCTCGTCTCGATGCTGGGTGCCGGCTCCGGGCGCCACCTGCACGCTCTGGCGCACAACCGCGACCCCCGCGCGGTACAGGTGGGCCGGCGCCGGGGATCGATCGGATCCCAGCGGGCACTGGGCCGCGCCGAGCGGTCGCCGGCCGATCTCGACGCGGTGCTCGCCGGCCTGGTCGACCGGGTGACCCGGCGGATGCGGGCAGCGGGGCGGCCGGGCCGCACGGTGACGCTGCGGCTGCGCTTCGCCGACTTCACCCGGATCACGCGCTCCCGGACGCTGCCCTGGCCGACCGCCGGCACGCGGCCCATCCTCGGCGCCGCGCGTGCGTTGCTCATGGCGGCGATGCCGATGGTGACGCACCGCGGGCTGACCCTGGTCGGGGTCGCGGTCGGCAACCTCGACGACGGGCCGGTCCAGTTGGAGCTGCCGTTCGGCCGGCGCCCCGCTGTCCGGCCGGGCGGCGACTCGGACGACCGCGACGGAGACCTCGACGCGGCTCTGGACAAGGTACGGGACCGGTTCGGATCATCCGCCGTGACCCGGGCCGCGCTGCTCGGCCGGGACGGCGGGCCGCAGGTGCCTCTGCTCCCCGACTGACCATCGCAAGAGGTGGTTGTCAAGCGCGGTTTCGTTGACGGGTTGTTGATC
>JBDZVD010000002.1:138780-149368 GCA_040255525.1 Micromonosporaceae bacterium | reverse complement strand
GGGTCGCGCCGGCGGTGGCGGCCGCGATCAGGGCGGTGGCCAAGGGGCCGATCGCCGATCCGGACACTCCGGAGCCGACCGAGATCAATTCGTGAGCACAGCCGGAGCCGGTCCGTGGTCGCGGGCTGAGGTCTCCCGTGCCCGTCCGGCGCGCCAGCGCCGGACGGGCACGGGCTCAGACCAGCGCGTCCCCGGTGGCCACGATCAGTGCCGGACCGGTCAGCACGCACCGGGCGGGATCGACGGTGACGGTGAGCCGGCCGCCGGGAAGGTCGATGGCGACGGTACCGGCGTCCCGGCCCGCGGTGCGCAGGGCGACCGCGGCCACCGCGCAGGCCCCGGTGCCGCAGGACAGTGTCTCCGCGGAGCCCCGCTCGTAGACCCGCATCCGGACGTGCAGGTCCGCGCCGGGTACCGGCTCGGCGGGGGCGACGAACTCGACGTTCGCCGACTCCGGAAAGACGCTCGCGTCCAGGATCGGCGGCTCAGACAGGTCCACTGCGGACACGTCGTCGACCGGGCATACCAGGTGCGGATTGCCGACGTCGGCGGAGGTTCCGGCGTAGTCCCGGTCGCCGAGCCGGGCGGCCGACTCGCCGCCCACGGTCGGCAGCGGCATCTCGGCGCTGATCTCGCTCGGTCGTACCTCGACGGTCACCAGGCCGGCCCGGGTGGCGACCGGGAACCGGGCCGCGTCGACCAGCCCGTAGGAGGTGAGGTAGCGGGCGAACACCCGGACCCCGTTGCCGCACATCTCGGCCAGCGAACCGTCGGCGTTGTGGTAGTCCATGAACCACTCCGCGTCGTCGGCGTACCGGACCGCGTCCGGGTGCTTCGCCGAGCGCACGACCCGCAGCACGCCGTCCGCCCCGATCCCGAAGTGCCGGGCGCACAGCGTAGCGACCAGTTGCGCGGTCAGATCGATCGCGCCGTCCGGATCGGGCAGGACGACGAAGTCGTTGCCGGTGCCGTGGCCCTTCGCGAAGTGCATTGGCCCATTGTCCCGCGCCCGCCGGCCCGGCGCCCGCCGGCCACCGAGGTCCGCCGGCCACCGAGGTCCGCCGGCCACCGAGGTCCGCCGGGCTGGGCACCGGTCAGGCGGCCGGTTCCCAGGCGGCCACCAGGTACCCGGTGCCGGCCCAAGGCCGCGCAGCCGTCCGGCGGTTCGTCGGGCGCCACGCTGGCCAGGCCCACCGCCACCGGCTCGCTTCCGGGCCCGGCGGCGGTGGCGATCGCCGGTTGCGCGTCGGCGGCGGGGAGCCCGGTGCGCGCCGCCGATCCGGTGGGGCCGGGCGATGCCGGCGCCAGGTCGACACTCCTGGGCAGCAACCACACACCGACAGTGAGGCTCAGCTGCAGGGTCGCCCGGCCTCGCCGGCCCGGCACGACCTCCAGCCAACGACGCCCCAGGGCGCCAGGGTGCCGTACTCGTCGGGGCGCCGCCAGGCGGTCCCCGCACCGGTACCCACGATCAAGATCCCATCCGGGCGCGCAGCCAGCAGTCGCCCCACGGCGCGGTCGCGGGCGGCGCGAAGATCATCAAGTTCTGCGGCGGCGCCGGCGGCGATCTCGGGAACCAGCATCGGCGGCGACGGGCACACCGCGGCGGCGACTAGTGGCACGGATCAACCGTAACCGGACGCGGAAAACGCTCCCCGAGTCGCGTCAGGACACCGTATGGTCACGGTCGGCCCCAGTGGCTCGACGCGGACGGGGTCGGACCTGTGAGAATGCCGGGGAGAAACTCACTGCGCTGTGGCGGCGCCACCGGGGACGCCCGGAGGGCACCGGGAGAACGAGGTTGGGCATGAGCGAGCGAAGCGGAGGGCTCGGCGCGGCGGGCACTGTCCCGTCGACACGCGGCGATCTGCCGAGGGCGGGGCGATCGCATGAGTGACTGGACCACCTTCGGCCGGATCGACGATGAGGGAACCGTCTATGTGAAGACCGCCGAGGGCGAGCGCGTGGTCGGCTCTTGGCAGGCCGGCAGTCCCGAAGAGGGGCTGGCGCACTTCGCGCGCCGCTTCGACGGCGTGGTCACCGAGGTCAACCTGATCGAGACCCGGCTCGGCACCGGGGCCGGCGACGCGCAGCACGCCCTGACCAGGATCAAGGAGCTGCGCGGCGAGCTCGACGAGCCGCACGTCGTGGGCGACATCGACGGGCTGCGGGAGCGGCTGGACAAGCTGTCGGCGGCTGCCGAGGCCAAGGTCGGCGAGGTTCACGCGGCGCGCAGCGCGGCACGCGCCGAGGCGGTCGCGCGCAAGACCGCGCTGGTCGTCGAGGCCGAACAGATCGCCGCGGAGTCGACCAGCTGGAAGGCGGCCGGCGACCGGTTCAAGGAGATCCTCGACGAGTGGAAGACCGTCCGCGGGGTCGACCGGAAGACCGACGGCGAGCTGTGGAAGCGGTACGCGACGGCGCGGGACACGTTCACCCGCCGCCGGGGCGCGCACTTCGCCACTCTCGACAGCGCCCGGAAGCAGGCCCAGGCCCGCAAGGAGGAGCTGGTCGGGGAGGCCGAATCGCTGTCCGGCTCGACCGAGTGGGGCCCCACCGCCAACCGGCTCAAGGAGCTGATGAACGAGTGGAAGGCCGCACCGCGCGCCTCGAAAGAGGTGGAGCAGCGCCTGTGGGAACGCTTCAGGGCGGCCCAGGACACGTTCTTCGTCAGGCGCAGCGAGGTCTTTTCGGCCCGTGACGCCGAGCAGAAGGCGAGCCTGGATCGCCGGCACGAGTTGCTGGCCCAGGCCGAGGCGCTCGACGTGGACGCCGACCCGAAGGCCGCGCAGGCCAAGCTCCGGGAGATCCAGGGCCAGTGGCACGATGCCGGGCGGGTGTCCCGGGAGGCCGCGGCCGGGCTCGACCGGCGGCTACGCGCGGTCGAGGAGAAGGTCCGGGCCGCGATGGACACCGCTTGGCGGCGCACCTCGCCGTCGGACAACCCGCTGCTCACCCAGATGCGCGAGCAGGTCGCCGAGGCCGAGGCGAGGCTGGCCCGGGCCCAGGCGGCCGGCGATGCGAAGCGGATCCGCGAGGCCGAACAGGCCCTCGCCGCAAAGCGCCAATTCCTGCAGTTGGCGGAGCACACCAACTGAAACACCACATAGAGATCGGGGCGTTCACCGCGAAGGTGGGCGCCTCGATCATTTGTGGGGGCCTCAGCCGCAGTGATCCGCCGGCGACCGGTCCAGGCCGTCGCGCGGCCCCGGACGCGCCGGGCCGGATGTGCTCGCTGGCGCGCCGACCGTGGGCATGCCGAGCGAAACCCCGAGGGTACGCGGAATGTGTCCGGCCTCGTAGGCGTCGCCGGCACGGGTACGCCGGTGCGAGACCGGCTCACCGTCGGCGTTGAGGTGGTGTGGCGCGGCGTAGGTGATCGTGGCCTCGACGATGTCGCCCGGACGGATGCCGTCGTTGCCCCCGGCGCTGAAGTGCACGAGGCGACCGTCGCGGGCACGTCCGGACAGCCGGCCGGTCGCGCCGTCCTTGCGCCCCTCGCCGACCGCCACCAGCACCTCGACGGTACGGCCGACGAACTTCTTGTTCTCCTCCCAGGTGATGTCCTCCAGGGCCGAGATCAGCCGGTCGTACCGCTCCTGGACGATCTGTTTCGGGAGCTGCCCGTCCATGGTGGCCGCCGGGGTACCCGGCCGCTTGGAGTACTGGAAGGTGAACGCGCTGGCGAACCGGGCCGCCCGGACGACCTCCAGGGTCTGCTCGAAGTCCGCCTCGGTCTCCCCCGGGAAGCCGACGATGATGTCGGTGGTGATGGCCGCGTCCGGCATCGCTGCCCGTACCTTGTCGATGATTCCCAGGTACCGTTCCTGCCGGTAGCTGCGCCGCATGGCACGCAGTACGGCGTCCGAACCGGACTGCAGCGGCATGTGCAACTGGTGGCACACATTGGGCGTCTCTGCCATCGCGGCGATCACGTCGTCGGTGAAGTCCTTCGGGTGCGGGCTGGTGAACCGCACCCGCTCCAGCCCGCCGATGTCGCCGCACGCGCGCAGCAGCTTGCCGAACGCGTACCGGTCGCCGAACTCGGCGCCGTACGAGTTGACGTTCTGGCCGAGCAGGGTGACCTCCAGGACCCCCTCGGCGACCAGCGCCTCGACCTCGGCGAGAATCTCCCCCGGCCGCCGGTCGCGCTCCCGGCCGCGCAGGGACGGCACGATGCAGAACGTGCAGGTGTTGTTGCAGCCCACCGAGATGGACACCCAGCCGGCGTAGCTGGACTCGCGCCGGGTGGGCAGCGTCGACGGGAAGACCTCAAGGGATTCGAGGATCTCGACCTCGGCCTGCTCGTTGTGCCGCGCACGGTCGAGCAGCGCGGGCAGGGAGCCGATGTTGTGGGTGCCGAAGACGACGTCGACCCAGGGTGCCTTGGTGACGATGTCGCCCCGGTCCTTCTGCGCCAGGCATCCGCCGACCGCGATCTGCATGCCGGGGTTGGCGAGCTTGGTGGGGCGCAGGTGCCCGAGATTCCCGTACAGCCGGTTGTCCGCGTTCTCCCGTACGGCGCAGGTGTTGAAGACGACGACATCGGGGTTGTCGACGTCGTCGGCCCGGACATATCCGGCAGTCTCCAGCAGACCCGAAATGCGCTCCGAGTCGTGCATGTTCATCTGGCAGCCGTACGTCACGACCTTGAAGCTTCTTGCCACCCTCGGCCCCTCTTCCATCGACCACCCAGAGTAGCGGGCGAGGTGCTCACCTCCGCCACACCCCGGCTCCGGCTGCGCCCCTCGAACGTAGCGGGCGAGGTGCTCACCTCCGCCACACCCCGGCTCCGGCTGCGCCCCTCGAACGTAGCGGGCGAAGTGCTCACCTCCGCCACACCCCGGCTCCGGCCGCGCCCCTCGAAACGTAGCGGGCGAGGGGGCCGCCGGGTCAGCGGGCGATCTCGGTGACCCTCGACTCGCGCACGACCGTCACCCGGATCTGGCCCGGATACGTCAGCTCTTCCTCGATCTGCTTGGCCACGTCCCGGGCCAGTACCGCCGCGCCGATGTCGTCCACATCGTCCGGCTTGACCATGACCCGGATCTCGCGACCGGCCTGCATCGCGAAGACCTTCTCCACACCCTGCTTGCCGCCGGCGATCTCCTCGATCCGCTCCAGCCGCTTGACGTACGCCTCCAGGCTCTCCCGCCGCGCGCCCGGCCGCCCGCCGGAGCAGGCGTCCGATGCCTGGGTGAGTACGGCCTCGATGGTCTGCGGCGGCACCTCGTTGTGGTGCGCCTCGATCGCGTGCACCACCTCGTCCGCCTCGCCGTACTTGCGGGCGAGGTCGGCGCCGATGAGCGCGTGACTGCCCTCGACCTCATGGGTGAGCGCCTTGCCGATGTCGTGCAGGAAGGCGCACCGCTTGATCAACGGCGCGTCCAGCCGCAGTTCGGCGGCCATGATCCCGGCGATGTGAGCGGTCTCTACAAGGTGCTTGAGAACATTCTGGCCGTAGCTCGTGCGGTACCGGAGCCGGCCCAGCAGGGGCACCAGCTCCGGGTGCAGGTCGGTGATGCCGACCTCGACCAGGGCATCCTCGGCCGCCCGCAGGCACAGCCGCTCCACCTCGTGCTTGGCCAGGTCGAAGACCTCCTCGATGCGGTGCGGGTGGATCCGCCCGTCGAGTACCAGCTTCTCCAGCGTCAGCCGGCCGATCTCCCGGCGCACCGGGTCGAAGCAGGACAGCAGCACCGCCTCGGGGGTGTCATCGATGATCAGGTTGACCCCGGTCACCGACTCGAACGCGCGGATGTTGCGGCCTTCCCGGCCGATGATCCGACCCTTCATCTCGTCGGTGGGCAGGTGCAGAACGCTGACCACGCTCTCCGCGGTCTGCTCGCTGGCCACCCGCTGGATCGCGTCGACCACGATGTGCCGGGCGCGCTGGTCGGCCGTGTTCCGGGCGTCGGCCTCGACGTCCCGGACCAGCAGCGCCGCTTCGCGCTTGGCCTGCGTCTCGATCGTCTCGATGAGTTCGGCCTTCGCGGTCTCGGCCGTCAGTCCGGCCACCCGCTCCAGCTCGCGGCGCCGGTCTTCCTCCAGCTTGGCGATCGCGTTCTCCCTGCTGGTCAGGCCGTTCTCCCGCTCGATCAGCTCCGCCTCCGCCGCGCTGATCCGGCGGTCCCGCTCGGCCAAGCGCTCGGCCTCCTCGGCGAGCAGCCGTTCGCGCTCGTCGAGGCGCTGCTGGCGCCGCTCGGCGTCGGCGGACTGTTCCCGGGCGGTGGCGGTGAGCATCGCGATCTCCCGCTCGCCGGTGCGCCGGGCCGTGACCCGCGCCTGCTCGGCGTCCTGCTCCGCCTGGCGGTGGGCGCGCTCCAGGATGGTGTCGGCCTCGGTGTGGGCGGCCGCCAGTACGCGCTTGGCCTCGGCACGGGCCGCGTTCGCCTCGGCTTTGGCGGCGGCCAGTTCGGTGCGGGCCGTGGTGGCCTTCGCCCGCGCCTCTTCCGCCACGGAGCTGGCCTCGTCGGCGGCGTCCCGCAGCGCGGCCAGGGATTGCTCCTGCCGGTCCCGTTCGGCGACGAACCCGGCGTCGGCCTGCGGCTGACCCGCGTTCTCCGGACTGGACCGCAGCGGGCGCACGACACGCAGGACGGCGATGAGCCCGACGGCGACGACTGCGACAAGGACGACGACCACGCCCACGAAAACCATGACGAGGGCTGTCACGGTCGCCTCCCTTCCCCGCCCGTACCCGGCTTCCGGCGAAGCCCGGTGCGTTGCCCGTTGAGGAGAGGTCCGATGCGCGGGTGTGGTCAACGGTGCCGTACGGCGACGGTGCCGTACCGCGGGTACGCCTGCGTCGTCGCGCGTTGACCGTGCGTCGACGAAAGGTGGTGCTAGCCGCGTAAACGCGACCAAATGATGCCGTACTGTTATGCGATCTATGTTGTGCGGTTAGCCGCGATGGTCGGACGTTCTCCTCTGGTAACCCGAGGCTAGGTGTCCGATACCGGTTCGGTCAAGAACACCTGATCGAGCAGCGGCGGCCACAGACTGCTACGGGCCGCCTACCTGGGGAAACATCACCATCGTCATTTCGGCTGAGCCGCTGGTCAGCGGATCGGGTCGTCCGGATCGACGACCAGATCCGGGAGATCGTCCGGATCGACGACGTCAGCGAACGCTCCCACCTCGTCCTTTCGGGCGGCGAGCGCCTCCTTGACGGCAGTGATCGCCAACCCCGGCGGGTACCCCTTCCGGGCGAGCATGCCGACCAGTCGTCGGAACACCGCCTCCGGCGGCGCGGCGGACATCGTGCGCAGTTTCCGGTCGACCAGAGAACGGGCGGTGGCAGCCTCGGTGTCCTGGTCGATCTCCTCCAACGCGGCTCCGACCAAGTCTCCGTCGATGCCGCGCTTGTTCAGTTCGTTCGCGAGCGCCCGGCGGGCCAGCCCCTTGCCGTGGTGCCGGGTGGTCACCCATGCCTTGGCAAACGCGGCGTCGTCGATGAGCCCGACCTCGTCGTACCGGTCGAGAACCTCGGCCGCGACCTGGTCGGCAACGCCGCGCTTACGCAGCACGGCGGCGAGTTCGGCGCGGGTACGGGGACGGACCGCCAACTGCTGGAGACAGATGTCCCGGGCGACCTGCGCGGGATCCCGGGCCGGCCCGGATCCGCGCTCGCCATCGGGCGCCGACCGGTCGCCCGGTGCCCCGGACCGGTCGCCGCGCCCGTACCGGGTCCGCCTCCCCCGCTCCGCAGCGCCGGAGCCGCCCACGGACTCCGCGTCCCGGTCCGGGGCGCGGGTGTAACCGTCCTCTTCCGGAGTCCACAGCGGTCCGTCGGAGGCGACCCACCCGGAGTCCTCGTTCCGGTTCGGGTCAGGTCGGGCCGCGGTCCGTCGGGGTCGGGGTGGGGCAGCATCCCAGCCCCGACCCGTGCGGGCTCCTCGTCGCCTACCCGGCACGATCAGAAGTCGACCGCGACGACCTCGGGACCACCGGCCGCATCGGCCGGCAGCCCGGCGCCCACGCCCAGCTTCTCGAGAATCTTCTTCTCGATCTCGGCGGCCACGTCGGGGTTCTCCTTCATGAACCTGCGGGCGTTTTCCTTGCCCTGGCCGAGCTGGTCGCCGTCGTAGGTGTACCACGCGCCGGACTTGCGGATGATGCTCTGCTCGACGCCGACATCGATGAGCGAGCCCTCCCGCGAGATGCCCTGACCGTAGATGATGTCGAACTCGGCCTGCTTGAACGGCGAGGCCACCTTGTTCTTCACGACCTTCACCCGGGTCCGGTTGCCGACCGCGTCGCCGCCGTCCTTGAGGCTCTCGATGCGCCGCACGTCGAGCCGGACGGAGGCATAGAACTTCAGCGCCTTGCCACCGGTCGTCGTCTCCGGACTGTTGTGCACCATCACACCGTCGACGAAGTAGTTGTGGTTGCCTTCCACCTCGATGTCGAACCGATTCATCGAGCGGGTCCGAGGCTTGACGTGGACGTCTAGGATGCGGGCCGGTACCGGCACGGTCTCGGCCGCGGCGAACACCGGCTCCACGGCGCAACGGCCGCGGAGGGCGGACAGCAGCTTGTATTCCATCGCCACCGGCACACAGGACGCCACCAGCTCCAGGAACTTCGCGGATGCCGCCGTGCTGAACAGGATCGTGGCGAGGTGCCTCGCGCCCTTCGCGATCAGCTTCACATCCAGACCGTGGACGTCACGCAAGTATTCGACCAGCCGCTCGCGCGACCCCTCGCTCATGGCCTCGACGCAGACCTCAACGCGTCCGCTGCCGCCTCTGGTGCGCTCCTGAAGCCCCTTGGACCGCATGGTGGAGCAGCCATCGTCCATGAACCACACGGCCAACGCGAGTGGCGTGAGCGCCTTCAGGTAGTCCCAGCTCAGGTGCTTCTTACCGTCGCCGAGATAGACCGCCCGGCGCAGTTCATCCAGCTCGGGCAGCGGGGTGAAGTCAGCGAAGACCGCTCCCCGGGCATCGGCCCGGCGCGTGTGGGCGATGTTGCCCAACAGCGAGACCTTCCAGTCGAGGTAGGCGGCCTGCCTGGCGCCGTGGCCCAGGCGGAACCGGACCCCCGCCCGGTCGTCACGGTTCGGCGAGAGGTTGCCGTCGCCCATCAGCGAGCCAAGCACGACCTGCCATTGCTGGCCGGAGAGGCGGCGCTGCTCAGCGATCATGACCCGGTCGCCCGCGATCAGCTCGCCCGCCTCGCGCCAGCCACCGGGGGTACGGATCAGGTGATTCTCCGTCGCCGCGAACTGCGCCCTGCCATTGCCGCCCGACTTGGCCACGGTGAACTGCAGGAACCGCTCGGCCGGGCCGTTGTTGAACCAGTTGACGATCTTCTTCGGCCCGACCCGGTCGGTCATCGGGTCATACGAGAGAACCTCGACGTCCATGCGCTGGTTGACGATCTTGCCGATCTTCTCCTGGGTGCCGTCTGCCAGGGTGACTCGGGTCGAGTAGTTGAAGCACCCGAACATGACGCCGATCTTCTCGCGGAGCTGGTTGATGAAGATCGCGGTCGTGCCTGAGTTGTTGAGCGCACCGGTGATCTTGCGCAGCGCCTGGCTCATCAACCGAGCCTGGAGACCGACGTGGCTGTCGCCCATCTCGCCCTCGATCTCAGCACGCGGCACCAGCGCGGCCACCGAGTCGATCACGATCACGTCCAGCGCGCCGGAGCGGACCAGCATGTCCGCGATCTCCAGCGCCTGCTCGCCGGTGTCCGGCTGGGAGACCAGTAGCGCGTCGGTGTCGACGCCGAGAGCCCGGGCGTAGTCGGCGTCGAGCGCGTGCTCGGCGTCGATGAACGCCGCGATGCCGCCGGCGGCCTGGGCATTGGCCACCGCGTGCAGGGCGACCGTGGTCTTACCGCTGGACTCGGGGCCGTAGACCTCGATGATCCGCCCCCGGGGCAGGCCACCCACACCCAGGGCAACGTCGAGGGCGATCGAGCCGGTCGGGATCACCGCCATGGGGACGACCGGGCGCTCGCCCAGGCGCATCACCGAACCCTTGCCGAACTGTTTATCGATCTGCGCGAGGGCAAGATCGAGTGCCTTCTCGCGGTCGGGCGCTGCTGCTCCCATCGCTGCCACCCCTACGTTCGCGGTTTTCGCCGATGTCTTGGCCGAGGAACTCTTGGTCACGCGGACACGCTAGGCGCTGGGTCCGACAGAAAACAGCCGACGGGCCGAGACCTGTGGATAAGCGCCATGCTGTGGACAATACCCGTACAGGTGTACGACGCATGACGCGACACCCCGGAAGTCAGCGGATCGATTGGGGTACCCGCTCCGGATAAGCCGCCACGACCGCGCGCCAGACCACCGAGGTCTCCTCCCCCGCCGCCAGGGCCTGCTGGATCGTCCGCCCGCCGAGTTGGGGTAGCACCTGGTCGGCGGCGACACTCGCCGCGTAGCCCGGCCCGAAGACCCGGTCCAGCCGCGCCCAGAAGTCGGTCAACCGCACGATTCCACCCCCTCGACGAGATCCACCCGCTTCGCAACGGTACCCCGGTGCCGGATGCCCCGAGCCCCGCCGGGCCGGGCCCGGAACGCCCCGCCGGGCCGGGCCCGGAACACCCCGCCGGGCCGGGCCCGGAACACCCCGCC
>JBDZVD010000002.1:39171-138680 GCA_040255525.1 Micromonosporaceae bacterium | reverse complement strand
CCCGCCGGGCCGGGCCCGGAACACCCCGCCGGGCCGGGCCCGGAACACCCCGCCGCCCGACGGCGTACCGCCGACCGGGTGCGGCACCGGCGCCGGCCCGCGTTGGTAGGGTCCATACGTGCAGCAGGACATGCTCGGAGACTGGCTGGAGCGGTTGGGCTCGTCGGCCTCCACACCGGGCGGCGGCGCGGCCGCCGCGCTCGCGGCCGCGTCAGGTGCCGCCCTGATCGAGATGGTGGTCAACCTGACCGTCGGCAAGGGTGCGTACGCGGAGCACGAGGCGTACGTGCGGCCGATCGGCGACGAGGCCCGGGAGCTGCGCCTGCGCGCGCTGGAGCTGGCGGAGGCCGACGAGTCCGCGTTCGACACGGTGATGGCCGCGTACGGGCTGCCCAAGCAGACCGACGCCGAGAAGGCGGCGCGCAGCCAGGCGATCCAGACCGCCACCGCCGGGGCCGCGCAGCCACCGCTGCGGGTGGCCGGAGTGGCCGCGCGGATCATCGAGCTGGCCGCCGCGCTGCCCGGAAGGTCCAACCGAAACGTGCTCTCCGACGTGGGGGTGGCCGCCTCGCTGGCGGTGTCCGCGCTGGAGTCCGCCGCCATCAACGTCGAGGTCAACCTCGCCGCGCTCAAGGACGAGACGGTCCGCGCCGAGCTGCGCCGG
The DNA here is from genome assembly GCA_040255525.1 of Micromonosporaceae bacterium. Lineage (GTDB taxonomy): Bacteria > Actinomycetota > Actinomycetes > Mycobacteriales > Micromonosporaceae > Rugosimonospora. The sequence continues at coordinate 138,016 of JBDZVD010000002.1, read as the reverse complement.
GAACTCGACACGCACGTGGCAGCCGGCGATCTCGGCCGGGAGATCGTGGGCAACGTGCGGCGCGGCGTCGCGGGTTGACGCGAGCGGGGCGCCGGTCCGCGACCGGCGCACCGGACCGACGCGCGGACAGGAGCGGCACGGGCCGCGAAGCTGGGGGAAGCATGCTGATCGACGGGAAGAAGATCGCCCAGGAGCTGGGTGCCGACCTGACCGCCCGGGTCGCCGCGCTGCGCGGCGCCGGGATCGTGCCGGGGCTGGCGATCGTGGTGGCCACTCGGGACGAGGGCGCGGCGTGGTACGTGCGGTCGCTGGTCCGCGCCGCCGGGAAGCTGAGCATCGAGGCCCGTACGGTCGAGCTGCCCACCGACGCGGACGCCGGCACGATCCGGGAGGCGCTGACCCGGGCCGGCTCCGATGCGAGCGTGCACGGCGTCATGTGCCAGACCCCGCTGCCCGGAGGGCTGCGGCTGGAGGACATCGGCAGCGCGATCCCGCCCGAGGTCGACGTGGACGGCGCCAACCCGGTGTCGCTGGGCCTGCTCGCGTCCGGGTCGGCGGACGCGTTCGCCCCGGCGACCGCCGCGGCGGTACTCAGGATCCTCAAGCACGAGGGCATCCCGCTGGCCGGCCGGCACGCGGTGGTCATCGGCCGCTCCAACGTGGTCGGCAAACCTGCCGCGCTGATGCTGCTCGCCGAGAACGCCACGGTGACCGTGTGCCACTCCCGCACCACCGACCTGCCGGCCGTGGCACGGGAGGCGGACGTCCTGGTCGCCGCCGTGGGCCGGGCCGGAATGGTCACCGCCGACTACGTGAAGCCCGGCGCGGTGGTCATCGACGTGGGCACCAACGCCACGCCGGACGGCGGGCTGGTCGGCGACGTGGACACCGCCGCGGTGGCCGAGGTGGCGGGTGCGATCACGCCGGTACCGGGCGGGGTCGGCCCGGTCACCACGATGCTGCTGATGAGCCACGTGGTGACGGTGGCCGAGCGGCGCGCGATGCGCTCCGCGGGCTAGATCTCGACCTACAGGCCCAGCGAGCGACCGATGATCTCCTTCATGATCTCGGTCGTACCGCCGTAGATGGTCTGCACCCGGCTGTCCAGCCACGCCTTGGCGACCGGGTACTCCCTCATGTAGCCGTACCCACCGTGCAGTTGCACGCACCGGTCGGCCACCTTGGTCTGCAGTTCGGTCGTCCACCACTTCGCCATCGCCGCGTCCGCGACGGTCAGCCGGCCCGCGTTGTACTCCGCCACGCAGTGGTTCACGAACGTCCGGGCGACGGTGATCTCGGTGGCCAGCTCGGCGAGCAGGAACCGGTTGTGCTGGAACTTCCCGATCGGCCGGCCGAACGCCTCCCGGCCGCGAGCGTAGTCGAGGGTCACACCCAGGACGTGCGATGCCCCGGCGACCGCGGAGACGGCGATGCTCAGCCGCTCCCGGGGCAGGTTCGCGGTCAGGTGGTAGAAGCCCTGGTTCTCGCCGCCGATCAGGTTCGTGGCGGGTACCCGGCAGTCGTTGAAGAACAGCTCGGCCGTGTCATTGGCCGCAAGCCCCACCTTGTTCAGCCGCCGGCCACGCTCGAAGCCCGGCGTGCCCCGCTCCACGACCAGCAGGGACAGCCCGTGCGCGCCGGCGCCGGGCCCGGTACGGGCGACGACGATCACGAGATCCGCGTGCTCGCCGTTGGTGATGAAGGTCTTCTGTCCATTGAGGACATAGTCGGAGCCGTCACGCACGGCGGAGGTACGCACCGCGGCCAGATCGGATCCGGCGCCCGGCTCGGACATCGCGATCGCGGTGATCGTCTCCCCGGAGCAGAACCCGGGCAGCCAGCGCCCGCGCTGCTCGTCGGTGGTCAGCTCGGTGAGGTAGGGCGCCACGATGTCGTTGTGCAGACCGAACCCGAGCCCGGTCGTGCCGGCCGCGATGATCTCCTCGACGAGTACCGCGTTGAACCGGAAGTCGCGCTGGCCGGCGCCGCCGTACTCCTCGGGTACGTCCAGGCCGAGCAGCCCGGCCGCTCCGGCCTTGCGCCAGACCGCGCGGTCGACCAGGCCGGCCTCCTCCCACGCGGCGTGGTACGGAACGGCCTCGCGGGCCAGGAAGACCCGGCACAACTCCCGGAATTCCTCGTGTACCGGCTCGTACAGGTGCTGCTCCATGACGACCGAGTGTGTCAGATGGCCGCCCAGCGCTCAGCTCGCCGTACGCACCAGCCAGTCGCGCAGCTGCTCGTCGTCGCTCAGCCCGACGAGCTGCACCGGGCTCCAGTTGTCCGCCCGGTCGGCCGGGGCGCCCGGAACCTGTTGCCAGCCGTCGGCGTACTCGCGCAGCGCGTCGATCATCTCGTCGACCGCCTCCTCGAAGGTGCCGCCCCTCGGCGGCCGCCGGTACGCCGGGGACCAGTACCGACCATCCGCCCGTCTCGCGGACGACCCGCGCCCGGGACGGCGCCCCGGACGCGAGCAGGTGCCGGATGAACCTCCACGGTCAGCGAAGGGCGTCGGCCACCACCCGCAGGTCCTTGACGAAGCCCGCGTACGCCGTCTCCCGGTCGTCGGCGCGCAGGATCGCCGACGGGTGCAGGGTCGCCAGGACCTGTGCCGAGCCGCCCGGCTGGGCGTAGTCCTCCGGGTGGTACGCCGACTCCGGCCACGGCATCAACACCCCGCGCGACTTGGTGACCCGGAAGGACGGGCCGAGCAGGGCCTGGCCGGCCGTCGCGCCGAGCGCCACCACGAAGCGCGGATCCAGTTGGGCGAACTCGGCGAGCAGCCAGGGACGGCAGGCGACGATCTCGACCCGGTCCGGAGTCTGGTGGATCCGCCGCTTGCCGGTGCCGGCCTGGCGGAACTTGAAGTGCTTGACCGCGTTCGTGATGTACAGGTCCGAGGGCTTCAGGCCCACGTCGCCCACCGCGCGGCGCAGCAGCACGCCGGCCGGCCCGACGAACGGTTCGCCGCGCCGGTCCTCGACGTCGCCGGGCTGCTCGCCGACCATCACCACCCTGGCACGGGAACTGCCCTTCCCGAAGACCGTCTGGGTGGCGTCGCGCCACAGGCCGCAGCCGCGACAGGAGCGCGCCTCCGCGCGCAACTCGTCGAGATCGGCGCCGGCCGGTACGAACGAAGCCATGTCAGACATACCGACAGGTGTACCCCATCGTCCGCTGGTTGGCACTCGGAGCGCCGGTGTCAGGCGGCCGCCTCCCGCGCCGGTCCGGTGGTCATCCACACCCCCTCCTTAGCGCTGGGGTCGTAAGGCACGCACTGGAAGTCCTGGATCTCGGCGTCCCAGGCGATGGTGTTGATGAGGTCCGCGAGCTGGACATCGGGAACCAGGTACTCGGTCTGGACGTCTCGCGCGCGGACGCTGAGCCGCCATACGCGACCGATCGGGATCTCCAGGTAACTCGCCATCTCGTTCTCCTTCTACCTCTCGTGACACTCGGGTGCACGTTCCGTCAGTCACGCTTCCCGCTCGTGACGATGTACGCGAAGCCCAGGAGCACGACCGGGACGGTGCTGCCCGCGGCGATCAGGAATGTGGTCCGGCCGCTCGCGGAACACAACCGGCACAGAACGACCACGACCACCACGGTCGCCAGTACCGACAGGCAGACCGCGAGGTAATTGGCCGGGCCGTGCAGGCCGCGATTCACATTGACCTCTCCCTTGACCCGAACGCCGCGGACATTGACCTGGACCCGCATGCGATCCGGCTGCAACGGCGGAGTGTGCGCCTTCGATGAAGGCACTACAGCAGACTCGTCGATCGAGTCGCTCACTTCGGGGGCGCCGCCCTCGGTGGAACCTGCCATTCCTCGTTCCCGCCCGTTTCGTCCTGAAGGCTCCGGCCTGGCCGCTACTCACCGTCAATATAGCGCAGATCATCCACCAGATGTATGCCTTTCACTCACCAAAAAGTTCCATGATGCTGGCCAATATTGGTACTCACTTTGCGTAGTCGCATGACGGTAAGTAGTTACCGATCCGTCCCGCATCACAACGTGCCTGGCCGACGTTACGCGCTCTTGTTGATCTATTAACGGAGAGTAAGTTACCGATCAGTTCACCCGGAGCGACGAGCGGGAACTAGCCCCTCATCAGGGACTATGCCGCAACGCGTGATGGACTCATGACGCTCGTACGGTTAACGTGTGCAGCGTTCGTCGCACACATGACGTTCGGCATACGACTGGCGTGGGCGCATCATGGGAACGGAATGTGCCTATCTGGTTACACATCCGAGGGCTCTGTGGCATCATGAACCGAATGAGAGGGGATGAACGCGGTGAGTGATCAGCGTTCTCAATGAGAACGGGCGGCGCACCGTTTGCCCGGTAACGCCGCCCTTGTCCACAACCCCTTAAGGAGATCGGGAGATTGGGACGACATGAGTCTGCTACATACGGTTGCCGAAAGCACACAGGGGGACACAGAAAAGATGGAACCCGACAGTGACCGGCGCCGCTCCTCCGGCCAACCGCCGGCGCCACCCACGCAAGGCACTGCCCACACGGGGGGATCATTGACGCGAGTCACTGCGAACTTCACGCCTCGCGCCATCGCGTCTCTCGACCGGATCGCTGAGAAGACTGGCGATTCGCGTACCGATGTCTTGAACCGGGCAGTGATGGCCTACGAGACGGTCCTCGAATTGATCCAGGAGGGAGACGGCCGCACGCTGCGGGTTCAGCTCCCGAACGGAGAGGTCCGGATCCTGCAGTTCATCGGCTGAGTCGCCGGGATCACCCGGCCCTTCCGGAGACCGTACGCGCCCCGACCTCGGGTCGGGGCGCGTCGGGGTTCTCACGCCGGTACGGCTCAGGCCCGCTCAACCGCCCCGGCGATCGCGCTGCCGGACGGCACCAGGTCAACTGCCCGCTCCACGCCTCAGCCCTTATCGGAACGTCGGGTCTGGCGGCATTGCTTCAACCGCCGGGCACACCCGTCGGGCTACGGCGCGCCGGGTTCACACCGCGTACCCGCCCGAGGCGGCGCCGTCCACCGCGTCCCGCACGGCGTCCGCCAGCGGCTCGATGTCGCGGTCGGACAGCGGGCTCACCGTGATCCGTACCGCGGGCGGGGTGGCCAGGCGGAACAGCGAGCCCGGGGCCACCGCGTACCCCGAGTCCCGCAGGCGGGCGACCGCGGCCGTCTCGTCGGGGACCGGCAGCCACACGTTCAGCCCGGTCTTCCCCGCGCTGGCGAGGCCCCGTTCCGCCAGCGCGGTACGCAGCGCCGTCCGCCGCCGGGCGTAGCTGTCCCGCGCCAGCTCGATCCGCGCGGTCACCGTCTCGTCCCGCCACAGTGCGACGACGACCTGCTGGAGGATCGTCGACACCCAGCCGGCGCCGATGCGCATCCGGCCCTCGACCCGGGTCACGGTGGCCTCGTCGCCGGCCACGACGGCAAGGCGCAGGTCCGGACCGTACGGTTTGGACACCGACCGGACGAACGCCCAGCGCCGGGCCGAACCGGCCAGCGGATGCAGTGCCACCACGGCCAGTTCGGCAGCGTGGTCGTCCTCGATCACGAGTACGTCGGGGCGGGTGCGCAGCACGGCGCGCAACGCGGCCGCCCGCGCCCGGGTCACCGCGGCGCCGGTCGGGTTGTGCGCCCGGGTGGTCACCACGACGGCGCCGATGCCCGCGGACAGCGCCGCGGACAGCCCGTCCGGGGTCGGCCCCTGCTCGTCGACCGGGATGGCGACCGGGGTCAGCCCCTGGGCGGCGAGGAGGTCGAGCAGGTTGGCCCAGCCCGGATCCTCGACGCCGACCCGGTCGCCGGGCCGCAGGTTCGCGGCGAGCAGCCGGTCGATGCCGTCGAGGGTGCCACCGGTCACGGTGAGCGCGGGCACGGCCACGCCGTCGCTGGTCAGCCGGGCGGTGGCCAGCTCGACCAGCTCGGGGATCGGCCCGGCGTCGCGGTAGCCGCGCATCGGGCCCGGGTCGAGGCGCGGCGCTGCGGGCAGTAGGCGGGGGTCGGGCTCGCCGGCCGACAGATCAAGGACGCCCGGCGGTACCCGCAGCCGCAGCGCGCTCCGGCTCGACGCGAGCGGCGGCCGGGGGCGGATCCGGGTGCCGTTGCGCCCGGCGGTCTCCACGATCCCCCGCTGGCGCAGCGACTGGTACGCCGCGGCCACCGTGCCCGCGCTCACGCCAAGCGTGCCGGCCAGTTCCCGGACCGTCGGCAGGCTCTGGCCGGCCAGCAGAGCGCCCTGGCGCACACCGGACTCGATGCTGCCGGAAATCGTCGCCGCCGTCGTACCGGCGATCTGATAACGTACCGCCACAGCTTCGAGATTGTAGCAGTACAAAGGAGTGGACGCATCATGGACACCCACTACCCGGCGACCGACCGCACCACCCCGCACCGGTACCCGAGCCGGGTCTCCTACCAGCGCGCGGACGTGCACGCGCTGCTCGACGAGGCGTACGTGTGCCATCTCGGGTTCGTCGCCGGCGGCGGCCCGCGGATGCTGCCCACCGTCTTCGTCCGCGTCGGCGACACCCTGTACCTGCACGGCTCCACCGGCAGCGGGCCGATGCTCGCGCTGCGCGACGGCGACCCGGTCTGCGTCACCGTGACCCAGCTCGACGGGCTGGTCTTCGGCCGGTCACAGTTCCACCACAGCGCCAACTACCGGTCGGTGATCTGCTTCGGGGCGGTGCGCCAGGTGACCGATCCGGCCGAGAAGGCCCGGGCCATGACCGCGCTCGTGGAGAAGGTGGCCGCCGGCCGGTCGGTGAACAGCCGCCCGCCGACCGGCCGCGAACTGGCCGCCACCGGCGTGCTGGCGGTTGCCCTGACGGAAGTCTCGCTGAAGGCGCGCGGCGGCGGGCCGGTCGACGAGCCGGAGGACCTGGGGCTGCCGTACTGGGCCGGAGTCGTGCCGCTGCGGCTGACCCCGGACGTACCGGTGCCGAGCGACGGCGTGACCGTTCCCGTGCCCGGGTACCTGCGGCCGGCCCGCTCGCCCTGGCTCGAACCGGCGGTACTGGCCGGCCGGCACGTCGTCCTGGAACCGCTGGACATGTGCCACGCGTCCGCCCTGTTCGAGGCGCTGGACGACGATGAGGTGCACCGGTACATTCCGCGCCCGGCGCCGAAGGCACCGCGGGACATGGCCAAGACGGTGGCCGGCATGCTGCGGGAGGCCAGGTACGGGCTGCGGGTGCCGTGGGTCCAGCGGGACGCCGGTACCGGCGAGGTGATCGGCACCACCTCGTACATGCCGGCCGATGAGGGCAACCGCTCGGTACACATAGGATCGACGCAGTTGAGCCGGCGGTGGTGGCGCACGGGTGTGAACACCGAGGCCAAGCTCATGCTGATGACCCGGGCCTTCGAGGAACTGGGCGCGGTGCGGGTGGAGTGGCAGACCGACAACCGCAACCTGCGCTCCCAGGCCGCGATCGAGCGGCTGGGTGCGACCCGGGAGGGCGTACTGCGCCGGCACAAGCGGCGCGCCGACGGTACCTGGCGGGATTCGGTGTTCTACGGGTTGACCGTGGACGAGTGGCCACTGGCCAAGAAGCGGCTTGCCGAACGGCTGGCCCGCGGGTAGTAGTCGAGCACCGGCTCGGCACGGGAGAGAAGGCGGCGGCGTGTTCGGCATCACCAACATCTGGGCTTACCTGCTCGGTACGGTCGCCATCATCCTCCTGCCCGGGCCGAACTCCATGTACGTGCTGTCCACGGCCGCCCGGCTCGGCGTGCGCAGCGGGTACGCGGGCGCGGCGGGCGTGTTCATCGGCGACGCGGTGCTCATGACACTGTCCGCGGCCGGGGTCGCCTCCCTGCTGCGCGCCCAGCCGGCGCTGTTCACGATCGTGAAATACGCGGGCGCCGGATACCTGTGCTGGATCGGGTTCGGCATGCTGCGCCGCGCCTGGCGTGGCCGGCGTTCCGCCTCCGAGGCCGGGCCGGCGGGCGACACCGGGCCAGCGGCGGTAGCGGCGCCGCCGGCCCGCGCCCGCAGTCCGTTCCGCAGGTCGCTGGTGGTCAGCCTGCTCAACCCGAAGGCGATCCTGTTCTTCATCTCGTTCTTCATCCAGTTCGTCCAGCCCGGATACCCGCGGCCCTGGCTGTCTTTCCTGGTCCTAGGCACGATCGTCGAGCTGATCAGCGCGGCGTACCTGACAACCCTGATCTTCACGGGCAGCTACCTGGCGGCGTGGTTCCGCAAGCGCCGCGGGCTGTCCCGGGCACTGGCGACCGGGATCGGCGCGGTCTTCGTCGGCTTCGCCATCAAGCTGGCGACCGCTTCGCTGAGCTGAGCCGGGCGCGCCGGCCCGAGCGGGCGCCCGAGCGGCAGGCGGGCGCCGCTCAGGAGGACGGGTCGGTCAGGCCGTGCCGGTACGCGTACTGCACGGCCTGTGCCCGGTCCCGGACGCCGGTCTTGGCGAACAGCCGGTTGATGTGCGACTTGACCGTCGCCTCGCTGACGTACAGCTTGGCGGCGATCTCCCGGTTGGACAGGCCGCCCGCGATCAGCCGCAGTACGTCGCCCTCGCGGGCGGTCAACCCGTCCGGCAGGCCGCCCTCGGCGACCGGGACGGCGCCCGTGGCCGCCGCGAGCAGCCGTTGCTGGACCTGGGGATCGAGCACCGACTGGCCGTTGGCCGCCGCCCGCACCGCGGCCGCGATCTGCGCCCGGCCGGCGTCCTTGGTCAGGTACCCGAGCGCTCCGGCGCGCAGCGCCGCCAGGATGTCGGCGTCCTCCGCGTACGTGGTGAGCACCACGATCTGGGTCTCCGGATGGTCGGCACGGATCCGGGCGGTCGCCGTGACCCCGTCGCACCGGGGCATCCGCAGATCCATCAGCACCACATCGGCGCCGTGCTCGGCGACGAGTGTCGCGGCTTCTTCCCCGTCCGCCGCCGAACCGACCACGTCCACGTCGTCGAGCAGGTCGAGCAGCAGTGCGAGACCCTCCCGTACCGCGGTCTGGTCGTCGGCCACGACCACCCGGATTGTCATACCCGGATCCTTACATCCAACGGCGGACCGGTTCCGGCCGGGTCTTCTCGTTCGTCTGCCCGGTTCGGGCCGGCGGTCACCGGTGGGAGGGGACCGCCGGCCGCCCCCGGCTATGCCTCGTGCCGCTCGGCGTTGGCCACGATCGCGTCGTGCACGTACTGCGCCAGGCCCGGTGCCAGGTTCTCGTAGTTGGCGGTGAACCTCGGATCGGCAAGATACATCTCGCCCAGGCAGCGGTGCATCTCGTACGGCACGTCGTAGAACCAGCGGTTGATGTGCTGCCGGTGCGCCTCGGCCGCGTCCATCGCTACCGGGCCGCCGGCCGGCTCACCGGCGGCCATCGCCTCGACGAACCGGCGCGTGCCCGCCTCGGTCTCCGCCTTGATCGTCAGCCAGTCGTCCTTCGTGTAGGACTTCGTCCGCTGCTGGGACTGCTTGTACGCGTCGGTCTCACCCCAACGCTGCCGGGCTTCGCCGGCGTACCGCGCCGGGTCGTTCTCGCCGAACACCTCGAAGCGCTCCTCCGGGGTCAAGGACAGACCCATCTTCTCTGCCTCCATCGCGCGTTCCACGGCCGTGACCATCGCCCGGAGCCGGTCGATCCGCTCGTTCAGCAACCCGTGCTGGCGGCGCAGGTGCGCCAGAGCGTCGGTACCGGCCTCGTCGAGGATGGCCGCGATCTCTTCCAGCGGGAAGCCCAGTTCCCGGTAGAACAGCACCTGTTGCAGCCGCCGGAGATCGCACTCTCCGTACCGGCGGTATCCGGTCGCGGTACGGCGGCCCGGCGTGAGCAACCCGATCTCGTGATAATGGTGCAGCGTGCGCACGCTGACGCCGGCGTACCGGGCGACCTGTCCCACCGAGTAGTCCATGGCTTCCCTCCTTCCCGCGCCCAGCGTCCAGCCTCACGTAACGTGGGGGTCAAGTCGAACCGGTTCCTGACCGAGACACCGCCGAGCAGAAGTCGTTGGGGAAGGCCGGCTTCCGGTTGGAGGGTGTCATCCGGGCCGGCGAGTTCCGGGCCGGCCAGTAGCACGACGGCTACCTCTACAGCCGGCTGCGCGACGACCCGTCACCGCTGTAGCGCCGTCGTCGCTCTCGCACCGTGGAAGCAGTCTCGCGGTCAGCTGTCGAAGTCGAATTCGCCGTCCTTGACGCCGCCGAGGAACGCCGCCCACTCCGCCCGGGTGTAGACGATCACCTGCCCGTCGGGGTGGTGGCTGTGCCGTACGGCGACCCGACCGCTGCCGTCGCCGAACGGCCCTGCCTCGACGCAGTTCCCACCGTTGTTCGGGCTACGACTGCTGATCCGCCACCGGACGCCGGCCAGTTCGTCGGGCTCGACGTGTTGAGACGTCGGGTTCCTGGTCATCGAGCTCCTCCGCAACCGCCTCGATCAACGCCGCGGACTCCTTCTCGCCCAACGCGGCCTCCCGGACCCGATCGTACGCGCGGCAGACCCGCTGCGCGCCAGTCGATTCGAGGTACAGCCGGCCGTCCAGGTTCTCCAGGTACGCCACGTGTGAGTACGGTCCGGGCATCTCGAAGAAGGTGAGTGTCCCGTCGAGCCCGGCGTGCTCGCCTGCGGCGAACGGCAGCACCTGGAGCCGGACGTTCCGCCACCGGCCCAACTCCAGCAGGTGCGCCAACTGGCGGCGCATCACCGCCCGGCCGCCGATGCGGCGGCGCAGCACCGACTCATCGAGTACGACGGCCACCCGAGTGGGTTGGTCCCCGGACAGGATCCGCTGGCGGGCGAGCCGGAACTCCAGCCAGGTGGCGATGTCTTCCTCGGTATTCGTCGGCTCGGCCGCGTTCCGAATCAGGCATTCCGCGTACTCGGGAGTCTGGAGGAGGCCGGGTAGGAGCATGGCGTCGTATGAGCAGATCCGTTCGGCCCGGGCCTCCAGCCACGGGAAGTCGATCAAACCGCGGTCGACCGACCCGGTGAAGCGCTCCCAGCCGTCCTTGCGCCAGATGTCCTCGGAGAGACGGAGAAGGGCCGCACGCTCACCGTCGTCTGAGACGGCGTACAGGTCGAGCAGGGCCATGACATCCCCGCGCCGAATCGGGTACTCGCCGGTCTCGAACCTCGACACCATCGAGAGATTCCGCTGCAAGTACTCGCCAGCCTGCTTGAGCGTCATCCCGCTGCGCTCACGGAGTTCGCGCAGGCGCTTGCCGAGCCATTGGGCACGGAGGGTCGGGCTAGGTCGCTTGGCCACTCTCGCTCCACTCAATACCGAGGTTGCTCAAATTTGTGATCAATGCCATTCTAGGCGACGAGTGAGGTTTGCGTCACCCAGTGAGGATCGAACGATCTTGATGCCATGAGGAGACCGGGGCGGGCCAGGTTTGGCGGCCGGCGTCCCGCCCCGGTCGATGAGTCTGAACGGAAGGTGCCCTCGATGGAGCACTCCCGCGTCTGCGACTCCCCGACTTCCTACCACGACCGGTGGTCTGGATTCGATCCCGTCCGCCGACACTCCGCGCGACCCGTCGACCGCTTGTAGCCGCGCGTGGGCACGTACGCCTCGGCGCGGGTGCGCGCCGAGATCGATGCCGCATGGGCACGACTCGCCCGCCACGCCATCGAGCCGTTCGACGGCCGGTGCACCGCCTGCGGGCAGTCCGCGCCGTGCCCGGTGGCCAACGACGCCGCCAACCTGCTCGCCGAGATGGGCCAACGGCTGTGCCCCCGTACGCCGGTGGTACCGCGGGCACCGCTGCTCAGCTACGCCTGGCACCACTTCCAGTTCTGGAGAGGACACCGATGACCGCGCACCGTGCCGATCGTCCACTGTGGACCTGTGCGCTGGACCGCGACGAGTGGCCGTGCCGGCCGGCCCGGGCCGGCCTGGTCGAGGCGTACCGCCTGGACCGCCCGCTGCTGTCCACGCACCTCGCCGTGCTGATGAGCCAGGCGGCGGGCGACCTCGGGCTGGCCGACCCGACCCGGCTGTACCGGCGCTTTGTCGCCTGGTCGCTGGAGCGGCACCGGGCATGCCGAGTGTGCGGCCGGGCCGGTCACGACGCGGTACCCGGCGCGCCGCCCCGCCTCGTCCCCTGCGACACCCTCAACCCCGGCACACGCACCGAGCACGCCGGCTAACTCGGAGCCTCTGCCAGGCCCTCCATCTGCATCTGGCGGATGACCCGCTGACTGTCGATCGCGCCGAAGGGTGCGTATGGCCGCTCGCCAACGGCGATCTCCTGGTTGAGCTGGAGCAACCGCCGGACGATTTCCGCCGGGTCCTGCGCGATTGCCTTCGGCCAGCCATAGGCGGCGGTCACCGCTTCGTCAAGCTCCCGGTGGAGCGCCTTGAGATCAGCGTACGCGCCCTCGTCAACGAGGTTGTAGAGCTTGGTCAAGCCGAGGTTGTTCTCGGCGCAGATCTCCTGCCGCCGAGCGATCACCTTCCGGCTCGCCTCGCCGACCAGCTCCCGTTGCCGCTCTGTGACCGGGTACGGCCACGGAAAAGTCATGAACACGGAGGTTGGCGTGTACCTCAGGCGGTCCTCAAGAGTCGACGAACGAGACCGCGCCCACGCAGTGTGGGCGGTCGAAGACAGGACACCCATCGAGTAGTCATCATCGAACGCGAAGACATAGGTGAGGTCGCTGGGACAGGTCCACGAATCGCACCAGGCAAGCAAGAGCCTCTTACCCACCCTCCCGGCAGCCACGAACCGCTGAAGTCCCGTGAGAGCCTTCCGCATTCCGGGCCGACCCTCCCCGAACTGCCACCAGCGGTCGCGGTAGGCAGCACGATTATTCGTCGCCCGTGCAGGCATTACCCGCTCTCGCACAATTGAAAGTGCAGCCGGATATCGCATCGCGGCCTCAAGCGGATACTGAGCAAAGTCGATGATGAACCTACGAGGCCGCTGATTGGAGTCTTCGGCGATGTCGTCGCCGATGATGTAGGGCCGCACTACATCTCGATACCTTGCCTCCGGGCGGGCGAGCAGGGACTCGGCCTCAGCCTCGGTGAGGATGAAGCCGTCGCCGACCGGAATGGGGCCTTGAAAGCATCGGCTCTTGTTCGCCGCCAACGGCTGCGCGTCCACCGTCGATGCCCCTGGCGTGCGGAGTTCGACGGTGATGCCCGGCGCCTCGTCACCGTCCAGCCAGAACTCGGTCGGCGCAACGCTCGGCGATTTGACCCAGTTGACCAGGCTGACGTGGACATTCGCCTCGCCGGGCCACACCTGAGTGGAGACCGCATCCGTGATCACCCCGCCGGTCCCGACCACATATTCCAGGCTGGCTGAGCGAGCCCGATTCTGGGAAATCGAGTTGGTACCGACCAGACCGGCCCGCTGGCCGGGCTTGAGATGGTCCTGCGCCCGACGGAACCAGTAAACGCAGTAGTCCTTGATCCCCACACCGAACGTGCGCTTCAGCCACACGAGATAGTCATCGCCTTGCTTCTCCCGGAGGTGCTGCGATCCGAGGAAGGGTGGATTGCCGACAATGCAGTCGACCTCCGGCCACGGCACGCGGAGCGCGTCCGCCGCGCGCAGGGTCGATAGCTCCACCAGCGGCAATGGCGGCTCCGCCGGCCCGTACCGGTCGATCATCTGCCGGTGCCCCATCCATAGCGTCACCCGGGCGATGAGCGTGGCGACGGGCTCGACGTCGATGCCGTGCAGGTTGCGGATCGGGTAGAACGGCAGCGGCTCGCCGGCCGGTGCCAGGCCGCTGTCCCGGGTCAGGTCGGCGAGCCGCTGTTTGAGGTCGTGCTCCAGTGCGCGCAGCTCACGGTACGCGATGTAGAGGAAGTTTCCGCACCCGCAGGCGGGATCGAGCACCCGGAAGCGGCACAGTTCATCAAGCAGTGCGCGGGCGGCATCCGGTGTGGTGACGGCCGCGACGCGTTCGCGCCAGGGCCGGACGATCGTCGGCCGCACAATCTTCATGATGTCGGCCTCATGCGTGTAGTGCGCTCCCAGCGCGCTGCGCGCTTCGACACCGAGGAAGCCTTCCATCAACGATCCGAAGATCGTCGGATCGACCTCCCGCCAGTTGTACTGTGCGATGCCGAGCAGGGCCTTCGCCTCGTCCATGGAGAGATGCACCGGCGCTGCTTGAGCGAATAGCTGACCGTTCACATAACGAGTGCCTTCAAGCGTACCGCGCCGTGGGAACTCGTTGGAGTCGTTGAGCGCCGTGAAGAAGCCGGCGAGCATCATGTATGACTCCCAGTACTCCTGCTCCGACAGGAACTTGAGCAGGCGCTCCATACGGTGGTTCTCGATCATGCCGTAGTCTTCGGCGAAGAAGATCCACACCATTTGCAGGATGAACCGCTGGATGGTCTCTGGAGGCGCCGCATTTCGCTCCAGCAGACCGCGATACACCTGAGCCATCGCCGTGGCAGCCTCGGTGGTGAGTCGACGACTGGAGTTCACGAAGAGGGCGTCGTCACCCGCACCGGTCAAAAACAGCAGGCTTTCATAATGGTCCGGCAGTTCGTCCAGGCTCAAGGTCAATCGGGGAGCGTTCGGGTACTTGCCCGGCTCCCAGATCTCGAACCGCTGGAACGCGCAAAGCACGACATATTGCGGCGCGGGACGCTCCGCGGCCACGTCCGCGGAGTTGTACCAATAGTCGAGGGCCTGTTTGCGGTGCGATTCGAGGCGACCGGCCTCTTTCGGCGCCTTCATCTCGACGATGAGCACGCCGGGAAGGTGGAGATCCATGATGCCGACTGATGAGTGAGAGTCCTCGAACGTGGCGCCCATGGCCTTGCGGTCGCCGCCATAGCAGGCGAACAACTCATTGAGGAAGGTCTGCGCCTCGCCACGCTCGGTACCCGCATAGTCCCGCCACCGGTTGACGAACGCGACCAACGCCTGGCGGATCTCCTCCCCGCTGCGCATGGCTCAGAACAGTCTGGGCTGGTCGGCGGAGAAGTACGCCCCCTGCATCAGCTCCTTGTGGGCGGCCTCCAAGCGTGCCGCGGCTGTCTCCAGTACCCGTGCGAGGTCATCGCAGCCCACAGTCATCGCGGCGGTCCGCTGCGCACGCTGGGCGCGCCTCGTAGCCTGCTCGATATTCGTCAGAGTCTCGGCCACTTCGCGGAGGCCAGCCTCCCTGGCCGCCTGCTCGGGGCTGTGGTCAAGATCAGAAGTGGACATCAACGTTCCTTCCGGGAAGAGCTTCCCTACCCTACCCGCGCTTCGCCCACCCAGGCCGCCTCCTGCTTTCTCGCCAACCGGAGCGGTCATCACGGAGGGGCCGCGAAGGTGTTAGCAAAATCCCTCCGTCCCGCATCGTGACGCGACACGGGATGAGGATCAGGCCGCCGAGCCGGCGACCGGCTGGATCCACAGGTCCCTCCGGCCGAGCGCGGTCAGGATCTCGTTGACCACGCGGACATCCTCGGACAGCGCCCGCGCCGCGCGCCGGTCGCGCCGCCCGTCGCCGCGCAGGACGAAGTAGTGCACGGCGGCACGGACCTTGGCCCGGTCGGCCGCGCTCGCCCGGATCGTGTCCGTGACCAGACTGCCCAGCACCTCGGTGATCCGCTCGGCCAGCACGACGTCGGTCGGGTCGCGGCCGGCCCGCAGGCCGGCGAGATTCCCATCGAGCTGCCGGAGCAGCACGTCCGTTTCGTGCCGCAGCCCACGCGGTCCCTCGGCCACTGGGTCACCTCCGTACCGTGACTACTACGTCACTCTTCGTCGCCCGGTGCTGAGTGAACCTACTTGATTAGCGGTAATCGCGGCAAGTGTCCCCACTCGTACACACGGAAGATTCCGCCCATAAGAGGACAGCACTGGCACTGTCGTACCGGCGAGAGAGTATGGGTGGGTGTTCAACGACTTCGGGCCGGCGACGAGTGCGTGGTTCCGTGCCGCGTTCGCCGGTCCGACGGCGGCGCAGTCCGGCGCCTGGCACGCGATCAGCGCCGGACGCCACGCACTCGTGGTCGCGCCGACCGGATCCGGCAAGACGCTGGCCGCGTTCCTCTGGTCGCTCGACCGGCTCGCCACCGAACCGCCGCCGGAGGATCCGACCCAGCGCTGCCGGGTGCTCTACGTCAGTCCGCTCAAGGCGCTGGCGGTGGACGTCGAACGCAACCTCCGCACACCGCTGACCGGGATCCGCCAAGCGGCGCACCGGCTCGGCCTGCCGCCACCCGACATCACCGTCGGCATGCGCACCGGCGACACTCCGGCCGAGGAGCGCCGCGCGTTGCGCAAGCGGCCGCCCGACATCCTGATCACCACACCGGAGTCGCTGTTCCTGTTGCTCACCTCGTCGGCGCGTGAGGCGCTGCGCAGTGTCGAGACGGTGATCGTCGACGAGGTGCACGCGGTCTGCGCGACCAAGCGCGGCGCGCATCTGGCGCTGTCGCTGGAGCGGCTGGACGCGCTGCTGCCGCGCCCCGCGCAGCGCATCGGGTTGTCCGCGACCGTCCGCCCGATCGAGGAGACCGCGCGGTTCCTCGGCGGCGCCGCCCCGGTCGAGGTCATCCAGCCGAAGTCCGCGAAAACCATCGAAGTGACGGTCCAGGTGCCGGTCGAGGACATGACCAACCTGGCCGCCGCCGTGGCACGGTCGCCGAACGATCCGGATCCCGACGCCGGTCCCGCCCGCGGTTCGATCTGGCCGGCGGTCGAGGAGCGGGTGCTCGACCTGATCCAGGCGCACCTCTCGACCATCGTGTTCGTCAACGCCCGTCGCGGCGCGGAGCGGCTCTGCGCGCGCCTCAACGAACTCGCGCTGGAGCGGGCCGGCGCCGATCCCGTGCCGACCGGCGCCCGGATGCCGGCCGAAGTCATCGCCCAGTCGGGGGTGGGGGTGGGTGTCGGACCGGCCGCCGACGATGTCCGGGGCGGCCCTCCGGCGGGCGAGGGCCGGGCCGCGCTGGTCGTGGCGCGGGCGCACCACGGCTCGATGTCCAAGGAGGAGCGCAAGCACATCGAGGAGCTGCTCAAGTCCGGCCGGCTGCCCGCGGTCGTCGCCACCAGCAGCCTGGAGCTCGGCATCGACATGGGTGCCGTCGACCTGGTGGTGCAGGTCGAGGCGCCGCCCAGCGTGGCAGCCGGGTTGCAGCGCATCGGCCGCGCCGGACACCAGGTGGGTGCGGTGTCCCGCGGCGTCGTGTTCCCGAAGCACCGCGGCGACCTACTGTCCTGCGCGGTGGTCGCGGAACGGATGACCGACGGCGCGATCGAGGAGCTGGCGTACCCGCGCAATCCCCTCGACGTTCTCGCCCAACAGGTCGTCGCCATGGTCGCCATGGACCCGTGGCACGTGCCCGACCTCGCCGCGCTGGTCCGGCGCAGCGCTCCGTTCGCCGAGCTGCCCGCCTCGGCGCTGGAGGCGACGCTCGACATGCTCGCCGGCCGGTACCCGTCGACCGCGTTCGCGGAGCTGCGCCCCCGGCTGGTCTGGGACCGGCACAGCGATGTGCTCACCGGCCGGCCCGGAGCCCAGCGGCTCGCGGTCACCAGCGGAGGCACCATCCCCGACCGGGGGCTGTTCGGCGTCTTCCTGGTCGGCGCCGAGCGCGGCGCCCGGGTCGGCGAGCTGGACGAGGAGATGGTGTACGAGTCCCGGGTCGGGGACGTCTTCCTGCTCGGCTCGACCTCCTGGCGGATCGAGGACATCACCCCCGACCGGGTACTGGTCTCGCCAGCCCCGGGGGCCCCGGCCCGGATGCCGTTCTGGAAGGGCGACACGCTGGGCCGGCCGGTCGAACTCGGCCGGGCGATCGGTGCCCGGCTCCGCAGCCTGGTCAAGGCGGCCCCGGCCGACGCCCGGGCCTCGCTGTCCGACAGCGGGCTGGACGAGTGGGCGGTGGACAACCTGCTGGCCTACCTGACCGAGCAGCGCGAGGCGACCCGTTCGCTGCCCGACGACCGCACCGTGGTCGTCGAGCGGTTCCGCGACGAGCTGGGCGACTGGCGCCTGACAGTCCACTGTGTACTCGGTTCCCGGGTCAACTCGCCCTGGGCGCTGGCGATCGGCCGGCGGCTGACCGAGCGGTACGGGTTCGACGCGCAGGTACTGCCGTCCGACGACGGGATCGTGATCCGCCTGCCGGACATCGCCGACGACCCGCCCGGCGCCGATCTGGTCGCGTTCGACCCGGAGGAGATCGCGGCCGTCATCGAGGAGACGGTGGGCACCTCCGCGCTGTTCGCGGCCCGGTTCCGGGAATGCGCCGCCCGTGCGCTGCTGCTGCCTCGCCGCGATCCGCGCCGGCGCAGCCCGCTGTGGCAGCAGCGGCAGCGGTCAGCCCAGCTGCTCGACGTCGCCCGGGAGTACGCGGACTTCCCGATCACGCTGGAGGCGGCCCGGGAGTGCCTCCAGGACGTGTTCGACGTGCCGGGCCTGGTCGGCCTCATGCGCGACCTGTCTGCGCGGAAGATCCGGATCGTCGAGGTGGAGACGCCGAACCCGTCGCCGTTCGCACGCTCCCTGCTGTTCGGGTACGTCGGTGCGTTCCTGTACGAAGGCGACGCACCCCTCGCCGAACGGCGCGCCGCCGCGCTGGCACTGGACTCCACCCTGCTCGGCGAGTTGCTCGGCCGCGTCGACCTGCGTGAGCTCCTCGATCCCGAGGTCGTGGTGGAGACCGAACGGCGGCTGCAGTGGCTTACCGACGACCGCCGGCCGCGCGACGCGGAGGACGCCGCCGAGATCCTGCGCCTGCTCGGCGACCTGTCCTCGGTGGAGGCCCGCGAGCGGGGCGTGGACCCGGCGTGGCTTGCGGAGTTGGAACGGGCGCGGCGGGCGATCCGGGTGCGCATCGCCGGGCAGGAGCGCTGGTTGGCGGTCGAGGACGCGGGACGGGTCCGCGACGCGCTGGGCGTGGCGTTGCCGGTCGGGCTCGCGGCGGTCTTCGTCGAGCCCGGTCCGGATCCGCTCGGCGACCTGGTCGCCCGGTACGCGCGCACCCGCGGCCCGTTCGCGGCGGCGACCTGCGCCGCCCGGTTCGGGCTCGGGGTCTTCGTCGTCGAGCAGGCGCTACGCCGCCTCGCCGCGGCCGGGCGCCTCAGCTCCGGGGAGTTCACTCCGGGCGGTGCGGGCACCGAGTGGTGTGACGCCCAGGTGCTGCGGATGCTGCGCCGCCGCTCGCTCGCCGCGCTGCGCAGGGAGATCGAGCCGGTCCCGCCGGCCGCCCTGGCCCGGTTCCTGCCGGCCTGGCAGCATGTCGGCTCCACGGCCCGGGGCGTGGAGGCCACGGCCGCCGCCATCGAGGCGCTGCACGGGCTGGCCGTCCCCGCCTCGGCGCTGGAACGGCTGATCCTGCCGGCCCGGGTCGCCGACTACTCCCCGGCCCACCTCGACGAGCTGTGCGCGTCGGGCGAGGTGGTCTGGGCCGGGGCGGGTGCCATCGCCGGCGGCGACGGCTGGATCAGCCTGGCATTCGCCGACACCGCACCGCTACTGCTGCCCGCGCCGGCCCAGACGCTGACCATGATGCCGCTGCACGAGGCGATCCTGGCCGCACTCGACGGCGGAGGCGCGCTGTTCTTCCGGGCGCTGGCCGACCGGGTGACGGCCGATCTCGCCGCCGGCTCGGAGGCCGGCGCCGCGACCGCGGGCGCCACCCCGCCGACCGACGCGGACCTGCTCGCGGCGCTCTGGGATCTGGTCTGGGCCGGATTCGTGGCCGGTGACACGCTGGCTCCGCTGCGCGCCGCGCTCTCCGGTTCGGGAGCCCACCGCGGGCGCCCGGCCGCCGGCCGCGGCCGGTACCGGCGGCCCGGCCGAGCCGGTTCACTGATCGGCGGTTCGCTCACCGGTGGCGCGTCCCTCGCCGTCGCACGCTCCGGCCCGCCCTCCGGCGCCGGGCGCTGGTACCGGACGCCCGACCGCGACCCCGACCCGACCCGGCGGATCGCCGCGCTCGCCGACGCGCTGCTGGACCGGTACGGCGTGGTGACCCGGGGCGCGGTCATGGCCGAGGGTGTCGAGGGCGGGTTCGCCCGGGTATACCCGGTGCTCGCCGCGATGGAGGAGCGCGGGGCGGTCCGGCGCGGGTACTTCGTCGAGGGGCTGGGTGCGGCGCAGTTCGCCCTTCCCGGGGCGGTGGAGCGGCTGCGCTCCCCTGCGGAGGGCACTCGCTGCACGGTGCTCGCCGCGACCGACCCGGCCAACCCGTACGGCGCGGCGCTGCCCTGGCCGGAACGGGTGGTGGACGCCGGCGAGGGCGAGTCGACCGGGCACCGGCCCGGCCGCAAGGCGGGCGCGCTGACGGTACTGGTCGGCGGTGACCTGGCGCTGTACGTGGAACGGGGTGGCCGGACCCTGCTGTCGTACACGAGCGACGACGAGGTACTGACCCTGGCGGCGAAGGCGCTGGCCGACGCCGTACACGCCGGTGCGCTGGGCCCGATGTCGGTGGAGCGGGCCGACGGGGCGCCGGTGCACGCCACGCCGCTGCGCGAGGCGCTGGCCGGTGCCGGTTTCCGGGCCACTCCCCGGGGGCTGCGGTTGCGCGGCTGACCCGGTACGCCGGGTCGAACCGCCGCGTCGAGAGGTGACCCGGCGGGCGGCACCACCACACGGAGCCGCCCCGGACCGATCCGATCGATCGGGTCCGGGGCGGCGCCCGTCGTGCTGTTGGTCCTGATCGGCCCCGGTCGAACCGGGCCGGACGGTGTCAGCCGAAACCGCCCGGCCGAGGTTCAGCCGAAGCAGTTGGCGATCGGCGTGCTGCCCAGGCAGTTGGTCGACCTGTTCCCGACGACGACCGACAGGTTGTCGACGGTCACCGCCGTGAGGGTGCTGAGAATGCCGCCGGGCGGGGTCGCCGAGTTGTTGTTGCTGACCCGCGTCGCGAACAGCGCCAGGCTGCCGGAGCTGGTGGTGATGCCCGCGCCCGCGGAAGCGGTCAGCGTCGTGGTGTTGCCGCTGATCTCGGCATGCCGCAGCACCACGTTGCCGGCCACGTTCGTGACACCGGCGCCGTTGCCCCGGCTGATGTTGTTGGTGATCTTGCTGTCGTTGACCGTGAGCGTCGCCGCGTTGAAGATCCCGCCACCGGAGCCACCGGAGGAGTTGCCGTTCACCACGGAGTTGTTGGTCAGCAACAGGACGCCCTGGCTGAAGACGCCGCCGCCGTTGGACGTGGCGTTGTTGTCGCTGATGCTGGTGTGGCTGACGGTCGCCGTGATCGCCGGAGCGTCGATGAACAGGCCACCGCCCTGCCCGGAGGCCTGGTTGTGGGTCAGCGTGCTGTCGGTCAGTTCGAGCCCGCCGCCGCTGAAGACCCCGCCACCCCGGGTCGCGGCGTTGGCGCCGAACGTGGAGTTGGTGACGCCGAGGAATCCGGTGTTGTGGACCCCGCCGCCGTCGGCGGCGGCGGTGTTCGCGGTGAAGGCGCTGTCGTTGATGATGGCGACGCCAGCGTTGTCGATGCCACCGCCATTACCGACAGTGGCCTGGTTACCCCTGATCGTGATGTGGGTCAGGAAGGCGTTGCCGCCGACCTGGATCCGGATCCCGGCCCCGTTCGGCGACGTGGCGCTGTCCTGACCACCCGCGATGGTCAGGTTCTGCGCGGTCAGGCTCCCGCCGTTGGCGACATCGAAGATCCGGAACGCGCTCGCGCTGGCCGCCCGGACGATGGTGGCGCCGTTGCCAATGATCGTGATCGGCTGGACGATGACCGGCAATCCGTCTCCGGCCGCGCCGGTCGGTGCCGTCGAGAAGGCGGTGAGCGTGTAGGTGCAGTTGGGCGCCAGCGACAGGGTTGCGCCGCTGCCCGCGTTCGCCAACTCGAGCGCGCTGATCAACGCGTTCGGGTCGCAGTTCACCTGGGTGGCCTGAGTGGGCGGCCCACCGGGACCGCCGGGCCCACCCGGACCACCGGGAGGCCCACCGGGACCGTCGGAGCCACCCGGACCACCGGGAGGCCCACCGGGACCGTCGGAGCCACCCGGTCCTGCGGACGCCGGAGAACTCGGCCCCGTGACGGTCGGCGCGTTGTCACCCCGCGCGCCGCCGCTGCGCGAGCCGTCGCTCGGTGACGCGTCACCCGAACTCTGGACATCGGGCTCCGCGCTGGTCGGGGCACTTCCCCGAGCCGCGCCGCCCGCACCGTCGACCGGTTGCGGATCGTGCCAGACGGGGCTGCTGGTGATCGGTACCGGACCCGATTGCGCGTTGTCGGGGTGGCTGGCGAACGCTACCCCAGCCACGCCGGTCATCCCCGCGATCAGGCCCCCCGCGAGGACGCCGGCCAGTGGCCAGCGCGCCCTGCGCAATCGTCTGAGCGTCGCCGGATGGGCGACGTCAGGTTGCCTGTCATCTGCCATAGAAGCTGCCTGCCCTTCTGCAGTCCAAAGCGGCTACACGATCACCCCAACAGGGAGTAGGTAGCCACAAAACGGGCTTAGGTTCCTAGGAGCACCGTAGAAGAACTTTCACCCCAATAGCCCCGCTAAGCGAGTTATCTACACATACGGGTGGTACGCGGACGGAGCGTGCCGCGTCTCACCGTCCGGAGAGCCGGTGACCCTCCGGTAACCTCGACGCTCATGGCCGTAGATCAAGCACCGGCAGCCGGCGCCGCCGACCGCCTTCCCGAACCCTCACCGGAGTCCCCGCAGCCCCGTCCCGAACCCATCGACGACCTCGTCACCACCCGGCACACGCTGCGCACCGCCACCGGCGAACTGAGCTACACGGCACAGGCCGGCCGGATCGTGATGCGCCAGGAGGTGCACACCGACGACGTGTTCGACGGCCACAAGCCCAAGGCGGAGGTCTTCCTCACCGCGTACACGCTCGACAGCGCGGAACCCGGAACGCGGCCCGTCACGTTCGCGTTCAACGGTGGCCCCGGCTCCGCGAGCCTGTGGCTGCACATGGGCCTGCTCGGACCGAGGCGGGTGGTGATGGGCGACGCCGGAGCCCTGCTACCGCCGCCGTACGGGCTGGCCGACAACGAGCAGACCCTGCTCGCCCACTCCGACCTGGTTTTCATCGATCCCGTCTCGACCGGGTACTCCCGGGCGGCGCAGGGCCAGAAGCCGAAGGACTACCACGGGTACACCGGCGACATCGAATCCGTCGGTGAGGTGATCCGGCTGTGGACCTCGCGCAACAACCGGTGGCTGTCCCCCAAGTACCTGTGCGGGGAGTCGTACGGGACGCTGCGCGCCGCGGCCCTGTGCCGGCACCTCCAGGAACGGTACGGGATGAACCTCAACGGGCTGATGCTCATCTCGTCGGTACTGGACATGGCCACCCTGGACTTCCACCAGGACCAGGATGTCTCGTACCCGCTGTACCTGCCGACGTACGCGGCCATCGCGCACTACCACGGGCTGCACGGCGACCGGCCGCTCGCCGACGTACTCGCCGAGGCCGAGGCGTTCGCCGGCCGCGAGTACCCGTGGGCGCTGGCTCAGGGCTCCCGGCTGTCCGCCGACCAGCGGGCCGGCGTGCTGTCCACCCTGGCGCGCCTGACCGGCCTGGCTGAGGAGTACCTCGACCGGGTCGACCTGCGGGTGGAGCACATCCGGTTCTTCACCGAGCTGCTGCGCTCCCGGCGCCGCACCGTCGGGCGGCTGGACGGCCGGTTCCTGGGCTGGGAGGCCGACTACGGCCGGGAGCACTTCTCCGCCGACCCGTCGATGGACGCGATCGTCGGCCCGTACACCGTGGCGATCAACCACTACGTCCGGGCCGAGTTGGAGTACGCGAACGACCTGCCGTACGAGGTGTTGACCAGGCGGGTGCAACCGTGGTCGTACAAGGAGTTCGAGGGGCAGCCGGTGACGGTCACGGACAAGCTGGCGGCCGCCATGCGGGCGAACCCGCACCTGCGCGTGTACGTCGCCTCCGGGTACCACGACGGCGCCACGGCCTACTTCGCCACCGAGCATACGATGGCGCACCTGGCCATCCCGGACGAGCTGCGCGGCAACATCGAGACCAGGTACTTCGAGGCCGGCCACATGATGTACGTGCACGAGCCGAGCCGGCTGGCGCTGTCCGGCCAGCTGGCCGAGTTCGTCACCCCGCGGCCGCCGAACTGACTGCCCGCGACCCGGCGGGAGCCCTCCGCCGCCCGCCGGGTCGGTACCGCAGGCGCGAAGGCTGCGCCGGTGGGGGGTGCCGGCGGCTACTAGTCTCGGAGGCATGCCGCGGTACGACTGGATGACGCTGACCACCGACTTCGGCCTCACCGACGGGTTCGTGGCCGCCCTGCACGGCGTGGTGGCCAGCCGCGCCGAGTGGGTCCGGGTCATCGACGTCACCCACCAGATCCCGCCCGGCGACGTCGCCCGGGGCTCGGCCGTACTCGCGCAGGCGGTGACCCACATGCCGCGCGCCGTACACGTGGGGGTGGTGGACCCGGGCGTGGGTACGGCCCGCCGCCCGATCGCCATCGAAACGCCCGGCGCGATCCTGGTCGGCCCCGACAACGGCCTGCTCCCGGCCGCCGCCGACGCGCTCGGCGGGGTGGAGCGGGCGGTGCACCTGGACGACCCGAGCTGGTTCCTGCCCGAGGTCTCCCGCACGTTCCACGGCCGGGACGTGTTCGTCCCGGTGGCGGCGCGGCTGGCCGGCGGGGCACCGGTCGCCTCGGCCGGCACCGCGCTCGACCCTGCGGTCCTGGTACGCCTCCCCGACCCGGTGGTCACCATCGGCGACGGGTACATCGAGGCCGAGGTGCTGACCGTCGACCGGTTCGGCAACGTCCAACTGGCCGCGCCCGGGACGGCCCTGGAGGGCCTCGGCGACCAGTTGACCGCGGGCGGGATGCGGGCGGTCAAGGGCGGCACGTTCGGCGACGCGCCCCCCGGTGACCTGGTTGTCTTCGTGGACTCGGCCGGCCGGGTGGCGCTGGCCATCAACGGCGGGCGTGCCGTGGTCGCACTCGCGGTGTCGGCCGGCGACGTGCTGCGCGTGGCCACCCGTTGACCCAACACCCGGACCCAGCGTTGCCACAGCTCGCGGCGTTGGAACGAGATCCGGCCGTCGTCGTCCAGGAGGACGAAGTCGAAGCCGGCGCTGGCGACCTCTGCGGTCGCCAGCGCCACCATCTCCCAGTGAAACCACCATGCTCTTTCTCCTTCCTCGCCGGTGGGATTCAGTGGTCGGCCGCGTGGCGCGGCAGGGCCTGGACGAGCCCGGCGAGTGCCAGCGCCACGGCGATCAGGTAGACCAGCCCGTGCTGGAACGCCGGTGCCGCCCCGGCGGGCAGGGCGCCGTAGAACAGGATTCCCACGATGGCGACGCCGAGCGCCCCGCCCACCTGCTGCGTGGTCGTCAGGGCACTGGCCACGGCGCCGGCGTGACCGGGGGCGACCCTGGACAGGACCGTACCCATGATGGGGGCGAGTGCCAGCCCCATGCCGACGCCATCGATGGCCAGCGGAAGCACCAGCCACCCGGTGGGCACGGCGCGGGCCACCGCGAGCGCGAGCAGGCACAGGCTCACCGCTCTGGTCACCCCGCCGATCGCGATGATCTGGCGCCCCAACCGCGCGGTGAGTCGGGGAGCCAGCAGGGACGCGGCGAGGTACCCGGCTCCGATCGGTGTGAAGATCAGGCCCGCCTGCAGCGCGTCCAGGTGCCGCCCCTGCTGCACGTACAGGGCGAAGATCAGGAAGTACGCAGACATTCCCATGGTGAACGCGAGTTGGGTCAGTAGGCCCGCGGTGAACGCGCGGTCCCGGAACAGGGCCGGGTCGAGCACGGGCGATCCGTGCCGCCGCGTGGCGTAGGCGACGAAGAGTGCGGCGGCAACCGCGAACGACAGCCAGGTCCACAGTGGCCAGCCCTGCTCACGCCCCTCGATGAGCGGCAGCAGGGTGGCGGCCAGCGCGAGCGTGATCAGCGCGGTGCCGCCGAGGTCCAGCGCCACTGCATGATCCGAGCGGCTCTCCGGGATCGCACGCCGGGCGAGCGCGAGCGCGGTGGCGCCGATCGGCAGGTTGATGAGGAAGCAGGCACGCCAGCCGAGCGCGAGGACGTCGGCCTGGATGAGCAGGCCGCCGATGAGCTGGCCAAAGACGGCGGCAAGGCCCATCGTCAGGGCGTACGCGTTGATTGCCCGCAACTGGGCGCGGCCCTGGTACGCGGTGCGCAGGATGACCAGTACCTGCGGGGCGAGCAGGGCGGCGGCGGCACCCTGGGCGACCCGGCCGGCGACGAGGGTGGCCACGTCCGGGGCCAGTCCGCAGGCGGCCGAGGCGAGGGTGAACAGCGCCATTCCCGTGGCGAACATCCGGCGGCGGCCGAAGATGTCGCCCAGCCGGCCGCCGAGCACCAGCGCACAGCCGTAGGTCAGGCCGTACCCCGCGACCACCCATTCGATGGCCGACGGGCCGGCATGCAGGTCGCGCTGGGTCGTTGGGATGGCCACGTTGACGATAAAGAAGTCGAGGATCGTGACGAAGACGCCGGTCAGCACGGTCGGCAGGGTGAGCGCCCGGGGCGCTTCGCGGCCGGAGTCCACGTCCTGCCGCCGGCTGTCCGATTTTGTGGCGGGTACCGGCGTCGTGGCGGGCTCCGGCGCTCCGGCAGGTCCCGCCGAAGAAGTAGATAGAACAGTCGGTTCACTCATGCCTGTATTAGATAGAACGGTTGTTCTACAGTCAAGCCAGTGCCAGAATCGAGCCATGAACGCCAGACCCGGACCCCGCGAGCGGCTGCTCGACGCCGCGCGCGACCTCACCTACGCCAAGGGCGTCCACGTGGGCGTCGACGTGATCCTGAAGGAGGCCGACGTCGCACGCCGGTCGCTCTACCAGCACTTCGGCGGCAAGGACGGGCTGATCGCCGAGGTCCTGCGCGGTGCCGCCGGCCGGGACCGGTACCGGCGGGTCATGGACGAGGCCGGCGACGACCCCCGCCAGCGCGTCCTCGCCGTCTTCGACGAACTGGAGCGGATCACCACTGGCCCGGCGTTTCACGGGTGCCGATTCACCGCCGCGGAAATCATCCTTACAGATCCAGCCCACCCCGCGCATACGGAGATCCGCGCGTACAAGGATGGTCTGCACCAGCTGTTCGCCACTGAGCTGCACCGGGCCGGGCATCCCGATGCCAACCTGGGCGCCAACCAACTACTCGTGCTCATCGACGGGGTGCTCGCCCACGCCATCACGCGCCCCGACGCCCACCCGGCCGTGGCCGCGCGGGCCATGGCAGAGGTCATAGTCGGCCCGGTGGCAGCTGCGCGGTAGCGACCGGTGGACGTGTTTGGCAGCACGGAGTCCGGCCCGCTACCGGCGACCACCGGTCAGCGCACCTCCCCGATGCCCGACTCCAGGCTCAGCGACTTCGGCGCGAAGCCGTGCCGCCGGTAGAAGGCGATGGCGCGTTCGTTGGCCGCGTACGCGGTCACCGCCACCCGCTGCGCACCCGCGGCCGCCGCCCACTCCGCGAACGCGGCCACCAGCCCGGCACCCACGCCGCATCCGCGGTGGTCGGGCTCGACGAACACGCTCTCCAGCTCGGCCACCTTCACCGGCCGGGGCGGGTACGGCCCGTTGATCCGGGCGACCAGGTACCCGACCGTATGCCCGCCCCGTACCGCGACCCAGCACGCCGCGTCCCGCATGGTGAGTACGGCACCGTAGTAGCGGTACCCCTCCCGGGCCGGCCACTGGACGTCCAGGTAGGCGTCCCGCAGCCCGCCGTCCTCGGCGAACAGGCCGCCGGACAGCGCGACCACCGCCGGAAGGTCATCGACGGAGGCCAGACGGATCTCCATTCGACAGACGGTACGCGCGGGTGCCGTTCACCGGGCGGCAACGAGACGGCGGCGTTCGCTGAACGGCATCGCTCGTACCAGATCAGGCAGGTACGCCGGCAGGTTGTCGAGCAGGTTGGCCAAGCCCACGCCCGCCGCCCGCACCAGCCCCGCCGTGCAACACCACCGGCGCCAGCCCCGCCCGCTCCGCGGCGAGCACATTGGTCAGGTTGGGCATCGGCAGCAGCAGGCTCGCGGTGTTGGCCAGCCAGACGGTGGTCATCGCCAGGGGCAGCGGACTGCCGCCGATGCTCGCCGCGAGCGCCAGCATGACCGTCCCGGCTGCGGCAGGATGGTGAGATGCCGGAGGGGGACACCGTCTGGAACACCGCCCGGGTGCTGCACCGCGCGCTCGCGGGGCGGCGGCTGATCGCCTCCGATCTCCGGGTACCGCGGTTGGCCACCGTCGATCTGGCCGGCTCGCTGGTCAACGAGTCGGTCAGCCGCGGCAAGCACCTGTTCCTGCGGGTCACCGCGCCGGACGGCGACCGCCGCCTGAGCCTGCACTCGCACCTGCGCATGGACGGCGCCTGGCGGGTCTACCAGCCGGGTGAGCGCTGGGCGGGCCGCCCGGCACACCTGATCCGAGCGGTGGTCCGTACCGCCGATCAGGTCGCGGTCGGGTACCACCTGCACGACCTCGCGCTCGTCCCGACCGGGCAGGAGGACCGCCTGGTCGGGTACCTCGGACCCGACCTGCTCGGGCCGGACTGGGATCCGGACGAAGCCGTCCGCCGGCTGGCGGCTCACCCGGACGCCACGATCGCCGAGGCCCTGCTGGATCAGTCCAACCTGGCCGGCATCGGCAACCTGTACAAGTCCGAGCTGCTCTACCTGCGCGGCGTCTGGCCGTGGACTGCGGTGCGGGACGTGGCCGACCTCGGTGCCCTCGTGAAGCTGGCCAAGAAACTGCTCGGCGCGAACCAGGGACGCTGGACGCAGAGCACCACCGGATCGCTGCGGAAGGGCCAGACCACGTACGTGTACGGCCGCCACGCGGTGCCGTGCGGGCGCTGCGGCACCCTCATCGAAAGGGCGGAGCAGGGCGAGCGGGTCACCTACTGGTGCCCGACCTGCCAACCCGGGCCGAGCTGAGCTGAGCGGCCGGTCAGCCGATGGTGCGCAGCTCGGCCAGGCCGGCCGCGATCCCGCGCAACAGGTCGGTAGCCTCTTGCAGGCGTCCGATCGACGTACCGTCGACGGCCATCCGGCCGTCCTGCGCGACATAGCCGGCCGCCGCGCCGACCAGCTTCTCGTACGCGTCCACACCCTCGGTGAAGTGCGCGAGCAGTTCGGCGTGCGCCTGTTCCAGCTCGGTGTCGCCCGGCGTGACGGCCAGTGCCCGCTCCACGGCGGCGGTGCGCTCACCGAGGTCACGCAGCGCGTGCTCGGCCTGAGCCGCCTCCCGCGCCACCGGCTGGGCCGAACCGTCCAAGCGGCCGGCCAGACCATCGAAGGTTTGCGCCGCCCGGTCCAGGCGGGTCCACGCCGGCAGCACCGAGGAGCCGCGCAGCCGCGCCCGGGTCCGTACCCGTTGCAGCTCGGCCACCGCGCTGCGACCGGCCGGCAACCGGGAGACCAGCCCCTCGATCCGCGTCCAGTTCGCGGCCGCCACCCGGGCCGGCTCCGGCTCCGGCGCCGGTTGAGCGGCGAGTTCGCGCAGATCGCTCCACCGCCACCAGGTCAACGCCGCCGAGCCTCCGGTCAGCGCCGCCCAGACCGCGTCGGGCCAGCCCACCCCGTGATAGGGCACCAGGATCCCGGTCGCGCCGGCGAACGTTCCGGCCAGCACGCTCCACCGGCGGGCGGAGCGGCGCAGCCGGCGGAGCTGCCGGAAATACCGTGCCCTGTGATCAGCCATTGCCGCTCCCCCGTCCAGCCATCACGCTCAGCCGGTGGCCTGGTCCCCGGTCGCCTTGTCGCGCGCCATGCTCGCCCGGATCTCGTCCAGCCGCGACACGCTCGCGTCCTTCTGCGGGTTCGCGGCCACCGCCGGGGCAGCCTCGACGGCCGGCTGCGCCGGCGCCGCCGCCAACTGCTCACCGGCCATGCTCGCCCGGATCTGCTCCAGCCGGGACGCGCCGGCCATGTCCAGGGTGGACTTCTGGACCTCGAGCATGCGGCCCTCGACGGAGTTCGAGGCCAGCTCGGCCCGGCCCATGGCCGTGGCGTACCGGCGTTCGATCTTTTCCCGGACCTCGTCCAGCGAAGGCGTGTTGCCCGGCGCGGCCAGCGAGGACATCGACTCCAGCGACCTCGCCACGGTCTCCTGCATCTTGGCCTGTTCGAGCTGGCTCATCAGCTGGGTGCGCTCGGCGAGCTTCTGCTGGAGGATCTGCGCGTTGTTCTCCACCGCCCGGCGCGCCTGGGTGGCCGCCGACAGCGCCTGGTCGTGCAGGGTCTTGAGGTCCTCCATCGACTGCTCGCTGGAGACCAGCTGAGTGGCGAAGGTCTGCGCGGTGTTCTCGTACTTGACCGCCTCGTCCTCGTTGCCCGCGGCACGGGCCTTGTCGGCGAGTACCAGGGCCTGGCGCGCGGAGGACTGAAGCTTCTGCACCTCGTCCATGGTCCGGGACAGCTTCATCTCCAGCTGGCGCTGGTTACCGATCACCGCCGCGGCTTGCTGGACAAGGGCCTGATGCTGGCGCTGAGCGTCCTCGATCGCCTGCTGGATCTGCACCTTCGGATCGGCGTACTCGTCGATCTTGGCGCCGAACAGCGCCATCAAGTAGCGCCAGCCCTTGACGAACGGATTCGCCATATCTGTCGGTTCCTCTCTGCGGCCGTTGTGATGTGCGTCGCGTGTGTCGTCTTCCCCATCGTCGCAGGAGGATGCGAACCCGTCACGCCGGCTACCGGGCAACTCAAGGTTGGTCCGGAGAATACGCTTGTCCGGACCCGCCCCAGGTACCTAGTGTGCCCGCTCATGCCACCGACCGGCCAGTTCGCCGAAGTGTCCGGGAAGGGCCTCACCTTGATCGAGTGAACCGCGCCACCGCCTTGATCGCGCCGCCGCCTTGATCGCGCCGCCGCCCTCGATCGGCGGCCGGGCGAGAGCCGGATCACACCCCGGACAGCACGTCCCGCCGGATCGTACGGGTGCGCAGCGTGGTGGACAGCGGCGTATCGCGGCGGATGGTGACCGCCACGTGGCCGTCCAGGGTCGTGGACAGGCTGGCCTGAGCGACGGGCGCCGCCCGCCGGTTCTTGGCGGACGCCGCGAGCGCGGCCGACTTCGCCGAACCGCGGGCCCCGGCCATCGCGAGCCCTGGACGCACGGCCGCAGCGGGACCGGCCAGCGCCGGCTCCGCAGGCCCCCGGGCCTCGGCCACCCCCGCCATCGCCGGCTGCGCGTCGCCCTCGGCCGCCTCGGCGCGCGCCGGCTCCGGCGCATCCGAACGCCCGGTGTCGCCACCGCCACTCGCGTGCGCGTCCGTGGCCGGGCGGCCCTGCTCGGGCACGCCGCGCCCGGACGCCGCGGGGCCCGACTCGCCCCGTTCGCTGCTGGCGACCGTGGAACTGACCTCGTGAAGAAGCTCGGAGAGCCGGGCGCCCAGCGCGTCGCAGACGGCGGCCAGCAGCTCGCTGGAGGCTTCCTTCTGGCCCCGCTCGATCTCGGACAGGTAACCCAGGCTGACGTTGGCCGCGGTGGAAACCTCGCGCAGGGTCCGGTGCTGTGCCTGGCGGCGGGCTCGCAGTGCGTCGCCGATCACCCGGCGTAACAGGATCATCGCACCCCCCTCGCGGTTTCCCGCCACGGTACCCGGTTCCGTCGACAACGACATCACTGCCCCGCCGACCTGGACACTTCTCGCCTAGCCGTAACACAGGCCGGCGGCGAAGGCTTCCCGGTTGGGCGGGCCGGGGCAGAAGCTAAGTCCGGACTTATCGATGCCAGCCGGGCGGCGGGCCGGCCGATCGACCGAACGGTTGATCTCCGATCGGCCGGGTCCGGGACCCGGCCCGGACGAGATCACCGAATCTGGCCTCCGGCCGCGACGGCGAGCAGTGCGAGTGCCGCCGCCACGACGTTGCGGCGGATGGCCGCCCGGTCGCCGTCCAGGGCCAGCCGCCGTACCGTGTCCTCGCCCCCGGGACCGTGCAGTCCAATGTAGACAGTGCCGGCCGGTACGCCGTCCTGTGGCCCCGGCCCGGCAACTCCGGTCGTGGACAGACCCCAGTCGGTACCGCAGCGCTCGCTCACCCCGAGCGCGAGGGCCGCGGCCACGTCCGGGTCGACCGGCCCGCGCTCGGCCAGCAGGGCCGCGTCCACCCCGGCGAGCGTCGCCTTCAGATCGGTGGCGTAGACGACCAGGCCGCCCCGGAAGACCGCGCTGGCCCCGGGTACGTCGACGATCGTCGCGGCCAGCAGCCCGCCGGTCAGCGACTCGGCGACCGAGAGCGTCTGCCCCCGGCCGCGCAGCTCTTCCAG
This sequence comes from Micromonosporaceae bacterium, assembly GCA_040255525.1. Classification (GTDB taxonomy): domain Bacteria; phylum Actinomycetota; class Actinomycetes; order Mycobacteriales; family Micromonosporaceae; genus Rugosimonospora. The sequence continues at coordinate 105,846 of JBDZVD010000002.1, read as the reverse complement.
GGCGCGGACGGCCGAGACCCGCGCCGGCGCACCCGGCCCGCCGCCCGGTGCTCCCGGGCCGGTCACGCCGACTGCCACGCCTCGTGCGCCGAGCACACCCGCCGCCACAGCGCGTCCCGCTCGTACCCGCCCAGGTCGGCGAGGGCCAGCCCGAACACGTCCGCCAGCGCCTCGTACCACTCCGCCTGGCTGGTCAGTTCGCGGCGGCCGGTGCCGGGCAACCGGGACAGCACCCGGCCGCGCAGCAGGTCCACACCGGACGCGTCCCGCCGCTGCACCACGACCGTGCGCGCGAACGGCGACTCCGGCGCGGTGGACTTCCAGCCGTGCAGGCTGTCGAACTCGCTCTGTACGGCGACTTCGGCGCACATGTCGAAGCCGGCGAAGGTACCGGTCCGGTCGTGGGTGAACCGCCAGCCGAGGAACTCGACGCTGGACGGCTCCAGCCGGTACCGGAACGGCCCGTCGACGATGTCGCCGCTGCGCAGCGGCAGCGGGTCGTACGGCCCGTCCCCGATCCCGACGTCGGCCAGCCACATCCCGTCCGGGTTGCCCCTGGCCGGCAGCCCGTGCACGGTCAGCGCCAGGTGGTTGCCGTTCGCGCCGACCGGTTTCGGCTCCCCCCAGCCCTGCACGCCGGCCCGGTGCCAGCGCACCGAATATCCGAGCGCGGACAGCAGCAGCGAGAAGGCGCCGTTGAGGTGGTAGCAGTACCCGCCGCGGCCGGCCAGGATCCGGGCGGCCGAGTCGTACGGGTTGATGGTCGTCGGGGTGCCGAGGTGGATGTGCAGGTTCTCGTACGGCACCCGCTCGACGTGGGCCCGCTGCAGGCGGGTGAGCCCGTCCACGCTCGGCGGGCCGGGATCGACGATCCCCAGTCGGCTCAGGTAGCCGGCAACGTCGAACTCCAGCACCTCATACCCTCCCCGATCGGCGCAGCCGGACGGCCCGCACCACGTAATCCACACCCGTGATCACGGTAACCACCACCGCGGCGGCCATGATCACCACCCCCACCCGTTCCACGGTCGGTGGGAACGGCCACAGGTACCAGGCGATCGCGAGGATCTGCAGCGCCGTCTTGATCTTCCCACCCCGGCTGGCCGGGATCACCCCGTGCCGGATGACCCAGAACCGCAGCACCGTCACGCCCAGCTCCCGGACCAGGATCACCACGGTCACCCACCAGGGCAGGCGGCCGTACCAGGACAGCAGCACGAGAGCGGTGCCGGTCAGCAGCTTGTCCGCGATCGGGTCGGCGACCTTGCCGAACGCGGTGATCAGGTTCCAGGTACGGGCGATCCAGCCGTCCACGAAGTCGGTGAGCGAGGCGAACACGAACGCCCCGCAGGCCAGCATCCGCAGCCCCGAGTGGACCATGCCGGACCCCGCGGTGAGCGCGGCGAACGCCGGAACGATCAGCAGCCGCAGGGCGGTCAGGGCATTTGCCGGGTTTGCGATTGACACGTCGCGCCGGGCCGCACCGACCGCAGGCTCCGGCGTCTCGCTCATGCCAGATCCTCTCCGGCGGCTCGGCCGCGTGCGCCCGTTCGACGCTCGCTCATGCCTCCGCCACGCCCGCGCCGGCCGGCCCGGTCGCGTTGCCCGCGACCGCGACGGGGGAGGCGATCAGGTCGACTCCCGCGCTGCCGGTGACCACCGCGGTCACCAGATCGCCGGGCCGCAGCCCGGCCACGTCACCGACCAGCGTGGTGCTGCCGTCGATCTCCGGCGCCTGGTGTGCGGCCCGACCCTCGACGCCCTCCGCGTCGACCTGGTCGACCAGGACCTCGACGGTCGAGCCGATCCGCTCCTCGGCCCGCTGCGCGCACAGCTCGTCGACCAGTGCGGACATCCGCTCGTACCGGCGCTTGACGGTCGCCCGGGCAACCTTGCCGGGCAGGGTGGCCGCCTCGGTGCCGTCCTCGTCGCTGTAGTCGAAGACACCGATCGCGTCCAGCCGTGCGGTGGTCAGGAAGCGTTCCAGCTCGGCGACGTCGGCCCGGGTCTCACCGGGGAAGCCCACGATGACGTTGCTGCGGGCCCCGGCCTCCGGCGCCAGTGCGCGGGCCGACTCCAGCAGCTCCAGGAACCGCTCGGTCGAACCGAACCGGCGCATCCGGCGCAGGACCGGTTCGGACGAGTGCTGGAAGGACAGGTCGAAGTAGGGCGCCACGCCGGGCGTGGTGGCGATCACCTCGACCAGACCCGGGCGGGTCTCCGCGGGCTGGAGGTAGGACACCCGTACCCGGACGATGCCGTCCACCTCGGCGAGCTGGGGCAGCAGCTTCTCCAGCAGCCGCGGGTCGCCGAGATCCTTGCCGTACGACGTGGAGTTCTCGCTCACCAGCACCAGCTCACGGACGCCGTCGCGGGCCAGGAACTCGGCCTCGGCGAGCAGCTCCTCCGGGGTACGGGAGACGAACGCGCCACGGAACGTCGGGATCGCGCAGAACGCGCAGCGCCGGTCACAGCCACTGGCCAGCTTGAGCGAGGCGACCGGGCCCTTGGTCAGCCGCTGCCGGAGCACCGGCCGCAGGTGGGCGGGAGTGTGCCGGTCGACGATGCCGTGGCCGGGCCGCACCACCGGGGCGGCGTGCCGGTCGACCGGCGTCAGCGGCAGCAGCGTACGGCGGTCACGCGGGGCGTGGGACTCCACCTTCTCGCCGGCCGCGATCGCGGCCAGTCGGGCCGAGATGTCCGGGTAGTGATCGAAACCGAGTACCGCCGCGGCCTCCGGCAGGCTGTCGGCCAGCTCCCGGCCGTACCGCTCGGCCATGCAGCCGGTCGCCACCACCGTCGCACCGGTATCCGCGGCCGCGAGCAGCGTCTCGATCGAGTCCTGCTTGGCCTTTTCGATGAAGCCGCAGGTATTGACGAGCACGACATCGGCGGCGGAGCCGTCGGTGGTCACCCGCCATCCGTCGGCGGACAGCCGCGCCGCCAACTCCTCGGAGTCGACCTCGTTGCGCGCGCAGCCGAGGGTGAGCAGCGCGACGCGACGGCCTTCGGGGGCGGGTACGGGCATCCTTCGAGGTTACCGGGCCGGTCAGAAACGATTGCCGGCCGCCCGTGCGCAAACCGCCGCCGGCCCGAGTGTGTGCCCGGTCACGCCGCCACACCGGCGGCCACCGGACCCCTCAGCCCGCCGACCCGCCGCGCAACCCCGCCATCACCCCGCCCAGCTCATCGGGCTTGATGAGCACCTCGCGGGCCTTCGAGCCCTCGGACGGCCCGACGATGCCCCGGGTCTCCATCAGGTCCATCAGCCGGCCGGCCTTGGCGAAGCCGACGCGCAGCTTGCGCTGCAACATCGAGGTTGACCCGAACTGGCTGGTCACCACGAGTTCGACCGCCTGCACCAGCAGGTCGAGGTCGTCGCCGATGTCCTCGTCGACCTTCTTCTTCTCCTGCACGGGCGCCAGCACGTCGGGCCGGAACTCCGGCTCCCGCTGGTCCTTGCAGAACTTCACCACGTCCTGGATCTCGGACTCGGTGACCCAGGCGCCCTGGATCCGGATCGGCTTCGAGGCGCCCATCGGCAGGAACAGCCCGTCGCCCCGGCCGATCAGCTTCTCCGCGCCGGGCTGGTCCAGGATGACCCGGGAGTCGGCGAGCGAGCTGGTGGCGAACGCGAGCCGGGACGGCACGTTCGCCTTGATCAGGCCGGTCACCACATCGACCGAGGGTCGCTGGGTCGCCAGTACGAGGTGGATGCCCGCCGCCCGGGCCAGCTGCGTGATCCGGACCACCGCGTCCTCGACGTCGCGCGGCGCGACCATCATCAGGTCGGCCAGCTCGTCGACGACGACCAGCAGGTACGGGTACGGGCGGATGACGCGCTCGCTGCCCGGCGGCGGCTTGATCTGCCCCGCCCGGACCTTCTTGTTGTAGTCGTCGATATGCCGGACTCCGCTGGCTGCCAGGTCGTCGTAGCGCATGTCCATCTCGCGGACGACCCAGTCCAGCGCGTCGGCGGCCTTCTTCGGGTTCGTGACGATCGGCGTGACGAGGTGGGGCACCCCCTCGTACGAGGTCAGCTCGACGCGCTTCGGGTCGACCAGCAGCAGCCGCACCTCCTCCGGCGTGGCCCGGGTCAGCACCGAGACCAGCAGCGAGTTGAGGCAGGACGACTTGCCGGCACCGGTCGCGCCGGCGATCAGGATGTGCGGCATCTTGGCCAGATTGGCCACGACGTACCCGCCCTCGATGTCCTTGCCGAGCGCGACGATCAGCGCGTGGTGGTCGCTGTTCGCGGCCCGGGACCGCAGCACGTCACCGAGCGCCACGATCTCCCGGTCGACGTTGGGGATCTCCACGCCGACCGCGCTCTTGCCCGGGATCGGGCTGATGATGCGCACGTCCGGGGACTTCACCGCGTACGCGACGTTGCGAGACAACTGCGTGATCCGCTCGACCTTGACGCCCGGACCGAGCTCCACCTCGTACCGGGTGACCGTCGGCCCGCGGGCGAAGCCGGTGACCGCCGCGTCCACGTCGAACTGCTCGAAGACCCCCTGCAGGGCGCTGATCATCTCGTCGTTGGCCTTGCTGCGGGCCTTCGGGGCGTCGCCGACCGCGAGCAGGTGCGGCGGGGGCAGCTTGTAGCCGGCGTCGGTCAGCGCCAACTGCTCGGCCCGGGTCGGCAGCGGCGAGTGCTCCGGGGGCGGCTGCGGCTTCCGGGAGACTTTCCGCGGCCGGGGTGGCGGCGCCTCCTCCTGTTCCGCCTCCGGCTGGTCGTCGTGCGGCTCGTCGTCGAGCTCCTGCGCGAACGCCGACTGCCGGCGGCGGGACGGGCGACGGCGGCGGGCGGGTGCCGGCTCGGGCTCGACCTCCTCGTCGTCCAGCGCCTCCTCGGCCTCCTCCGCCTCCGACTCCTCGGTCGTGCGGCCCAGGGCGAGGTCGCGCAGCTGGGCCACCCGCTGCGGGATCCGGTTGATCGGCGTCGCGGTCACCACGAGCAGCCCGAACGCGGCGAGCATCAGCAGCAGCGGTACCGCCACCCAGGCGGTGACCGCGCCGGCGAGCAGGCCACCGGCGGCCCGTCCGAGGAGCCCGCCGGCGGTCTGCATGCCGTGCAGGTCGGTCGGCTCGCTCGCGGCGACGTGGAACAGGCCGGCGGTGCCCACCAGCAGCGCCGTCCAGCCGACCACTCCGCGACCCGGGCGCGGCTGTTCGTCCGGCGCGCGCATCAGCCGTACCGCCTTGATCAGCAGCAGTACCGGCAGCGTGACCGCGATCGTGCCGACGAGCAGCCGGGACAGCTGGGCGATGTAGTCACCGAACGGCCCACCGGCCCCCAACCACACCGCGGCCGCCATCAGCAGGGCCAGCGCGAGCACCAGAAGCCCGGCACCGTCCCGGCGGTGCTCCGGATCGAGGTCACGGGCGTCGGCGGCGCGCCGTCCGACAGCGCGCACCAGCCAGCCGACGCCGTGCGCCAGTCCCATCCAGAGCAGGACGATCAGCCGTCCGAGGACGTCGAGCGGGCCGACGCCGCGGGTGCGCGCGTACCCGCCCCGACCCCGTGCGGACGCGCCGCGGCGCCGGCTCGCCTGAGAGGTGCGGCCCGCCATGCTGCCACGGTAGCGGCGACGGGCCGCTATCCGTGCCAGGCTCGCCGCCGCTCGACCCGGTCAGCTCGCACGGAGCAGCTGACCGATCGTGTGCAGGATGTCGCCGTAGAACGTGCCGCTGAGGTGGCGGAACAGGCCGAACGGCTGGCCCGGGTCACCGAAGAACGGCCGCAGCGTCCAGCCGAGCTGGGTACCGACGAAGCCGAACAGCAGGATCCAGATGTACAGCAGGCCCATGCTCGCCTGGCGCGGCTGGCCGTGCGCCGGCGGCAGCGGGCGCGGGAACGGCGGCTGACCGGGTACGCCGTGCGCCGCGGCGGCCAGGCCGGGCGGCACCATCGGGACGCTCGGGGGCACGGGGTTGGCCGGGAGCGCGGGGTTGGCCGGGAGCGCGGACACCACGGGTCCGGGTTGCGCGCCCGCCGCCGCGACGGTGTCGGGCGGCCGCTCGGCGGTCGCCTGCCCGGCACCGTTGGCACCGACCGGCACCGGCACGGGTACCGGTGGGGCCGCGACGGGTACCTGGTTCGTCACGGCGGTGAACGTTTTCGTCTCCTGGTACTCGTTGAGCGCGCGCATACCCGCGACCAGGAAGCGCAGCCCGACAATCGCGGTGAGCATCAGGATCGTCACGTTGAGCAGCTTGAAGAACGCGTAGCTCTGCGCGGTGACCAGGAAGAACAGGCTGATCGGCGCGAACGCGAGGGTGAGCACCGCGGTGACGGTCACCGAGACCATGATGAGCGCGACCGCTTGAACGACCGACAGCCGCGCACCGAAGACGAGGTTGAACAGGTAGAGCGTGGGCAGGCAGATGCACAGGGTGACGAGGAACAGCAGCGGCAGCTTGACGAACGAGGACAGCGCCTGTTGCCAGCCGTAGGACGCGCCGAGCACGGCGCCGTACAGCGCCAGGCTGATCCCGGAGCTGGCCAGCATCTGCACGATCAGCTCGCGAAGCCCGCGCTCCTCGATGATCTGCTGCCAGATACCAGCCCGGTCGCGCAGGATCCGTTCGATGATGAGCAGGCTGCCCGGCGGGTGTTCCGGCATGATGACCCCCCCCATTCATTGACGCAGATTGAGTGGGGTCACGTTACCGTCGGGCAACGCGTCCACGCTGCCCCGGCGCCTACGCTGTCAGCCATGGACGGATCGCAGCAGCGGGCGTCGGACGACGACCGGCAGCAGGTGGTGCGCGCGCTGGAGCGGCACACCGCGGCCGGACGGCTGGACCTCGACGAGTACGCGGAACGGGTCGACCGGGCCCTCGCCGCCCGTACCCACCGTGAACTGGCTGAAGTGACCACAGACCTGCCGGCGGACCCGCGACCCGATCCCGAGGCGACCGGAGCGCGCTCCCGCGCCGGCCAGCTCGGCATCGCGTTCGCGCTGGCGTTCCTCGCGCTGATCGTGGTCGCCGGCCTGGTCGCGCTGCGCTGAACGGCGGCGCGGCCGGGCGCGGCGAACGGCGGCGGCACGCCGCGGGTCGGGCGACCGGGCGGTCGCGCGCCCCGCGAACGGCGACGTGGCCGCGTCAGACCTCGACCACGTTCGGGAAGATCATCGGCCGGCGGCGGTAGGTGTCGTTCACCCACCTGCCGACCGTGCGGCGCACGATCTGCTGGAGCTGGTGGGGGTCCGTGATGCCCTCCTGCGCGGCCTTGTCGAGCACCTCGGTCACCAGCGGAAGCATCGCCTCGAACACCGCCGGGTCGTCGGAGAATCCCTTCGCCGAGACCGTCGGGCCGCCGACCACCTTGCCGGTCACCGAGTCCACCACGACGGTCGCGGCGATGAACCCGCCGTCGCCGAGGATGCGCCGTTCGGTGAGCAGCGACTCCCCCACGTCGCCGACAGCGAGGCCGTCGACGTACACGTACCGGCTCTTCACGTGGCCGACCAGGCGGGCCCGGCCATCGACGAGGTCGACGACATCCCCGTCCTCGCAGAGCACCACGCGCTCCGGCGCCACCCCCGACTCCACCGCGAGCCGGGCGTGTGCCCGCAGGTGGCGCCACTCGCCGTGTACCGGCAGGAAGTTGCTCGGCTTCACGACGTTGAGCAGGTACAGCAGCTCGCCGGCCGGCGAGTGGCCGGACACGTGCACCTTGGCGACGTCCTTGTGCACCACGAACGCGCCGGCCCGGGACAGCTGGTTGATCACCCGGTACACCGCGGTCTCGTTGCCCGGTACCAGCGAGGAGGCCAGCACCACGGTGTCGCCGGGCGCGATCACGATGTGCCGGTGGTCGCCGGTCGCCATCCGGCCGAGCGCGCTCATCGGCTCGCCCTGCGATCCGGTGGACATCAGCACGATCTCTTCCGGCGGCAGGGTGGTCGCCTCGTCCAGCCCGACCACCAGGCCACCCGGGATGCGCAGCAGTCCAAGGTCCCGTGCGATGCCCATGTTGCGCACCATCGAGCGGCCGATGAACGTGACCTTCCGGTTGTGCGCCGCGGCCGAGTCGAGCACCTGCTGGACCCGGTGCACGTGCGAGGCGAACGAGGCCACGATGATCCGGCCCTTGGCGGCCCGGAAGATGCTGTCCAGAACCGGCCCGATCTCCCGCTCCGGGGCCACGAAACCGGGCACCTCGGCGTTGGTGGAGTCGGCGAGCAGGAGGTCCACGCCGTCCGCGCCGAGCCGGGCGAACCCGGGGAGGTCGGTGAGCCGGCCGTCCAGCGGCAACTGGTCCATCTTGAAGTCACCGGTGTGCAGCACGACCCCGGCCGGGGTACGGATGGCCACCGCGAGCGCGTCCGGGATGGAGTGGTTGACCGCGAAGAACTCGCACCGGAACGGGCCGAGCAGCTCGGACTGCCCCTCGCGCACGGTCAGCGTGTACGGCTCGATCCGCCGCTCGGCGAGCTTCGCCTCCACCAGTGCCAGGGTGAACTGGGAGCCGACCAGCGGGATGTCGGACTTGTGGGCGAGCAGGTACGGCACGGCGCCGATGTGATCCTCGTGCCCGTGGGTCAGCACGATCGCCTGCACGTCGTCGAGCCGGTCCAGGATGGCCGCGAAGTCCGGCAGGATGAGGTCCACACCGGGCTGCTCGACGTCCGGAAACAGCACCCCGCAGTCGACGATCAGCAGCCGGCCATCGTACTCGAACACGGTCATGTTGCGGCCGATGGCACCGAGGCCGCCCAGCGGGATCACCCGGAGGGCGCCGGCCGCCAGCGGCGGCGGTGACACCTCGGCCGTCTCCGGCGAGTTCGGGTTCATGACGCCACCCGTACGGCCGGTCCGGCGCCCGCCACGGTCACCATGCCGAGGTCCCGGCGTCGTTGCCGGACGGCCGCGGCAGGACGACCCCGGCATCGGCGCAGTCGTCACGCAGGGCGTCGATTTCCGCCTCGGTCGCGTCGACCATGGGCGGCCGGACCGGGCCACCGGGCAGGCCGAGCAGCGACAGCGCCGCCTTCACCAGGATCACCCCCTGCGTTCTGAAGATGCCGGTGAACAGCGGCAGCAACTCGCGGTGCAGGGCCAGCGCCCCCGCAATGTCACCCCCCTCGTGGGCCAGGATCATCCGCTTCGCCCGGGCGCCGATCAGGTGCGTGGACGTGCCGACCAGCCCGACGCCGCCGACCGCCAGCAACGGCAGCGTCACCGCGTCTTCGCCGCTGTAGAAGGCCAGGTCGCTGCGGCTGGTCACCCAGGACGTGGCGGTCAGGTCGGTCTTGGCGTCCTTGACCGCCACGATCCGTTCGTGCTCGGCGAGCCGGACCAGTGTCTCGGTGGCGATCGCGGTGCCGGCCCGGTGCGGGATGTCGTAGAGCATCACCGGTAGCCCGGACGCGTCCGCGACGGTGGTGAAGTGCGCGATCAGGCCGGCCTGCGGCGGCTTGTTGTAGTACGGAGTGACCACGAGCACCCCGTGCGCACCGGCCTTCTCGGCGGTACGGGTCAGCTCCACGGTGTGGTGCGTGTCGTTGGTGCCGACCCCGGCGACCACCTTGGCCCGATCCCCGACCGCCTCGACCACCGCGCGCAGCAGGGCTTCCTTCTCCGCGTCGCTGGTGGTCGGGGACTCGCCGGTGGTGCCGCTGATCACGAGCCCGTCGTTGCCCTGCTCGTCCACGAGGTAGGTGGCCAACCGGGCGGCGCCGTCGAGGTCCACCGAGCCGTCCGGACGGAACGGCGTGACCATGGCGGTCAGCAGCCGGCCGAAGGGCCGGCCCGGACCGGTAACCGTGCTAGTCATGTTCTCAACCTAACCGACTGAAGAGGTGTGACGGATGGCGACGGCGTCCGGTGCCGGCCGGCACCACCGGCGGGCGGCCTCGCGTCCGGCCGGCGGGCCGGGCCGAGGGCCGGGCCGGGAGCCGGAGGCGGGTGGCCGGAGGGGTCGGGGCGGAGGGGTCGGGGCGGAGGCGGGCACCGCGGTCTCCTACGCGCCGGTCACGACTCCCACGCGTACGGGCTCGCCGCGATCTCGGTCCCGTCATCGAGCGACGAGATGACGAAGTCGGCGAACACGTTGGGCGCGACGCCCTTGAGCTGGCGCAGGCACTCCACGGCGAGCGCGCGGATCTCCACGTCGGCGTGCTCGGAGGCGCGCATCGCGATGAAGTGCCGCCAGGCCCGGTAGTTGCCGGTGACCACGATCCTGGTCTCGGTCGCGTTCGGCAGCACCGACCGGGCCGCCTGCCGGGCCTGCTTGCGGCGCAGCGTCGCGTTCGGTACGTCGGCGAAACGCTTCTCCAGCCCCTCCAGCAGCTCGGTGTATGCCCGTACCGCCGCCTCCGACGCCTCCACGAACTTCTTGTGCAGCTCCGGATCCTCGGCGATCACCTCCGGCTCGACCATGGCGGCGTTGCGTTCCGGCACGTAGCGCTGGGACAGCTGGCTGTACGAGAAGTGCCGGTGGCGGATCAGTTCATGGGTGAAGGACCGGGACACTCCGGTGAAGTAGAAGGTGACCGTGGCGTGTTCCAGCACGGACAGGTGCCCGACATCGAGGATGTGGGCAAGGTAGCCGGCGTTGGTCGCGGTGGCCGGGTTCGGCTTCTTCCAGGACTGGTAGCAGGCCCGGCCGGCGAACTCGGCGAGCGCCTGGCCGCCGTCCGCGTCGGTGGACCAGGACACGTCCTCTGGCGCCTCGAAGTGCGTCCAGGCGATGATCTTGACCTGGGGCTCGACGATCTCCGGCACGGCGGCTCCTCTCATCAAACTTTCCCGAGCCTAGCGGTCCTGCGGGTGACTGCGGTCGGTGGTGCGCCCCGGCGGCCTGTCGCCGTGACGACATCAGCATGGCGATTGACTGACGCCATCAATGATGTCATAGTGACGTCATGGATCTCACCCCGTATCTCGACTCGCTGCGGCGGGACCTCAGCGCCAGCGCCGCGGCCGGCGGCCCGGACGTTCGCAGCGCGGCCGACCTGCTCACCGGCTCGCTGGACGCCTCGGCCCGGCTGACCATGCTGGAACTGCTCTCCGACGCGGCTGCGGAGATCACCACACGGCTCGGCTCCGCCAGCATCGAGGTGCGCCTCCGCGGTCGCGACGCCGAGTTCGTGGTGACCGAGGTCGCCGTGGCCGACGAGACGGCGCCGCCGGTGGCGCCGGTGGCGGAGACCGGGGATGTCGCCCGGATCACGCTGCGCCTGCCGGAGCACATCAAAGACCAGGTGGAGCGCGCAGCGTCGGCCGAGAGCGTCTCGGTCAACGCCTGGCTGGTCCGGGCGGTCGCCGGTGCGCTGCGTCGAAGCGGTCCCGACCAGCCCGGGCAACCGAGCCCGCCGCGCGCCTTCGGCCGGCGGCTGACCGGATACGCCCAGGCCTGAGCCGCACCCGCACCGCCACCCCGGCCAGCGCAGGCCGCCCACCGCCGCCGGATCGCCGCCCGCCGCCGCCAGATACAGCCGCCACCGCCGCTAGGCACCGCCCGCCACCGCCGCCAGGCACCGCCCGCCACCGCTGCCCGGCGGCGGGCAACACCCCAGCAAAGCTCACGCCCGGAAGGACGAACGACCATGCCCGAGTTTCCCTGCCCCGCACCGATCACCGTCAGCGTCCACGTCGCCGCCGGAGGCGTGGACATCACCGCCGAGCCGCGCGACACGGCGGCCGTCAGCGTCACACCATGGGACGACAGCGACGCCTCCCGGGACACCGCCGCACGCACCACCGTCGAGCTGGTAGGCGACCGGCTGGTGATCGAGACGCCGGAGGCTAGCGGCTGGCTGCTGCGGCGACACGCGAAGGTCCGCGTCGACGTCCGGGTACCGCTGGACTGCACGCTGGAGGTCAAGGTGGCGTCGGCGGACATCCGGTGCCGCGGCCGGTACGCCGACGCCCGGGTCAAGAGCGCGTCCGGTGACGTCGCGGTCGAACACGTCAGCGGGGACGCGGCCGTGAAGACGGCCAGCGGTCACGTCCTGGTGGACCGGGTCGACGGCAACGCCAGCACCGATGCCGCCTCCGGTGACATCACCTTGACACTAGCCGGCGGCGATGTGACGGCACACGTCACGAGTGGAGACTTGACGATCGACGAGGCGGGAGCCTCGGTCCAGGCGTCCTCGGCCTCCGGCACGATCAGCGTCGGCTGCGCCCGGCGTGGCGCGATCAAGCTGAAGACGGCCTCCGGGGGCCTCAACGTCGGCGTGGCGCGGGGCACGAGCGTCTGGCTCGACGTCATCACGGCGTCCGGGCGCACGCTGACCGACCTGGACATGTCCGGCGGGCCGGCGGCCGGTGGCCAACCGGACCTCACGCTCACCCTGCGCAGCGCGAGCGGCGACATCGACATTCACCGGGTGCTCGCCGCGACGGCAGCGGCGTGACCCACCCGCGGCTCGGGGCGGGCCCTCACCGGCCCGCTTCCGGCCGGCGCCGGACCGATTTTCGGGTCAGACGAAGAACCAGTTGAAGGGCGCCCATGGCAGGTTGCGCACGATGGTGAACACGCCCCACGCGGCCAGGAAGATCGAGATGGCCTTCGACGACAGGCGCAGCGGAGGAAGCTTCCGCTTGAACGCCGTGTCGGCGAGCCAGGCGACGTACCAGTAGACCAGGAACGGGGCGGCGAACACGGCCAGCAGGTGCGACCGGGCGGCGGCCGGGATGTTGCCGTGCAACAGGAACCAGAACGCGCGGGTGCCCCCGCAGCCCGGGCAGTCGAAGCCGGTGGTGAGCCGGACCAGGCAAGTGGGGCTGGCGAACGCGCCGGCGTCGGTGGGGTCGGTGACCAGGACATACCCGACCCCGCCGAGGAAGCACACGAGCACCGCGAGCGGGGTGGCCCACGCCGGCACCTTCGCGAACACGCGGATGAACAACCTGCTCACCGGGTCGGTGGACCGCGCCGGCGCGAGCACGTAGACCTGCGGCACGTGCGGATGGTCGTGACCGTGGTCGGGAAGCATCGCTGGCTGCGGTACCACCTGGCTCATGTCACCCTCCGACTCCACTCGCGCGGACATCCTCAACCTACACCGGCGTCGCCCGCCGGCTGCTCGGTCAGCTCAGCCCAGAGCGGTCCGGCCAGATCGCCGCGCTCCGGCGCCGCCACCTCGCCCAGCCCCAACCAACCGGCAAGCCGGTACAGCTCCGCGGCCAGCGCCGCGGCGGTCTCCGGCGGAGCCTTCGGCTCGGCCCAGGCCGCGGGCACCCGCAGCACGGACGCGGCGCGGTCGGCCTTCAGGTCCACCCGCGCCACCAACCGGTCGCCGAGCAGGAAGGGCAGCACGTAGTAGCCGTAGACGCGCTGGGCGGCCGGCGTGTAGATCTCGATCCGGTACGTGAAGTCGAACAGCCGCTCCGTGCGGTCCCGCTTCCACACCACCGGGTCGAACGGGCTGACCAGCGTGCTGGCCCGGATCCGGCGCGGCAGGCGGGCATCGCGATGCAGGTAGGCCGGCACCTTCCAGCCGGCCACCGAGACCGGGATCAGCTCACCCGCCTCCACCAGATCGGCGACGGCCATCCGGGCGGGCAGCAGCGGCAGCCGGAAGTAGTCGCGCAGGTCCGGCTCCGCGGCCACGCCCAGCGACATCGCGGAGCGCCGGACCAGTTCCCGGAACGCGTCGGCCGGATCCGGAGTGGGCGCGTCGAGAACCGCGCGCGGCAGGATGCGCTCCGGAATGTCGTAGACCCGGGCGAACGACGTGTTACGGCGGCTGACCAGCACCTCACCCCGCCAGAACAGCCACTCCAGCGCGGTCTTGGCGTCCGACCAGTTCCAGCCCCACTGCGCGGTGCGCCGGGGCGCGTCGGCCTCGATCTGCGCCGCGGTCAGCGGCCCCTTCCCGGCCACCTCCTCGCGCACCCACTCGATCAGCCCCGGCCGGTCGCGGGCCAGCCGGTTGACCCCGCCCCAGGAGTGCTGCTCGGCCATCCGCCAGCGCAGGTACGGGTGCAGGTCGACGGGCAGCAGCGAGGCTTCGTGCCCCCAGTACTCGAACAGCTCGCGGTCGCGCCGGTACGCGGCGCGGTCGAGCAGCGCTGTCGGGTAAGGCCCCAACCTGCTGTAGAGCGGCAGGTAGTGCGCGCGCTGGAGGACGTTGACCGAATCCATCTGTAGCAGCCCAAGCCGACCCAGCACCCGGCGCAGGTGCCGGCGGTCGACGGCGCCCGCGGGTACGGGGTCGAGGAAGCCCTGCGCGGCCAGCGAGATGCGGCGGGCCTGGGCGACGGACAGCGAGTCGAGCACTCGTGGGCCTGACATTTTCCTCCACCCGAAACGGCCGCTTGACCGCGGCACCTCGTCCCTCGGCACCGCTCGCGGCCGCCCTGTCCTCCCGAAGCGGCCGCTTGACCGCGGCACCTCGTCCCTCGGCACCACTGGCGGCCGCCCTGTCCTCCCGAAGCGGCCGCTTGACCGCGGCGCCTCGTCCCTCGGCACCGCTGGCAGCCGCAACCTGGTTCATGGTGCCCGCAGATTAACCGCCGGATACGACATTTCCGCTCCGGCTGTGCTTCCCGGGGCCCCGGCGGGAGCCGCTACCCTCGCCGCCATGCTGACGCTACGTACCGCGACTCCAGACGATGCGCAGGACATCGTGCGGATCAATGTGGAGTGCTGGCAGCGGGCGTACGCCGGGATCGTGCCCGATGAGGTGCTCTCGGCCATGGATGTCCGGCTCCGCGCGGCACGGTACCGGCAGCGGATGGCCGAGCCGAGCCGGCAGGAGACCCTCCTCGCGACCGAGGCCGGGACCACCGTGGGGTACGTGACCCTCGGCCCGTACCGGGACGGCCCGGCGCTCGACGAGAAGGTGGGCGAGATCGTCGCGCTCTACGTGGACCCGGCCGCCTGGCGTACCGGGGCGGGCCGGAGGCTGACGACGGCCGCCCTGGAACGGCTCGCCGAGCGGGGCCGGGACGAGGTGCGGCTATGGGTGCTGGAGGCGAACCTCTCCGCCCGCCGGTTCTACGCGCGTCTCGGCTTCCATCCCGACGGCGCCACGGCCACGTACCCGATGCGGCACCCCGACGGCGGTCTCATCCACCTTGCCGAGATCCGTTGCAGCAACCGCCCGGGCTGATCCCGCCCGCTGCGGCTCGGCCACGTCCGGCTCGGTCCGTTCCCGCACCGCGGCCGGCCCGCCGGAGGCCGCCGGCCGGGCGCTGCCCGACAACGGCAGGCACCCCAGCAGCACGACGCTGGCCAGCACGTACGCGTTGCTGAACAGCATGCCCCAGCCGGTGAAGTGGTTGTCGTACGGCCAGACCAGCTTGCTGGACAGCAACACGTACAGGGCCAGCGTGAACAGCAACAGGCGGATCCGGCGGCGGCCGTCGGCCAGCAGCGCCCGGCAGACCAGCAGCAACATCGCCGGCAGCAGCCAGACCAGGTGGTGGACCCAGGTCACCGGGCTGATCAGGCAGCCCAGCACTCCGGTCAGCGCCAGGCCGGCAAGGTCGTCGCCGAGCAGCAGCGTCCGGCATAGCCGCCACCCCCAGGCGGCCAGCGCGGCCAGCACCAGCACGCCCCACACCACGGTGTTGGGGTGGGCCGGGTTCAGCCGGGCCGTGAACCCCTCCAGCGACTGGTTGGAGATGTACGACAGGGAGCCGACCCGGTCGGTGTCGAACACCGCGTCGGTCCAGAAGATCCGCGAGGCGTGCGGGGCGACCAGGGCGGCGACGATCGTGGCGCCCCCGGCGGTGGCGATCGAGACGGCCGCCGCCCGGAACTTGCGGGCCAGCAGCAGATACAGGATGAACACGCCGGGAGTCAGCTTGATGGCGGTGGCAAGGCCGATGCCGATCCCGCCCCAGCCGCGGGCCGGGCTGCCCGGCGAGGCCGGAGACCGGTCGTACACCAGCACGATCAGGTCCGCCACCACGAGGAACACCAGGAGCATGTTCACCTGGCCGAAGTTGACCGTCTCGCGGAGCGGCTCGAAGACCGCGGCGGACACGGCCACCACGGCGACGGTGAACCACGGGGTCCACCGGTACCGGTCGATCACCGGGCGCATGAACCACTTGATGATCAACAGGGTCACCGCCACGGTGGCCGCCACGCTGATCACGATCGTGGCAGCCCAGGGCAGCACCGCCATGGGCAGCATGGTCAGCGCGGCGAACGGCGGGTACGTGTAGCCGTACTTGCTCAGCGGCTTCAGGTAGTCGTAGATCTCGCCGTGGCCGTGCGCCCAGTAGTTCGTGGCCCCGTAGTAGACCTTCAGGTCGAAAAAGCCGTGCCGGGTCGCGTACGCGGCGAGGAAGGCGAACGCCGCGGCGGCCAGGACCACGACGACGGCGACCTGCCGGGCGACGGCGCGTCCGGGTCGTCGCGCGGCGCCAGACCCGAGCCAGACCGGTCGTTCGGTACGGCGACCCACTGTGTCCCTCCAGCTCCGCACGCCGCCTACCCACGGCGTGCTACCTCCCCCCGAGCCGTCCGACCCCGGCCCACGAAGACCGGCCTGCGGAAGCCGGATCCCGGCCGCCGGACGGCCCAGGCGATCTCCGCCGGCTCGCCCCCGTAGGCTAAGCCCATGGCGCTCGGGTACGTCCGACCGGCCCGTCCCGAGGACACCGGTGAGATCGCACGGATTCAGCTGTCCACCTGGCGCACCGCCTACCGGCGGCTGCTGCCCAGGCACGTTCTCGACCAGCTCGACGAGGAGTGGATGGCGCAGCGGTGGCGGGAGGCCGTGCTCAGCCCGCCGTCCGACCGGCACCGCCTCCTGGTGGCCGTGGAGCAAGCTGATCAATCTTACCTGGTGGGGTTCCTGGCGGCCGGGCCACCGGACGAAGCCGCGCTGGCTGCGGAGGAGGACCCGAGCGCACTCGGGGACGATGTCGCGGCGATCACGGACCTGCTGGTGGAGCCGAGGTGGGGCCGGCGCGGGCACGGCAGCCGGCTGCTCTCCGCCGCCGTCGACTTCTGGCGGCAGGACGGCTTCGACACGGCGGTGGCCTGGGCGTACGAGCAGGACAAAGCGACCATCGACTTCCTGACCACCGCCGGGTGGCAGCCGGACGGCGCGACCCGGGCGCTGGACGTCGAGGATCTGCTGGTACCGCAGGTGCGCCTGCACGTGTCGCTGGCGGTGGCCAGTCCCGCCGAGCCCGCGAGCGAGGCGGTCGGCCGGCCCGGCGAGGGCAGCGACTCAGTCGAGAAGGGTGCCGAGCCCGACGGTGAGGCCGGGACGCTTCACGACTGACCGGATCGCCAGCAGCACGCCGGGCATGAACGACGCCCGGTCGTACGAGTCGTGCCGGATCGTCAGCGTCTCCCCGACCGTGCCGAACAGCACCTCCTGGTGCGCCACCAGCCCGGTCGCCCGTACCGAGTGCACGTGGATCCCGTTCACCCGGGCACCACGGGCGCCGTCCATCTCGTCCTTCGTCGCGTCCGGTACGTCGCCCAGCCCTGCCTCGGCGCGGGCCGCCGCGATCAGCGACGCCGTGTTCAGCGCCGTACCGCTCGGCGCGTCCACCTTCTTCGGGTGGTGCTGCTCGATGATCTCGACGGACTCGAAGAACCGCGCGGCACGCGCCGCGAACTCCATCATGAGCACCGCGCCGACCGCGAAGTTGGGCGCGATGACGACGCCGACCCCCGGCTTGTGGGACAGCCAGGTGCGCACCCGGTCGAGCCGGTGCTCGGTGAACCCGCTGGTCCCGACGACCACGTTGATCCCCTGGTCGATGCACCAGTGCAGGTTGTCCATCACCACGTCGGGCGTGGTGAAGTCCACCACGACCTCGGCGGCGGCGTCCGACGCGCTGAACAACCCGTCGCCCTGGTCGATCATCGCTACCAGTTCCATGCCGTCCGCCGCGTCGACGGCACGGCAGGCTTCGGCGCCCATCCGGCCCCGCGCCCCCAGGACGCCTACCCGGATCGGTTCGCGCTCATCAGTCACGCGCTCAACTTAGCGGAATCGGGGGCGGCGGACACCGGGGCCGGCGCATCCGCCGGGTGCCGGTGCTCCGCGCAGCCGACCTCGCCCGGCGGGTTGAGCGTGACCAGTTCGAGCAGCTGACGGGCCTGCTCGTCGACCGGGGTGTAGACCACCATCCGCGCCTCCGGGGTCGCGGACACCGCGAAACTGGTGGACACGGTCGACAGCGACCTACCGAGGACGTTCTGGAAGGTCTTCAACTGATTGCGCGGACCGGCCACCTCGTGATTCGCCCACATCTCGGCGAACTCCGGGCTGACCGCGCACAGCCGGCGGACGAACCCGGTCCAGGACGGCTCGCCGAGGTGCCGGGCGAACGCCGCCCGGAACGTCGCCACCAGCCGGGGCAGTTCGACCTCCCGGCGGCTGATCGCCGAACAGCAGCCGGGCACCGTGAACAGCTGCCAGAGGACGTTGCGCTCCTGTGGCGCGGCGGCGACCGCGGACGGCAGCAGGGCGGCGTAGGTGCGGTTCCAGGCGAGCAGGTCGTACCGGCCGCTGTAGACCACGGCGGGCAGGGGCACGAGGTTGTCCAGCACCGACTGCACCTCGGGGCGCACCTCTTCGGACACCCGTTCGGCGGGGACCGCGGGTACCTCGGCGAGCCGGTACAGGTGCTCCCGTTCGGCGTAGTCCAGCCGCAGGGTACGGGCGATGGCGTCGAGGATCTGCACGCTCGCGTTGATCGGCCGGCCCTGCTCCAGCCACGTGTACCAGGTCACACCGACGCCGGCGAGCTGGGCGACCTCCTCTCTGCGCAGGCCCGGAGTGCGGCGGCGCAGCCCGGTCGGGATGCCGACGTCGTCCGGCCTGATCCTGGCCCGGCGGCTGCGCAGGAACTGGGCCAGTTCGACGCGGCGGACACCCGACTGCGGCATGGTCATCCCCCCATGGTCCTCACCCGCGGTACCAGTTGCCAGGTGGCACCAGTACCAGGATCAATGGCAATCGCCACGACGCCCGGACGCTGGGGAGTCTTGGCAGTATGGAACAGACAACCCTGGCACCGCCCGCCCCGGCGGCCACCCACCGGCGATCGGCCGGCCCGGTACGGGCGCACCGTCCGGGCGTACTGCTGACGCTCCTGCTGGTCGGCCAGTTCATGGCCGTTCTGGACGTACAGGTGACCAACGTCGCCGCCCCGACCATCCGGCACGACCTGCACGCCAGTGGTGGCGGGCTCCAGATGATCATTACCGGCTACACGATCGCGTACGCGATGCTGCTGATCACCGGGGCCCGGCTCGGCGACCGGCTCGGGCACCGCCGGCTCTTCCTCGGCGGCCTGGCCCTGTTCACGGTGGCCTCGCTGGCCTGCGGCCTGTCCACGTCGTCCGCGCTGTTGATCGCCTTCCGGCTCTTCCAGGGCACCGGTGCGGCGCTCATGATCCCGCAGGTCTTCAGCCTGATCCAGCGCCAGTTCACCGGGCGCGAACGGATCCGGGCGCTGAGCATGTACGCCGCGGTGATCGCCGCCGGCGCGATCGCCGGCCAGGTGGTGGGCGGCGTCCTGGTCAGCGCCGACCTCTGGGGCACCGGCTGGCGGCCGGTGTTCTTGATCAACGTGCCGATCGGCGCGGTGCTGCTGCTCACCGGGCTGCGGTCGCTGCCGCGGGACCACGGCGAGCCGGGTCGCGGGCTCGACCTGCCCGGCCTGGTCGTGCTGTCGCTGGCGGTCCTGGGGCTCGTGGTGCCGCTGGTGTTCGGTCACGAGGAGGGCTGGCCGCTGTGGGGCTGGCTGTGCCTCGCCGGTTCGGCGGTGCTGCTGGCCGCGTTCGTGGTCGTCGAGCGGCGGGCCAGTTCCCCGCTGATCCCGGCGCGCGTGGTGCGTTCTCCCGGCATGATGGTCACGATGATCACGATCTTCGCGGTGATGAGCGCGTACGGCGGGTTCCTGTTCACGCTGGCCCTGCACCTACAGTCCGGGCTGGGCTTCAGCCCGCTGCGCGCCGGCCTGACCTTCGTACCGGGTGCCCTCTGCTTCGCGGTCGCGAGCCTGAACTGGCGCCGGCTGCCCAGCCACACGTACCGGCGGATGATCCCGGTCGGCCTGCTCGTCGGCACGCTCAGCCTGGTGCTGCTGCTCCTGGCGGTCCGCGGCGGCGACACGCCGGGCACCCTGTTCTACGCCTCCCAGGTGCTCTTCGGATTCGGCTTCGGGTCCGCGTTCTCGCCGCTGCTGACGGTGGCGCTCAGCCACGTGGCGCCGGCCGACGCGGCCGACGCGAGCGGCCTGCTGACCACCGTGACGCAGTTGGGCACCGTCGTCGGGGTGGCCACGTTCGGCACGCTGTACCTGACCCAGGTGACCAGGTCGCCCTCCGGGCACGCCGAGGCGTGGACCAGCGGCGTGGAGGCTCTGCTGATGGCCGCCGCCGGGTGCCTCGCGCTGTTCCTCCCCCGCCCGGCGGCGCCGGCACCGCACGTGACGGAGGTACCGGCTCGTTTGGACACGGTGAGTCACTGAACCTCAGTAAAATGTCACTCTGTGTCGACTAGCAGGACTGTCGAGGAGACGCCTCCGGGGCCGCCGGAGGATGAACCGCACGATTCGCCGTCACCGCGCCGCACCACGGTACCGGCGTGGTTGCCGTTCGTCACCGGGACGGTCGGCATGCTGGCGGTGGGCTCGTACCGGATCACCGCCGTGTCGATGGACTGGGACGAGGGCGCCACGATCTCCGCGGCCGGCCGCTCGGTGGGGCAGATCGTCGGGCTGGCCGGCCACGTGGACGGCGTGATCACCCCGTACTACCTGCTCATCCACTTCTGGACCGAGATCTTCGGCGACTCCGACCTGGCCCTGCGGGCGCCCTCGCTGATCGCCATGGCGCTCGGCGTGGGCATGGTCGGGCAGCTGGGCCGGCGGCTGGTCGGGCCGGCGACCGGGCTGGTCGCGGCGCTGATCTGCATCGCCATCCCGGCGCTGTCCTACTACAGCGCCCAGGCCAGGCCGTACGCTCTGGCGTTCGCGCTCGCCACGCTGAGCACCCTGGCGCTGTACCGCGCCCTGGACCGGCCGTCGTGGGGCCGCTGGTCGGCGTACGCGGGCTGCCTGCTACTGGTCGGCGTGGCGCACATCCTCGCTGCCACGGTCCTGGTCCCGCACCTGATCATCGCGGGGATCCGCTGGTACCGCGGTCGGGACCCGGCCCTGCCGAGGATGTTGCCCGCCGCCGGGGTGGCGGTCGTCGCACTCGGGCCGCTGGCGCTGCTGGGCAGCCGGCAACAACAGATCCAACTCGCCTGGGTGACGACGCCGACCTGGCGGGACGTGGCCGCCGTACCGGAGCGGGTCGTGCTCAGCCCCGAGGTGGCCTTCCTGCTCGCCGCCCTGGCTCTGGTGGCGGCCGCGGTGCGTGACCGCCGTACCGCGACGGAGCTGGCCGCCCTGACCCTGGTCCCGGTGGGCCTGATCCTGCTCGTGTCGCTGGTGGTACCGCTCTGGGTCCCCCGGTACGGCACCTTCGCGCTCGGCCCGCTGGCCATCCTGGCCGCCTCGGCGGTCACCGCCCCCGCCCGGCCCCCGGTTGCCCTGCGCGCGGCGGTGGTGCTGGCCCTGCTGGCCTTCGAAACGCTCCCGGCGCAGATCGAGGCCCGCCAGACCCACACGTCGCCGGACGCGCGCGGCATGGCGAAGGTGATCGAGGCCCGCGCGGTACCCGGAGACGGCCTGGTCTTCGGCGACTTCGCCTGGTCACTGCGCCCCACCATGGACCACTACCTGGACCGGCACACCTGGGTGCCGCCGGCCCGGGCGCCGCGCGACCTGCTGCTGCTCGACGACGCCGCCCGGCTCGACTCGCTCGACGCCCGGGAGTGTGTGGACACCACCGCCTGCCTGGGCAGCACCCGGCGGATCTGGCTGGTCACCCCGCTGCACCCCGGCTATCCGCTGGACAACGGGACGCCGAAGATGGTCGCGCTGCACGCCCGGTACGCGGTCGCCGGCACCTGGACCAGGGACCAGGGCATGGTCAGCCTGCTGGTGCGCCGGCGGTAGGCAACGCTTCCCGCCCACGCCCGCGCCACAGACCGGCTCCGGCCGCGCGCAGCCGGGGAGATCAGCTGGTGAACTGGTCCCCGTCGAACGGACCCACCACCGCCAGCGACATCGGCGTGGACAGCACGTCGGCGGCGACCTGCCGGACCTGTTCGGTGGTGACCGCGTCGACCCGGGCCAGCAGGTCGTCGACGGACAGCAACTCGGGGTACAGCAGCTCGCCCTTGCCCAGCCGGCTCATCCGGGACCCGGTGTCCTCCAGGCCGAGGACCAGTGAGCCCTTGACCATGCCCCGGCCACGGGCGACCTCATTGTCACCGAGCCCGTCGGCGGCCACCTTGGCCAGTTCCGCCCGGGTCAGCGCGAGTACCTCGTCCACCTTGCCGGGCGCGCACCCGGCGTACACCGCGAAGACGCCCGCGTCGGCGTACTGCGACGTGTACGAGTACACCGAGTACGCCAGGCCCCGCTTCTCCCGGACCTCCTGGAACAGCCGGCTGGACATCCCGCCGCCGAGCACGTTGTTCAGCACCCCGAGCGCGAAGCGCCGGTCGTCCGTACGCGCGATCGCCGGCCCACCCAGGACCAGGTGGGCCTGTTCGGTCTCCTTGTCGCGCACGACCACGCCCGCCGGCTTGGCCGGGACGAGCTTGGGCGCCGCGCGGTAGGGGGCCGGTTCGGCCGCCTCACCGGCGCCCAGCACGGTGTCGCGCACCATCCTCACCACGGCGGCGTGGTCGAGGTTGCCGGCCGCGGCGACCACCATGTTCGCCGGGACGTACCGGCGCCGGTAGAAGCTTCGGATCTGCCGGCGGGTCATCGCGCTGACCGTCTCGGCGGTACCCGAGATCAGCCGGCCCAGCGGGTGGTTGCCGTAGATCGCCGAGGTGAGCATGTCGTGCACCTCGTCGTCCGGCTCGTCGTCGTGCATGGCGATCTCCTCCAGGATCACGCCACGCTCGGTCTCCACGTCCGGCTCGGCCAGCACCGACGAGCCGACCAGATCGCACATCACGTCGACGGCCAGCGGCAGGTCAGCGTCGAGTACCCGCGCGTAGTAGCAGGTGTACTCCTTCGTGGTGAACGCGTTGGTCTCGCCGCCGACCGCCTCGATCTGCGCGGCGATCTCCAACGCGCTGCGCTTCCCGGTGCCTTTGAACAGCAGGTGCTCCAGGAAGTGCGAGACGCCGGACAGGCCGGGCGTCTCGTCCCGCGAGCCGACCCCGACCCAGATGCCGAACGACACGCTGCGCATCGCCGGGATCGCCTCGGTCAGCACGCGCAACCCGTTGGGCAGCACGGTACGGCGTACCGTGCCGCCCAGCGGGTCTGCGTCGAGCGTCGTGGTGACGGCCCTGCCGGACCGCGCCGCCGCGTCGCGACGTGGCACGTGCGCGGTCAGCGCTGGCGCCGGCGGCGACGGCGGGCCTCATCGTCCCCGCCGGCCTCACCGGTGTCGTCGCCGCCCTCACCGGCCGGTCCGCGCTCACCGGCCGGTCCGCGGTCGTACCCCCGGCCCGGTCCGCGATCCCGGTCGCCACGGTCGGAGCCGCGGTCGCGAGGACCACGGTCGCCCCGGTCACGGCCGGCCGGACGGTCGCCGCCGCCGGCCTCGGCGGCCGGCGCCTCCTCGCCCTCCGGGCGCACCTTGTCCAGGTAGATCTTGCCGCGCTGGTCGATGTCCGCGATCTGGACCTCGACCTTGTCGCCGACGTTGAGGAAGTCCTCGACCCGGTCGATCCGCTTGCCGTTGCCCACCTTCGAGATGTGCAGCAGGCCGTCCCGGCCGGGCAGCAACGAGATGAAGGCGCCGAACGCGGCGGTCTTCACCACGGTGCCGAGGAACTTGTCGCCCACCTTCGGCAGGGTCGGGTTGGCGATCGCGTTGATGCGCTCGACCGCCGCGTCGGCCGACGGGCCGTCGGTGGCGCCGACGTAGATCGTGCCGTCGTCCTCGATGGTGATGTCGGCACCGGTCTCGTCCTGGATCGCGTTGATCATCTGACCCTTCGGGCCGATCACCGCGCCGATCTTGTCGACCGGAATCTTGATCGTGGTGACCCGCGGCGCGTACTGCGACATGCCGGCCGGCGACGTGATCGCGTCGGCCATCACGGCGAGGATCGTCTGCCGGGCGTCGTGCGCCTGCTGGAGAGCACCGGCGAGCACGTCGGACGGGATGCCGTCGAGCTTGGTGTCCAGCTGCAGCGCGGTGACGAACTCGCTGGTACCGGCGACCTTGAAGTCCATGTCGCCGTACGCGTCCTCGGCACCGAGGATGTCGGTCAGCGTCACGTACGCGGTCTTGCCGTCGACCTCGTCGGAGATCAGACCCATGGCGATGCCGGCCACCGGCGCCTTGAGCGGGACGCCCGCGGACAGCAGCGACATGGTGCTCGCGCACACCGAGCCCATCGAGGTGGAGCCGTTCGAGCCGACCGCCTCGGACACCTGCCGGATCGCGTACGGGAACTCCTCGCGCGAGGGCAGCACCGGGATCAGCGCCCGCTCGGCCAGCGCGCCGTGCCCGATCTCCCGGCGCTTCGGCGCCCCGACCCGGCCGGTCTCGCCGGTCGAGTACGGCGGGAAGTTGTAGTTGTGCATGTAGCGCTTCGTCTTCTGCGGCGACAGGGTGTCCAGCGCCTGCTCCATGCGCAGCATGTTCAGCGTGGTGACGCCGAGGATCTGGGTCTCGCCGCGCTCGAACAGCGCCGATCCGTGCACCCGCGGCAGCACCTGCACCTCGGCCGTCAGGGGCCGGATGTCGCGCAGCCCGCGCCCGTCGATGCGAACCTGGTCGCGCAGGACCCGGGACCGCACCTCCTTCTTGGTCACCGACCGGAAGGCGGCGCTGATCTCCTTCTCGCGGCCCTCGAACTGCCCATCGAGCTGCTCGTGCGCCGCTTCCTTGATCCGGTCCAGGGCGTCCTCGCGCTCCGCCTTGCCGGCGATCCGCAGCGCCTCGGCGACCTGGTCGCCGACCGACTGCTGCACCGCGGCGAGCACGTCGTCCTGGTAGTCCAGGAACAGCGGGAACTCCACGGTCGGCTTGGCGGCCACCCGGGCCAGCTCGTCCTGGGCCCGGCACAGTTCGCGGATGGTCGGCTTGGCGGCCTCCAGGCCACCGGCCACGACCTCCTCGGTGGGCGCCGTGGCGCCACCGGCGACCAAGGCCACGGTCCGCTCGGTCGCCTCGGCCTCGACCATCATGATCGCGACCTCGCCGTCGGGCAGCACCCGGCCCGCCACCACCATGTCGAAGGTGGCCCGCTCCAGCTCCTCGTGGGTCGGGAAGGAGACCCACTGGCCGTCGATGTGCGCCACCCGGGTCGCCCCGATGGGGCCGGAGAACGGCAGGCCGGACAGCTTGGTGGACATCGACGCGGCGTTGATCGCCACGACGTCGTACGGGTGCTTCGGGTCGAGCGCCAGGACGGTCTCGACGATCTGCACCTCGTTGCGGAGGCCCTTGACGAAGCTCGGCCGCAGCGGCCGGTCGATCAGGCGGCAGGTGAGGATGGCGTCCTCGGTCGGACGGCCCTCCCGGCGGAAGAACGAGCCGGGGATCCGGCCCGCCGCGTACATGCGCTCCTCGACGTCGACCGTCAGCGGGAAGAAGTCGAACTGCTCCTTCGGCGTCTTGCCGGCGGTGGTCGTGGACAGCACGACGGTGTCGCCGAGCTGGGCGATCACGGAACCGGCGGCCTGACGGGCCAGCCGGCCGGTGGAGAAGACCACCTCGCGGGCCCCGAACGACCCGTTGTCGATGACAGCTTTGCTGTGCTCGGTGCCCAGTGTGTCTTGATCGGACATTGGTACGGTGTACTCCTTCGGTCATGGGTACGACCTCGGGGAGCGTCCAGGCGGCCGGTCTTCGATCGAAGCCCCCGGGAGGCGATGCGTCCCGAGAGCCACTACCGAGGACCGGTGCACTTGGCGGCCGACCGCACCGTGTGGCGTCGCGCCGACCTGGCTCCCGATCGTCGAGGTCGATTCCCTGGATGGTTATGGTTCGGGGGAAGCGATACCCGATCGCTTCCCCCGAGAGGTCCTATCGGCGCAGGCCGAGTCGCTCGATGAGCGAACGGTAGCGCTGGATGTCGGTCTTCTGCAGATAGTTCAGCAGCCGGCGGCGGCGGCCGACCAGCAGCAGCAGGCCACGACGGCTGTGGTGGTCGTGCTTGTGCGTGCGCAGGTGCTCGGTCAGATCCGAGATCCGCCTGCTCAGGACCGCGACCTGGACCTCCGGCGAACCGGTGTCGCCTTCGGACGTCGCGTACTCCTGCATGATCTTCGTCTTGAGTTCAGCGGCGAGCGCCATGGTCTCCCTATCGGTGGGTCTCGACGGCCCCGCACCCACGGCGTCGAGCAGGCACGCGGAGCCACGCCGGTAACCCGGCGTCCGGTCAACATTACCAGTAGGTCTTCCGGCACCTGCGCAGGTGCCCGGCGGGCGGGTCGGCGGATCAGGACAGCAGGTCCCTCGTGTCCGCTACATCCTGTTCGATCTGCGAGATCAGCGGCGGGAGGCTGGCATAGGTGCGCTGCTCCCGCAGGTGATCGACGAAGTCGATGGCCAGCCGCTCCCCGTACAGGTCACCCTCGAAGTCGAGCACGTACGCCTCGACCCGGCGTTCCTGCCCGGAGAAGGTCGGGTTCGTACCGATCGACACCGCCGCCCGGTACCGCTGGTCGCGGCGCGTCAGCCAGCCCGCGTACACGCCGTCGGCCGGGATGGCGGTGCGGGGCGGGCACAGCAGGTTCGCGGTCGGGAAGCCCAGCTCGCGGCCCCGCTGGTCACCGCGCACCACGAAACCCTCGATCCGGTGCGGCCGGCCGAGCGCCGCCGCGGCGGCCCGCACGTCGCCGGCGTCCACGCAGGACCGGATGTACGTCGAGGAGAAGACCAGCCCCTCGACGGCGACCAGCGGCGCGCCCTCGACCGAGTACCCGAAGGTGCGGCCCAGCCGGCGCAGCTGCTCGACATCGCCCGCGGCCCGGTGGCCGAAGCGGAAATTCTCCCCCACCACGACCAGCGCGGCGTGCAGGTGCTCGACCAGCACGTCGTGCACGAACTCCTCCGCTGAGCGCCGGGAGAAGTCCGGAGTGAACGGGATCACGCACAGCACGTCGGCCCCGAGGGCCTCGATCAGCTCGGCCTTCCGGGCCGGGCCGGTCAGCACGGCCGGGTGCGACCCCGGGCGCACGACCTCGGCCGGGTGCGGGTCGAAGGTGACTACGACGGACTGGATGCCCAGGTCCCGGGCCCGCTTCACGGTGTACCCGATGATCTCCTGATGCCCGCGGTGCACCCCGTCGAAGACGCCGATCGTCACCACGGAGCGGCCCCATCCGCCCGGCGCCGCCTCAAACCCCCGCCAACGCTGCACGGCTCAAGGATATCGGCCGCCCTGACCGGTCCGGCCGGGCACCCGCCCCGCTCACGCCCCGGTCAGGCGCCGGATCGGCGTCCGCCGCACCCGGCCGCCGCCCGGGCGAGGGGGTCAGGCTCCGGACAGGAAGGCCGCCAGCCCGGCGGCCAACCCCTCCGCCATCCGCTCGCGGTAGGTCGGGTTGGTCATCATCGCGGCGTCGCCGGCGTTGCGCATGTTGCCGCACTCGACCATCACCTTCGGTACCACCGACAGGTTCAGGCCGCCCATGTCGCCACGGGTGTTGATCCCACCGGTACCGATGTAGTTCGCCGGCGGGATGCCGGTCCGCGCCCGGTAGTTGTCCCGGATCGCAAGCGCCAGCCGGTGGGACGGCGCGATGATCGCGTTCGACGGCGCCCCGACCCGCTTCGGCTCCAGCACGTGGAACCCGTGGTCCCTGGCCGGCGCCCCGTCACCATGGATCGAGATGGCGACCGCCGCGTGATTGTCGTTGCCGATCGCGGCCCGCTCGTTGACGCATGGCCCGACGCCGGTGTCGCTGCCCCGAGTCATGATCACCTTCGCTCCCGCCGCGCGCAGGAGCGCGGCCAGCCGGACGGACACGTCCCAGGTGAATGCGGTCTCCTGGTACCCGGCGTCGGTCTCCGTACCGGTGGTGTCGCACGCCTTCGTACCGGTGCCCATCGGTACCGGGCTGGCCATGAGCCTGGGCTCGCGGACGTTCCCGCCGTTGTGGCCCGGGTCGACAACGATCACCTTGCCGGCGACCGGCGCCAGCGCGAGCGCGCCGGACACCGGCGCGCCGGAAGCCGCGGACCCGGAAGCCGCCGGCGCGCCCGATGCGGACGCCTTCGCTGGACCGGTCGCCACGGAGCCGGACGGGGCCGGGCCGGCCCAGGTCGCGCCGGTCGCGCCGGTCCCGCAGGCGGCGGCGAGCGCGGCCAGGCCGGCGGCGGCGCAGGCGGCCGCCAGTGTCACGAGCCGAGGGCGCACCCGCATACCGCTCATCCCCTCACCGGACGTGGCTTCCCAGGCCCCGGCGCGAGCCGGACGCGGGCACCTCATGCTACGTGCCGTCACCCTCCGGCCGGCGCGAGAACGACCTCCGGGCGCGCCCGGCCGTCCCGTTCCGCGACAATCGCCAGCACCTCGCCGTCCGGCGCGAACACCGCGTACGGGCCGGGCACCCCGACCGCGTCCAGCGGGCCGCCGTGACTCAACACCCGGGCCTCGTCCCCGGTCGCGTCACGCCGGGGGAAGAACCGGGCCGCCGCCTCGGGCAGGCTCAGAGTCACCGGATCGTCGCGCTCGGCCAGTTCATCGAGCGTGGCCGCCTCGGTGAGGGTGAACCCCGCGCCGCTCGCCCGGCCGGCCGCCGCGATAGAGGTCCGGCGCAGCGCGGTGAGGTGGCCGCCGACACCGAGTGCCGAGCCGAGATCGCGGGCGAGCGCGCGGACATAGGTACCGGACGAGCACGCCACCTCCACGTCGAGATCGACGAGTCCGGGCAGCCGCCGCTGCGCCAGCAGGTCGAATCGCGCCACGGTGACCTCCCGGGGCTTCAGCGCGACCTGCTGGCCGGCGCGTACCCGGGCGTACGACCGCTGGCCGTCCACCTTGATGGCGCTG
Source organism: Micromonosporaceae bacterium (assembly GCA_040255525.1). Taxonomy (GTDB): domain Bacteria; phylum Actinomycetota; class Actinomycetes; order Mycobacteriales; family Micromonosporaceae; genus Rugosimonospora. The sequence goes on along the minus strand of JBDZVD010000002.1, from coordinate 76,861 downwards.
ACCGCGCTCGGTACCTGTGAGATCCGCCCGGTCAGCGCGGCCATGCCGGCCCGGATCCCCTCGTCGGTGACGCCGTCGGCGGGTACCGCGGCGACCACGTCGCCCTCGGCGTCGTCGGTGACGGTGGACTGCCCGAGGCGGATGGTCGCCCGGTACACCTTGTCCGACCCGATGACGTAGGTGAGCAGGCGGGTCGCCCGCCCGACGCCGATCACGAGCACTCCGGTGGCCATCGGGTCCAGCGTGCCGCCATGCCCGACGCGCCGCGTCCTGGCGAGTCGGCGTACCCGGGAGACCACGTCGTGCGAGGTCATCCCGGCGGGCTTGTCCACGACGATGAGGCCGGTCGGTTCCACCGGCACACCCTTTCATGCCCGGTCGGGCCTGCCACAGTCGACGTGACCTGACACAATCGACGGCCGTTGACCCCCACGTTCAGGACGGCTATTCGTGTTCCCGGATCCGACCGCATCGTCCCCGCAGCCCGGCGCCGCGCCCGCGGCGCCGCCGCCCGGCATGCCAGGCACGCCGCCGCCGCCGGGTTATCCACCCACGCAGCCGCTGCCGCCGCAGGGCGCACCGACCCAGCCGCTGCCGCCACAGCCACCGCCCGCCTACGGCATGCCGCCCGCGCCGGGCATGCCACCCCAGGGCATGCCCGCACAGAGCATGACCCAGGGCATGCCACCACAGGGCATGCCGACCCAGAGCATGCCGCCGCCGGGATGGGCTCCCCCCTCGGCCGGTACGCCGCAGGACACGCCCGCCTGGGGCACCGCCCCGCCGCCGCCCGGCTGGGGCGCGCAGCAGCCCACCTGGGGCAGCGCGCAGCAGCCCAACTGGGGGCAGTACGTCCCGCCGCCGCCCACGCAGCCCAAGGGACTGGCCCGGGTCGGAAAGATCATCCTCATCAGGGTCGGTGCCGCCGCCGTCGCCATCGCGGTCGTGGTGACCATCGGCGTCCTGCGCAGCAAGGGCGGCGACGACAGCAGCGGCGGAGCGCACGCGTACGCGACGATCAGCCCGCCCGGCGGCAACTCGGCCACGAGTACGGCGCACGCCAACCCGAACGCACCGTTCGAGGGGACACCCGCGGCCGCCTACCCGGAGGGCGCCGACGGCATCGCCATGCCCACCGCCACCGCGGTCAGCGGTTTCACCACCAGCCAGGTCAAGTCCGCGCTGAACCGGGTGCGCAGCGCCCTGGTCGCGGCGAGGCTGGACTCGAAGATGCTGGTCGACCGCGACCCGTCCGCGTTTCTCGCATTGATGTCGGGCGGCGAGCGCAACGACCTGAAGGACGACTTCAAGTCCGACAAATTCAGCACGTACGCGACCCAGATCGCGCCCGGCCACAAGCTGTCCCGGTTCGCGCCGAGGGTCCAGGGCCGGACCACGTTCCGCGCGGCCACCAACGACAACGGCGTACGCGAGATCGAGATCATCACGAACTACGTGTGGGTGTACGCCTTCGACGAGCCGGCCGCCGAGCCGGGCGACAACCTGGTGGTCATCCACGACAACGTGACCTGGGACGTGCCGAGCACCAAGGATGTCGCGAAGAGCGACCAGGGCCTGTGGGTGGACGAGTCGGAGTCGTACGGATCCAATGTGGACTGCGACCAGTTCGACAAGGGCCTGATCGCACCCGGTCAGCCGCAGATGGACTTCACCGGCGGCGACGACTCGGACGACCCGGACTCGATGTTCGACCCGAACCGCAGCCTGGACATCTCCAACACCTGCTGAGGTCGCTGAGCCGGACCGGTACCGGCCGCGTCAGCGGACGGTACCGGTCACCAGCCAGCGTTCGGTGCGCAGCCGGTACAGCAGCAACGCCAGACGGATCACGATGAACAGGGTCAGGCCGGCCCAGACGCCACCCAGCCCCAACCGCAGCGCGTACGCCAACCAGACCATCGGCAGGAAGCCGCCCAGCGCCGCGATGATGGTGAGGTTGCGCAGGTACCCGACATCGCCCGCGCCGATGAACACGCCGTCCAGCGCGAACACGACACCGGCCAGCGGCTGCATCCCGACGAACCACGGCCAGGCGACCATCGCCTGGTGGTACACGTCGGGGTCGGAACTGAACAACCGCGGCAATACCGGCGCCCCGGCCAGGACGACCGCGCCGAACGCCGTGCCGCAGACCAGCCCGATCGCCGCGATCCGCCGGCCGAGCGAACGTGCCTCGACGACCCGGCCGCCGCCCAGCGCGGCGCCGACGAGCGACTGTGCCGCGATCGCCACCGCGTCGAGGGCCAGCGCGCAGAAGTTCCACAGCTGCAAGGCGACCTGGTGCGCGGCCACCGACGCCGCGCCGAACCGGGCGGCCACCGCGGTCGCGGACAGGAAGCATGCCTGGAACGCCAACCCGCGCACGATGAGGTCCCGGCCGAAGCGCAGCTGGGCTCGGATCGTCGCCGGCTGCGGCCGGAGCGGTACCCGCTCGGCTTTCAGCGCGCGGACGAACAGCGTGCCGGAGACGAGCTGCGCGGTCGCGTTGGCAATAGCCGAGCCGGTGAGCCCGAACCCCAGCACGTACACGAGGACCGGCGACAGCGCGGCCGACAGCAGGTTGGCGCCGAGCACGTAGCGCAGCGGGCGCCTGGTGTCCTGCACCCCGCGCATCCACCCGTTGCCGGCCGTCGCGATCAGCAGGCCCGGTACGCCCAGCGCCGCGACGCGCAGCCATCCCGCGGCCGCGCGGGCCACCTCGGAATCGCCGGCGAGGGTACGGGTGACCGGCCCGGCCAGCGCCTGCGCCGCGAGCAGGATGGCCAGCCCGAGAGCCAGTGCCAGCCAGGATGCCTGGACACCTTCGGACACGGCGGAGGCTCGGGAGCCGGCGCCGAACTGGCGCGCGGAGCGGCCGGTGGTGCCGTATGCGATGACGGTGCCGAACCAGGCGGCGAACGTGAGCACCACGCCGCCGATCGCGAGTGCCGCCAGCGGCACCCGGCCGAGGTGTCCGACGACCGCGGTGTCCACCAGCAGGTACAGCGGCTCGGCCGCGAGGACGGCGAGTGCCGGTACCGCCAGCTGCGCGATCCGGCGCAGCGTCGAGGGGTCCGCCGTCGTCGTCACGCCGACCATGATGGCACGGCGACGGTAAGGACCGGAAGAGCAGCAGCTCGATACAGCTACTGACGCGTGTCCATTGAGGTCTGCAGGGCGCGACGAGCCTGCTCGCGCTCGTCCTCGGACGGCTGCGGCTTGGTCTGCGCCTGGGTGGGTGTCCGCGTCACGGTCGACGTCGGCATGGTGAGGTTCCTTCCGGGAAAAACGGTAGCTGCGCGAACGCCCGCCGATCGAAAGCGGCGCTGTCCGTCGCGATCGCCCGCCACCCGGTCCGGGGTTGCCGGACGGGGGCCGCCGGCGCTGGTACGGGCCGGTAGACCCTGCTCATGCTCGAAACCCAAGTTATCGTTCAGGTCCCACCGAATGCACATCGATCCCGAATCCTGGAACGCTCGTTAAGGTGACGATCCGTCGCACCCCCGGCAGCCGAGCGTCATCATCTCGCGACGAGGTGCCATCCCAGCCAGCACCAGACCGTGTACCCGGCGACCCGGCCGACCGGCACGCGGCCGGCCCGCAACCGCGGCACGTACCCGCACAGCTGGCCCAGCGTGGGCAGCCGCGTCAGAGCGCGGTGCGCACCAGCTCGACGACCTCGGTCAGCGATCCGAACCCGGTGAACCCGGCGGCCAGCCGGTGCCCGCCGCCGCCGAGCCCGACCGCCACCCGGGCCACGTCCACCGCGCCCTTGCTGCGCAGCGACACCGACCACTCCTGCGCGCTGACCTGCTTGAACACGCAGGTGACGTCCGCCTCCTCGGCGACCCGTACCGCGTCGATCAGGCCCTCCAGCACGTGCCGGCGCTGGCCGTGCCGCTCGAGGTCGTCCAGCGTCGCGTAGGACCACACCATGCCGACGCCACCGGCCGCCGCCGGCTCCAGGCTCGCCCGCGCCAGCACGTCGCCGTACAGCTTCATCGCGCCGAACGGCCGGCTGTCGAACAGCCTGCGGGAGATCTCGGCCGGCTTGATCCCGGTCGCCAGCAACCGCGCGGCCAGCTCGTGCACCGACGGCGTGGTCAGGTCGAACTTGAACGATCCGGTGTCGGTGGCCAGCGCGACGTACAGGCACTCCGCGATCCGGGCGTCGAGCACGACACCGAGCCGGGTCAGCAGCGCCTCCGCCACGACCGAGGTGGCCGCCGCGGTGGGCTCCACGATCGGTACGTCGCCGAACCGCGAGTTGGACGCGTGATGGTCGAGCACGATGCTCGTACCCGCGGTCTCCAGCCGGTCGGCCAGCTCCCCCAGCCGGCCCACGCTCGCGGCGTCGAAGCAGATCAGCAGGTCGGGTGCGGCGGGCGCGTCGGCCGGGTCGATGAGCATGTCCAGGCCGGGCAGCTCGTCGAACGGCGGGACCAGCTCGTACGGTGCCGGGAACGTGGCCAGCGGCGCGCGGCCGAGCTGGCGCAGGCCCAGCCCGAATCCGAGCATGCTGCCCAGCGCGTCACCGTCCGGGTTGACGTGGCAGACCAGCAGGATGGTGCCGTCCGCCGGCAGCGCGTGGATGGCCCGGACGGCGCCCGCCCACTCGTCCTCGGTGCTCGCGCGCGGGGGCGCGGCCGGGGCTGGCGCGGTCACCGCGATTCCTCGCCTGGCACGCCGGCCGCCGGCGACGTGTCCGAGTCGGAATCGGCCACCCGCCCCGACTCGGGCAGCCCGTCGTCGAAGTCCCCGGGCTCGCCGGAGTCGGCCGGCTCCTCCAGCCGGTACGGCTGGGGATCCCCGGCGTACTCCGCGCCGGCCGCCAGCCGCTCCACCTGGGCGTCGGACTCCCGCGCCGTGGCCAGCAGCTCGTCGATGTGCTTGACGTGATCCTGGACGTTGTCCAGCACGAAGGTCAGGGTCGGCGAGTGGCGCAGCCCCAGCGCCTTGCCGACGGTGCTGCGCAGCACGCCCTTCGCGCTCTCCAGCGCCGCCGCGGTCGCCGCCTCCTCGGACGCGGTGCCGAGCACGGTGTAGTACACCGTGGCGTCGCGCAGGTCGGCGGTGATCCGGGCGTCGGTAATCGTGATCATGCCCAGCCGAGGATCTTTGATCTGGGTACGCACGACGGAGGCCACCAATTCCCGGACCCGCTCCGCATGCCGACGTACCCGAGCCGGATCCGTCATCTCACACCTCCGCTGGACTCGCCGCTGAACACTCAGACATTACCTAAGTCAAACTCACTCGTCGTCACCGTGCAGGCGTCGCCTGACGGACAGGAGATCGACCTCGGGACGGGCGGCGACCAGCCGCTCACAGGCGTCGAGCACCTCCCGGACGTGGCCCGAGTCGGGCGCGACGACGGCCACCCCGATCTCCGTACGCCCATGCCGGTCCAATGCCCCGACTTCGGCAACGGACACCTCGAATTTGCGCAAAGCGGCGACGATAGGCCGGACATATGACCGTTTCGCCTTCAACGATCGCGAATCACCGGGCAGCATGAGATCAAAAAGCGCGGTACCGGTATACACGGTGAGTGAGGCTAGCGCCTCGTCGCTTGTCGCGCTGCCTGGTATCGCTCGCCATGCCGGCCTGCCGGCACGGGGCGGCCCCCGGGACTCAGCCGAGTGCCGCGACGATGACCGGATCCGGCTCGCGGGGCAGCTCGGCCGCCCCCGCGCCCGACCGCGGCGTGGGCCGGCGCCGGCCGGCGGAGCTGGAGCTGCCACCCCTGCCCTGGTAGATCATCAGGCCGTTCACGGGGTCCGGCACGGCGTCCAGGGCCGCGGTCACCGCCGGCAGCGCGCGGAAGCCGGCCCACGCCTCGGAATCCCGGAACGCGATCTCGAGAATGGTGCCCCAGGAGTGGCGCTCCCAGTTCCAGTCGACGGCGCGGTGGGTGACCGCCGCCTCGATGAGCGCGGCACCGTGCGCCCTGCGCCACACCTGGGCGGAGAACCCGCCGTCCAGTACTTCGATCGACCACCAGTACTCGGACATCGTCTCCCCCGATCTCCGTCGGCTCGACCGCGCACGCCGCCGCGATCACGGTCCCGGCATGTTCGCCGCCGGCGGCCGATGGTGTTGACAGATCGATGGACGCCGAGCGCCTCTTAAGACCGTAGCTCGGTCACTTCCGGGCGACCAGTACGTCCCTGACGATCGCCTGATCGACCCGGTGCTCCAGATCGCCGTACCCGGGCCCGTCCAGGACCGTCAGGCCGTTCTTGGCGAAGATGTCCGCGACGTCCTGCCGGCCTGCCAGGTACGTGTTCCAGGCCAGGCCCATCGCCCCGCCGGGGCGCAGCAACTGGGCCCAGACCGGTACGGCGGCCCGCAGCAGGTCCGCCACGCCCCGGCTGCGCCCGCCCGAGCCCGGAACGTGGGCCACCCCGTACGGCGCGTCCGCGACCAGTACGTCGGCGCACCCGGCCCGGAGGAACTCCCGCGCCCTCGTGGTGTCCGCGTTGAACACGATCACCTTCTGGGTGCCGCCGACGGTCACCTCGAACCGCCGGGCCACCAGCTTGCGGTCCCTGCGCACCGGGTTGCTCTCGGCGTGGTGCTTGATCCGCTTGCGTTTGAGCCAGGTCCGCAGGAACGCCGAGTACGCGTCGACGTCCTTGCCGTCCACCTCGATGCCGATGCCGTGGTACCCGTACATGAGCGCCTGGTTGAGCGTGGTACCCCGGCCGGCGAGCGGATCGAGGACGGTCAGCTGCCGCTCCAGCATCGCCGGCCCGGCGTCGCTGCCCAGCACGGACGCGTTGAGCAGCAGCTTGGTGAACTGCTCGTTGGTCTTGCCGGCGTACTTCGGGATGGTGATCAGATCGTCGTCGTACCGGTCGAGCGGGCGCAGCTCGACCGGGCGCAGCAGGTCGTCGCCGGCCAGTGCGAAGAGCGCGTAGATCGACGACAGGTTGGCCAGGTACGCCACGTCGGCGTCGGTCAGCTCGGCGTCGAACCCGACGTAGCGCACCCCACCGAACCGCAGCTCCCGGACACCGGTCAGCGGCGTGGACAACCGGGGGGCGAAGATCGCCAGCTCGGCCTGGGTGAGGCGGATCGAGGCGTCCGCGTACACCCGGTTCGACGACGGCGCGATGAGCAGGGCGTAGCTGGTCACGACTTCCTCTCTCGGGTCTTCCACGGATCGAAGCGACGAAGCCCGGACCCCGTCGACGGGGTCCGGGCTTCGTTCAGGCCGGCGTCACGCGCGCGGCTTCTCCCGCATCTCGTACGTCTCGATGAGGTCGCCCACCTTGACGTCGTTGTAGTTGCCCAGGGTCAGACCGCATTCGAAGCCCTCGCGAACCTCGGTCGCATCGTCCTTGAACCGCTTGAGCGACGAGATGGTGAGGTTCTCCGCCACCACCGAACCGTCGCGCAGCAGCCGGGCCTTGGCGTTGCGCCGGATGATCCCGGACCGGACGATGCACCCGGAGATGTTGCCGACCTTGGACGACCGGAAGATCTCGCGGATCTCCGCCGAACCCAGCTCGGCCTCTTCGTACTCCGGCTTGAGCATGCCCTTGAGCGCCGACTCCACCTCTTCGATGGCCTGGTAGATCACGGTGTAGTACCGGATCTCCACGCCCTCGCGGTCGGCGTAGTCGCGGACCTTGCCCTCGGCGCGCACGTTGAACCCGATGATGATCGCGTCCGACGCGCTGGCCAGGTTGACGTCGTCCTGGGTGACCGAACCGACACCCCGGTGGATGATCCGGAGCTGCACCTCGTCCGAGATCTCGATCTTGACGAGTGCGTCCTCCAGGGCCTCCACCGAACCGGAGACGTCGCCCTTGAGGATCAGGTTGAGCGTGGTCTTCTCGCCCTCCTTGATCCGGTCGAGCAGGTTCTCCAGAGTCACCCGACCGCCGCGGTTGGCGATCTGGGCGGCGCGGTCGCGGGCCTGCCGCTGCTCGGCGATCTGCCGGGCGGTACGGTCCTCGGCCACAGCCAGGAAGGTGTCGCCGGCTCCCGGTACCGCGGTCAGACCCAGCACCATGACCGGGCGGGCCGGACCGGCCTCGGGGACCTGCTTGCCGTTCTCGTCGAGCATGGCCCGGACGCGACCGTGCGCGTCACCGGCCACGATCGCGTCACCGACGCGCAGCGTGCCCTTCTGCACCAGCACCGTGGCGACCGGGCCGCGACCGCGGTCCAGGTGCGCCTCGATCGCGATGCCCTGCGCCTGCCCGTCGATCGGAGCCCGCAGGTCGAGCGCCGCGTCGGCGGTGAGCAGGACGGCCTCCAGCAACCCGTCGATGTTCATCCGGCTCTTCGCCGAGATGTTCACGAACATCGTGTCGCCGCCGTACTCCTCGGCGACCAGGCCGTACTCGGTGAGCTGCTGGCGTACCTTGTCGGGGTTCGCCTCCGGCTTGTCGATCTTGTTTACCGCGACCACGATCGGCACCTCGGCCGCCTTGGCGTGGTTGAGCGCCTCGACGGTCTGCGGCATGACACCGTCGTCCGCCGCCACCACCAGCACCACGATGTCGGTGGCCTGAGCACCACGGGCACGCATGGCGGTGAACGCCTCGTGACCCGGGGTGTCGATGAACGTGATCGCCCGGTCCTCGTCGTCGTGCTGGACGTGCACCTGGTAGGCACCGATGTGCTGGGTGATGCCGCCGGCCTCGCCCTCGACCACGTTGCTCTCGCGGATCGCGTCGAGCAGCTTGGTCTTACCGTGGTCGACGTGGCCCATCACGGTCACCACCGGCGGGCGGGTGACCAGCCGGTCCTCGGCGATGTCGGCATCCAGGTCGATGTCGAACCGGGCCAACAGCTCCCGGTCCTCTTCTTCCTTCGTGACGATCTGGACGTCGAAGCCCAGGTGCTCGCCGAGCAGCAGCAGCGTCTCGTCGGTGCACGACTGGGTCGCGGTGACCATCTCGCCCAGGTTGAACATCTCCTGGACCAGCGAACCGGGGTTGGCGTTGATCCGCTCGGCGAAGTCGGACAGCGAAGCACCACGCGGCAACCGGACGGCCTGCCCCTGCCCACGCGGGGCACCCGAACTCATCGTCGGGGCGGACAGGTTGTCGAACTCTTGCCTGCGCTGCTTCTTCGACTTGCGACCGCGCGCCGGCCTGCCCCCCGGGCGCCCGAAGGCACCCGCGGCACCGCCGCCACGACCACGACCACCACCGCCACCCGGGCGGCCCGCACCAGCGGTGCCCGTGCCGGTACCGCCGCCACCGGGGCCACCACGGTAGCCACCGCCACCGCCGCCGCCACCGGGGCCACCACGGTAGCCACCGCCACCGCCACCGCCGCCACCACCGGGACCGCCACGGTAGCCACCGCCACCGCCGCCGCCACCGGGGCCACCACGGTAGCCACCGCCACCCGGACGGCCGGCACCCGCGGGACCGCCACCCGGACGGCCCGGACGGTCAGTGCCGGGACGCCCCGGACGCTGGCTGGGCATCTGCGAAGGACTCGGCCGCGGCCCACCCATCGAGGCCGGGTTGGGCCGGGGCGGCATGGACGCCGGGTTGGGGCGGGGCATGCCGGCCGGCGTCGGCCGCGCGCCGCCACTGATGCCGAACGGGTTGTTCCCGCCCGGCCGTGGCGGCCGGTTGCCACCGGGACGGGGCGCCCCGGGACTGGGAGCGCTCGGCGCTCCGCCGGTCGGGCCGGCCGGGCGCGGTGGTACGGCACCGGGACCGGGCTTCGGCGCGGTCGCCGTGCCGCCCTCGCCCGCCGGGCGCTGCCGGGCGGCCTGCTGTGCCTTGACGGCGGCCGCCTGCTCTGCCTTGAGCGCCGCGGCGCGGGCCTCCGCCGCCGCGACCTCGATGTCATGGGCGCTCGCTGGCTTCACTACCGGCGGCGCGGTGGGAACGGGGTTTGCCTTCTTCGCCGGTGGCGCCATCTTCCTCGGCGGAGCCGGCTTCGCCGAGATTCTGGGCTCGGCCGCCGCCGGCGCCGGGGTTGCCGCCGCTGCCGGCGGCGTTGGCGCGGCGGCCGGCATCGCACCGGAAGCCTCCAGCGACGCGCGCAACCGGCGCGCGACGGGAGCCTCCACCGTGCTCGACGCCGACTTTACGTACTCACCCATCTCCTGAAGCTTGGCCAGTACGGTCTTGCTTTCGACCCCGAGCTCCTTAGCCAGCTCGTGTACGCGGGCCTTACCTGCCACTGCACTCCTCACTCCGAGGCCGCGCGGGCAGGACCCGCGGCGACCTCACTCCCGCACTTGAAGCCTGGTCATTTCAGCGACTTCATCGTGTGCTCATGTCGGTCGTCCTACCTTGCTGGTCGGGCGGGGCGACGCCCCACCTTCGGAGGTTCCGAGAAGGTCCCACAACGCACCGGCGTCGGTGACCCCGGTGACGCGCAACGCGCGCCCGAAGGCGCGACGCCGTTCCGCGAGCGCGAGACAAGCCGGATCGGGATGCACATGAGCTCCGCGCCCCGGCCTCACGCGTGCCGGATCGGGTTCGAGAACAAATACGCTGTCCGCGGACTCGATCGCGACAACTCGCAACAACTCGGAGGTCGAGGCCCGCTTCCGACAACCCACACAGGTTCGAACCGGCAGAAAAGCCCGGTCCGGCGAATTCGCCGGACGCGCGCCACGTACCACTCGTAAAGTCTACCCCGTCGGCTGTGCGGCGGCTCCGCCCGCCTCGACGGCGTGATCGCCGGCCGGCCGGGCGGTGACCCGGCCCGCGTCGAGGACCTGATCACCGGCCGGCCGCGGGGCGACCCCGCCCGGCTCGACGACCTGCTCACCGCCGGCCGGCTCGGTGTCCGGCCGGATGTCGATCCGCCATCCGGTCAGCCGGGCGGCCAGCCGGGCATTCTGCCCCTCCCGCCCGATCGCGAGCGAGAGCTGGTAGTCGGGCACCGTCACCCGGGCGGTGCGGGTGGACGCGTCCACCACGTCGACCCGCAGCGCCTTGGCCGGGGACAGCGCGTTGCCGACGAACGTCGCCGGGTCGTCGGACCAGTCGATGATGTCGATCTTCTCGCCGTGCAGCTCGCTCATGACCGAGCGCACCCGCTGGCCCATCGGGCCGATGCAGGCGCCCTTCGCGTTCACGCCGGGCTGGGTCGAACGCACCGCGATCTTGGTACGGTGGCCTGCCTCACGCGCGATGGCCGCGATCTCCACGGTGCCGTCGGCGATCTCCGGTACCTCGAGCGCGAACAGCTTCTTGACCAGCCCCGGGTGCGACCGGGACAGGGTGATCTGAGGCCCGCGGAAGCCCTTGGCGACGTGTACGACGACCGCCTTGATCCGCAGCCCGTGCTCGTACGACTCGCCCGGAACCTGCTCGGCGGCCGGCAGGACCGCCTCCAGCTTGCCCAGATCGATCGTGACGATGCCCTTCTCGGCCCGCGCCTCGTGAGCCTGGATCACGCCGGTCACCAGGTCGCCGTCCCGGCCGACGTACTCACCGAAGTGCACCTCGTCGGTGGCCTCCCGCAGCCGCTGGAGGATCACCTGCTTGGCGGTCATGGCGGCGATCCGGCCGAAGTCGTGCGGTGTGTCGTCGTACTCCCGGACGATCGATCCATCGTCCGGGTCCAGTTCCTGGGCGAAGACGGTGGCCGCGCCGGTACGGCGGTCGATCTCCACCCGGGCATGCGGGTTCGCGCCGTCGGTGTGCCGGTACGCGGTCAGCAGGGCGGTCTCGATCGCCGCGAGAATCGTCTCGAACGGGATCTCCCGCTCGCGCTCCAGTGCACGGAGGGCCGCGAGGTCGATGTTCACTCCTCGTCCTCCTCTCGCTCCTCGTCAAAGTCGGCCAGCTCGTCGTCCGGGTCGGGCGGTTCGTCGCCGACACCATCGTCGCCGATGCCGTCCAGCCGGCCGAACTCGATCTGTACCCGGCCCGGCCCCAGTTCCCCGTACCCGAAGTCCTGCTCCCGGCCGTCAACGTCCACAGTGACCCGCCCGTCGTCGGCGGCGGCGATCCGGCCGGTCAGCTGCCGGTCACCCGCCTTCACCGCGACCAGCCGGCCGATGTTGCGCCACCAGTGCCTGGGCAGGGTCAGCGGCCGGTCCACGCCCGGCGAGCTGACCTCCAGCACGTACTCCCCGGCGGTGAAGGCACCGCCGGTCTCCTCGGCACTGTCGAGCGCGGCGGAGATGTCCCTGGACAGGTCGGCGACCTCGTCCAGGCTCACGCCGCCGTCCCCGTCCACAATGATCCGCAGCAGGTGCCGCCGGCCGGCCCGGGAGACGCTCAACTCTTCCAGGTCGTACCCGGCGGACTCGACCACGGGCCCGACGACGGTCCGCAGCCGGGCGCGATGCGCGGCCAGTTCGCCGCCGCCCGGTCTGGTGGCCGCCCGTCCAGCCGAGTCGGCCGGCCGGGACCCGCGGCCGGATGCTCCAGGGAGGTCTCGGGGGCTGTTCGCCTCCGCCACGAACCGGCTCCGGCCGCGTTCCCCGCGGGCACGACCACCGGACCGTCCGGAGGCGCGGTCACGCTGAACCACTCCACACCTCCTGATCCTCGCTCAACAGACACGCCAACACGCCGCCCGGCCGGGCGGACCCGGCGGCGGCTGCGCTGAGCGTAACGCGCGGTAACCCGGGATGGCCCGGCGCCGCTCCGGAACGTACCCGCCGATCCCACGTACTGCCCATTCGCGCCGATAGTGTTCCCTTATGACGACGGGGCGGGTACCGGGGCGACACGGTTGCGCAGGGGGCGAGGAAATGATTCAGAACGGTCGTACGCGCCGGGCTGTCCTGGCAGCCGTGGTCGGCGGCGCGGCGCTGACCGGCGCTGCCGGGTGCGGCCCGCTCGGCGGGGACGGCGGCTCCCGCAGCGGCGCGGCGCCGGAGCCGAGCCCACTGCTGCCGGCGCTGGCCGGCACGCTCGCACTGATCGACACGTACACCGCCACCATGGTGGCCCAGCCGGCGCTGGCCAGCACGCTCGAACCGCTGCTCGCCGACCATCGGGCGCACGTCACCGCGCTGCGCGCGGCGATCGGCGGATCGGTTTCCGCGGCCCCGTCCGGGCCAGCCACCGGCTCAGCCGGCCCCGGATCGAGCGTGCCGGACCAGCCGGCAGCGGCGCTGGCCGCCGTCCGGGCCGCCGAGCGGGCCGCCCGGGACGCCTCGGTCCGCGACTGCCTGGCCGCCCAACCCCGGTACGCGCCGCTGCTCGGTTCGATCGCGGCGTGCCGCTCCTGCCACCTGGAGGTGCTGGTATGAGCGAGCGCCAGCGAGCGACGGGCAGTGGCGGCGCGGCCGGGCCTCATGCCGGACCGCGGCGCGCTCCAGGAAGTGCTCGCCTCCACCGCGGCCCGGTTCCGGCTGGGCTCTTGCCGTGCGGCGAGGATCCGGCATGAGCCTGGCCGACGCGCTGACCGGCGAGCATGCCGCGATCTACGGGTACGGGACGCTCGGCGCGCACCTGACCGGCCAGGCCCGCGACCAGGCCCGGCAGGCCGAGGCGGCACACCGGAGCCGGCGGGACACGCTGTTCCTCGACCTGGCCGGCGGCAGCGAACCGGCACCCGCGGCGGCGCCGGCGTACGCGCTGCCGTTCCCGGTCACCGACGCGACCGCGGCGGTCAAGCTGGCCATCCAGATCGAGGAGCGCACCGGCGCGGTCTGGCGCGCGGTGCTGTCCGGTGTCACCGGCGACGACCGCCGGTTCGCGCTGGACGCGCTGATCGACTGCGCGCTCCGGGCCGCCCGCTGGCGGCGGGTCGCGGGTCAGGTCCCGGGCACGGTCGCGCTGCCCTGATCTGTACCGGCAGCGGCCGCGTTCCTGCGCGCCGGCGAGCACTCACCGGGGCACAATGGCGGCGTGCTGACGAACCCGCCCGTGGCGAGCCCCCGCTGGGAGCTGGCCGAACAGGTGACCGACGCGGTGCGCAGGCGGTTCTCGGCCGACGTCCTGGCGGTCGGGGTGCACGGCGCGGTGGCGCACGGCGACGACACCGAGGACAGCGACCTGGACCTGATCGTCGTCACGGACGGGCAGCGGGGTGGGCCGCGACCGGCGACCCGGCGGGTCAACGGGAGCATCGTCGACCTCGACGTGATCAGCGCCCGCGAGTACCTGGCCCACGCCCGTACCCTGTCCACGACGTGGCCGCTGTCCGCCGACCGGTACCTGACCACGAGGCCGACCTACGACCCGGCCGACTGGTACCCGGCGCTGCGCGACGCCCACCTGGCCCGGCTCGCCGAAGCCGGCACCGGCGAGTTCACGGCACTGGCCGTGCAGGCGTGGTACCGGGCGTGTTCGGCGGCCGGCCGGGCCCGGCAGCTGGCCGGCTGGTACGAGGTGGACGCCGGGCTCGTCGCCCTCTCCGACGCCCGGGTCAGCGCCGCCATCGTGGAAGGGCTGCTGAGCCGCACGTACTTCCGGGACGACGCGGACGCGGTCCGGCGCACCGGGATCGCCGGGCTGAGCCTGCCGGAACTCGGCGACCGGCTCGCCAGCCAGGCGGACGCGCTGGCCCGGCGCGGGCGGCCGGTCGACGGTACGGTCGCCGACCTGTTCGGGTAGCCCGGCCCGCCGGGTACCGGGGCGTCAGCCGATACCGCTGATCCCGATCGCCCGTCCGATACCGAACGTCGCGCCGGCCGCGGCCAGCCCCAGTACCAGCTGGCGCAGCCCGCTCAGGTACCACTTGCGGTTGGTGAAGCGCGCGGTCAGCGCACCGGCGACGAACAGCCCCACACCGCCCACGACCAGGGCCAGCCACAGCGCGGTGGCGCCCGCGAGGTACGGCAGCAGCGGCACCAGCGCGCCGCCCGAGAAGCACAGGAACGACGAGAACGCGGCCACCCACGGGCTCGGCTGTTCCGCCGGGTTGACCCCGAGCTCCTCCTGGGCGTGCAGGCGCAGCGCCTCGTCCGGGTTCCGGCCGACCGCGGCGGCCACCTGCCGGGCCAGGTCGGCCGGGAGGCCGCGCTGGATCCACATCCCGGCCAGCTCCTCGGCCTCGGCTTCCGGGTTGTGCTCCAGCTCGCGCCGTTCCTTGGCCAGCTCGAAGGCGACCTGGTCGTTCTGGGTGCGCACGCTGGTGTACTCGCCGATCCCCATCGACACGGCGCCTGCGACCAGCCCGGCGAACCCGGTCAGGATGATGTTGTGCGCGGACACCCCGCCGCCGCCCACACCGGCGATGAGGGCGATGTTGGTCACCAGGCCGTCCATCGCGCCGAACACGGCCGGGCGCAGCCAGCCGCCGGAGACGTCGGCGTGGTGGTGGCCGTCTCCAGCCGCCGGGGGTGCGTCGTCCGAGCGGGCCAACGGTTGGAACGGGTCGGTCATGGGCGTCTCTGGGAGAGTCATGGCAGGGTGAGGATGTCGGCGCCGTCCTCGGTGACCACGAGGGTGTGTTCGAACTGCGCGGTCCACCTGCGGTCCCGGGTCACGACGGTCCAGCCGTCGGACCACATCTCGTACTCGTGGGTACCGAGGGTGATCATCGGCTCGATGGTGAAGGTCATGCCGACCTCCATGGTGGTGGTCAGTGCCGGGTTGTCGTAGTGCGGGATGTAGAGCCCGCTGTGGAACGCCTCCCCGATGCCGTGACCGGTGAAGTCGCGTACCACACCGTAACCGAACCGCTTCGCGTACGCCTCGATGACCCGCCCGATCACATTGATCGAGCGGCCCGGAGCGACGGACCTGATCGCCCGCATCATCGCCTCGTGGGTGCGCTCGACCAGCAGCCGCGCCTCCTCGCTGACCTCGCCGACACAGAACGTGGCGTCCGTGTCACCGTGGACCCCGTCGAGGTACGCGGTGACGTCGACATTGATGATGTCGCCGTCCTCGATCACCGTGGAGTCCGGGATGCCGTGGCAGATCACCTCGTTCAGCGAGGTGCAGCAGGACTTCGGGAAGCCCCGGTAGCCGAGGGTGGACGGGTAGGCGCCGTGGTCGCAGAGGAATTCGTGGACCACGCGGTCGATCTCGTCGGTGGTCACACCCGGCTTGCAGTGCTCCCCGGCCAGCGCGGTGGCCTGCGCGGCCAGGCGCCCGGCGACCCGCATCTTCTCGATCGTCTCGGGGCGCTGGACGTGCGAGCCGGTGTACGCCTTCGGCCGCTTCTTCCCGACGTACTCGGGGCGGGGGATGCTGGAAGGTACCTGCCGCCAGGGGCCGATCGTGCCAGGGGTGAGCGCAGCGCGGACGTCCATGGCCCAAGCCTATCCAGCGGGCGGACCCGGTCGCCGGGTGATCTGTCCGGCGGGTACCGCGGGGTCCGGCCCGGCCGGGTCGAGGGCGGGAAGGCCGTCGATGCTGGTCGAATTCTTATTTGCCTGGTATGCCCGGATCTCCTCCGGCGTCTTCCGCTCCCAGTACCGGGGCAGCAGGTCGCGGTCGCCCTGGAAGGTCATCAGCGGCACGGAGAACCCGCACGAGTCACTGACCCGGCTCACCTCGACCTCGACGATGGTGCGCAGGCCCGGCTGGGGCGCGGCGCCGCCGAACGCGTCCAGCAGGGCGTCGAAGCCCGGTTCGCCGGGTAGGTGGACCCGGCCGCGGCCGTGAAGCCGGACGACGTTGGGCGGCCCGTCGAAGGCACAGAACATCAGGACGATCCGGCCGTTGTCGCGAAGGTGCGCGGCAGTCTCCGCGCCGCTGCCGCCGTAGTCCAGGTACGCCACCCGGTGCGGCCCGAGCACGGCAAGGCTGCCGGCGAGGCCCTTCGGCGACACGTTCACGTGGCCGTCCACATCGGACGGCGCGGTACCGACGAAGAACACCGGCTGGGCCAGGATGAACTCCCGCAACCGGTCGTCGATCTCTGGGTGCAGCTTCACCTGTTCAGCATCCTCCCGTGGCAAGCCGGTTTACCGGCCGAGCGTGCCGATCTCCACCACGACGCGCCGGCCGTGCAGCTCGCCGGCCTCCTGCCGGCGGTGCGACTCGGCCGCCTCGCGCAGCGGCAACCGGTCCACCGCGCGGGAGCGCAGCGAGCCGTCCGCGAGCAGCCGGTTGATCCCCTCCGCCGCTTCGGCCAGCTCCGCCACGGTCGCTCGCGAGATCACGAAACCCGTGATGGTCGCGTCCCGCAGGTACAAACTCGCCGCCGGCACGGCCGGCCGGGTCGCCATCCCGGCGACCACCACGACCCGTCCCCGCCAGGCGAGCAGGTCGAGCGCGGTGGCCAGATCGTTCCGGCCGGCCGAGTCGAGGTACAGGCCCACCCCGTCCGGCGCGGCGCGGCGGACGGCGTCCACCCAGCCGGGATCGCGGTAGTCGACGACCTCCGCCGCGCCCAGGCTCCGGCAGTGATCCGCGTCACTGCTCCGGGCGACGGCAACGACCCGCGCGCCCGCCCCGGCGGCGAACCGGACGGCTGCCCCGCCCACGTTGCCACCCCCGCCGATCACGACCACGGTCTCGCCGGCCCGGAGCCGGCCGTGCGTGAACAGCGCCAGGTACGCGGTCGCGGCGGGGTGGAACACGGTGACGGCCTGCGCCGGTACCCCGGGCGGCAGGTGGTAGAGCCGGTCCGCCGGTACCACCGCCAGTTCCGCCGCCGCGCCCTGCCGGCCGGCGTGCCCGAGGCTGTTGCACCAGACCGGGTCGCCGGGCCAGAAGCCGATTACGCCGGCACCGGTCTCCACGACCGTACCGACGAAGTCACGCCCGATCACGAACGGGAACTCGACCGGGGTACGCCAGGCGCCGGAGCGGATGAAGGTGTCCACCGGGTTGACGGTGGTGGCCGCGACGCGGACCAGCACGCCGTCGGGGCCCGGGCGCGGGTCGGGCAGCTGCCCGACCCGGATCTCGTCAACCGGGCCGAGACGTTCGATGTACGCCGCGCGCATGACCCGATCCTCCCAGCACCGGCGCGGCCCGGACTGTGAACTGCGCCGCATCCACAAACGCCTCGAACAGCCGGAGGTCGGCCAGCTCCTCGGGATGCCACTGGACGCCGAGGACGAACCGCCGCGCCGGATCCTCGACCGCCTCGATCACCCCGTCGCCGGCCCGGGCGGTCACCGTGAGCGTGCCGGGGTCGGCCACCGCCTGGTGATGGTAGGAGTTCACGTGCGGGGCCGGACCGAGGATCGCGTGCAACGTCGAACCCTCCACCACCGTGACCGGATGATCGCCGTACCGGCCGGGTGCCGGCTGGTGCCGCTCGTGACCGCAGACCTCCGGCAGGTGCTGGTACAACGAGCCGCCGGCCGCGACGGCGAGCAGTTGCATGCCCCGGCACACGCCGAGCACCGGCAGGTCGGCGTGCAGCGCCGCGTCCAGCAGGTCCGCGACCGGTTCCGCCGGGGCGTGCCCGCAACCGTCGGGGGCGTCGCCGCCGGTGTACGGCAGCAGGACCGCCCGGGCTCCGGCCGCGGTGAGCTGGCGCACGTAGCTGTACGGGAGGAGGGCCGCCGTGGTGTGCCAGGCACCCCAGGCGGCGTCCTCGACGTAGCAGGTGACGCCGATGACCGGGCGGGGACCGGAACTCATAGCGGCGTCACGTACGCCCCGGTGATGCCGCCGTCCACCACGAACGTGTTGGCGCGAAACCCCAGCCGGCGATCGGCATCGGGAAGTTCCACGGGGCGATGATGCCGACCACGCCGTACGGTTCGTGGAACGTGACGTCCAGCCCACCCGGTACCGGGATCTGCCGCCCGGACAGCCGTTCCGCCGCACCGGCGTAGTAGTTCAGCACGTCCCGGACGTTGCCCGCCTCCCACCGCGCGTTGCCGATGGTGTGACCGGAGTTTCGCACCTCGATGGCGGCCAGCTCCTCGATGTGCCCGTCCACAAGGGACGCGAACCGGCGCAGCAGTCCGGCACGCTCGCCGGGCGCGACTTTCCGCCAGGACTCGAACGCCCCCTTCGCACGGTCGATCGCGGCATCGGCCTGCTCGACCGTGCTCGACGCCACG
The DNA here is from genome assembly GCA_040255525.1 of Micromonosporaceae bacterium. GTDB lineage: Bacteria > Actinomycetota > Actinomycetes > Mycobacteriales > Micromonosporaceae > Rugosimonospora. The sequence continues at coordinate 57,984 of JBDZVD010000002.1, read as the reverse complement.
GTGGCGACCACCTCCCCGGTCGCCGGGTTGCGCAGATCCATGTGCTGTCCCGAAACCCTTCCTCGCCCGGTCCCGTCGTGGCCGGCCCCGGCCGCGTCAGCGCGCCTCTCGCACCGGGCACCGCGCCTCGCCAGCGGACCAGTCGCCTCACAAGCGTTCGAAGCCGCGGTACAGCTCCCAGTCGGTCACCGCGGCGTCGAACGCGGCCAGTTCGACCCGCGCGTTGTTGGCGTAGTGCTCCACCACCTCGTCGCCGAACGAGGAGCGGGCCAGCGTCGAGCCCTCCCACAGCGCGGCCGCGTCGCGCAGGTTCGCCGGTACCCGCGGGGCCGAGGCGTCGTGGTACGCGTCGCCCGGGTACGCGTCCTCCAGGCTCAGGTCGTGCTCGATCCCGTGAATCGCGCCGGCCACCATGCCGGCCAGGGCGAGGTACGGGTTGACGTCCCCGCCCGGTACCCGGTTAACGATCCCGGCTGGTACCGCTTGTACGAGTTGACGTTCGGCGCGTACAGCAGGACGAAGTCGCCGTACCCGGCCGACCACGACGACATCGCGTACCCCTCGACGGTGTTCATCTCCACGTCGACCGCGAGCGGGTAGTTGCACCCCTCGGTGCCGTGGGCGAGCACCTCGTCCAGGAAGTGCCGCGCGTGGAACCGCTTGCCCTGCAACCGTCCCTGCATGTCGGCGATGCCCACCACCACGGTGTCGATGGCGCCGGCATCAACCTCCACCCGCAGCGCCTCGATGGAAAGCGGTGGGGCGATGCTGTCCACCCCCCAAGGTCTACTACCACGCCGTTTCGTGCGTCAATCCGCCGCGGGATCGAGGTCTGGCCCGGGAGTCGACACAGCTCCGGACCGTTCGCGGGTGCGCGACTGAGCCGGGGGGACCGGCGGGAGGCCGGCCGGCTTGCCGGCGCGGCCGAGCCGCTCGTACAGCATCCCGCCCTGGTGCGCGAGTGCGCCGATCACGGCCGGTACCGCCGGCAGTACCCAGTTCGCCAGGAAGCCCCGCGCCGCGAGATTCGCGACGAGCAGCGCGGCGACCGCGCCACCGATGCCGGCCACCAGCCCCCGCCAGACCGCCCGCCCGGCGGGCGCCGCGGCCGCGCGCCGGCCGCCCCCACCACCCGGCTCCGGGAAGTCCCTGGTCTCCCGGAAGTCCCGCCGACCGAGGTTGAACCCGGCCAGGGCGACGGTGAGCGACGTACCGGTGGTCGCCGCGAGCAGAGTCCGGTGCGTGCCGAGCGCGAGCGCACCGTACACGGCCCCGCCGACCGCCAGCGCCCAGGCGGCCCGGACCCACTCCTTCTTCTCCCCCGGATACCAGATGTAGCGCGTCCTGTTCTCGGAGACCTTCTTGACGACCTGCCCCATCGGGAGTCACCTCACTGGTCGCGGCGCTGGCGGCGGAGTCTGCGGAACGTTTCGAACGATCGTCGGTCCGGCCGGGCCGGGTGGGAGCGCATTCGGGGCGCGGCTCTCACATGCTGGGAATCAGAACAGGACGGTGGCGAACGTACCCACCCGGTGGAACCCGCACCGGGCGTAAACCGCGCGGGCGGGCTCGTTGTAGTCGTTGACGTACAGGCTGACCGTCGGCGCCACCCGGCGCAACGCGTCGTGCACCACCGCGGAGACGCCGCGCGCGGCCAGGCCCCGGCCGCGCCACTCGGGCGCGACCCACACCCCCTGGATCTGCGCGGTATGCCGGGTGACGATCGCCAACTCCGCCTTGAACACGACCCTCCCGTCGATGATCCGCGCGTACGCCCGGCGGGCCCGGACCAGTTCGGCGACCCGCTCCCGGTAACCGCGCTCGCCGCCGTCCAGGGTGGGTGAGACGCCCACCTCCTCGGTGTACATCGCCACCGACGCCGGGAACAGCAGATCCAGATCCGCCGGGCGGACGACTCTCACCTGCGGATCCGGCGGCACCACCGGCGGCGCGGCGGTGGCCAGCAGCGGCTGGCAGGGCCGCACGTCCCGGGCCGGACCCCAGTGCAGCGCGAGCCGGGTCCACAGGTCGAGCACGGCGTCCGCGGTGCCCACGATCGACGAGCAGGTCCGGCCGTTGAGCCCGGCGAGTTCGGCGAACGCGGCCACGGCCGGAGGCGTCGCGTGCACCGGGATCAGGTTGTTGCCCAGCCAGCACAGCGACTGGAGGTGCCGCCGGCTGCCATAGCCGAACACCCGCGCCTCGGTCCGCCACCAGGCCAGTCCGAACGCGGCGACCTGCTCGGCCACCTGCGCGGCGGCATACGGATCGCGGTCGAGGAGCCGCTCCACAGCCATCCGTTCGGCGTCCCCGAGCAGCCGGGCGGGAACCGTCAGCACGCTCCTAGCCTGCCAGAATCGGAAGGCCGATGCGTACCGGGGAAATGAGAGACTGTACTCGTGCGGGTGGCGATCCTGGGACCGCTGGCGGTCACCGACGACGAGGGCGGGCCGGTCGACCTCAACGGCCCCCGCCTGCGGACCCTGGTGATCCGCCTCGCGCTGGCCGGGGGCCGGCTGGTGGACAGCGGCGCCCTGATCGACGCCGTCTGGGGTGACTCCCCACCGGCTGCGGCGATCAACGCCCTTCAGGCCCTGGTGTCCCGTCTGCGCCGGATCCTGCCGCCCCCGGCGACGCTGATCGGAGAACCCACCGGGTACCGGCTGACCTGCGCTCGGCTGGACGCCGACGAGTTCGAGCGGCTGGCCGGGACCGGCCGGGCGGCGCTGCGTGCCGGCGATCCGGCGGCGGCCGTCGAGGCCCTGGACGCCGCCCTGGCACTGTGCCGGGGGCCGGCGCTGATCGACGCGGCGAACGCCGGTTTCGCCCGCGCCGCCGGCACCCGCCTCACCGAGCTGCGGCTCGCCGCGACCGAGGACCGGATCGAGGCCGAGCTGGCACTGGGCGTCGACCCTGCCGGCCCGATCGGCAAGCTGGCCGAGCTGACCGCCGGGTACCCGCTACGGGAACGCCCCCACGAACTGCTCATGCGGGCGCTGGCCGGCAACGGGCGCGGCGCCGAGGCGGTCGCGGTGTACGCGAAGCTGCGCGCCACCCTGGCCGACGAGCTGGGCGCCGACCCGTCACCCGAGCTCGCCGAGCTGAACCGTGCCATCCTGCGTGGCTGGTCCGGCGCCGCCCGGCGTCCCCGCGGACCGGACACGCCCCGGGCCGGCGACAGCCGCCGGCCGGAGCGGCCCCGCCCGGCCGGCAACCTGCCCGGTGCGCTCACCAGCTTCGTCGGCCGCGAAGCCGACCTCGCCCGGCTCGACGCGCTGCTCGCCGCGCACCGGCTGGTCACCCTGGTCGGCCCCGGCGGAGCCGGCAAGACCCGGCTGGCCACCGAGGCGGCTCGCGCCCGCACCGACCGGCTGCCGGGCGGTGCGTGGCTGATCGAGCTGGCGCCCGTACGCCTGCCCGACAAGGTGCCGCAGGCAGTCGCCGAGTCGCTGCGCCCGCACGACGCCGGGCTGATCGAGCCGGCCGGCGGCCGGGACATCCAGGAGCACCTGATCGATCAGCTGTCCGGCCGCGAGGCACTGCTCATCCTGGACAACTGCGAGCACCTGGTGGGCGCGTGCGCCGAGTTCGCCGAGCGGATCCTGAGCGCGTGCCCGCAGGTGCGCATCCTGGCCACCAGCCGTGAGCCGCTGGCGATCACCGCCGAGACGCTGTGCCCGGTGGGGCCGCTGGCCACCCCTCCCGGCCCGGTCGGCGCCGACGCGGCGATGGCATTCCCGGCGGTCCGGCTGCTCGCCGACCGGGCCGGAGCGGTCCGACCCGGATTCACCGTCGGGCCGGACAACGTCGGCGACGTGGTGGAGATCTGCCGCCGCCTGGACGGGCTGCCCCTCGCGATCGAGCTGGCCGCCGCCCGGCTGCGCAGCCTGCCGACCGGCCAGGTCGCGGCACGGCTCGGCGACCGGTTCCGGTTGCTGACCGGTGGCAGCCGCACCGCGCTGCCCCGGCACCAGACCCTGCTCGCGGTCGTCGAGTGGAGCTGGGACCTGCTCGACGAGGCCGAGCGCCGGCTCGCGCGCAGGCTCTCGGTCTTCCTCGACGGGGCCACACTCGACGCCGTCGAGGAGGTCTGCGACGGCGACCCGGCCACGCTCGGCGGCCTGGTGGACAAGTCGCTGGTCACGCTGTCCGACGAGGACGGCCGGTACCGGATGCTGGAGACCATCCGGGACTACGCCGGGGCGCGCCTCGCGGAGGCCGGCGAGGCGGACGCCGTACGGCGCGCGCACGCCCGGTACGTCCTCGCTCTGGCTGAGACCGCCGAACCGCGCCTGCGTACCGGCGAGCAGTTGGTCTGGCTGGAGCGCCTCGCGACCGAACGGGACAACCTGGCCGGCGCGCTGCGCTGGGCGATCGACTCCGGGGAAGCCGAGATCGCGCTGCGGTTGACCGGCGCGCTCGGCTGGAACTGGGTGCTGCGCGGCCAGCATGCCGAGGCGGTGGACTGGCTCAAACAGGCGGTCGACCTGCCCGGTGAGGTACCCGCGCAGGTACGCGGCTGCGCGCGCCTGCATCTGGCGATGAACCTGATGGCCACCGGCGACGCGGACGGCAGCAGGGAGATGTACGGCCGGATCCAGGGCCTCGACCCCGACATCCACCCGCTGGTGGCGGTGGGCGAGGTGCTGTCCGCCGTGGTGACGAAGGACGAGGAGCGGGCGCTGGCCACGCTTCCGGCCGCGTTGAACCATCCCGATCCGTGGGCACGCGGCCTGGGTCTGGCCGTACGCGGCTGGCTCAGCCAGCAGAAGGGCGACCCGGACGCGGCGGAGCGGGATCTGCTCCAGGCCCAGGACATCTTCGAACCGCTCGGCGACCGCTGGGCCAGCACGGTGGTGATGACTTCCCTGGCGGAGAGCCGCAGCATGCGCGGCGACCACGCCGGCGCGATCGAGGCACACCGCTCGGCCTTCGCCCTGACGGAACAGATGCACAACGGCGAGGACGACCAGGCGGCGACTCTCTTCCAGCTCATCTGGGAGCGGCTGCGGGCCGGCGACCTGGCGGGTGCCCGGGACGATCTGGACCTCGCCGAGCGGCTCCTGCGGGACGCCACCGGCGGTGGGTCGCTCGCGCTGCTCGGGCTCATGCGGGGCGACGTGGCACGGGGCAGCGGGGACCTGGCTCTGGCGCGGTCGGAGTACGAGAAGTGCCTGGACGGGCTGCGCGGGGTGTCCGGCATGCAGCCCGACGCCCCGCTGTTCGCGCTGTTCGGGCTGGTCTGGGTCAGCGTGGCGCAGGGCGACCTGCCGGCGGCCGAGCGGTACCAGGGGGACATCGCCGCCCTCTGCGAAGGCACGTTCAACCAGCCTCTGGTCGCCCGGGCGGCGGAGACGCTCGCCGCGCTCCTCGCCGCCCGGGGCGACCTCGCCGGGGCGGCCCGCGCTCTGGCGAGCGCGGAGAGTCTCCGTGGCCGACCCGACCTGGGCAGCCCGGACGTCGCCGGTGTGGTCGAGGCGGCGCGGGCCGGCCTCGGCACCGAGAGGTACGCGGCCGAGTACGCCGCGGGCCTCGCCGAGCCGGTCGGCATCGCGCCGCCCGGCGCCACGGATCGCGTCGAGCCCCCCGGCGGGGCACCGGCCACTCGGCCGGGCACCGCGACGGGCGGCACCCGGCCGGCCGGCGCCCCGGCCAGTGCCCAACCGGCCGGCACCCCCGTGCCGTCGGCCGGCTGAACACGTCCGTCAGGGCACGTCCCTCAGGGCACGTCCGTCAAGACTTGCGGCGGTACACGGTCACCGCGATCGGCGCGAACACCACCACGATGCCCACGATCCAGGCGATCGCGTGCCACGCCGGGGTGGCCACCGGGCCGGAGCCGAGCATCAGGCCACGGGTGGCGTCGGTCAGCGCGGTGATCGGGTTGATCTTCACCCATGCCTGGAGCCAGCCGGGCAGCGTGACCGTCTGGGTGAAGATGTTGCTGCCGAAGGTCAGCGGGAAGCCGACCACGAAACCCAGGCCCTGCAGGCTCTGTGGCGTCTTCACCAGCAGCCCGAGCAGCACCCAGACCCAGCACAGAGCCAGCGCGAACGCCATGACCAGCGCGATCGCGCCGATGACCGGCAGTACGCCGTTGTGAAACCGGAAGCCCAGCAGCGTGCCGTACGCCAGCAGGATCGCTATCGAGACCACGTAGCGGACCACGTCGCCGAGGACCAGGCCGGTCAGCGGCGACGACCGGGCGATCGGCAGGCTGCGGAACCGGTCGAAGATGCCCTTGGTGATGTCGGTGTTGAGGTTGAGACCGGAGCCCATGCTGGCGAACACCACCGTCTGCACCGTGATGCCCGGCAGCACGAACTGCAGGTACTGGTGGCGGTTCATGCCGGCGATGGCGCCGCCGAACAGGAACACGAACATGGTCACGAAGATGATCGGCTGAAGGCTCACGTCCAGGAGCTGCTCCGGGTTGTGCCGGATCTTCACCACAGCACGCCAGGCCAGCGTGAACGAGTGCCGGAGGGCGCGCAGCGGGTTCATCCGCCGGGCCGGTACCGGGTGGGCGATGGCGACCATCAGTTCTCCTCCTCCGCGCCGTGGCCGGTCAGCGCCAGGAACACCTCGTCGAGGCTGGCCAGGCGCAGGGCCAGCTCGGTCACCGCGATCCGCTCTTCGCGCAACCGGCCGACCACGACCGCGAACGCGTCATCGTCGTCCACCGGAACCGACAGCAGACCGCCGTCGTCAGCCCGCTGGCTGGGCACCGTGCCCACGACCTTGCCCACGATCTCGGACACCGCCGGCAGGTCCGCCGGGTCGGCCGGGCGTACGTCCAGCGTCTGGCCGCCCACCTTCGCCTTCAGTTCGGACGGGGTACCACTGGCGATCACCCGACCGTGGTCGATCACCGCGATCTCGCCCGCCAACCGGTCGGCCTCGTCCAGGTACTGGGTGGTGAGCAGCACCGTCACCCCGTCCGCGACGAGGTTGCGGACCATGCTCCACACCTCGCCCCGGCTGCGCGGGTCGAGACCGGTCGTCGGCTCGTCCAGGAACAGGATCTCCGGCCGGCTGACCAGGCTGGCGGCCAGGTCCAGGCGCCGGCGCATGCCTCCGGAGTACGTCTTCACGCTGCGCCGGCCGGCGTCCGACAACTCGAACTGGTCCAGCAGCTCAGCGGCCCGCCGCTTGGCATCCTGCCGGGGCAGCTCCAGCAGCCGGCCGATCAGTACCAGATTCTCGAACCCGGTCAGGTCCTCGTCGACCGCCGCGTACTGCCCGGTCAGCCCGATCAGCGCGCGTACCCGGTCGGCGTCGTGCCGCAGGTCGAACCCGCCCACCCGGGCCTCTCCGGCGTCCGGGCGGATCAGAGTGGTCAGGATCCGGACGGCTGTCGTCTTACCGGCTCCATTGGGGCCGAGGACGCCGAGCACGGTGCCCTGCCGGACCGCCAGGTCGACACCGTCCAGCGCCTTCGTCTTCCCGAATCGCTTGACCAGGCCCTTTGCCTCAACCGCGTAGCTCATGGGTCTCCAACCCGCTTCGCTCAATCATGATCGTTCCCCTCGTGTAGTGATCTGACGTTCATGGTGGCGAGCCGCGCTGACAGCACACGTACGCGGCGCTGACACGGGATCACAAGCCCGTTGCCTGCGCACCGAATGTGACGGCACGATGGCCAACCGCTTGCGGTCCGATAGCTTACCGATATATCGTCAACACATCAACGACAGAACGGGGAGAAAGTCATGCGGGACTTCCGTGACATGCACGAGGCGCGCGGGCGCGCCTTCGGGGGCTGGCGCCCGCCGTTCCCACCGCCCGGGCACGGACACGGGCACGGCAGGGGCAGGGGTCGCGGCGGTCGCGGGGGGCGCCGCGGCAACGTCCGCGCCGCGCTCCTCGCGCTGCTCAACGAGCGCCCGATGCACGGGTACGAGATGATCCAGGAGCTGGACGGCCGCACCGGTGGGGTCTGGCGGCCGAGCCCAGGGTCGGTCTACCCGACCCTGCAACTGCTGGAGGACGAGGGTCTTATCGCCAGCGAGGAGAGCGGTGGCCGGAAGCGGTTCACGCTCACCGAGGCGGGCCGGGCCGAGGCCGCGACCGCGGCGGCCGACCCGCCGTGGAACGAGTTCAGCGCGGAGACCGTCTCCAGCGGCCAGGACACCCGGGACGCGATCTTCGGAATCATGAACGCGCTGCGGCAGATCGGCTTCGAAGGCGACCGCGAGCAGTGGCAGCGGGCCGTTGGGGTGCTCAACGAGACCAAGCGCAAGCTGTACGCGATCCTCGCCGAGAGCGAGTGACCGGACACGGTGAAGGGGCGGCCCGACGGCCGCCCCTTGACTCGCGGTATCTATCTGACGGTGCTCGCCTACGCCACACCCCGGCTCCGGCTGCGCCCCGTCGGTATCAATCTGACGGTGCTCGCCTACGCCACACCCCGGCTCCGGCTGTGCCCGGCCCGTCCTGCGGTCAGTTCACCGAGATTGTCGGGCCGGTCAGGCCCTGCAGCTCCTCGGGCAGCTCGGCACCCATCTCCTCAGCCAGCCGTACGGCCTCCTCGACCAGTACCTCGACGATCCGCGACTCCGGTACCGTCTTGATCACTTCGCCCTTGACGAAGATCTGACCCTTCCCGTTGCCGGAGGCCACACCGAGGTCGGCCTCCCGGGCCTCGCCGGGACCGTTGACCACGCAGCCCATGACCGCGACCCGCAACGGCACGGGGAACCCGTCCAGCGCGGCGTGCACCTGCTCGGCCAGGGTGTACACGTCGACCTGCGCACGGCCGCAGGACGGGCAGGACACGATCTCCAGGCCCCGCTCGCGCAGCCCCAACGACTCCAGGATCTGCGAGCCAACCTTGACCTCCTCGACCGGCGGCGCGGACAGCGACACCCGGATGGTGTCGCCGATCCCCTCGGCGAGCAGCGCACCGAACGCCACGGACGACTTGATCGTCCCCTGGAACGCCGGTCCGGCCTCGGTGACCCCGAGGTGCAGCGGGTAGTCGCAGCGCTGGGCGAGCAGCCGGTACGCCTTGATCATCACGACCGGGTCGTTGTGCTTCACCGAAATCTTGATGTCCCGGAAGCCGTGCTCCTCGAACAGCGAGCACTCCCACAGCGCGGACTCGACCAGGGCCTCGGGTGTGGCCTTGCCGTACTTCTGCAGCAGCCGCGGGTCCAGCGAACCGGCGTTGACGCCGATCCGGATCGGGGTACCGGCGCCCTGCGCCGCCCGGGCGATCTCGGCGATCTTGTCGTCGAACTTCTTGATGTTGCCCGGGTTGACCCGCACCGCGGCGCACCCGGCGTCGATCGCGGCGAACACGTACTTCGGCTGGAAGTGGATGTCCGCGATCACCGGGATCTGGGACTTCTTCGCGATCATGGGCAGCGCGTCGGCGTCGTCCTGCGACGGTACGGCGACCCGGACGATCTGACAGCCGGCGGCGGTCAGCTCAGCGATCTGTTGGAGGGTGGCGTTGACGTCCGCCGTCAGCGTCGTGGTCATGGATTGGACGGATACCGGAGCGCCACCGCCGACCGGCACGTTGCCGACCATGATCTGGCGGGACTTGCGGCGCGGAGCCAGCGGCTCGACTGGGGCGGCGGGCATACCAAGGTTGACAGCGGTCACAGCAGGATCACTCGCTCCTATTTGCCGAAAAGAGTGATGGGGTTGACGATATCGGCGGCCACCGTGAGCAGCGTGAACCCACCGAAAACAAGGATCACCGCGTAGGTGACGGGCATCAGCTTGAGGTAGTCGACCCGGCCCGGATCGCGCCGACCGATCTTGGCGTACAACCAGGACCGTACCCGTTCGAACCAGGCGACCGCGATATGCCCCCCATCGAGCGGCAGCAGCGGCAGCAGGTTGAACACGCCGATGAAGAAGTTCAGGCTGATCAGGAAGCTGAGGAACAGCGTCCAGGCGCCGTGCTGCACGCTCTCGCCGCCCAGCCGGGTCGCGCCGACCACACTGATCGGGCCGTTCGGGTCGCGGGGCTGGCCGGACAGCGCGTGCCAGAGGTTGGGCACCTTGCTCGGGATGCTCTTGAGCGACTCGCCGATGCCCTCGAACAGCTGACCGGTGAAGCGGAACGACTGGCCCACCGACTCGACCGGCCCGTACGTCACGTTGAGCGGCACGTTCGGCGGCAGCGCCTGGGTCACCCCGAGCGCCGCGACCTGAGTCGGCGCACCGCTCGGGTTGTCCGCCGGGTGACGGGGCGCGGCGATGAGGTCGATGTTCGCGGTCTTGGTCACGCCGTCGTGCACGTAGGTGAGCGTGGCCGGGCCCGGCTTGGCCGCGCGGATCGTGTTGACCAGGCCGATGTACGTGCTGACCTGCGTGCCGTTCACCGCGGTGATCCTGTCACCGTTTTGCAGGCCGGCCTTCCGGGCCGGCGACTGCGGGTCGCTCGGCAGGCAGTCGGCGCGGTCGGCGCTCATCTGGATGCAGTTCTCGATCGAGACGGTCGGCGGCAGCGCGTTGACCTTTGCCTGGTCGGACAGCTCCGGGTTGGGCACCCCGACCAGGAACAGGGTGATCCACAACACCACGAACCCGAGGATGAAGTGCATGATCGACCCGGCCGACATCACGATCGTCCGCTTCCAGACCGGGAAGCGCCACATCGCCTTGGGCTCGTCCTCGGGGGCCACGTCATCGTCCTGCGGCGTCATCCCAACGATCTTGACGAACGCGCCCGCGGGGATCGCCTTGAGCCCGTACTCCGTCTCGCCCCGGTGGAACGAGAAGAGGGTGGGCCCGAACCCGACGAAGTACCGCGTGACCTTCATCCCGAACGCCTTGGCCGTCGCCATGTGACCGGCCTCGTGCAGGGCAACCGAGATGAAAATGGCCAGAGCGAAAAGGACGACGCCGATCAGGTACGCCATCAAGATCCTTCCCCTTCGGCCGCGACCAGCTCGCGGGCCCGTGCCCGCGCCCAGGATTCGGCGGCGAGCACCTCTTCGACGTTACCCGGTTCGGCGTAATCGGGGGCCTCGCTCAACACCCGTTCGAGTGCGTCGACGATGCCCAGGAACGGCAGCCGCCCGGCCACGAACGCCGCGACCAGCTCTTCATTGGCCGCGTTGTAGATCGCCGGACGGCACCGGCCCGCCCGGCCGGCCGCCTTGGCCAGCCGTACGGCGGGGAACGCCTCGTCGTCCAGCGGCCGCAGCTCCCACGTGTGCGCCGCCGCCCAGTCCAGCGGCGGGGCGGCGTCCGCCACCCGCTGCGGCCAGCCCAGCGCCAGGGCGATCGGCAGCCTCATGTCGGGCGGGCTGCACTGCGCCATCGTCGACCCGTCCACGAACTCGACCATCGAGTGGATAACGGACTGCGGGTGCACCATCACGCTGATGTCGTCGTACCCGATATCGAACAGTTCGTGCGCCTCGATCACCTCCAGTCCCTTGTTGACCAGGGTCGCCGAATTGATCGTGACGACCGGACCCATGTCCCAGGTCGGGTGGGCCAGCGCCTGCTCCGGCGTGACCCCGGTCAGATCCTCCCGGCGCCGCCCCCGGAACGGGCCACCGCTCGCGGTCAGCACCAGCCGACGCACCTCGGTACCGGCCCCCGCGCGCAGGCACTGGACCAGCGCGGAGTGTTCGGAGTCGACCGGGGTGATCTGTCCCGGCCGGGCAACCGCCCGCACCAGCGGTCCCCCGGCCACCAGCGACTCCTTGTTCGCGAGCGCGAGCCGGCGCCCGGCCCGGAGCGCGGCGAGGGTCGGAGCCAGCCCGAGGGAGCCGACCACCCCATTGAGCACCGTGTCACACGGCCACTGGGCCAGTTCGGTCATCGCGTCCGGCCCGGCCACGATCTTCGGGATCCGGTATCCCCCGGTCGAGTACCCGCGGCGCTGCGCCTCCGCGTAGAAGGCCAGCTGAAGGTCCTGCGCCGCCGAGGCCCGGGCCACCCCGACGACCTCCACGCCCAACTCCAGCGCCTGCGCGGCGAGCAGTTCGACGTTGCCGCCCCCGGCACCCAGCCCCACCACCCGGAACCTGTCCGGATTGCGGCGGACGATGTCGACGGCCTGCGTGCCGATAGAGCCGGTCGAACCGAGCAGAACGATCCCGCGAACAGCGCTCACCGGATCATTGTCCCCGATCTGTCCAGCCTCCATCGACACAGGCTGCGGCAAGCGCCCCGATCGGGTCGAGACAGCACCGGGCCAGCGGGCACACCCACTGGTGAACGGCGTCCTCGCCGGCGGCGAGCGGACCGGGCCGGACGGGCCGGAAGCATGGCGGGGCCAGGCCGCGCCGGGCCGGGTCCACAGGCGCCACACCCGGCCCGGCGACCGAGCCGGTCACTGCCGGACGAACGCCTGGTCGGCGAGGAACTCCCGCAGCTCGGCCAGCTGCTCCGGGGGCACGGTGGTCAGCGGTACCGGAAGCACCTGCCGCTTGCCCAGCATGAGCAGGAGTTGACCGGGAATCTCCTGGGTCTTCATGAACGCGGCCCACGCGTACTCGGTCGACATGAGCGGCGACAGGATCCGCACTCCCGGGTCGCCGATCTCGATGCGCTGCGGTTGGCGCAACACCATGGGCAGCGCGCGCATGCTCGACTGGAGGGACTTGCGGGGAACGTAGAACAGGTACAGCACGCCGAGCACCAGGAGACCGAGGCCGAACGGCCAGGCGTCCGCGCCCAGTGCGAGCACGGCGACGCCGATCACCGCCACGATGATGCCGACGATCCGGACCTTCCGGTATGCATCCCGCGAGACGTACCGGAACGCCGTGGCGTACCGGTCGAGATCCGGCTCGGCGTCGATGATGATGTGCAAAGTGTCCTCCTGACGGTCGGCGCGCTCGATCTTAGGGAGGAGCGTGGGCGGCCGCAGGCCCGTTACCGGCGGTGGGCGACGCCGGCTCCGCGGGCGGCTACCGTAGGCGGATGCGCCTGGCGACCTGGAACGTCAACTCGGTGACCGCTCGGCTGCCGCGCCTGCTCGACTGGCTGCCCGCGGTGGCTCCCGATGTCGTGTGCCTGCAGGAGACGAAGGTGTCCGAGTTCCCGGCGTCCGAGGTGGCGAAGCTCGGGTACGAGGTGGCCGCGCACGGTTCGGGCCGGTGGAACGGGGTCGCCGTACTCTCCCGGGTCGGGCTCGCCGAGGTGAGCCTCGGCTTCCCCGGTGAGCCCGGCTTCCCCGATCTGGAGGCGCGGGCGGTCGGCGCCACCTGCGACGGGGTACGCGTCTGGTCGGTGTACGTGCCGAACGGGCGCACCATCGACTCGCCCCACTACGCGTACAAGCTGGACTGGCTCGCGGCCCTCGGCTCCGCGCTGAAGCCGGAGATCGCGGCGCACGACCGGCTCGCGGTGTGCGGCGACTTCAACGTCGCCCCGACCGACGCCGACGTGTGGGACGCGGCGGCCTTCGCCGGGTCGACGCACGTGACCGCGCCGGAGCGGGACGCCCTGGCGGCACTGCGCGGGCTGGGCCTGGTGGACGTGGTGCCCCGCCCGATGAAGGGGCCTAACCCGTTCACCTACTGGGACTACCGCGCCGGGATGTTCCACCAGGACATGGGCATGCGCATCGATCTGGTGTACGCGACGCCCGCGGTGGCCGGCGCCGTCACCGACGCGTACATCGACCGGGAGGCCCGCAAGGGCAAGGGCCCCTCGGACCACGCCCCGGTCGTGATCGATTTCTGAGGTCATCCGGCCCGTAAGGTGTCCTCATGAGTGACATCCCTCGCCGCGCCGATGTCGTGATCATCGGAGCGGGGCACAACGGCCTGGTCGCGGCGGTACTGCTCGCTCGCGCCGGGCTCGCGGTCACGGTGCTGGAGGCGGCGCCGGTGATCGGCGGAGCCGCCCGCACCGAGCACCCGTTCCCGAAGGTGCCCGGCCTGGGCCAGTCCACCGGGTCGTACCTGCTGGGCCTGATGCCGCCGGAGCTGATCGCCAAGCTCGACGTGGACATTCCGGTGCTGCGCCGGGACCCGCACTACTTCCTGCCGACGCCGGGCGGGCCGGGCGCACCGTACCTGCTGTTCGGCCGCGACCGGGAGACCACCCGCGAGCAGATGACCCGGTTCTTCTCGGCCGCCGACGTGGCCGCCGACGACGCGATGCAGGCCGAGCTGGAGATGCTGCGCGAGGATCTGGCGCCGGCCTGGCTGTCCGAGCCGCTGCCCGTCGAACAGACCGCCGAGCGCTACATCCGGCCCGAGCTGCGCCAGGTCTTCATCGACCTGGTACGGGGGTCGGTGGCCGACTATCTCGCCCGGTTCGACTTCCGTTCCGACCTGCTGGTCGCGATGTACGCGGTGACCGACGGCCTGTCCGGGCTCAACGCCGGGCCGGACGACCCCGGCACCGGGCACAACTTCCTGGTGCACAACATGTGCCGGCTGCCTGGTTCCGGCGGCACCTGGATGATCGCCCAGGGCGGCATGGGTACCGTCTCCGGCACGTTCGCCGCCGCCGCCCGGGCCGCGGGCGCCACGATCGTCGCCGGCGTACCGGTGGCCGAGGTGCTGACCGATGCCGGCGCGGTGTCCGGCGTACGGCTGGAGGACGGCCGTACCGTTGCCGCGACGGTCGTGCTCGGAGCGTGCGACCCGTACCGGCTGATGCGGCTCGCCCCCGGGCTGGAAGTGGAGGAGCGCATCCAGGCGGTGCGCCGTCCCGGTACCACGCTCAAGGTCAACCTCGCGCTGCGCGACCTGCCGACCTTCCCCTGCCTGCCGGCCGGCGCACCGAGCCCGTTCGGTTCGACGATCCACCTGCTGCCCGGCTCCGCGCCGGGGGCGGAGCCGATGGCGGAGCTGCGCCGGATGTGGGACGACGTGTCCCAGGGGCGGCTGCCGGCCGAGCCGACGATCGAGTGGTACCTGCACACGACCGTGGACCCGACGCTGCGGGACGAGCAGGGGCACCACTCCTCGGCGCTGTTCGTGCAGTCGGTCCCGTACGACATCGCGGGCTCCGACTGGGACACGGAACTGTCCCCGTACGTGGAGCGCCTGCTGGCGATCTGCGACAGGTACGCGCCGGGTACCAGTGATCTGGTGGTGGACATGATGCCGCTCACACCGCCCGGCATCGAGGCGCACTTCGGCATCACCGGCGGCCACATCCACCACATCGACAACACGGTGTCCTTCACCGACCGGATGCCGTACGCGACCGGCCTGCCCGGCCTGTACGCGGGCAGCGCCGGGGCGTTCCCGGGCGGCAGCGTGATCGGGGCGGCGGGGCACAACGCGGCCCAGCGCATCCTGGCCGACCTCGGCCGCCCGCCGGCCTGACCAGCCCGCCGGCCTGACCGTTGCGGCCTGACCGTTCCAGGGCAGGGCACCCAAGCCCGGAAACGGCACCGGACCCCGTAGCACAGGGCAGAGTACGGGGTCCGGTTCCGCGCCGTCCCGGCCCGAGGCCGGGGCGATAGCGTCCCGGTCCGGAGTGCGGGCCGGGACGACGTTTTGGATCAGATCGGGCGGACGGCCTCCGCCTGGGGGCCCTTGGCGCCCTGCACGATCTCGAACTCCACCCGCTGGTTCTCGTCCAGCGAGCGGTACCCGGTGGTCTGGATCGCGGAGTGGTGCACGAACACGTCGGCGCCGCCGCCGTCAACGGAGATGAAGCCGAAGCCCTTCTCGGCGTTGAACCACTTCACGGTTCCCTGCGTCATTCTTTTTTCTCCTCGGAGATCTTTCATTGGCCCCACACGCTGCGAGGCCGAGTGGCCGTTTTCGAGCAGCGCTAGCCAGGGCTCATCTCGGGAGGAGACGACCATGCCGCCGCCTGGCGGGCGGCGGGACAAGCCAGGTACACAAAAACTTCGCAAACCACGCTACACCATCGTGCCCCGTTTTCCCCAGCGGGGAGACTCGGGACACGCCGACTATTACCCCGTGAGCTGCCGTTCTAGTCCCCCGATCCGGCCTCGGCACCCACTTCGACGGTGGCCGGCCGGCTCCGCAACTCGTGCCCGGCGCTGGTCAGGCAGCGGCCGCTGGCCAGATCGAACTTCCAGCCGTGCAGTTGGCAGGTCAGCGTCTCGTCCTCGATCACCCCGAACCGAGTGAGGTCCGCCTTCAGGTGCGGGCAGCGCCGCTGGACCACCCAGTCACCCAGCGTGATGTCCTCAGCGTCGGTCGCCCGCTCGTTCTCGTCGTACCAGCCCTCCGCGTACTGCAGCCGCTCCTCGGACAGGCACTTGAAGAACGAGTACACGAACTCGTTGTACTGCCCGACCCGGGCGGCGGAGAACCGGCACGACAGGAACAGGGAGTTCACCCAGTCCACCTCGCCGGAGTGCAGCAGCTGCTCGACCAGTACCCGGCCGGTGCGGAACCGGTACCGGACCTTCTCGTCGGCGTACTGGCGGACCTGCTTGCCGGGGAAGTCCACCACGATCGAGTCGACCACCTCACCGTCCGGCCCGAACGAGTCGGTCAGGTCGATCCGGATCGGGCCACCGACCCCCTTCGCCAGGTAGATCGACTCCTCCAGCAGCGGCTCGATCCGCTTCTTCATGGTGCCCAGGATGTCGATCTCCGGGTGCGCCCAGGTCTTCTTCGCGGCCTCGATCACCGGGCGCTGCCGCTCCTGGTACGCGCGCAGGTGCTCCTCTTTGTGCGCGAAGAAGTCGCTGACATCGTCGACCGGGTGAGAGGTCTGCGCCGAGGACGCGGTCAGCTCGGTCGTCGAGCCGGGCAGCAGCACGATCGCGTTGGTGCCGCCGACCTTCGCGTACTCCTCGATGAACCGCTGCTGGTCCGGGAAGATGTTGCCCTCGTCGTCGAAGATGTCGTTGAACTGCCACAGTGCGTCGTCCAGGAAGCAGGGCGGCCCGGCGATCGGGAAGACGTGATCGGCCTTCAGATCGTCGATGTACCGGAACGTCCGGTCGAACTGGCGGTCGCGCTTCTGCTTACCGAACGCCGTCTTCGCCGCGTCGGGCAGCTCGTAGACCATCGGGTACCAGATCGCACCGGAGAACTGGAGCATGTGCGCGTGTACGTGGCCCAGCTCGGCGAAGGTCGACAGGTCGGAGGGGCGGGCGTCGTTCTGGTTGAGCAGCCGCACCCCGTCGTGCTCGATCCACAGCGAGGAGTCCCCGATCGGCCCGTCCATCGGCCCGGTCAGCGCCTGGATCATGATCTTGAGGCCGCCGTCGAGCTCGTGCACCTCGTTCGTCACGGTACGCAGGAAGCTGGTGAAGCCCAGCTCCCGCAGTTGGTCCTCGAGTTCGCTGGTCGGGTACTCCGGCAGCAGCACGGTCGCCTTCTTGCTCACGCACCGCTTGAGGTGCTCCGCGTCGAAGTGGTCCCGGTGCAGGTGGGAGACGTACAGGTAATCGACCCGGCCGAGTGACTCCCAGTCCAGCTGTGAATTATCCGGGAATGGGAACCATGATGCGAAATATGCCGGGTTCACCCAGGGGTCGCACAAGATGCTCCCCGCCGCAGTATCGATCCGCATGCTCGCGTGGCCGGTACCGGTGATGCGCACGGTGTGCCCCTTCTCGTCCGCGATCCGTACCCCTTGACGCTACCGGAGGCGCTAACCGCCCGTGCCGGATGCTCGCCACCGGGCGGACCGGCCGGTAGCGCTTTCCGGTGGCATGCCAAACTGTCCCTGCACCCGATCGAGCGAATGATCACCAAAGGGGATCGACGTGGCCGAGGAAGAGCCAGTGACCTCACCGGACCAGCACAAGCCGGGCAATGCCAAGTTGGCCCGGATCGCTGCGGTCGCGGTCATCGTGATCCTGCTGGCCATGCTGTGCGGCAACCACCGTGGCCACGTCGAGGACATCTTCTTGATCGTTATCGCGGCGCTGCTCGCGGTGGTCCTCATCGGCGACCTGCTGCTGCGCAAGAACGGCCTACGCTGACGGCCTACGCTGGCTGCCCGCGCTGATGGCCCGCGCAGGAACGGCCGTGCGGTGACGGCCCCGCCGGGACCGCCCGCACCGTGAGCCACCCGTGTCGGGAAAATCCCGTCGGAGAACCACCCGCGCTGGCACCACCCGCGCCGTGACGGCCGGCGCCAGCGGCCCGTCCGCGGGTCACGCTGGCGCCACCGGACACGCCGACCGCCACCGGGCCGGTCAGCGCCGCCGCATGATGTCGCGCACCTCGCGCAGCGCCTGGTCGACCTCTGCCTCGAAGTAGCCGCCCGGCACCAGGTTGAACTGTCCGGGGTCCAACTCGGCCTCGTTGATCGCGATCGACGAGCGGCCGGTCATCGCCGTGAGGATCCCCTCGAACAGCCGATCCACCTGATTCGGGTCGTACCCGCTGCCGAACCGGCGCGACTGGAACGTCCGCCGCAGCTGGTCGATCCGGGCCGCGTCACCGGTCAGCCCGGCCCCAGCCGGTCCGCCGCCAAGGTCCGACGGCACCATCCTGATCTCGGTGGTCATGTCGGTCTTGCCGTGCCGGCCCGGCTCGAATCCCTCGAACCCGCGGCCGAAATTGCTCGTCGGCTCGTCGTACCGGTTGGGTTCGTCGAAGCGCGCAAACCCGCCGGTGGACGCCCCTGCCATCGGGGCGACCGGGCGCGACTGCACGGGCGGCATGGCCGGCCGGGCGTCGCGCACCGGAGGTCCGAACCGGTCCGGTTGCGGCGGCACCATACGGTCGTCGCGCATCGGCGGGCCACCCCGCTCGGGCGGCGGCATCATGCGGTCGTCGCGCATCGCCGGCGCCATGCGGTCCGGCGCGCCCAGGCGATCCGGAACGCCCACGCGGTCCGGCGGACCCATCCGGTCCGGCGGACCCATCCGATCGGGCGGACCCATCCGGTCCGGCGGACCCATCCGATCGGGCGGACCCATCCGGTCCG
>JBDZVD010000002.1:16143-39071 GCA_040255525.1 Micromonosporaceae bacterium | reverse complement strand
GCGGACCCATCCGGTCCGGCGGACCCATCCGATCCGGCGGACCGGCCGGACGCTCCGAGCCGCGGAAGCCCGCCCGCTCCTCAAGCTCACCGAGCTGCCGCTCGACGCGGTCCAGGTGCAGGTCGACCTGCCACTCGTCGTAGCCTCCGAAGCGCACCCGGAAGACCACATCGTGGACCTCCTGCGCGGCGACCGGGGAACTCGCCTCGCCGTTGAGCGTCGCCTCGACCCGGTCGAGGAACGAGTCGACCTCGTCGACCTTGTACCCGCGACGCAGCGCACGGCGCCGGAACCGCTGACCTTGACTCACTGTGCCGCCTTTCGCTCACTGCGTGAGGCCAATTCCCCTGGTCCCCGTGTCGGCCCGGCCGACCGTGACACGGCCGCCGCGGCCAGCTGGCCGCACGCGCCGTCGATCTCCCGGCCCCTGGTGTCCCGTACCGTCGTCGGTACGCCGGCCGCGCGCAGCCGCCGCACGAACTCGCGCTCGACCGGCTTGGGACTCGCGTCCCACCGGCTGCCCGGGGTCGGATTGAGCGGGATCAGGTTGACATGCGCCAACCGTCCGGCCAACAGCCGACCGAGGAGGTCCGCCCGCCACGGCTGGTCATTGACGTCTTTGATCATCGCGTATTCAATGGAAACGCGGCGCCCCGTGCCTGCCGCGTACGCCCATGCGGCATCGAGCACCTCGGCCACCTTCCAGCGTTGGTTGACCGGTACGAGTTCGTCGCGCAGCTCATCATCTGGCGCGTGCAACGACAGCGCAAGGGTCACCGGCAGGTCCTCGCCGGCCAGCCGCCGGATGGCCGGCACGAGCCCGACGGTCGAGATCGTGACATGCCGCGCAGACAGGCCCAAGCCGCCCGGGGCAGGCTCGGTGAGCCGGCGTGCCGCCTCGATCACCCGGCTGTAGTTCGCCAGTGGCTCTCCCATCCCCATGAACACCACCCGGGACAGCCGGTCCGGGCAGTCCGGCAGGGCGCCCGAGGCGGCCAGGCCGGCGAACGAGACCACCTGGTCGACGATCTCCGCGGTGGACAGGTTCCGGGTCAGGCCGGCCTGGCCGGTGGCGCAGAACGGGCAGGCCATGCCACAGCCGGCCTGGCTGGACACGCAGACGGTGACCCGGTCCGGGTACCCCATCAGCACGCTCTCCACGAGTGACCCGTCGTGCAGCCGCCAGAGCGTCTTGCGGGTACGCCCGCCGTCGCAGGACAGCTCCCGCACCGGCGCCAGCAGGGTGGGCAGCAACTCGGCGGCGAGCCGTCCACGCGCCGCCGCCGGGATGTCGGTCATCCGTTCCGGATCGCGGACGAGCCGGCCGAAGTAGTGCGTGGACAGTTGACCGGCCCGGTACTCCTTTTCGCCGAGTGCGGCTACGGCACCGCGCCGTGCGGCCAGGTCGAGATCGGCCAGATGGCGGGGTGGGAGAGCGGCGCGCGGCCGGCGCCCGGCGGGGCCGCCCGGGGCGGCCGGGCCGGCATCCGGCTCATCCCCGCCGTCCGGGCGCGTCAGGGGCACCAGTACGGGCGCGTCCGGGCTGGACGGGGGTACGGGGGAGCCCGCGGCCTCCAGGGTCGCGGGGAGCAGCGCCAGCCGACGGCCGGATCCGGTAACGGGCTGTGTTGTCATGGCCGGTCCAGTCTCGCACGACTCGCCACGATCGCCCTCCCGCGGCGATCGGCACCCCGGCCGCGTCGCGGGCCACGGCCCGGCCACCGGGTACCGCCCCGCCGTCGTCACCTGCCTGTCGGTGCCAGCATCGAGAGCAGCAGGAAGGCCGCCGGAGCGGCGAACAGGATGGAGTCCAGCCGGTCCATCAGGCCGCCGTGCCCGGGCAGCAGATTACTCATGTCCTTGACTCCGATATCCCTCTTGAGCAGGGATTCCGTCAGGTCACCGAGCACCGCGGCGATAGACAGCGCAACCCCGAAGATCACTCCGTGCCACCACGGCACGTGCAGCAGCAGGTCGATCAGCACGGCGCTGCCGACGGCCGCGGCCAGCAGCGAGCCGCACAGCCCCTCCCAGGACTTCTTCGGACTGATCTTCGGCGCCATGGGGTGTTCGCCGAAAAAGACCCCGGCGGCGTACCCGCCAGTGTCGGAAAGCACAACCGCGGCCAGCGTGAGTACCACCCGGAGTGGGCCGTCGTGCGGCTTGACGAGCATGACCGCGAAGGACGCGAGGAACGGGACGTAGACCGCGATCAGCGCGGCGGCGATGATGTCCCGCTGGTACCCGGCCGGGCCGTCGGCCAGTCGCCAGATCAGCGCGGCCACCACGGACAGGGTGAGGCCGAGGATCACCGGCTCGGTACCGCCCCACCAGGCGAGCCCGGCAATCACCGGGCAGGCCGCCAACAACGGGATGAGGGGCGCCCGGACGCCGGTGGTGCCCACCGCGCGGACCATCTCGTACACGCCGACGCCGGTGGCCACCACGACCACGCCGAGGAAGGCCGGGGGCCAGACGAACAGCGACACGATCACGATCGCGCCGAGGGTGAGGCCGACCCCGATCGCCGCGGGCAGGTTGCGTCCGGCCCGGCTGCGGCGGGGCGCGGACGGATCGTTCGCGCGTTCCTCCCGGGAACGCGCGGTACGGCCGCCGTCGAGGTTCAGGTCCAGCTCCTCGGCGGCCTGGCCGGAGGCCGCCGGCATCTGGACGGTGCCGTCGTCGTACGGGTGGCGGGCCTTCCGCTCCGGGTACGCCCCGGGCTGCTGTTCCGGGTACGCCTCGGGCGCGGCCACATCGGCGTGCCGCGCCCGATGGCGTGACCGGGTCTCCTGGTTGTCCGGCGGATCGAGATAGGAGGGCATCAGACCTCGAGGAGCTCTGATTCCTTGTGCCTGACGATCTCGTCGATGCTGGCCGTGTACTTGTGGGTCAGGTCCTCGAGCTCCTTCTCCGCCCGGCGCACCTCGTCCTCGCCCGCCTCGCCGTCCTTGACGATGCGGTCCAGCTCCTCCTTGGCCTTGCGCCGCACGTTGCGCACGGCGACCTTGGCCTCCTCACCCTTGTGCCGGGCCACCTTGATCATTTCCCGGCGCCGTTCCTCGGTCATCTGGGGCAGCACGATGCGCAGCTGGGTGCCCTCGTTGTTCGGATTGACGCCGAGGTCCGAGTCGCGGATCGCCTTTTCCATGGCGTTGATCTGACCGGTGTCGTACGGCTTGATGATCGCCATTCGCGGCTCTGGTACGGCGATCGAGGCCATCTGCGGCAGCGGGGTGGGACTGCCGTAGTAGTCGATGATCACCTTCGCGAACATCGCCGGCGTTGCCCGGCCCGTGCGGATGGTCGCGAACTCCTCCTTGGCGAACTCGATCGCCCGCTCCATCTTCTCTTCGGCCTCGAAGAGCGTCTCGTCGATCACGTGCTCCGTCGCCTCCTTCGGGCGTTGCGTGGCAGGTCACGCGGTAACTGGCGGATCTCAGGCGGTGATCAGCGTGCCGATCTTGTCGCCACTGACCGCCTTGATGATCGTGTCCTCGCCCTCCGCGCCGAAGACGAGCATCGGAAGGCGATTGTCCTTGCACAGGCTGAACGCCGCGGCGTCGGCCACACTCAGACCCTCGCGGAGCATCTCGTCGAAGGTGGTGGTGTCCAGCTTGACGGCGTTCGGGTCGATCCGCGGGTCGGCGGTGTAGACGCCGTCCACGCCGTTCTTGCTCATCAGGACGGAGTCGGCATGGATCTCCAGAGCCCGCTGGACGGACACCGTGTCGGTGGAGAAGTAGGGCATTCCGGCCCCGGCACCGAAGATCACCACGCGGCCCTTCTCCAGGTGCCGGATCGCCTTGCGCGGAATGTACGGTTCGGCCACCTGGGCCATCGTGATCGCGGTCTGTACCCGGGTGTCGATGCCCGACTTCTCCAGGAAATCCTGCAGGGCCAGGCAGTTCATCACCGTGGCGATCATGCCCATGTAGTCGGCGCGCGAGCGGTCCATGCCGCGCTTCTCCAGCTCGACCCCGCGGAAGAAGTTGCCGCCGCCCACCACCACGGCGATCTGGGTGCCGAGCTGGACCACGTGCCCGATCTGCCGAGCCAGGTCCTGCACCACGTCCGGGTCGACGCCGATCTCGCCGCCGCCGAACACCTCTCCGGACAGTTTGAGAACGACCCGTCGGGCCCGCGGCGGCCCACCGCCCGCCAGCCGCCCGGCCGCCGCCGTCACGATCTCGTCGGCCACCGTGTCAGTCATCGTGCCCTCCAGGTCTGTCAACTACCAATCTGTCATGTCCCCGCGCGATCGCAGCAGCAGGTCGACCGCCGGGTATGCGACGGGGAGGCCGGGCGCGTGGTCAGTGTCCACCCGCGGCCTCCCCGTCTGCCGTACCGCCGTGCTTCTTGCCCCGGGGCCGCTTGACCGGCCCGCCCACAAACCAGGCGGGCCTGGCGGCCCTAGCCACCCGCTCAGGCCGCTTGACCGGCCCGCCCACAAACCAGGCGGGCCTGGCGGCCATCTACGCCTGTCCGACCTCGAACCGGACGAACCGGGCGACGGTGAGTCCGGCCTCGTTCAGCACCTGCTGGACAGTCTTCTTCTGGTCCTGTACCGAGGCCTGCTCGACGAGGACGAAGTCCTTGAAGAAGGCGCCGACCCGCCCCTCGATGATCCGCGCCAGGGCCTGCTCCGGCTTGCCCTCCTCGCGGGCGGTCTCCTCGGCGATGCGGCGCTCCGTGGCGATCACGTCCTCGGGCACCTCGTCGCGGCTGAGGTACTTCGGCCGCATGGCCGCGATCTGCATCGCCACGCCGCGCGCGTCGGCGTCGCCCGCCTCGTCGTCCTTGCCGGTGTACTGGACCATCACGCCGACGGCCGGCGGGAGGTCCGCGCTCTTACGGTGCAGGTACACAGCGACCTGCCCGTCGAGTACGGCGAACCGGTTGACCACCAGCCGCTCTCCGATCTTGGCGGACTGCTCCTCGACGGCCGTCGCGACCGTGCGCCCATCGGGCAGCGTGGAGGCCAGCAGGGCGTCCACGTCCGCCGGGCGGGTGTTCGCCACCTGCTCCACCAGGCTCTGCGCCAAGGCGATGAAGTCGGCGTTCTTGGCCACGAAGTCGGTCTCGCAGTTGATTTCGAGCAGAGCCTTGCCGGAGTGGGCGATCAGTCCGTTCGCGGCGGTCCGGCCGGCACGCTTGCCGACGTCCTTCGCGCCCTTGACGCGGAGGATCTCCACTGCACGGTCAAAGTCGCCATCAGCCTCATCCAGCGCCTTCTTGCAGTCCATCATGCCAGCGCCGGTCAGTTCGCGGAGCTTCTTGACGTCCGCGGAAGTGAAGTTCGCCATGTCCCTCTTCTATCCGGCCGCTCGACCGCGGCACTCTGCTTTCTCGCCCGGGTACCGGACCCCGGCGGCTCGTTCCTCGGCGCCACTGGCGCCCGGACTTCCCCTCCGACGGTGCCGGTTCGCCCACCGTCCCGAGGGGCCGCCGAGCGATCCGGTACCGCTGCCGCCCTTGCCGGCGTCCGGCCGCCCGTCCCGGACGTACCGGCATGCCGCGCCGCGGGCGGCAGGCCCTGCTATGCCTGTGTTTCCGTGTTCACCTGTCGTGCCCGGTCTGTCGATGTCGCCGCTGCCGCGGCGGTCCGGCCCGGTCGTGATGCCCGGTCCCGCCCGGGCGGCGCGATGCCGCCCGGACCGGAACCGTCAGGCCGACGCGCCCGAGGTGGCCTCGGCCTGCGCGCCCGGCCCCTCCTTGCGCTGCAGCAGCTCGCGCTCCCACTCGGCCAGCGGCTCGTCGGCGGCCACCGCGCCCGGCTCGGGCTTCTCGTCGGTGGTGCGCCCCGCGCCCCGGCCGGAGCGCGCGATGAGGCCGTCCGCGACCGCGTCCGCGATCACCCGGGTCAGCAGCGCCGCCGAACGGATCGCGTCGTCGTTGCCGGGGATCGGGAAGTCGACCTCGTCCGGATCGCAGTTGGTGTCCAGCACCGCGATCACCGGGATGCCCAGCTTGCGGGCCTCGTCGACCGCGATGTGCTCCTTCTTGGTGTCCACCACCCAGATCGCCGCCGGGGTCTTCTGCATGTCCCGCAGGCCGCCCAGCGTCCGGGTCAGCTTGTCCTTCTCGCGGGTCAGCTGCAGGGTCTCCTTCTTGGTGTACCCCTGGGCCGCCCCGGTCTGCTCGATGGACTCGAGCTCCTTCATGCGCTGCAGCCGCTTGTAGACCGTCTGGAAGTTGGTGAGCATGCCGCCCAGCCACCGGTGGTTCACGTACGGCATGCCGACCCGCGACGCCTGCTCGGACATCGCCTCCTGGGCCTGCTTCTTGGTGCCGACGAACAGGATCGTGCCGCCCTCGGCGACGGTGTTGCGGACGAAGTCGTACGCCTTCTCGATGTAGTCGAGGCTCTGGCGCAGGTCGATGATGTAGATGCCGTTGCGCTCGGTCAGGATGAAGCGCTTCATCTTCGGGTTCCAGCGCCGGGTCTGGTGTCCGAAGTGGACGCCGCTCTCCAGAAGCTGGCGCATGGTTACCACTGCCATGGCGGGGTGCTCCTCGTGTCCCTGGTTGTTCCGGCGCTCCGGTCGGACCGCCGGCCTGGCGCCTGGTCGTCGGCCGGGGTTGAGCCCGTGCGCTGGACGCATCGGGACCAGGGCGGCCGCCGCCTCACCAGCGAGGGTGAGGAGGGCGCGCGAGGTCGACCACGCGAGGTGGTCGCCGTCATCGAGTGTACGCGGTGGCCAGGCGGCAGCCTCCCCCGGCGTACATCCTGGGGGCTTTCGTCGGTTTCGGGTCTTTAGGCCGGGCCCTGCCGGCGCGTCGGCTGGACCGGCGACACCGGCGGACCCGTCATCGCGGGCTAGACAGCGAGCGCGGCAGCCAAGATCAGCACTAGTCCGACCGGTAGCAGCGCCAGCGGAGACCGCGACCAGGCGCGGGCCACGGACGGCCCACCGGCGGACGCCGCGTTCGTGATCACGCCGTACAGCCCCACGGCGACCAGCGGGGTGCCGACCATCGTGAAGATCCCCGCCAGCACCTGGGCGGGCTGGAACGGGTGCCCGAACTCGCCGCCCAGCAGCATCCGCACGGTCAGCAGCTCGGCGACGATGGACAGCACGACCAGCAGGATCGCCGCGCCGGTGTGCCGGGTGCGGTAGATCGCGCCACCGGCCTCCGACGCCATCGACGGGCCGGCGGCCGGGATGCCACCCGGGGCCGGCGGTGCCGAATGCATCGGCGGGGGCGGCGCCGCCGGGGGTGGCGCGATCGGTGGCGGCCCGGAGACGGGCGGCGCGAGCTGGGTCGGCGCACCGACCGACCCGGGCGCCCGGCGCAGCGCCGTGCGGTCGATCGGCTCGGTGTGGAAGCGCGCGTCCGGCTGCTCCGGCTGGAACCGCGACTCGCCCTGGTCGGAGTGGAACCGCTCGGGCACATCGATGGGGTACCGCGGCTCGGGCTGGTCCGCGGGGAAGCGCGACTCGGCCGGGTCGCCGTGGAAGCGGGCATCGGCCGCCTCAGCCTGGGAGGGCAGCGGCGGCAGTTCGACGCCGGAGCGCGGCCCCGTCGGACTCGCGTTGCGCGCGGTCAGGCCGGCGTCCGTGCGCAGCGACGAAGACGAGTACGCCTCGGCTTCCGGGTACCCGTCGCGGAACCGGCCGGGGTCGCCGCCGGGCTCCACGAGTTCCGCGTAGCGCGGTTCCGGCACGCGGTACCGCTCGTCGTCGTCGAACCGGCTTTCCGGCGTCGAATACCGCTCGGAATAGCCTGGGTACCAGCGCCCGTCCGAGTCGTCCTGATAGTTGCGAGGTCCGTCCACAGATCGCACCGTAGGCGACCGCCGGCCCGGCCCGCCAGCGCGCTGACCCGGATGCCTGGATTGTCGTGCCACCGACCCCGGCATAATGACATCCGTGGAGGTACCGGACGAACTCCTCGCCGTCGCCGACGCGTTGCTGCCCGGGATCGCGTGGGAACGCGCCCGGCTCGGCCAGGGGGGCTCGCATGATGTCGTGCTGCTGCCCGGCGTCGCCGCGGTGCGGATCGCCAACCACGCCGGCGCCGCGGCTCTGCTGCCCCGGCGGTGCCAGCTGTTGTCCCGGTTGGAGAAGGCGGGGCTGCCGTTCGCCGTCCCGGTACCGCTGACCGATGTCGTGGATGTCGGCGGTCGCGCGGCGGTCGCGCTGTCCTGGGTACCGGGGGCACCGACGCCACGGGGCCGCGGTGAGCCGGCCGGCCTGCGCGAACTGCTGGCCGCACTGGCCTCGGTACACCTCGGCGACCTCGACGGGCTGCTCGGTCCGGCCCACGCGTACGCGGGCGGCGCCCGGTGGCCGGAGCTGATGCGCGAGGTGCGTGAGCTGCTGCCCGAGGAGTGGCGGGCGGAGGCGGCCGAGCGGGTGGCGGCGGCGCGGGACCTGCCGCCGGTACCGGTCCGGCTGGTGCACGGCGATCTGGCCGGCGAGAACGTTCACTGGGATCCGGCCGGCCGGCACTGTGTCGGCGTGCTGGACTGGGACTTCGCGCAGCCCTTCGACCCCGCCGTGGACGCCGCGTGCCTCTCCTGGCACGGCTGGCCGACGCTGCGCGAGGCGGTGGACCGGCAGACGTACCAGCGGGCCCGCACCTGGTACCTGACGTTCGGGCTCGACCAGGTGGCGGTCAGCCTCCTGCGCGGCGACCCGGCCCGGGTGCTGGCCGAGCAGGTCGCCCAGGCGGTCGCCTTCCTGCAACGCACCACCCAGTCGCCGCCGCCGCGCTGACTGTCCACTGTGACCGCAGTCGCAGCGGCGGCGGGATGGCGGGCGCCATCATTCCGGCGTGAGCGACAACGAGGTCGACCGGCTGCTCCGGATGTTCCGGAGTTTCCGGGAGCGCGAGTTCGCCGGGGCGTCCGAGGTATACACACGCCTGTCCGACGCGATCGCGGAGGCACCCGGTCTCGCTGAACCGCTGTTCGCCGCGCCACCCGAGCAGCGCCGCGCACTGCTGTACTTCGCGGCCACCCAGTACCTGCTGCGTACCTCGGCGCACGGTCACCCGCTGGCCCGGTACCTGCCGACGCTGGGCGGTAGCCGGGCGGTGGACGCCGGTCTGGTGCCCGTGTTCGCCGCATTCGTCCGCGCGTACGGCGGCGACCTCGCCGAGCTGTGCGCCGCCAGAACCACGCAGACCAACGAGCCGCTCCGTAGCGCCCTGCTGCGCCCGGCCTTCGCCCGGGCCGCGCGGCTGCTCGGCGACCGGCCGGTGGCCCTGGTCGAGCTGGGTACCAGCGCCGGGCTGCTCCTGCTCGCCGACCGCTACGGCTATCGCTACCGGGGACAGCGGTACGGGCGGCCCGACGCGCCGGAGGCGCTGGTCATGGAGTGCGAGGTGCGCGGCGGGCTACCGGCCGACCTCGACCGCGAACCGGTCATCGCCGAGAGAGTCGGGCTGGACCTGCACCCGGTCGACGCCGCGGATCCGGCGGCGGCGGACTGGCTACGGTCGTGTGTCTGGCCGGAGCACACCGGGCGGCTGGCCCGGCTGGACGCCGCGCTGGCCGAGGCGGTGCGGACA
Organism: Micromonosporaceae bacterium; assembly: GCA_040255525.1. Taxonomy (GTDB): domain Bacteria; phylum Actinomycetota; class Actinomycetes; order Mycobacteriales; family Micromonosporaceae; genus Rugosimonospora. The sequence goes on along the minus strand of JBDZVD010000002.1, from coordinate 29,552 downwards.
GCACCCCGGCTGGTCGCCGGCGATATGGTAGCCGGGCTGCCGGCCGTGCTGTCCGACGTGGACGCCGTACCGCTGGTGTTCGCCTCCAACGCGGTGAACTACCTTCCGGCGACCGCACGGGCGGAGCTGGCCGCCACGCTTGCCGGGACCGGACTCCGCCGCGACCTCGTGGTCGTGCTCAACGAGTCGGCCTCCTGCGGGCTTGACCTGTTCGCCCCCGACAATCCCCGCCCGGCTCGGGCGCGGGCGGTCTGCACGCTGGTGATGGTCGCGTGGCTCGACGGCCGTCCCCGGGTCACCGAACTGGCCACCACGGGCACGCACGCCCGGTGGCTGCGCTGGTGGGTCCGGGATCATCCGTACCGTCTGCCAGGCTGACGCCCCGCCGCTCAGCCGAGCTGGCCGAAACGACCGACGGCGACGGTCAGCGCCGCCGCGAACAGCAGCACGTTCGCGGCGACCGCCCACGGCTCACGCAGCCGGCTGTGCGAGCTGGCCGCGCCGACCATCACGACGCACAGGCCGGCGGCGGCCAGCGGGGTGAGCACCCGGGCCGTACCGCTCGCCCAGGGCAGCAGCAGGCCCGCGACGGCCAGCAGCTCGCAGACCGCGGTCGTGCGCACCACCGGCATGGGGAACAGCGCGATTCCGGTCTGCCCGGTGGCGAGCAGGCGCTCGCGGCTCATCGTGGACTTGGCCGCACCGGAAACGGCGAACACCGCGGCGAGTACGCCCTGCAGGATCCACAGTGTCAGGTTCATAGCGGGTGGACGATTCAGCGGCCGACGATGTGACGCCCGAAACCTGGCTTACCGGGCGCCCAACCCGCGGCCGGCCGGTGGCCTCCCGGCCGCCGGCCCCGGGTGGCGCCCCGACCCGGCCGACGGCGCCGCCGGCCAGGCCCGGGGCAGGGCCTAAGCTGGCCGGCATGGATCCGCTCGTGGCTCGGATGCGGCCGTTCGGCACGACCATCTTCGCCGAGATGTCCGCGCTGGCGGTGCGCACCGGCTCGGTCAACCTGGGGCAGGGCTTCCCGGACACCGACGGGCCGGCCGGGATGCTGGACGAAGCCGCCAAGGCGCTGCACACCGGGGCGAACCAGTACCCGCCGGGGCCCGGCATTCCCGCCCTGCGCGTCGCGATCGCCGCGCACCAGAGCGAGTTCTGGCACCTGGACTACGACCCGGACGGGGAGGTCCTGGTGACGGCCGGCGCGACCGAGGCGGTCACCGCCGCGATCCTGGCGCTGTGCGAGCCCGGCGACGAGGTGGTCTGCTTCGAGCCGTTCTACGACTCGTACGCCGCGTCGATCGCGCTCGCCGGCGCCGTACGCCGGCCGGTGACCCTGCGGCCGGGCGCCGACGGGCGCTTCGGGTTCGACGCCGACGACCTGTGCGCGGCGTTCGGCCCCCGTACCCGGCTGGTGCTGCTGAACTCGCCGCACAACCCGACGGGCAAGGTGTTCACCCGCGACGAGCTGCGGCTGATCGCCGAGCTGTGCGTGTCGCACGGGGTGTACGCGGTCACCGACGAGGTGTACGAACACCTGGTCTTCGACGGCGGGCAGCACCTCCCGCTGGCCACGCTGCCCGGAATGCGCGAGCGCACCGTGCAGATCTCGTCGGCCGGGAAGACCTTCTCGTGTACCGGGTGGAAGGTCGGCTGGGCGTGCGGGCCGCGCGAGCTGGTCTCCGCCGTGCTGCGCGTCAAACAGTTCCTGACGTTCGTCAACGCCGCTCCCCTCCAGCCCGCGGTCGCCTATGCGCTGTCGCTGCCCCGCTCCTACTACGAGGGGTTCTGCGCCGATCTCCAGGCCAAGCGCGACCAACTGGTCGGCGGCCTGACCGATGCCGGGTTCTCGGTGCTGGTACCCGAGGGCACCTACTTCGTCACCGCCGACATCACCGGGCTGGGCGGCACGGACGGCGTCGAGTTCTGCCGCGAGCTGCCGGCCCGCTGCGGCGTGGTCGCGGTACCGAGCCAGGTCTTCTACGACGACGTCGAGGCGGGGCGCCACCTGGTCCGGTTCGCGTTCTGCAAGAAGCCCGAGGTGCTGGACGAGGCGGTGGACCGGTTGCGCAAACTGTCCGGTCGCTGACCGCGCGCATAGCAGATCATCTCTCTGATCGCCCGTCCGTCCACACCCGCCCCTGCCATCCACATGTCGATCTCCGGGCGGTAGCCGGCACCGGGCCGGTCCGGCACCCTCACCGGCATGACGCAGGCGAAGGACGCGGTGGGTGCCTACGGCGAGCGGGTCGCCGTCCGGTATCTGGTCGATCGGGGCATGGTGCTGCTGGACCGCAACTGGCGGTGCTCGGCGGGCGAGATCGACGCGATTCTGCGGGACCGCGACGTCCTGGTGTTCGTCGAGGTCAAGACGAGGCGCGGCGAACGCTTCGGCAGTCCGGCCTCGGCCGTCGTTCCGTCGAAGGTCGCCCGGCTGCGCCGGCTGGCCGCGCAGTGGCTGGCACAGGCCGGCATCCACCCGCCAGAGATCCGGTTCGACGTGGTCGAGGTGTGGGCGCGGCGCTCCGGCGCGGCGACCGTGGAGCACCTGCGCGGGGCATTCTGACATGTCGTACGCGAAGGTGCTCTCCGTCGGGCTTGTCGGGCTGTCCGGGCACCTGGTCGAGATCGAGGCCGACCTCGCCGCCGGCCTGCCCGGCCTGACCCTCACCGGGCTGCCGGACACCTCCCTGTCCGAAGCCCGGGACCGGGTCCGCGCGGCCGTGGTCAACTCCGGCGAGAAGTGGCCCAACCGGCGCATCACCGTCAACCTGCTGCCGGCGGACATCCCCAAGCACGGCTCCGCGTTCGACCTGGCCGTCGCGGTCAGCATCCTCGCCGGCGCCGGCGTGCTGCCGCCGGCTCCGCTGCACGGCGTGGTGCTGCTCGGCGAACTGGGGCTCGACGGTGCCGTGCGACCGGTTCGCGGCGTGCTGCCCAGCGTCCTGGCCACGGCCCAGGCGGGCATCCGCCGGGTGGTGGTGCCGCTGGCAAACGCCCGGGAGGCCGCCCTGGTCCCCGGGGTGACGGTCCGGGCCACCGACTGCCTGCGCCGGGTGGTCGACTTCGTCCGCGCCGGCACCCCGCTGCTCGATCCACCGCCGGCCTCACCGGCCGTCACCGGAGCCGACCTGGATCTGGCTGACGTCGTCGGGCAGGAGCTCGGCCGGCGCGGGCTGGAGGTGGCCGCCGCCGGCGGGCATCACCTGTCCATGGTGGGACCGCCCGGAGCAGGAAAGACGATGCTGGCCCAACGGCTGCCGTCGATCCTGCCGCCGCTGTCCGACGCGGCGGCGCTGGAGGTGACCGCGGTGCACTCGCTCGCCGGCGTGCTGCCGGCCGGGTCACCGATGATCCGCCGGCCCCCGTTCCAGGCACCGCACCACACCGCGAGCGTGGCGGCGCTGGTGGGCGGCGGCTCCGGCCTCGCCCGTCCGGGATCGATCTCCCTGTCCCACATGGGGATCCTGTTCCTCGACGAGGCCCCGGAATTCGGCAGCCATGCGCTGGAGGCGCTGCGCCAGCCGCTGGAGGAGGGGTATGTGATGCTGTCCCGGGCCAGGGGTGCGACCCGGTACCCGGCTCGCATCCAGCTCGTACTGGCCTCGAATCCGTGCCCCTGCGCCCGGCCCGGGGGCGACTCGCACTGCGAGTGCAGCGCGCTCGTCCGGCGACGCTACCTGAGCAGGCTGTCCGGGCCGCTCATGGACCGGGTCGACCTCCAGGTGCCGCTGATGCCGGTGACCGCCGCGCAGCTGACCGAGGAAACGGTCCGGGCCGAGTCGTCCGCGGAGGTGGCGGCCCGGGTGGCCCAGGCTCGTGACGCCGCGGCCGAGCGCTGGGCCGGCCGCGGCTGGTTCACCAACGCGCGGGTACCGGGGCCGGCGCTGCGCCGGCCGCCGTGGCGGTTGCCGGGCGCGGCCACGGCCGGACTGCAGAGGGCATTGGACGCCGGTTCGATCTCGGCGCGCGGCTTTGACCGCGTCCTGCGAGTGGCGTGGTCGATCGCGGATCTCGACGGCCGGTCGAGTCCCGACTACGGAGACGTACAGGAGGCTCTGGCGATGCGAATTGGACGGACCGGATGAGCGCGCGACCGGTGAGCGGCCGCGAAGACGGTGAGGCAGGCGCATGAACGGCATCAACGACGCCCGTACCGCACGGGTCGCGCTGGCCTGCCTGGCGGAGCCGGGCGGCCAGGCCATCTACGACCTCGTCCGGGAGCACGGGCCGGTGCAGGCACTCGACCGCATCCTCGCCGGGACGGCGGAACGGGAACTCGCCGAGTCGGTCCAGGCCAGACTCGCGGGCACGAGTGCCGACCGGATCGTCGACGCCGCGCTCGCCCGGACCAGGCGGATCGGCGCAAGGGTGGTGGTTCCGGAAGACGAGGAGTGGCCGGCGCAGCTGGCCGACCTGCGGCTGATCAGCCGTGCCGGTGGCGACCGGGTCGCGCGCGACACCTACCCACCGGTCTGCCTGTGGGTCCGCGGGGACTGGCCGCTGGCCGAGACGCTGAGCCGCTCGGTGTCCGTGGTCGGTGCCCGGGCCTCCACGTCCTACGGCAACCACGTCGCGACCGAGCTGGCATACGGGCTCGCGAACCGGGGCTGGGCAGTGGTCTCTGGCGGCGCCTTCGGCATCGACGCCGCCGCGCACCGGGGTGCCCTCGCGGCCGGTGGCGTGAGCGCCGCGGTACTCGCGTGCGGCGTGGACCGTCCGTACCCATCGGCGCACGCCGCCCTGTTCGAGCGCCTCGCCGAGGACGGCCTGCTGATCAGCGAGTGGCCGCCGGGCGCCGATCCGCACCGGCACCGGTTCCTGATCCGTAATCGGGTCATCGCCGCCCTGGCACGCGGCACGGTCGTCGTGGAGGCGAACGCCCGCAGCGGTGCGCGCCAGACGCTGGGCCGTGCGGTACTGCTGGGCCGGGCAGCCATGGCGCTCCCGGGGCCGGCGACGTCCGCGATGTCGGTCGGCTGCCACGAGGCGATCCGGGAGGGTGCACGGCTGGTGACCTCCTACCAGGAGGTCCTGGAGGAGGTCGGGCTCATCGGGGACGACCTGGCCCCGCGGGTACGGGCGCCGGAGCGCGAGCACGACCGGCTCGGGCCACAGCTGTCCCGGGTCATGGACGCGGTACCGCGCCGGGGCGGGGCGGACGCGGGACAGATCGCCGCGGCGGCCGGCGTTCCGCTGCGCGACGTGCTCCGTGCGATGCCGATCCTGGAGGAACTGGGTCAGGTCGACGCGACAGACGACGGCCGGTACGTGGCGGCGGGGCGCCGCACGCGGTCACAACGCCAGCAGCCAACTCCGAGACACGATCCCGCACCGGCGGAGAAAGTGGGCGTCGCGGTGTCCGACAGCCCGGCCCTGCCGGCGCCCAAAGGAGTGGCAGGGTCCGGCGGCGCCGGCCGGGCCGGCCCCGAAACGATGACGGAATCGGCCCCGGGGTGACGATCGGGCGGCGCGCGGACCGGCGCGCCGGCTTGACGAGCCGCCCACCGGACCGGAACCGTCGGGTTGTGAGTCGGGTTGTGAACAGCACTCGTGCCGTACACGCCGCCCTGCCGGTACCCATGCGCGAGGCCGTGGACGGGTTCGCCCGTCACCTCGCCAGCGAGCGGAGCCGCTCGGCGCACACGGTACGGGCGTACGTCGCCGACATCGTGTCGCTGCTGGACCACGCCGGACGGATGGGGTGCCAGCAGCCGGGCGACCTCGACCTAGGGGTGCTGCGTAGCTGGCTGGCCCGGCTGCGTACCACCGGGGCGGCCCGGGCCTCACTGGCGAGGCGCGCTGCCGCCGCCCGTACGTTCACCGCCTGGGCGCACCGGGAGGGGGTGCTGACGCGGGATGTCGGCGCCGCCCTGGCCAGCCCGAAATCGCAGCGGACGCTGCCCGGGGTGCTGCGCACCGACCAGGCCGCCGACCTGATGGCCGCACCCTGCTCCGTGGCCTCGGTACCCGGGCCGCGACCGGAATTCCACCCCGGCCCGGATGGGGACGCCGACCCGGACCCTGTGCTCCTGCGCGACCGGGCCGTGCTGGAGTTGCTGTACGCGACGGGGATCCGGGTCAGTGAACTGTGCGGACTGGACGTCGACGACGCGGACCGGTCCCGGAGGGTCGTGCGGGTGTTCGGCAAGGGCGCCAAGGAGCGCAGCGTGCCGTACGGCCTACCGGCCGAGACCGCGCTCGACGCGTGGCTGCGGTACGGGCGCCCTGCCCTGGCCGGCCCGCGCAGCGGAGCGGCGTTGCTGCTCGGGGCGAGGGGCGGCCGGCTCCAGCCGACCGTCGTGCGGCAGCTGGTCTCCGCCCACGCCGAGGCTGCCGGCCTGCCGCACGTCTCGCCGCACGGGCTGCGGCACTCGGCGGCGACCCACCTGCTCGAAGGAGGCGCGGATCTGCGTTCGGTCCAGGAGTTGCTGGGTCACGCCTCGCTGTCCAGTACGCAGATCTACACCCACGTGTCCATCGAACGTCTGCGCAGTGCGTACCGGCAGGCGCATCCCCGGGCCTAGAGGGCCTGTTCCGCGATGATCCGTCGGGCTGATGCGAGGTGCCCCGTCGCCCGGCCGCTTCTGGGACCGCGGTCGGACCTCCGGCTTCGCCTTACCCGACCGCGGCGGCTTCGCGCGCCGCCACCGGCGGCCGCAGCGGTGGGTCGAGGCCCGGACCTCACCTCGAATGCTCGGGACCGGCACCACAGCCCTAAGATGTGTGTACGTGAGCGATCCGGAACCACCCGAGCTTCTACCCGGCGCCCGTCTCCTGTTCTCCCTGGATCCGGCGCACAGTCACCTCAACCACGGGGCCTTCGGCTCCACCCCGGTTTCGGTGCAGCGCGCTCAGCAGCGCCTGCGCGACGAGATGGAAGCCGATCCGCACAAGTTCTTCACCCGGGGCCTGCACGACCGGATCGCGCACAGCCGCCGTCACCTGGCCACCTTTCTCGGCGCCGACCCGGACCGTTCGGCCCTGCTGACCAACACGACGGCCGGCGTCGCCCTGGTGCTCGGCTCGTTGCGGATCGGCACCAGCGACGAAGTGCTCACGACGGATCACGGGTACGGCGCCGTGAGCCTGGCCATCGCCGCCCGCGGCGCCAGGGAACGGATCGTACCGGTGGAGTTGACGCTCGGCGACGACGAGATCGCCTCCGCGATAGCCGGAGCCGTCGACCCGGCGCGTACCCGGCTCGTCGTTGTCGACCTCATCAGTTCGCCGACCGCCCGGCGGCTGCCGGTCGAGCGCATCGCCGCCGCGCTTCGACCGACCGGCGTACCGCTGCTGGTCGACGGTGCCCACGGCCCCGGCGCGATACCGCTCGTGATCGACTCGCTCGGCGCCGACTTCTTCGTCGGCAACCTGCACAAGTGGGCGTTCGCACCACGCGGCACCGCCATCCTCACCGTGGCGGAACGGTGGGTGTCCTCGATGATGCCGCGAATCGTGTCCTGGGCGCAGCCCGAGGGCTACCCCCGCAGCGTCGAGTTTTTCGCGACCGCCGACTACACCGGGTGGCTGGCCGCCCCGGCCGGCGTGTTCATGCTGCGTACGCTCGGTCCCGAGCGGGTCTGGGCGCACAACGCCGCCCTGGTCCGGTACGGGCAACGGGTCGTCGGCGCGGCCCTGGGGCTGGACACCGGCCGCCTGCCCGACCCGGGTGCCGCCTCCCCCATGCGGGTGCTGCCCCTGCCCCAGCCAGCGGGCGAGACCCGGACGACCGGGGACGCTAACGCGTTGCGCGACCGGATCGCTGATCGGCTCGGCATCAGCGTCGCCATCAACGAGTGGCGCGGCCGGCTGCTGCTGCGATTGTGCGCGCAGATCTACAACCGCCCGGACGAGTACGACCGTCTCGCCGAGGTGCTCCCCGGACTGCTCGCGAGTTGAACCTGGCCTTTGCGCGGCCCTGTCGCGCCGGGACGAGGTCGCACGGGGCCGCCGGACACGGCTTCCCGCCCGGGCGCACCCGGCCTAGCTAGGCCGGGTACAGCCGGACCGGCGCGGCGTGCAGCAACAGCAGCGGGTCCAGGTACTCGGCACCCCGGCGCAACCCCCAGTGCAGGCAGGCCGCGACCGGGCAGCCCGGGTGACCGCCGACCAGCGCGCCGATCGGCTGCCCGGCCGTGACCCGTTGGCCCGCGTGAACGAGCGGCAGGACGGGCTCGTACGTGGTGCGCAACCCGCCGGGGTGATCGACGCTGACGACGCCGGTACCGGCGACCACCCCGGCGAACGCGACCACGCCCGCCCCGGCGGCGCGGATCGCCTCTCCCGAGGTGCCCGCGATGTCCACACCCCGGTGACCGGCCAGCCATGGGCGCGGCGGCGGCGAGAAACGCCGGGTCACGACGGGCTGCCCGGCCACCGGCCACCGGTAGCCGGGGCCGGCCGAACCGACCGGGCCGAGCGGAGAGACCCGGCCGAGCTGGCCGACCGGAGAGACCGGAGAGACCGGCGCCAGGGGTGACCGGGCCGGGACGACGGTGGCCGGCACCACCCACACCCGGGACGGGATCGCCGACGCGGGCGCGGTCCGGACGGCGGCGAGCGGAGACAACGCCGGTGGCAGGGGCGGCACCTGGACCGGACGCGACGCGGGCGGAGCCGGAAGCAGCGTGAGGGCGAGGAGCAGCGTGCGGTATGTCATGCGGTGAGCTTGGACAATCACCGCGTGCCAGACAATTGCGATCATGGTGAACTGTGGACAGTCGAGGTGAGTGTGGACAGTCCACCGATCACGAGCCGGTTGCGGTATGTGCCGCCGTCACCATCCGGGAAATCCCCCCTGTCCCCGGCCGCTGCGCCGGCGCACCATGGACGCATGGAGAACGGGCATTTTCTGCGCAACGCGGTACTCACGATCGCCGGGCTGGTGGTTGCCGGCGTGGTCGCGTGGTGGCTGATCAAGGCACTGATCGGGGTGATCTTCTACATCCTGGTGGGCGCGCTCGTGGTTGGTGGAGCTGTGTACCTGTACGGGAAGGCCAAGCGCTCGATCCGCGGAGGCAACCGCAGGCCGATCAACCGCTGGTGACGAGGCCGCCCCAGGCCACCACGCCCACCGCGTGACCGCCGGTAACGACGCCGCTCGGACACCACCGGCACCGCGCCGTGGGCCGCCCGGTGACCCGGCCGCTCGGCCGCGGGTCACCCCTCCCGGCGCCACCACTGATGGCGGCCACTGGCGAACCGTGGATCATGCGGCCCGCGAAGATACCGGGCGGCCCCGCCGCCCGGTATCTGGGGAACCACAGCGGCCGGCCGCGAACGCGCTCGGCCGGCATCGTGACCGTCAGGCGCCGAAGGTGGAGTCGGGCAGCGAGATATCCGGCTTCTCCAGTTCCTCGACGTTCACATCCTTGAAAGTCATCACTCGGACATTCTTCACAAAACGCGCGGGGCGGTACATGTCCCACACCCAGGCGTCGTGCATCTCGACCTCGAAGTAGACCTCGCCGTCCGAGTTGCGCACGTGGAGGTCGACCTGATTCGCCAGGTAGAAGCGGCGCTCCGTCTCGACCACGTAGGAGAACTGGCGCACGATGTCGCGGTACTCCCGGTAGAGCTGAAGCTCCATCTCGGTTTCGTACTTTTCGAGATCTTCGGCGCTCATCCCGCCCCGCCCTCCATGCCGCCATTCTTGCCCACCGGCGCCTGTCGCGGCACGCGCTCCGGGGACGCCACGCCGACCGTACCGCGCCCACCGGCCCGGCCGGCAACCGCCGCCACATTCGCGTACGAGAAGCGGTGCTCCGGGCAGGGCCCGCGCTCCCGGAGGGCGGCCGAATGCTCCGGTGTCGCGTACCCCTTGTGCTCGGCAAACCCGTACCCGGGGTGGATCTCGTCGAGATCTTTCATGATCCGGTCCCGGGTGACCTTGGCAACCACGCTGGCCGCCGCGACGCACGCGGCCACCTGGTCGCCCTTCCAGACGGCCAGGCCGGGGCCACCGAGCCCGTCGACCGGGAAGCCGTCGGTCAGCACGTACGACGGGCGCACCGACAGGCTGGCCAGCGCGCGGCGCATCGCGGCGAGATTGCAGACGTGCAGCCCGCGCCGATCCACCTCACCCGGCGGAATGATCACTACGGACCAGGCAACCGCGACCTTGACCACGGCCTTGTAGATGCGCTCGCGGGCCAGCGGGGTGAGCAGCTTGGAGTCGGTCAGCCCGTCGATCTCGCCGCGCCGCCCCTCGGGCAGGATGGCGGCCGCGGCGACCAGGGGGCCGGCGCAGGCTCCCCGACCAGCCTCGTCCGCGCCCGCCACGTGGGCGAAACCACGCCGCTGCAACGCCCGCTCCAGGGCGTAGATGCCGGCGGAGCGATGGATGACGGTACGGCCGACAGGCAGCATCACACCTCCAGAACGCCGCGCAGCAGGCTGGGCAGATTCTCCGGGTAGTACCGCTGGTCCGTGGCGGTCAGCTCGTCCAGCGTCCACCACCGGTGGGCGTCGACCGAGTTGCGCTCAAGCTCCTCAAACCCCGACGTGTCGACCTCCCACGACTGGACGCGCACCACGAAGAACTCCTGCTCCTGCCGGTACCGGAGGCCATCGAACGGGTACTCGGTGACCTCACGCCACACCGCCGGCCCGAGCTGCTCCGGGTCCAGCTTCAACCCGGTCTCCTCATACAGCTCCCGGGCCGCGCCCTCCAGCATGGTCTCCCCCTCGTCGAGCCCGCCACCGGGGGTGAACCAGTAGCCGTGGCTGGGCCGGGCCGGGTCGAAGCCACGGAAGAGCAGCAGGCGGTGCTGGGCGTCCAGCAGCAGTACGCGTCCGGCACGCCGGGCGATCGGCTCCGTCACGTCACCAACCCTAGGGACGGGGGTTGGGTACCCCGCTGTCCGTGCCCGGTACCGACAGCCAGGACGCCCGGTCGAACGGCCAGAAGACCACGAACGCCCGCCCGATGACGGCGTCGGTGGTGATCGTCGCCTTGTCGATGTCGTGGAAGCGCAGGTACTGCTCGCGCGAGTCGCCGGAGTGGAACCGGTTGTCGCCCATCACCCACAACCGTCCCTTGGGGACGGTGATGTCGAACGGGTCCGGGCTGGCCGCCAGGCCGGTGCCGTCGTCGGAGTCCAGGTACGTCTCGTTGAGCGGCTTGCCGTTGACGGTGATCCGGTGCTGGGCGTCGCAGCAGACCACGTGGTCGCCGCCCACCCCGATGACCCGCTTGATGAAGTCGGTCTCGCTCGGATCGCTGCGCCACTCGACCGGCGAGTTGAACACGATGACCTCGCCGCGGTGCGGATCGCGGAAGTCGTAGACCAGCTTGTTGACGAGCACCCGGTCGTTGATGTTGAGCGTATGCTCCATCGACTCCGATGGGATGTAGAAGGTCTGCAGTACGAAGGCGCGCACCAGGATGGCGACCACGATGGCCACCCCGAGAAGAATCGGTAGCTCGCGCCAGAACGTGTTCCGTCGCTGAGTCTGCTGCTCGTCAATCACGGGCGAAGCCTACGTCGTCTACTACGTCGGAAGAGTCGGGAACGCGCGGGAAAGAGCAAAGACGCGAGTAGTGGGGTAAACAACAGGGCATCCGGCGCCTCCGGCTTCCCCTCCGGGCGCCCGGTGGACCGCAGGTCGGGGGTGACCGTGCGGTACGGGCCAGCGGAGGACGGTTTGGGAATGTTGCTGAACGTGGACGGAGTCCCCAGCGTGCTCCACTGGCTCTTCGGCCAGACCACGACGAACGCCTTGCCGATCACGTTCGCGATCGGTACCGGCCCCTGGCATCGCGAGTCCTGGGACACCAGGCGATGGTCGCCCATCACCCACATGTCGCCGGGAGGGACCACCACCGGCGCGAACTTGCGCGGGCCGCAGCGGCCGGGTGCCGGGTCGAGGTTCAGCGGCGAGTTGTCGGTGACGTACGGCTCGTCGAGCGGCTGGCCGTTGACGGTCAGCCGGCCCTGCGCGTCGCAGCACGCGACGGTGTCGCCGGGCAGGCCGATGACCCGCTTGATGAAGTCCTTCTCCCCGGGCTGGCTGACGCCGACCAGGTCACCCATCGTGCGGCCGAACTTGGCCCACAGCCCACCGTCGAGTGGCGGTGCCTCCGGCACCCACCCGTCAGTGCCACGGAACACGACGATGTCCCCGCGCCGTGGCTGCCGCATGTCGTACACGACCTTGTTGACCAGGACCCGGTCGCCGATCAGCAGGGTGTTCTCCATCGATCCCGACGGGATGAAGAACGCCTGGAACAGGAACGTCCGGATCAGTACCGCCAAGCAGAACGCGACGACCAGCAGCAGCGGGACTTCCTGCCACAGCGGCATGTTCTTGCGAGCGCGATTAACCCGGTGGCGCCACGACGATTCGTCGTCGTCGATACTGACCTCCGTGCGATCCTGCACCCACGACTCCCCGCTATGCGCGACAACCGCCCAAGGCGGTGTGCTCCGAGCGGTAGCGTCAATATAACCGGCCGACCTCAAAGTTATGTTGGTCGTCTCCGGCCGCTCGCACAGCGGGCCGTGGCGGTCAGCTCGCAGGGCGCTCGCGACGCTCCTTGATCTTCGCGGCCTTGCCGCGCAGGCTCCGCAGGTAGTAGAGCTTGGCCCGGCGGACCGCACCGCGGGTGACGACCTCGATCCGGTCGAGCTGCGGGCTGTTCACCGGGTAGGTCCGCTCGACACCGACGCCGAAGCTGATCTTCCGGATGGTGAACGTCTCGCGCAGGCCGGCACCCTGACGGCGGATCACCACGCCTTGGAAGATCTGAATACGGGAACGGTTGCCCTCGACCACCCGGGCGTGCACCTTGAGCGTGTCGCCGGCACGGAAGTCCGGGAGATCGGTCCGCTGCGACTGGGCGTCCAGAGCGTCCAGCGTGTTCATCGCTGCTGCTTCCTTGGGCTCAAGGCGCGCCGAACCAGCGGCGCGCGGGTGGTTTCTGACGACATGCGGCCGCGAATACTCGCGGCAACCTCACTACTCTGCCACATCGGGGTGGCGGACCTGAAATCCGGCCCCCTCCAGGGTGGCCCGGTCGCGCTTGTCCAGGGCCTCCGGCGGCAGGGCCGGCAGGAGATCCGGCCGGCGCCGGGCGGTGCGCAGCAGGGACTGATCCCGGCGCCAGCGGGCGATCCTGCCGTGATCGCCGGAGCGGAGGATCTCCGGTACCTCCAGGCCCCGCCACTGCGCCGGCTTGGTGTACACGGGCGCTTCCAGCAACCCGCCGGCGTGTGACTCCTCGATCAGCGAGTCGGCGTTGCCCAGCACCCCGGGCAGCAGCCGGACCACCGCCTCGAGGATCACGAGCACGGCGACCTCGCCCCCGAAGAGCACGTAGTCGCCGAGTGAGATCTCGGTCACCGGCATCCGCTCGGCGGCGTGGTCGAGTACCCGCTGGTCGATGCCCTCGTACC
>JBDZVD010000002.1:0-16133 GCA_040255525.1 Micromonosporaceae bacterium | reverse complement strand
AGCCGGGACTCGCCGGCCAGCGCGTGCGCCAGCGACTGGGTGAACGGCACCCCGGCCGGGGACGGTACGACGAGGTGCCCGGTACCGATCGCGTCCAGCGCCGCGCCCCACGGCTCCGGGCGCATGACCATGCCGGGGCCGCCCCCGTACGGGGTGTCGTCGACCGTCCGGTGCACGTCGCTGGTCCACGTCCGCAGGTCGTGTACGGCGACGTCAAGAATGCCGGTGGCGCGGGCCCGACCGATCAGGGAAAGGTCCAGCGGCGCCAGGTAGTCCGGAAAGATCGTGACGACGTCGACCCTCATCGGACGCCGGTCCTCATATCTCGAACAGCCCCTCCGGCGGCGTCAACACCACCCGGCCGCCGCTCACGTCCACTCTCGGCACGATCGCCCGGACGAACGGGACCAACACGTCGCGGCCGTCGACCAGCCGCACCACGAGCAGGTCCGCGGCCGGACCGTGGTCGATCCGGATCACCTCGCCCAGCCGCTCGCCGGCCGTGTCGACCGCGGCGAGGCCGATGAGTTGGAAGTCGTTGAACTCGTCGGGGTCGTCGGGCTCGGCGACGTCCGAGGAGTCGACCCACAGCCGCACCCCGCGCAGGGCCTCGGCCGCGTTGCGGTCCAGGACGCCCTCGAACGCGACGATCAGCCGGCCCTGGTGCGGGCGCACCGCCTCGATCTCCAGGCGGGGGACGGGCCGCGCACCGTTGCCCGGGCGTTCCGGCGCACCGCCGGCGGTCCGGGCCGTCGCTGCCGGGTCGGTGTCCAGCACCGACCCGACGGCGAACCGGTCCTCGGGCTCGTCCGTGGTCACTTCGACCACAACCTCGCCACGGATGCCGTGCGGCCGGACGATCTGCCCGACGACGAGGCGCATGGACTCAGTACGCGTCGACGATGTCGACCCGTACTCCGCGACCGCCGATCGACGTGATCACCTGGCGCAGCGCCTTCGCGGTGCGCCCGCCACGCCCGATGACCGTACCGAGGTCCTCGGGGTGCACGCGCACCTCCAACCGCTGGCCGCGACGGGAGTCGACCATCCGGACGCGCACGTCGTCCGGATGGTCCACGATGCCCTTGACCAGGTGCTCCAGCGCGGGCCGGAGCGCCCCGTCAGGCTTGCGTACCTGCGTCGGCACCGGCCGACTCCTCGGTCTGCGCGGCCGGAGTCTCGGCGGTCCCGGCCGGAGCCTCCGCTGCGGCCTTCTTCGCCGCCTTCTTGGTCGCCTTGGCCGGCTCCGCCGGGGTCAGCCCGGCCGCGGCCTGCGACTCGGCCTCGTAGCGCGCCTTGCGGTCGGCCTGGACAGCCGGCGTCTTCAGCGGCTCCGGCGCGGGCAGGCCCTTGAACTTCTGCCAGTCGCCGGTCTTCTCCAGGATGCGCAGGACAGGCTCGCTCGGCTGCGCGCCGACCGACAACCAGTACTGCGCGCGCTCGGAGTTGACCTCGATCAGCGAGGGCTCCTCCTTGGGGTGGTAGACCCCGATGTACTCAATCGCCCGACCGTCCCGCTTCGTGCGGGAGTCGGCGACAACGATGCGGTACTGCGGGTTGCGGATCTTGCCCATCCGTAGAAGCCGGATCTTTACGGCCACTGGTTGCTCGCTCCTGTTTGTGATTCTGACCGCCCAGCCGGCATCGTGGGGTTGATGTTGGCAGGGTGCTCGTGGACTGGCGACGCGCCCGAGGTAGAGGGCGCCGGACGCGTGCCGGATACCAGCCGACCATTGTGCCAGATGGTGGCGGCTCACCCGAAATCAGGTCGCCAAGATCAGGCGCGGAGCAGCCGGGCGGGTGGCCGGTCCCAGCCGGGCGGCAGCTCGGTCGGCGTCACCCAGGCCGGATCCGGGGTGAAGTCGCACCAGGTGCCGTCGAACGGGAACCGGCCCGCCTCGATGTCCCCGATCACCCGCTCGCCCTCGGCCCGTACCGCGACAGCGTCCGACACCCAGTAGTGGTCCGGGTAGGCCAGCCGCTCGGTGAACTCGCCCTCGTCCTTCCACTGCCAGCTCAGGTCGGGTTCCACCCAGATGTCCAGATCCTGGTCGACGATGTCCACCCCGGCCAGGTCGCCTTCCTGCCAGCGCACGGCCGGCTCTTCCAGGTTGACGTACCAGCCGGAGAACCGGCCGGCCTCGTCCCGGAACCACCACACCGAGTGGGCCGCGTCCGGCCGTACCAGCTTGAGTACGCCGGGGCCGTTCCACCGCAGCTGCGCCAGCCGGTAGCTTCGCCGGATCCAGTCCGCGAACGGCATCTCCCGCAGGGTCAGCCCGTCCTGGGCGACCTCGTGCGCGACCACGCTGCCCGAGGCCACCCACAGCAGCAGGCCGCGCTCGTCGTCACTGACCACCCGTCCGGGCCGGACCCACCCGATCCGGTCGTGACGGGTGTTGCGATGCAGGATCAGCTTGCCGGGCGGGAGAGTCATACGCGTCAGTATGCCCTGGCAAGGTACGCGACCAGATCCGGCTCGTCCTCCGAGTCGGGCACGCTGCCGTCGGCGCGGGTCAGGCAGCGCACCGTCACGCCCTCGGCGTTGGCCTGAGCCTCGCCGTGCGGTCCGACCGACTCCCAGGGCAGCTTGGCCCAGCCGGTCGCGGCCGCCTCGATGGCCTCCTCCACAGTGGACACCTCGGCCGTGCGCTCCAGGCGGGTCGCCAGCGCCGCGTCGTAGAGCGCCTGCTGGTCGGCCTCGAGCGCCGCGGCCACGGCCGAGGCCACCTCGCCGATCGCGGTCGGCGTCTTGCTGCCGTCCAGCCGCCGTACCAGCATCACGTTGCCGGCCGCGAGGTCACGCGGACCGATCTCCACGCGTACCGGATAGCCCTTCAGCTCCGCGTCCACCGCCCGGCGGCCGAACGCGGTGTCCACCCGGTCGTCGAGCGCGGCCCGGACGCCGGCGGCCCGCAGCTCGTCGCGCAGCTTGGCCGCGGTCGTCGCGACGCCGTCGCCCTCCTTGACCACCATCAGGTACGCCTGCACCGGCGCCACGCTCGGCGGCACCCGCATGCCGTTGTCGTCGCCATGGCACATGATCAAGCCGCCGAGCATCCGGGTGGAGCTGCCCCACGAGGTGGTCCAGGCCAGCTTCCGGCCACCGGACGCGCCGGAGAACGCGATGTCGAACACCCGGGCGAAATTCTGGCCCAGCTCGTGGCTGGTGCCCATCTGCAGCGCCTTGCCGTCGCCCATCATGCCTTCGAGGGTGTACGTGCTGGTGGCACCGGCGAACCGCTCGCGCGCGGTCTTCCGGCCGACCAGTACCGGCATGGCCAGCACGCTGACCATGAAGTCCTCGTACACCTCGTGCAGGATCCGGCGCGCGTACTCGCGGGCGTCGGCCTCATCGACGTGCGCGGTGTGCCCCTCCTGCCAGAGGAACTCGGTGGTGCGCAGCAGGACCCGCGGGCGCAACTCCCACCGCACCACGTTGGCCCACTGGTTCAGCAGCAGCGGCAGGTCCCGGTAGGAGTCGACCCACTTGGCCATGAACTCGCCGATCACCGTTTCGCTGGTCGGCCGGACCACGACCGGCTCGGCCAGCTGCTTGCCGCCGCCGTGCGTGACCACCGCCAGCTCCGGCGCGAAGCCCTCCACGTGCTGCGCCTCGCGCCGCAGGTACGACTCGGGGATGAACAGCGGGAAGTAGGCGTTCTGGGCGCCCGCCGTCTTGATCCGCGCGTCCATCTCGGACTGCATGCGCTCCCAGATGGCGTACCCGGCCGGCCTGATCACCATCGTGCCGCGGACCGGCCCGTTGTCGGCCAGCTCAGCCTTGGCGATCAGATCCTGGTACCACCGGGGGAAATCCTCCGCCCGGGGAGTGAGTACGCGTGCCATGACCGCACATCTTAGCCAGCGGAGACCGGCCCCGGCGGCACCACCCGGCCGCGCAGGATGATCCGCTTCGGGTGCGGCAGTACGCGTAGATCCTCCCGCGGGTCGCTGTCGTAGACCACCAGGTCGGCAAGGCCACCCTCGACCAGTCCGCGGAAGCCCAGCCACTCGCGGGCCCCCCAGGAGCCGGCCCGCAGGACGTCGACCGGGGCCATCCCGGCCTGCTCGTGCAGCAGCAGCATCTCCTGGGCGGCCAGGCCGTGGTCGATGCCGCCGCCCGCGTCGGAGCCGACGTAGATCGGCACGCCGGCCTCGGCGGCGGCCCGGACCACGGCCGGGAAGCCGGCCGACAGCGCGCGCATGTGCCGGGCGTACCCGGGGAACTTGGCGTCCGCCTGGGCCGCGATGGACTCGAACGTGCGTACGTTGATCATCGTCGGTACCAGCGCGGTGCCCTGGGCGGCCATCGAGTCGATGAGGTCCAGGGACAGCCCGGTGCCGTGCTCCACCGAGTCGATCCCGGCGCGTACCAGGGTGGCCACCGCCTGCTCGCCGAACACGTGCGCGGCGATCCGCGCACCGGCGTCGTGCGCCGCCCCGACCGCGGCCCGCAGGGTCGACTCGTCCCAGGCCGGCGCCAGGTCCCCCGCGCCCCGGTCGATCCAGTCGCCGACCAGCTTCACCCAGCCGTTGCCGGCCCGGGCCTGCGCGGCGACCGTCGCGCTCACCTCGGCCGCGTCGACCTCGATGCCGACCCCCCGCAGGTACCGTCGCGGCGGGGCGACGTGGCGGCCGGCACGGGCCAGCCGGGGTACGCCGGGGTCGTCGTCCAGTTCCGGGTACGGGAACGGCGACCCCGCGTCCCGGATCGCCAGCACTCCGGCGTCCCGGTCGACGGCGGCCAGTTCCCGCGCCTGGTCCACGCTGCCGATCGGGGTACCACCCCGGGCGATGCCGATGTGGCAGTGGGCGTCGACGAGGCCGGGCAGGACGAATCCGCCGGACGAGACCGTGACGGCCCCGGTGACCGGCTCGGTGGTGACCCGGTCGCCGACCAGCCACAGGTCGCGTACCTCATCGTCGGGCAGGACAACTCCGCGCACGTGCAAGGCCATCCGCCCAGTGAACCCGACGCGGTACCGGCGTCACTGCCCGGGTACGCCCTCGTCCTCCGCACCGGCCAGCCGGTCCGGGCGCACGAACCGCCGCGGTGATTCCGCTCGATGCCGGCGCCGGAACCGGGTCAGCTGTCTTTCGGGCGCCGGGTCAGCTTGCCGAAGTCGAGCTTCGGGGCCTTGAAGCCGGCGCCCGGGTCCAGCGCGCTCGGGTCCAGCCCCGGCGGCAGCTGCGGCATCCCGCCCGGGAAGCCGCCCGGCAGGCCGCCGACCCGCGGCCGCCCGCCGCCCTTGGTGCCCTTGCGCTTGTTCTTCGGCGACTTCGTGGCCTTGCGCCGCCCGGGCAGGCCCATCATGCCGCCCATCTGCTTCATCATCTTCTGGGCTTCGGCGAACCGGTTGAGCAGCTGGTTCACGTCCATGACCTCGACTCCGGAGCCGCGCGCGATGCGCGCGCGCCGGGAGCCGTTGATGATCTTCGGGTTGACCCGCTCGCCGGGTGTCATCGACCGGATGATCGCGGTGATCCGGTCGAAGTGGCTGTCGTCGAGCTCGGCCAGTTGGTCCTTGACCTGGTTCATGCCGGGCACCATGCCGAGGATGTTGGCGATCGGCCCCATCCGGCGCAGCGCGGTCATCTGCTCCAGGAAGTCTTCGAGGGTGAACACCTCGCCGCCGGTGACCTTGGCGGCCATGCGCTGCTTCTGTTCCTCGTCGAACGCCTGCTCGGCCTGCTCGATGAGGGTCAGCATGTCGCCCATGCCGAGGATGCGGGAGGCCATCCGGTCGGGGTGGAAGACGTCGAAGTCCTCCAGCTTCTCGCCGGTGGACGCGAAGAGGATCGCCTGGCCGGTCACGTGCCGTACCGACAGCGCGGCGCCACCGCGGGCGTCACCGTCCAGTTTGGACAGTACGACACCGGTGATGCCCACCCCGTCCCGGAACGCCTCGGCGGTGGCCACCGCGTCCTGACCGACCATCGCGTCGACGACGAAGATGGTCTCGTCCGGGGTCACCGCGTCACGGATCGCCGCGGCCTGGGCCATCATCTCGGCGTCGATACCCAGCCGGCCGGCGGTGTCCACGATCACGATGTCGCGCATCGACCGCCGGGCGTGCTCGATCGAGTCGCTGGCCACCCGTACCGGGTCGCCGGCGCCGTTGCCGGGCTCCGGCGCGTATACCTCCACGCCCGCGCGCTGCCCGAGCACCTGGAGCTGGTTGACCGCGTTCGGCCGCTGGAGGTCCGCGGCGACCAGCAGCGGCTGGTGCCCCTGAGCCTTGAGCCAGCGGGCGAGCTTGCCGGCCAGCGTGGTCTTACCGGAGCCCTGGAGGCCGGCCAGCATGATCACGGTCGGCGGCTGCTTCGCGAACTGCAGCCGGCGGGTCTGGCCGCCGAGCACACCGACCAGTTCCTCATGGACGATCTTGATAACCTGCTGCGCCGGGTTGAGCGCCTGGTGCACTTCGGCACCGCGTGCCCGCTCCTTGATCGAGGCGATGAACGCCCTCACCACCGGCAGCGCCACATCGGCTTCGAGCAGGGCGAGCCGGATCTCCCGCGCGGTGGCGTCGATGTCGGCGTCGGACAGCCGACCCTTGCCACGCAGCTTGGTGAAGATCCCGTTGAGCCGGTCGCTCAGCGTGTCAAACACGGTGCCTCATCCTCGACGTCGGATCCGGTGGGCGGGGCCGCGGCCCCCGACAAGGGTAACCGGCCGGCGCCGGCCGGGCTCCGCCGCGGACGCGCCGGGTCCAGCGAGCGGCGGCCGGAGGAGTCCGGGCAACACCGACAAAGGCTACCAAATGCCCCGGCGGCTCGCCGCCCGGTCAACCTGCCGCGGCAACGACCGCGGCGGCCACCTCGCTCCGCACCGTGGCGTCGACCCACCGCCCGACCAGGTAGAACGCGTCCACCACGTCGCCGCCCAGGGTGGAGATCCGCGCGGCCCGTACGTCCGCGCCGACCTCCTCCAACGCCCGGGCGACCCGGTAGAGCAGCCCGGGCGCGTCCGCCGCGCGCAACTCCAGGACGGTGGCGTCGGTGGCCGCGTCCCGGTGCCAGACCACCCGGGGAGCCGCGCCGCCGGGCCGAAGCGCGACCGGCCGGTTGAGCCGATCCGGCAACTGCCCCAGGGCCGCCCGGCGCAGGTCCGCCCGCAGCGCCTCGGCATCCGGCAGCGCGCCGAACCGCGCCTGCACCGCGCACTGCACCAGCGCGCATCCCTCCACAGAGGACACATCCGCGGTCACCACGTCGAGCCGGTGCAGGGTCAGGCATCCCGCCACCGCGGCGAGCAGGCCGCGCCGGTCGGTCGCCGCGACGGACACCCGCTGTCCGTCGACATACACCGCCGGCAGCGGCCCGGCAACCAGCGCGCGGTCCGGCATCGGAGCCGGAGGCACCTCGCCGGTGTCCAGAGTGGACCGAACACGGTCCACAAGGGACGCCACCAGGCGGCCCTTCCACTCCGACCACGCGCCCGGCCCGGTCGCCGCGGCGTCCGCGCGGGTCAGCGCGTGCAGCAGGTCCAATGTGGTCACATCCCCGACCGCGTCGGCGACCCGCCGGATGGTGACCGGGTCGGCCAGATCCCTCCGGGTGGCCACGTCCGGCAGCAGCAGGTGCAGCCGTACCAGCTTCTCCACCACCGCGACATCGCCGGGCGGCAGGCCGATCCCGGCGGCGATCCGCGCCGCCACGGGTGCGCCCAGCACGCTGTGGTCGGGCGGCGTTGCCCAAGAACCTGGGGCGTGCGGGCCCTTGCCGATGTCGTGCAGGCCCTTGCCGATGTCGTGCAGGCCCTTGCCAATGTCGTGCAGGAACGCCGCCAGTACCAGGAGGTCGGGCCGGGCCACCTCGCGGGTGAACGCACTCGCCTCCGCCGCTGCCTGAACCAGATGGCGGTCCACTGTGTACAGATGTACCGGGTTGTACTGCGGATGCCCCCGTACCCGGGCCCACTCCGGCAGCCAGCCGACCACCAGCCCGTACCGGTCGCACGCCTCCCACGTCGGCACCAATCCGGGGCCCGACCCGAGCAGGGTGAGCAGAGCCTCCCGGGCCGCGGCGGGCCAGGGGGTGGGCGGCGGCGGGCAGAACGCGGCCAGCCACTCCAGCGTCGGGCGCGCGATCGGCAGCGCGGCGCCCGCCGCCGCGGCCGCCACCCGCAGCGCCAGGCTCGGTTCCGGACGCGGCGCGACCGCGGCCCGGGCGAGTACGGCCTCACCGTCCTGCTCCACCACGTCCCGGCCGATCGGCCGGCGCGCCCGCGGACCGGCCGGGCGGCTCCACCGGTCCACGGCACGCCAGGCGTCGTCGACCGCGTACGCGACGGTCCGCGCGTCCTGCGCGATCCGCCGCAGCAGCGCGTCACGGTCGGGCAGGCCGAGCAGGCGCGCGACCGCCTCGCGATCCTGGGCGAGGAGCCGGTCGACCCGACGCCCGGCGGTCACGTGCAACGCGTCCCGGACGTCCAGCAGCCGGGTGTGCGCCGCCCGCACCGCCGGCCGGGCCGCGTCCGCCACCCCGGCCTTCCCCACGCCGCGCAGGATCGCCAGGTCGCGCAGGCCGCCCCGGGCCTCCTTCACGTCGCCCTCAAGCAGGAAGGCCAGTTCGCCGTGGGTCCGCCAGCGCGCCTCGGTCACCTCGCGCAGGGCCGGCAGCGCGTGGGCGGCCGTACGCCGCCACTGTTCGGCCGCCTCCGTGCGCAGCCGCTGCGCCAGTGCCGCGTCGCCGGCGACGTGCCGCAGGTCGAGCAGGCCGAGTGCGACCTTGACGTCCTGCCGAGCCACGGCCAGGGCCTCCGGGACGGTACGCACCGAGTGGTCCAGACCGACGCGGGCGTCCCAGATCGGGTACCAGAGCGCGTCGGCCAGCGCCGTGACGCCCCGGCCGCCGCGGTGCAGCAGCACCAGGTCAACGTCCCCGTACGGCGCGCACTCCCGCCGGCCCAGGCCGCCGACCGCGACCAGGGCCACGTCTGCCGCGGCGACCGCCGCTGCCCGGGCGGCGTCCCGCACCAGGCCGACCAGCCAAGCGTCGAGCGCCGCCGCACGCTGTTCGCGTGCGGCGGCGCCCACCGTCGTGCGGTCGACCACCGTCGTGCGGCCGACCCCCTGGCGCGGCTCAGAGCGCGTCGAGCCCACGCTCACCGGTCCGCACCCGGATCACCTCGTCCACCGACGTGACCCAGACCTTGCCGTCGCCGATCTTGCCGGTCCGGGCGGCCGTGACGATCGCGTCGACCACCTTGTCCACATCGATCTCGTCGGTCACCACCTCGACCCGGATCTTGGGCAGGAACTCCACCGTGTACTCCGCGCCGCGGTAGACCTCGGTGTGCCCCTTCTGCCGGCCATAGCCCTGTACCTCGCTGACGGTCAGTCCGGCCACGCCGAGGGCGTGCAGTGCCTCCTTGACCGCGTCGAGCTGGTACGGCTTGATGACCGCGGTCACCAGCTTCATGCTCAGTCCCTCCATCCGCAAGACGTTAACCGGCTACCTTTTCGGACTCCGGCTCTTCCGCCGGTGCGGGAATGCCCGGCTTCGCCGCGCCGATGCCGGCGAGGGCGAAGGCGCCGCCGGCCGCCGCCGACGAGAATTCGTACGCGCTCTCCGCGTGCTCGGCCACGTCGATGCCCTCGACCTCGACCTCCGTGCTGGTACGCAGGCCGATGGTCTTGTGGATGGCGGTGCCGATCAGGTAGGCGATCCCGAACGAGAACACCGACACTATCGCGCTGGCCAGCGCCTGGCGCCACAGCTGGCTCACACCACCGCCGTAGAACAGCCCGTTGTGCTTCACGTAGCTGCTGATCGCGCCGCTGCCGAACAGGCCGATCCACAGCGAGCCGATCCACCCGCCGGTGAAGTGCACGCCGACCACGTCCAGCGAGTCGTCGAAGCCCAGCTTGTACTTCACGCCGACCGCCATCGCGCAGACCGCGCCGGCGACGAGGCCGAGCACGACGGCCGCGTACGGCGCGATGTAGGCACAGGCCGGGGTGATCGCGACCAGGCCGGCGACGGCGCCCGAGGAGCCACCGACCATCGTCGGGCGGCCGTTCCTGCGGACCCACTCCACGATGATCCAGCCGAGAAAGCCGGCGGCCGTCGCGACCTGGGTGTTCACGAACGCCAGCGCGGTCAGGTTGTCGGCGGTCAGCTCCGAGCCGGCGTTGAACCCGAACCAGCCGAACCACAGCAGGCCGGCACCGAGCGCGACGAACGGGACGTTGTGCGGCTTGAAGCTCTCCTTCGGCCAGCCGACCCGCTTGCCCAGCACCAGCGCGAGGCCCAGCGCGGCGGAACCGGCGTTGATGTGCACCGCGGTGCCACCGGCGAAGTCGAGCGCCCCGATCTTCGCGCCGATGAAGCCGCCGCCCCAGATCCAGTGCGCGACCGGCACGTACACGATGGTGAACCAGCCGAACGCGAACAGCAGCCACCCGCCGAACTTCGTCCGGTCGGAGATCGAACCGCTGATCAGGGCGACCGTGATGATCGCGAACATCATCTGGAATGCGAGCACGACGTACGTCGGAACGCCGGTCGTCCCCCACAGCTCGGTGGCGAACGTTTTGGTGCCGAAGTACTGGGTCCAGTTGCCGATGACGGTGTTGGCACCCGAACTGGCGTTGGTGCCGAACGCGAAGGAGAAGCCGTAGACCAGCCAGAGAACGGAGACGAGCCCGATACAGGAGAAGCTCATCATCATCATGTTCAGCACGCTCTTGGAGCGGTTCAGGCCGCCGTAGAAGAAGGCCAGCCCAGGCGTCATGAGCAGTACAAGCGCCGACGAGGCCAACAACCAGGCGGTGTTGCCCGTGTCAAGCGTCGGTGGATCAGCGAGCAGCACGCTGCCCTCCTCGGTGTGAGTTCCCTCCCTCCGGCGGCGGCAGCGTCGCCCGGTCGCCGGTTGCGCGGAACTCTCGCTCTCCGCTGTTTCGCGCACTGTCTCTGCCCGGTTACCGGGCCGTGACGTGATGTTTCGTACGTGTCAAGAAACGCTCACCGAGTGACCCGGCCGACGGCCGGGGGCGGAAGACGGCCGGAAGACGGCCGAGGACCTCAGCGCAGCGCGTACTCCAGGACGTTGCGCTCGTAGTCGATCAGCCGGAGGTCGCGCATCGGGCGGCGGAGGTGCCCCTTGTGGACGATCCGGACGAACGCTGGATCGCCGGCCGCCGCCATGCGCCGGATGCCCTCCACGTGGTCCACGATCCGCTTCCGGATGGTGCGCACCAGGCGGTGGCGGTCCCGGGTCATCAGCCCGTACGCGTCGGCGAACAGCCGCAGCCGGCGCGGCCGGTCCGGGCGCCGCCAGCCCAGCGTGTACGAGTCCCGGTCGGAGAACAGCGGTACCCACGTCCAGGCCGCGTACGCCACGTCGTAGATGCGGGCACCGGGCGAGCACAGGTCGAAGTCGATCATTGCCAGGGTGCCGTCCGGACGCCAGATGACATTGTGCGGCGCCACGTCGTGGTGGCAGATCACTTCGGTGTCCGGCGGGGGCGGACCGAAGGAGCGCCACACCGCGCCGCGCTGCGGGCGGAAGCCGTACTGCGCGTCGTGGAACATGCGCAGCATCCGGGCCACCGCCACCAGTGCCTCGTCGGTCACCCAGTCGGGCGCCAACGGGTACGAGCCGCACTCGCCTTCCAGGTACGACAGCACCTCGCGGCCGCGCTCGTCGACGCCGTACACCCGGGGCGAGCCGGTGAACCCGACGTACTCCAGGTGACGCAGCAACGCGTGGACGGCCGGGGTCCATGGACCGCAGCCACGCCGTACGGTGTCACCCACCCGCACCACCGTGCTGGTGTTACCACCCAGCAGCGGGATCTCCTGTTGCGTCAATCCCCATCCAAATCGCCGACGGCACTCATCGTCACCGGTCCCCCGAGGCTACGCGTTCGTACCAAGCAACGCGTCGACAAACGCCTCCGGCTCGAACGGCGCCAGGTCGTCCGGGCCCTCGCCGAGGCCGACGAGTTTGACCGGGATGCCGAGATTGCGCTGTACCGCGATCACGATGCCACCCTTCGCCGTCCCGTCCAACTTGGTCAGCACGACCCCGGTGACGTCCACCACCTCGGTGAACACCCGGGCCTGGGTGAGCCCGTTCTGCCCGGTGGTCGCGTCCAGGACCAGCAGCGTCTCGTCGACCGGACCGTGCCGCTCCACCACGCGCTTGACCTTGCCCAGCTCGTCCATGAGGCCGACCTTGTTCTGGAGCCGCCCGGCGGTGTCGATCAGCACCGTGTCGGTGCCCGCCTCGATCCCCCGGCGTACCGCGTCGAACGCGACCGCCGCCGGGTCGCCGGCCTCCCGGCCCCGGACCACCTCGGCACCGACCCGCCCGGCCCAGGTGGCGAGCTGGTCGGCCGCCGCCGCGCGGAACGTGTCGGCCGCGCCGAGCACCACGGTGTGGCCGTCCGCGACCAGTACCCGGGCGATCTTCCCGCAGGTGGTCGTCTTTCCGGAGCCGTTCACGCCGACGACCAGCAGGACGGCGGGCCGGCCGTCGTGCGGGGTGGCCGCCAGGCTGCGGTCCAGCTTCGGGTCCAGCGCCCCGACCAGTTCCTCCTTGAGCAGGGCGCGCAGCTCGTCCGCGGTACGGGTGCCCAGTACCCGGGTCCGCTCCCGGAGGCGCTCGACGATCTCCCGGGTCGGTTCGACGCCGACGTCCGCGGTGATCAGGTTGTCCTCCAGTTCCTCCCACGCCTCGTCGTCCAGCCGGTCCCGGGACAGTACGGCGAGGAGGCCGCGCCCCAGAGCGTTCTGCGACCGGGACAGCCGGGAGCGCAGCCGCACCAGCCGTCCCGCGGTCGGCGCGGGCGCCTCGACGGTCGGCGGCGCGACGACGTCCACCCCCGGTTCCACCGCCACCGGCGGCTCGACCACGACCGGCGGCTCGACCACCACCGGCGGTGTGGCCGTGGTGGGCGGCGCCTCGATCGGGGGCGCCGCCGGCGCGGCTCCCGTCGGCCCCCCGGGCGGCGGCTGCTCCGGTGGCCGCCGGGAGAGCTGGCCAACCACGAGGCCGAGGCCGACGACCAGGACGACGGCGAGCACGATCAGGACGTAGACGTACCACTGCATGACAGAAATCCTGGCAGACATCCCGCCCGCCGGCTCGGCGGCCCGCCAATCGGCTGGTCTGGGTCGTCGCGCGGCGGTCAGACGCGCCGAGCAGACTGGTCGACGACCGGTCCGGGGCGCGGCGCCGGACGCGCCGAGCCAGTGTCGCACCCAGCCGGTACGGTGACGCCATGTTCGCACCCGAGGTGTCCCGCACCGAGCCGGGCCTGGAGCTGGGCGAGCGGCAGATGCTGGAAGCCTGGCTGGATTACCACCGGGCGACCTTGATGATCAAATGTTCCGGGCTGGACGCCGACCAGTTGACGACCCGGTCCTGCCCACCCTCGCCGATGTCGCTGCTCGGCCTCGTCCGGCACCTCACCGACGTGGAGAATGGCTGGTTCTGGATCTTCTCCGCGGAAGGCCGCCGTCCGCTGTACTCCACTCCCGACAACGAGGACGGCGACTTCAACGACCTCGACGACACTCCGGTAGACGAGGTGTTCACCGCCTACCGGGCGCAGTGCGAGCGGTCCCGGGCGGCGGCCGCGCCGCACTGGCTGGACGACACCGCGGGCAGGCCGGGCGGCAGGCGCTACACGCTCCGCTGGGTGTTCATGCACCTGATCGAGGAGTATGCGCGGCACAACGGCCACGCCGACCTGCTCCGCGAACGCATCGACGGCGCCACGGGCGAGTAGTGAGCCCTCGTCGGAAGCCCGTCGACCTTCGCGACCGCGAGCACGACGTGCTCGGGCGCTACACCATTAACCCACGGCGTTTTCCACCGACTCGCCGGCCGGAAGCGCCGCGCCGGCCGTCGCCTGGGCAGCCAGCGCCGCGTTCACGAACGCCGCCACCGTTCGCGACCGGGACGCCTGCGGCCAGGCCACCGACAGCACCATCGGGCTCAGGTCGCTGACCGGGACGTGCGCCAGGTCGGGTCGCGGGTACCGGCGGCTCACCGAGGCCGGTACGAACGCCACCGCCTGCCCGAGCGCCACCACTTCCAGCAGCGCGGCCAGGTCCCCGACGTGAGGGCCGTCCAGCGTCGGTCCGGCGCGCCAGTCCGGCGGGTCAGGCTTCCCCGCCTCGTGCGGCAATGTCACCGCGAGCGAGGCGGTGTCCCGGCCGGCCCAGT
Organism: Micromonosporaceae bacterium; assembly: GCA_040255525.1. Taxonomy (GTDB): domain Bacteria; phylum Actinomycetota; class Actinomycetes; order Mycobacteriales; family Micromonosporaceae; genus Rugosimonospora. Next base: position 1,945 of record JBDZVD010000002.1, on the reverse strand, counting down.
ACTCCGCCTCCGCCACGCTCGCGCCCGGACCTAGTCGGGTACTGCTCGTCGAAGGCAGCGCTCAACGCGGTCACTGTGATCTACGCGAACGAGCTGCGCGAGGCCGGCATCAGCGTCAACGCCGTCTCGCCCGGCTTCTGCGCCACCGACCTCAACGGGAATCGTGGCTACCTGACCGCGGCGCAGGGTGCCGAAGTGATGGTACGGGCGGCGACGGGCACGCCGCCGGTCACCGGTGCGTTCCTCACTTCGGCGGGGGTGACACCGTGGTGAGGCCCAGCGCGGCCCGCAGGTACGGCAGGTCCGATGTGCCGGTCCAGCGGAACGCGGACAGACCCGCCGCCCGCGCGCCGTTGACGAACCGCTCCGAGTCGTCGACGAACAGGCACTCCCGGGGCGGTACCCCCAACTGGGCGCACGCGGCGGCGAAGTAGCTGGCCGCCGGCTTGGCGAAGCCGACGATCGAGGAGTTGACCACCTCGTCCAGCTCCTCGGTCAGCCCGAGCAGGGCCAGGTCGGCGTCGAGCCGGTCGGTGGCGTTGGTGGCCAGGCCGACCCGGATGCCGGCCGCCCGTACCTCCTGGACGAACTCGAGCACCTCCGGTTCCACCTCGCCCCGGTACTCCTCCCACGCGGTTACCGCCCCGGGCTCACCGATGGCCTCCGCGACGCCGCTCATCCAGTCGACGTGGCTGTTTCGACCGGTGACCGCCGGTACCAGCCGGGACGGCGCGAACGCGGTGCGCCTCAAGGTACCGGCGGGCAGCCCGTACCGCTCCTCCACCGACGCGGTCACCCGGGGATCCCACCGGCGCAGTACGCCGTCCAGGTCGATCAGGAGACCGGCGGCGAACGGCCTGCTCTGCGTCATCCGAGCACCGCTTCCTCGATCGCACTCTCGTCCCGGCCGAGGCGCTGGCTGATCACCTCGGTGACCCCGTTGCGCATCGTCACGCCGTACAGGGCGTCCGCGATCTCCATGGTCCGCTTCTGGTGGGTGATGATGATCAGCTGGCTGGTCTCGCGCAGTTGCTGCATCAGCGTGAGCAGCCGGCCCAGGTTGACATCGTCGAGGGCGGCCTCGACCTCGTCCATGATGTAGAACGGGCTGGGCCGGGCCCGGAAGATCGCGCAGAGCAGCGCGACCGCGGTCAGCGAGCGCTCCCCGCCGGACAGCAGCGACAGGCGCTTGATCTTCTTGCCCGGAGGTCGCGCCTCCACCTCGATGCCGGTGGTGAGCATGTCGTCCGGGTCGGTGAGCACCAGCCGGCCCTCGCCGCCGGGGAACAGCACCCGGAAGACCTCCTCGAACTCGCGCGCCGTGTCGTGGTACGCGGACGTGAAGACCTCCAGGATCCGGTCGTCCACGTCCTTCACCACGGTGAGCAGGTCGCGGCGGGTGTTCTTGAGGTCCTCCAACTGGTCGGAGAGGAACTTGTACCGCTCCTCCAGCGCGGCGAACTCCTCCAGGGCCAGCGGGTTCACCTTGCCCAGCAGGGCCAGTTCGCGCTCGGCCTTGGCGGCGCGCTTCTCCTGCGTCGGCCGGTCGAACGGCACCGGCAGCGGAGCGGGCTTGCCCGCCGCCTCGGCCGCCAGCAGGTCGGCCGCGGTCGGCGGCACGTCGATCGCCGGCCCGTACTCGGCGAGCAGGGTCTCCACGCCGATCGCGAAGTCCTCGCCGGCCTTGGCCTCCAGCTGCTCGATGCGCAGCCGCTGCTCGGCGCGGGCCACCTCGTCGCGGTGTACCTCCGAGGTCAGCCGCTCCAGGTCGGCGGCCAGCCGGCCGGCGGACCCGCGCACCTCGGACAGCTCGGCCTCGCGGGCCGAACGCGCGGCGGCGAGCTGGTCGCGTTGCGCGGCGGCGGCGGTCAGCGACTCCGCGACGCGGTCCAGCGCGATCCGGGCGCCGGCGGCGACCACCTCGGCGATCCGGGCACCCCGGGCC
>JBDZVD010000053.1:0-42137 GCA_040255525.1 Micromonosporaceae bacterium | reverse complement strand
GGCCCGGCCGGGCGAACGCGACGGCGAGCCCGGCGGCACACAGGTCGCCAGCCGTCATCAGCAGCCGCGACACCAGGGCGATCGCGGTCGCGTCGCCGGTACCCAGCATCGTGCCCAGCACCGCGACCAGCAGCACCTCACGCACCCCGACCCCGGCCGGGACGAACACCGCGACGAAGCCCGCGCTCCAGGCGAACGCGAACCCGCCGATCGACAGCACCACGGCCCGGCCGGGCGGCGCGCCGAGCCGCACCGCGAGCACCCAGACCTGGACGCCGTACGGCACCCATGACGCGAGCGCCCAGGCCAGCGCGGTGGCGACCGCGCGCCCGGTGAGCGGCTGTTCGAGCGGAGCCCGGCGGGCCAGCCGCAGCAGCCGCCCGAGAACCGGATTGAGCACCCGCGGGTGCAGGCAGGCCAGCAGGACCGGGGCGAGCAGGAGCGCCCAGCGGTACCGGGCCGTGGCGCCCCCGGCCAGGAACGGCAGCGTGAGCAGCGCGGCGATCAGGCCGGCGGCCAGCGACAACAGCATGGTCAACGCGGACGCGGTCGCCGAGCGGCGGCGGGGTACCCGGTGGGCCCGACCCAACTCCATCTGCGCGAGTACCGGCCAGATCGATCCGGGAACGTACTTGCCCAGTTGGCCGACGAATACCACACCCGCCGCGGCGCGCGGCGGCAGCGGTGAGCCGAGCGCCGCCAGCAGTACCCGCCACGACTGCATCCCGGCCGCCAGGCCGAGCAGGACGGCCATCAGCGCCCCGACCACCGGGAGGACGCCGAGGTGCCCGAGCGCGGACCGTACCACCGGCCACTGATCGTGGATCTCCAATCCACAGAGCGCGGCGGCGACGGCCACGAAGCCCCACCGCACGACGCGCCCGGTCAGCACCCGGATGATCAGGGACAGCAGGCGGCGCGCGGCACCCGCCCGGGCGGGCGGTGCGGCAAGCGGCCGGCCGTCCGGCTCGGCGGCGGCGACCGGCTGCTCGGGCATGGTGCGAGCTTAGTAAGCGTCCGGGACGGATCGGACGGCGGTGAGGAGTCGATCACGAAGGATCGCCGGTGCGGAGTTTCCGGTGGCCCGGTGCGCCGCACTAGGGTGTGACGTCATGCGGGTACTCGTCTTCGGCACGTACGACGCCGCGATGCACCCGCGTGTCGCCACGATCGCCGAGGGGCTGCGGGCCCGCGGCGTCGAGGTCGCCGAGTGCAACGCGCCGCTCGGCCTCTCCACCGCGCGCCGCGTCGCCATGCTCACCCAGCCGTGGCGGGTGGTCGGGCTGCTGGTCCGGATCGTCCGGTGCTGGACGGTTCTGGCCCGGGCCGCCCGCTGTGCCGCGCGGCCGGACGCGGTGCTCGTCGGGTACCTCGGCCACTTCGACGTGCACCTGGCGAGGCTGGTGTTCCGGCGGGTACCGGTGCTGCTGGACCATCTGGTCGGGGCGAGCGACACGGCGCGGGACCGGCGGGCCGGCGGGCGTGTCCGCGGCGCCCTGCTGAGCCTGATCGACTCCGCCGCCCTGCGCGCCGCCGACGTGATCCTGGTCGACACCGAGGAGCACCTCGCCGCGCTTGCGGACCGGCACCGCCCCAGGGGCGTCGTCGTTACGGTAGGCGCGCCGGCCGCCTGGTTCGGCGCCGGGTCCGAGGCCGGGTTCGACACTCGGCCCGACGCCGGGTCCGACACTCGACCCGACGCCGGGTCCGGCACTCGGCCCGACGCCGGGTCCGACACTCGGCCCGACGCCGGGTCCGGCTCGCCGCGCGGCGGCGGTCACGCCGGACCGGACCGGTCGCAGGCGCCGCCGGGCCGCGACGGCGGGACGGGTTCGCTGCGCGTGGTGTTCTACGGCCTGTACACGCCGTTGCAGGGCACCCCGGTGATCGGGGCCGCGCTGAACGCGCTCGCCGGCTCGGGCATCCAGGTCACCATGATCGGCACCGGGCAGGACCTGGCGGAGGCCCGGCGGGCCGGTGCGGCCAATCCGGACGTGCGCTGGCTGGACTGGGTACCGGCGGCGGAGCTGCCCGGCACGGTCGCCGCACACGATGTCTGCCTGGGCATCTTCGGTACCGGCCCGAAGGCGCTGCGGGTCGTGCCCAACAAGGTGTTCCAGGGCGCCGCGGCCGGCTGCGCGATCGTCACGTCGGACACCCCGCCGCAGCGCCGCGCGCTCGGCGACGCCGCCGTCCTCGTTCCGCCGGGCGATCCGGACGGGCTGGCCGCCGCGCTGCTGCGGCTGGCCGGCGACCACGCCGAACTGGGCCGGCTGCGGGAGCGGGCCGGGCGACTCGCCCGGGAACAGTTTTCACCGGTCCGCGTCGTGACGCCGTTGCTGGCCCGGCTCGCCGGGGTACTCGACCCAGAGGGCGACCGGCGCGAGCCGAGCGCGGCGGGCGCGGGACGCGACACGGACGGAGGACGGAGCAGGTGACGGATCGATCGACGACCCAGCGACCGACGCCCGAGCGGACGGCGCCCGAGCGACCGACGCCCGAGCGGACGGCGGGCGAGCGGACGGCGGGCGAGCGGACGGTGCTTGAGCGGGCGACGACCAGCTCGGCTGCGGGGGCGGACCGGGCCGCGGGGGGCCGGCTCGACACGCTCGCCCCGCTGACCCCCAACGCCTGGCTGCGCTTCGACCTGATCGGCCGCATGCTGCCCGACGGCATCCGGGACGTCCTGGAGATCGGGTGCGGCCAGGGAGCGCTCGGCGCGCGACTGGCGCTGCGCTACCGGTACCTGGGCGTCGAGCCCGATCCGGAGTCGTACGCGGTGGCCGCCCGGCGGATGGCCGGTGTCGGCGGCACGGGAGAGATCCGCAACGCCACCGTGGAGACGCTCGACGCGCGCGGCTTCGACCTGATCTGCGCGTTCGAGGTACTGGAGCACATCGAGGACGACGCGGCCGCGGTCACCGGCTGGGCGGCCCGGCTCCGCCCCGGCGGGTGGCTCATGCTCTCGGTTCCGGCACATCAGCGCCGGTTCGGGCCGGCGGACCACATGGCCGGGCACTTCCGCCGGTACGACCCGGACGTGATGACCGCGCTGCTGGCTCGGTGTGGCTTCAGCGACATCGAGGTCCGCGAGTACGGTACGCCGCTGGGGTACCTGCTGGAGGCGGCCCGCAACGCGGTCGGCCGGCGGCGGAAGGCCCGCCTTGGGTCGATGTCGGTCCAGGAGCGCACCGCCGGGTCCGGGCGGCTGCTGCAGCCCAGCGGCGGCGCGTACGGCGTCGCGGCCCGCTGGGGTACGGCGCCGTTCCGGATCGTGCAGCGCGCCTTCCCGCGCACCGGTACCGGTCTGGTGGTCCGCGCGCGGCTCGCCGCAGGTACGCCCGCCGAAGGCGCGTAGACGCGCCGGCAGCCCGGGCCGGGACAGGTCCTAGTCGGGTCTGGACCGGACGATGAGGTCGGCGAGCAGCGCGAGCGAACCGATGATCAGGCCGGTGAGGAAGATCAGCACGGTGTTGGTGGCGAGCCGCACCGGATGGACGGCGACGTCCACCGCGCCCTTGACCACCCCGATCGCGAGCAGCCACAGCGCGAGCGGCATGAGCGCCTTGATCGGGTTGAAGTACATCACCATCCGCAGCACCTGGAGGATGTACCGGTAGCCGTCGGCGACGAACCGGAACTTCGAGCGGCCCGACCGGCGCGAGTACTCGATCGGCACATACCGGATGTCGTGCTGGTTGGACAGGAACGCCAGCGTGATCGTCGTGACGCAGGAGAACCCGGGCGGCAGCAGCCGCAGGTACGGCTGGGCGACCTCACGCCGGAACGCGCGCAGGCCCGAGTTGAGGTCGGGAATGCGCTGGTCGATCAGCCACTCGGCGACCTTGCGGATGAACCACTTCGCCGGGACCCGCAGCAGCTTGTAGGTGCCCTCCTCGCTGGTGCGCGCGCCGACCACCTGATCGATCGCGGGGTTCTCGTCGAGCATCCGGACGAGTTCCGGGATGCGCTCGTTCGGGTACGTCATGTCGGCGTCGGTCCACACCACGATGTCGCCCCGGGCCGCCTGTGATCCGATCCGGCGCACCGTGCCGGCGCCGCCGTTGCGGAGGAACGGAAGGACCTTCACGTTCGGGTACGCCGCCTCGGCCTCGCGCAGCACGTCGAGCGTCGAGTCCGTGGACGCGTCGTCCACCGCGAGCACCTCGTAGCTGTAGCCCGAGGCGTCCATCGCCTCGCAGATGCGCGCGATCTCCAGCTTGACGTGGGCTTCCTCGTTGTAGCACGGCAGCACGACGGTGACCCGCGGCGGTGGCGCGTCGGGGTTGTCGAGAAGCGGTGGAAGCGCAAGGGTACCGCGTAACAACGCTGTCTGTTCCGGGTCGGCGAGCATCGCCTTTCCGACTCCCATCGTCACATCGGATTCCGCTTCACTCGGCCCAGACCCGGTCCCACGGTGCGGCAGCTCCGTCGCCTCTGCTCTGGCCCCCTCTGCCCGACAATAGTCCCACGGCGGCCCACCGGCTTTCCAAGGCCGCTTGCGAAGGCGGCATCCTCCCGCCTGCGTGACGACGCGCACCCGGACTGTGACGACGCGCCCTGCTTAGGGTCGGGCGACCCAGAAATCAAGCAGCAACGGCATCGTCCCGTCCGGCCGCCGGATGAGCTGTTGCTGGTCCTGCCGGGTACGCAACCGAACGGCGCGCACCGGATCCAAGCCCAGCGCGCTCAACGCGTCGTGCTGGGTACCCGCGATGACCGGCGTACGGCCGGCCGACCGGATGCTGGCCGTCACCTGATCGAGCGCGGCCGTCGTCTGGTCGATGAGACGCGCGACCGGAACCTGGCACTGCGCGCGAATCGTGGGCGCCCACAACGTGTCGGTGAGAACGACCGAATCGTTGCTGTGCAAGGCGCGGCACACGCCGGCCATGGCGGTCAGCTCGCCGAGTTCGGTGCGGTCCTCCGCAACCGGCCCGGTCGCCTTCCAGATCGGTGCGATCAGGACAACGACCGCCGCGACCGTCAGAATCCCGGGCAGCGCCGGGATTCCGGTCAGCGGCCGAGTAAACGGGCCGCTCGATCGCGGTGCCGCGTCGCTTCCGGCCGCGGGCGGCCGGACGGCGAACCGGCGCCGTGCCGTGTCCGGGCCCGATCGCCTGGCGGAGCCGCCCACGCGGGCGCGAAGCCACCCGTTGCCCGCCGCGATCGTCCAGGTGGCGAACAGCACCATGCCGGGGATCACCTCGACGACCAGCCTGCGGTCGGCCCACGGATGGTCGGGCGTGATGCCGGGACGCAGCAGGGTCAACACGGACGAACCCAGGTACACCAGGAGGACACCGGCCCAGGCGAGTTCGCGGCCGCGCAGCACCCGGGTGCTCAGCGCGACCGCCCCGACGAGCGCGGCGGCCAGCAACGGCCAGCCCAGGTACCAGGCGACCCACCAGAGGCTGCGCTCCGCATAGCCGCGCGAACCGTCGAGCGGGAGTCCGAGCCGGCGCTGCGCGGTCTCGGTGAACTGCCTGACTCCGGCGTCGGTCACCGAATGGTCCACGGACACGTACGGCCGGACGACCAGGCCGATCGCGACCACGAGCACGGCCGCACCACCGACCACCGGTACCACCCGCCACCATCGCCTCACCCACGGCGTCCGCCCGTACCGCCGGGCGGCGAGCGCACCGAGCACCGCCACGACGGTGATCGCCACCATCGCGACGACCATGAGCGCGACCGAGGAGATGTTCACCTGGACGTACGGGCGGGTGACGAACAGGCAGTCGATCAGCCCGAGCCCGCCGCTGACCAGCGCCCCGACCAGGAACGGCCACACCGCGCGGCGGCGGACCAGCCACAGCCCGGCCAGTACCGGAAGGGTCAGCGCGAAGTCGATGCCGAAGTCGAGCCGCACCAGCTCACCGCCGGCCAGCACGAGTCCGGTGGCGAACGCGACGCGGCGGATCCGGTTGATGTCCCGGTCGGCGAACTGTTCACCGCCGTCCGCTTTCGCCGCGACCACCACGTCGACGAGCAGGCAGCTGCCGCCGGCCAGGATCAGCAGCGCCAACGGTTCGGAGAACGTGCTCTGCGCGACCCGCAGCACCGGCCACGCACCGGTGAGCAGCAACGCCGCGAGCGGCGCCCACCGCGCGCCGACCAACCGGGCGGCCAGCCCGGCCACCGCGAGAATCCCGCAGCCGCCGATCACCGCCGGCAGCACCAGCATGCCGCCCCAGCCCCAACCCCAGTCGACCGCGGCCAGAAGCATCGGCCAGCCGGTCATGAACTGCGGCACCAGCGCGCTGCCGTGTTCGTAGAAGGCGGGGCTGCCGAAGCCCAGGTTGCCGGGCGAGGGCCCGAAGGCGGCGGCCGGGTACGGATAGGTGAGCGCCTGGTGGTGGGCGAGCCAGTACGAGATCTGGATGTAGGAACCGGCGTCGCGACGGGGGATGACGTGCTCGCTGTGGGTCAGTGCGGTGAACAGCGCGAACCCCACGGCGATCGCCCCGGTGGTCGCGACCGACCACCACGGTGCGGACATCGCGGTGCGGGGCCGCCGGATCAGCGCGAGCCCGAGCCAGAGCGCGACCGCGGCGCCGGCCGTCGCCACCGGGATCACCGTCACCGGGCGGAACACGCCGAGCGCCGCGAGCGGGAACGCGGCCAGCAGCCAACCGGTCAGCGCGCACACCGGGGCCAGGGACAGCAGCGCGAACACGCGGCCGGGCAGGTTGCCGTGATCGGCGTCGACGGCGGTCGAGTCGCCGGGAAGCTTGCACCCGTCCCCCACCGTGGCGTCGGGCTTGCTCTCGGCCACATCGGTACCACACACGCCGGGCGTCTCCCACCTCGCCGGCCACTGGTGGACGGCGTCCTACGGATGCTAGCGGCCGTCCCCCGAACGCAGGTACGGCCCGCACCATTCCCTACGGCCCATTGCCCGCACCCCAGCGCCCACAACTCGGTGCCCACAGCTCGGTGGCCGCGCCGCGGTGCACGCAGCTCGGCGCCCGCGGCCCTGTGCCGGCAACCGGGGACGCGCTCGACGTCGCGCTGTGCGTGGTGCCGCCCGGCAGATTCTATTCGAGCTGCCGCAGCCGCATACCGCAACAAACCCGCACAGCGCGCTCATTGCCGTACCGGCGACGGCTTTTCCGGCACGGGGTACCCGCGAGAGCCATGGATCTTCAGCAACGCCGGCGGCGCGATGATCCAGATGAAGCTCTACGACGCGTCGTTGTCCGAGTACATCATGATCGGGGGCACCCCGATCGGCTCCGAGGGCCACTCGGGGCGCCACGCGGTCGGTTTCTGGGACACGGTCATCGACGGTGAGATGTGGCATTACGGCGCGCGGCAGCCGAACCCGGACGGCGTTTCGGCGAACGCGCGTCAGGATCCGGAACCCACGCCGGGGCCGGGCCGGGCCGGGCGCGGCATCGCCCGAGCGGTGCGGTGCAGGCGGGCGCGTGCCCGGTAGTACGGCGACAGCCGCAGGATCGCCGCGCGTGCCAGCGGAGTGGCCAGCGGCACCAGGCGGCGTTTCCAGCCCAGGCTCGCGGCGACCTCTTCGGCGATGTCGGCGAACGTGTGGCGCTGGTAGCACAGCAGCCGCTCGCTCTCCCGCGTGTCCAGCCAGTCGGTGGCGTACGGTGCGGAGCTGAACGCGTCGTCCGGCAACGGGTCCACGCCCATCGCGGCCAGCATCCGGGTCAGGTATTCGCGGTAGGTCAGCTGGCAGGACGGGCCGCCGCCGACGAACAGCACCCGCCCCCACGCCTCCGGCTCCTCCAGCGCGTTGGCGATCGCCAGGCCGGCGTCGTCCGCGTGCAGCGACTCGATGCGGTTGTCCAGGCCGATCTCGAACATGATCGGGTGCGGATCGCGGACGCTCAGGATCGGCACGTGCGCGAAGCGGAAGATGGCCCAGTCCAGGCCCGAGGCCTGGATCATCGACTCGCACTCTATCTTGTGTGCGGTGTACGGGTTCGTCGCCATCAGCGGGTCGTCCTCGTGCCTCGGCGGCGACCGGTGCAGCGTGACGCCGTGGACGTCGAACGTGGAACTGAACAGCAGCCGCGGCGCGCTGGGCTGGGCGAGGCAGGCCGCCACCACGTTCGCCGTGCCACCGACGTTGACCTCGCGCGCCTGGTCGGGCTGTTCGTCCGAGAGCGGCGGGATCATCGCGGCAAGGTGGATGACCGCGTCCACGCCGTCGGCCGCGCGGGCCACCGCGTTCGGGTCGCCGATGTCGCCCCAGGCCACCTCCGCCTCGGGCGCCCACTGCCGGGCCAGCCGCCGGTTGACCGTGCTGAGCCGGGCGAAGCAGCGCACCTGGTGGCCACGACCGACCAGATGCGGCAGGGTGTGCGAGCCGATATTGCCGGAGGCGCCGGTGAGCAGGATCTTCATCGACGCTCCTCGTCAGAGAACGTAGGGGATCAGGGCCCGACGGCCGGGCGGGTAGTCGACGAACCGCTGCCGGTACCAGTGGTGGTGGGACAGCGCGCGGGGCGCCAGGTTGGCCGCGGTGTAGACCGCGAACGCCAGGCCCGGCACCGACCAGGTGGCAAGCGCCCAGCCGCTCCACTCCACGATCTCGCCGAGGTAGTTGGGGCACGACACCCAGCGGAAGGCGCCTCCGCGCGGCACCCGGTAACCGGTCTCCCCCGGCCCGCGCAGGGAGCGCAGCCTGTGGTCGGAGCTGAGGTTCAGCCACAACCCGAAGCCGAAGATCAGGGCGCCGGCCAGGAACCGGGGATCGGCGAACCAGCGCACGGGGTAGTCGCCCGCCGCCGACACCCAGCGCGCGTTGATGGATGCGTTGAGCACATTGAACGTGACGGCGAGGCCCGCGACGGCCACCGGCATCCGGCCACCGCCGCGCAGCCGCAGCGGGTAGACGAACGCGCGGTGCACATAGTGCACCTGCCACAGACCGAGCAGCACGAGGGGCACCGGATCGCCGCGATGCGGGCCGGCCGCGTACACCCCGGCGAACACCAGGCAGGCCGGGCTCTCCATGAGCAGCCAGCCGAGCCTGGCCGGGACGGTCGGGCCCCAGCCGCCCCGCGTGTACCGGCCGTAGGGCGCGCGGATCAGGCGCAGCCCGATGAACGTCGCGACGCCCAGCGCCAACTCCAGCGACACGAACGCGCGGTACAGGCCGGAGGCGGGCACGCGTCGAATTCTAGTTCACTGCCCAGCGGCGAACCCGGCCGGAGATCAGCGCTTGCCACCGGCGCGGAATCCATGGTTACATATCTATGCCTTATGGGCTCGGGTCTCGCGCTGGCGACCAGGTTGGGCGGACTGCCCCGCCGTTGGACTGCTCTTCTCCGTGCCGATCGTGCGCGGGGAACGCCGTGTCCGGCGAACGTCGCGAGCGGCCCGTCGTGTCGGCATCGCCGTCGTGGGACAACCTGGCTGCCTTGACGTTGGCTCAAAGCGACACGTCGAAAGGCACTCCCGTGAGACTGAGACTCCGGTACAAACTCCTGGGGGCAGGCGCCGCGCTGGGTCTGGTGACCGCGGGCGCGGTGTTCGTCCTCGCGATGCCGGCCACCGCGCACGGCGCCCTCCAGATCCCCGGCAGCCGCACCTGGCTCTGCTATGAAGACGGCCTCACCTCGACCGGCGCGATCGTCCCGAACAATCCGGCCTGCGCCGCGGCCGTCGCGCAGAGCGGCACCAACAGCCTGTACAACTGGTTCGCGGTCCTGCGCTCGGACGGCGCCGGCCGCACCCGCGGTTTCATCCCCGACGGGAAGCTGTGCAGTGCGGCCGCCACCGTCTACGACTTCTCCGGTTTCGACCTCCCGCGCACGGACTGGCCGGTCACCCACCTCACCGCCGGGGCGACCATGCAGTTCCAGTACAACAAGTGGGCGGCCCACCCGGGCTGGTTCTACCTCTACATCACCAAGGACGGCTGGGACCAGAACGCACCGCTGACCTGGGACGACTTCGAGACCACCCCGTTCTCCTCGGCGGACCACCCGCCGTCGGTGGGTGACCCGGGCAGCGTCAACTCCTACTACTACTGGACCGGCACGCTGCCGCAGAAGACCGGCCGCCACATCATCTACTCGGTGTGGCAGCGCTCGGACAGCAACGAGACGTTCTACGGCTGCTCGGACGTCGTGTTCGACGGCGGCAACGGGCAGGTGACGGGCATGGGTCCGGGCAGCGGAGGCTCGCCGACGCCGACCCCGACTCGTGCCAGCCCCACTCCGAGCCGTACCGCCTCACCGTCGCCGACGCCGAGCCGCACCGCCTCACCGTCGCCGACCCCAAGCCGGACCGCGTCGCCGACGCCGCCGCCGACCGGTAACGGGTGCAGCGCCAGCTACCAGGTCACCGGTTCGTGGTCGGGCGCCTTCCAGGCTTCGGTGACCGTCACGGCCGGCTCCGCCGCGATCAGCGGTTGGAAGGTGAGCTGGACGTTCGCCAACGGGGAGTCGGTGTCGCAGATCTGGAGCGGCACCCTGGCCACGAACGGTGCGAACGTGACCGTCAGCAACGTCGATTACAACGGTTCCCTCGCGGCCGGCACGTCGACATCGTTCGGGTTCCTCGGCTCCGGTACGCCGGGCTCCTCGGTGACCGGCCTGAGCTGCACCAGCACGTAACCGGCGCGGCACAACCCGCGCGGCACGCGAACCCGCCGGCCCACCCAGGGCCGGCGGGTTTGAGGGCTGCCGGCGCGGGTACCGGCCGGCTCGTGACCGGCGTGGAGATGGAACCGGCCGGGGACGACGATCCGATGTGGGAGATCAGGGCGTGCCCGGAGTGCGGCGTGGTCGTGTTGATCGTGCCGCGACCGGTGCCTGACGACCTCGACGCCGAGTTCGCGGTGCGGCTCGAGGACCACCGGCGACGCCGCCACACAGCGGACTGACCCGCGTCGATCACCACCGCGGGGCGCTCGCGGATCGCCGCCTCCAACACGTAGCGGGGCCGGCGGAAATGTCCGCCGGCCATAGGACATCTGTACCGGCCGACTCGGGATCGTTGACACTGACCCGGGAAGGGGTGCCCGCGCGACAGTGGTCTGGTCGATTCACGCATCGAAGGAGGCCGCGCCATGCGCCGGGTCGCGCCCGCAGTCCTGTTGTTCTTCCTCGCGCCCCTGGTCGCCGAATTCCTGCTCGGTGACTTCACGCTCGAGAACCTGTCGTTCCTTCTGCTGCTGGCTCCGATGTACGGCGGCGGAGCCATCCTGATCCGCGAGGTGACCCGACGCACCGGCCGGGGTTGGCCGAGCATCGTGCTGCTGGCGCTCGCGTACGGGGTGTTCGAGGAGGGCATCACGACGCAGTCGTTGTTCGACCCGGACTACTCCCACGCGCACCTGCTCGACAAGGGATTCGTCCCGGCATTGGGCATCGCGGTGCCCTGGACGCTGTTCGTGCTCTCGCTGCACACGGTGTGGAGCATCAGCGTACCGATCGCCCTGGTCGAGGGCCTGACACCGAAGCGGCGTACCGCGCCCTGGCTGCGCACGCCCGGCCTCGTGGTGACGGCGGCGCTGCTCGCCGCCGGTTCGGTGGCCACCCTGGCCGTCTCGTACTCCACCGACCACTTTCTCGCGCCGTGGCCGGCGCTCGTGGTGGTGGCGCTCGTGGTGGTGGCGCTCGTGGTGGTGGCTCTCGTGGTGATGGCTCTCGTGGTGGCTCGGGCGGCTACCGCGCCGCGGCTGCCGGCTGCGGCGCCGGCCGCTCGGATACCGGCCGGGACCGGCCGCGGTGCGGGGGCACCGTCGGCCTGGTTGGTGTTCGTGGCCGCGTTGGCGGCCGGTGCCGTCGTCATGTTCGCCCGGGAACTGCCGACCTGGGTCGGCGTGGCGGCATTCGCGGTGGCGGTCGTAGCGGTTGCCGTCGCGGTACTGGTCTGGTCCCGCCGTACCGGCTGGGGCGCGGCGCACCGGCTCGCGCTCGCCGGTGGTGCCCTGATCACGTACGGGTGGCACGGGTTCCTGACAGAGCCCGTGGCGGGTGGCGGTCCGGTCCTCACCCCGGTCAGCCACGCGGTCTTCGGGCTTGCCGCGCTCGGCCTGCTGGCGTTGGAGCTGCGAACCCTGCGCGCACCGGCCGATCCGGTGGACCCGACCGACCCGGCCGCGGTGCCCGAGCCGGCGCCCGCCTCCGCCTGAGCCCCGTCCGCGCCCGGTACCCGAGCCGGCGTCCCGAACGGGACCACGGGACGGCTTGCCGAGTCGGGCTGCCGGGCGGGGCTGCCGGGCGGGGCTGCCGGGCGGTCCGGTCGTTCGGCCACCATGGCGTGGCTCGCACACGTCACGACACGGTCGGTGCCGCTCGGCATGCGACCGGGCCGGCGAGATGCCTCAACGCCGCCCGGTCGGTGCTCGAACGTTCAGGAACGCGCGTTGGCGTCCATCCACGCCTTCAGCGTGGGGCCCGACTCGAAGCTGGCGATCAGCGCGTACCGGGGCGCGTCGCCCACGTGGTACACGGCGTGCCACAGGCGCTCGGTGTCGACGACGAACTGCGCGCCCGCGGGGAGCGGGATGTGGCGCTCCGTAGACGGATCGTCGCGGTCCTCGCGCAGCACCATGTAGCTGTCCGGGTTGTCGGTGAGGTTGAGCCAGGCCCGGACGACCCAGCCGGAGCCCTCCGGGTTGAGCCGGTTGTTGTCGTCCTGGTGCAGGTACCGGCCGGTGACCGAGGCCAGGTCCGCCGAGGGCTGAAGCTTGATGACGCGTACCCGGCCGAAGGGCGCGCCCACCGACCGCACCCAGTCGCGCAGGGCCGGCGCGCGCTCGGCGTTCTTCGTCCACACGCCGTCCTTGTCCGCCTTGCCGTGCTCCCAGAAGCCGCGCGGGTCGTCGTCCCCGTTCGCCGAGGCCAGTACCGCGAAGTTGGTGTCACCGCCCGACTGCCAGTCCAGATACGTCAGGCCCTCCCACTCGCTCGGGTCGATCTTGCCGGGGAAGGGGCGCAGCACGGCGAAGCCGGTCTCGGCGAGAGCCTCCAACGTTTCGTGCCGCGGTTGGACTGTAGTCATGATTCACCTCTAATGCTCTAAAACTCCCTTATCGCGATAATATGGACACATGAGGTGCGCTCGGATGCCTTTCCGCGAATTCTGGCCTCACCCGGAAGCCAGGACCGGGCTTCCGGGTGACGGCCGGGGTTCCCCGGGTAACGGCCGGGTTCCCCGTGTACCCGCCCCGCAGACGGCAGCGGGGCAGCGCCCGTGCGCGGCGCCCCGGCCGGGTGCCGGGCGCCGGACGCGCCCGGCCACGGGTATACAGGACCGGTGACTACGGAGAACTCCCCCGCCGCCGCGATGCGCGCCGCGGCGTCCGCGTTGCTCGCCGGGCTCGATGAGCCGCACACCGCGCTCGCCCACCTGCCGTTCGAGGACGACCAGTCGCGCCGCTGGATCGAGTACCGGCCACACCCGCGCCCGGGCGCGAGCCTGTCCGACCTCGACGCCGCCGGGCGCAAGGCGGCCCACCGGCTGCTGGCCACCGGATTGAGCCCGTACGCGTACGCGCAGGCGATGACGATCATCGGCCTGGAGGAGACCCTCGACCGCCGGGAGGACTGGGCCCGAGGCCGGCACAGCAACGACTACTGGGTCGTGGTGTTCGGCGAGCCGGACGCAGACCAGCCGTGGGCATGGCGCTTCGAGGGGCACCACCTGTCGGTGACCATGACGGTTCGCGGGGAGGAGGTCTCCCCCGCTCCGGTGTTCCTCGGCGCGAACCCGGCCCGGGTGACGTACGCGGGCCGGGACGTCGTGCGCCCGCTGGCTCCGGAGGAGGACCTGGCCCGCGACCTGCTCGACGCGATGGGCGGCGGTGGACGGGCACTGGCGGTCGTGGCCGACCAGGCGCCGGCGGACATCCGCAGCTCGGTACGGCCCCGGGTACGGGTTCCGATCGAACCGCGGGGCATCGCCGCCACCCGGCTGGATCCGACCGCCCGCGCGCTGCTCGACCAGCTCGTCGGCCTGTACCTCGGCCGGCTGCCCGGCGAGCTGGCCGGCCGCGAGATCGCCCGGGTGGAGCGCGACCAGCTCCACTTCGCCTGGGAGGGGCCGGTGCGGCCGGGACAGCGGCACTACTACCGGATCCAGGGGCCGGACCTGTTGCTGGAGTACGACAACACCAGCGAGGACGGCAACCACGCGCACACCGTGCTGCGCCGCCCGTACAGCGACTTCGGCGACGACGTGCTGGGCGACCACCGGGCCGCGCGGCACGCGGACGACCGCTGAGCGGCCGCCACCCCGGTCAGCCGGTCGGGCACCCGGAGTAGCTCACCTCGCTCAGGTCGGAGAAGCCCCACACCTCCGCGCGGTCGGGCCGGCCACCGCGCTCGTACTGGACGACGAACCCCACCGGAAGTGCGGTAGGGCACGGTACGAGCACGTCGAACGTGACGGTGAGCCAGCCGGAGGCGCCGGCCTCCAGCCGGTGCCCGCGCGGCGGGACGGCCGTCAGCTGGCCGCAGGCCCCCCACGCCGCGTCGACCTGTCGCAGGCCGTTGAGCGGCAGGTCGACCGTCACCCGGTCGATGACCGCCGCCGCCGTGGTGCCATTGGCTACTTCGACGCCCAACTGCAACCGATTCCCGAGCTGGATCGCACAACGGTTGCCGGTTGCGGCCAGTGCCGGCTGGCGCGGCGGCGCCGGCACCGCTGGCCCGGCGGACGGCGACACGGGCGGCGACGCGGCCGGGCCTCTGGCATGCCGGACGCCGAGCAGGTACCCGGCGGCGCCGCCCACGACGAGCGCCACGGTGACGGCCCACGCGAGGGCGGAGCGCGGCCAGGACGGCCCACGGGCAGCCGCTCCCGACTCGATGATGTCCGCTCCGGAGGCGGGATCCGCCGACACCCGGATGACCCCGACCTGTTCGGCCCCGGCCCCTCCGGCACCGAGCCGTCCGGCCCCGGCATCGCTGGCCCCGGCATCGCTGGCTTCGGCATCGCTGGCTTCGGCATCACTTCCGCCGGGATCACGCCTGCCGGGGTCACCGGCCCGCGAATCGCTTGCTTGGGACCAGCCAGTCCCGGAAGCGCGCGGCCGGCCGGGTTCCGGAGGGGTCATCGACCCAATATAGTTGCCAACCCGGCAGCTTCCCGCCCCCAGCGACTGGCGGGGCTCCAGCAGCCTCCCGCTTCCAGCGACTGGCGGGACCCGGCCGTCGCGTGCCCTGACAGCTGTCCCGGCCGGGTCGCCGGGCCGGGACGGTCGTTGAACCGGCGTGGGGCGAAGCCGGGCGATCCGATGAACGTACTGACCGTCAACGCCGGCTCGCACAGCCTCCACCTGGTCTGGGTGGCGGACGGGCGGGAGACCCGGCGGCTTGACTCCATGGAGCCGCCGGGCTCCGCCGGAACGGGCGCGGCGATAGCCGGATTCCTCGACGGTCACGGGCCGCCCGACGCGGTGGGCCACCGCCTCGTCCACGGCGGGGACCGGGTCCGCCGCCCGTGCCTGGTCGACGACCGGCTGCGCGGCGAGTTGGACCTGGTCGCCCCGCTGGCACCGCTGCACGTACCGCCCGCCCTGGCCGTCCTGGACACGCTGCGCGAGCGGCTCCCCGGGGTACCGCACGTGGTCTGCCCGGACACCGCGTTCCACGCCGGGCTCCCGGAGGCCGCCGCCACGTTCCCGCTGCCGGAGCCGTGGCGGCGGAGGTGGGGGCTGCGCCGGTACGGGTTCCACGGGCTGTCGTACGCCTGGGCGCTGGGCCGCACCGCCCAGCTGACCGGCCGGACGGTCGGCGACCTCCGGGTGGTCATGACCCACCTGGGCGGCGGGAGCTCGGTCTGTGCCGTACGCGACGGGCGCAGCCTGGACACGTCGATGGGGTTCACCCCGCTGGACGGCGTGCCGATGGGTACCCGCAGCGGAGCGGTGGACCCGGGACTGCTGCTCTGGTTGCTCGGCACCGAACCCGACGGTACGGCTCGGCTGGGCCTGGCGGAGCTGGAGGACGGCTTGAACCATCGCTCGGGGCTGCTCGGCCTGTCGGCCGGCCGGTCCAGCGACACCCGGGACCTGGTCGCCGCCGCGGGTACCGACCGGCCGGCCGCGCTCGCGCTGGAGGTCTTCGTCCATCGGGTACGCCGGGAGATCGCCGCCGCCGCCACCAGCCTCGACCGCCTCGACGCACTGGTGTTCACCGGCGAGATCGGGTGGGATCAGCCGGAGGTCCGCGAGGGAATCTGCGCCGGTCTCGGGCTGCTGGGGATACCGATGCCGGTCCGCGGCAACCGGGAGGACGACGGTCCGGTCGGCCCCGAGGGCGCGGCGGTGACCGTGCTTGTCGTCGCGCCCCGCGAGGAGTTGCAGTTGGCGGCGGAAACGGCGGCGGCGGTGCGGCCGGGCGACACCCGGTAGCGGCGCGGCCCCGGCACCGCTGCTTCTCCGGCGGCGGTACTCCATGGGCAGGCGCGGTACGGCGCGTCCTTCATCGCGAACCGGTATGGTTCACGGCTGCTCGCGAGCCGCGGGCGCGGGCGGTCACAGTCCGGTCGCCCCGGCGTGCGCATCCGGAAGATGTCTGCCGATTCGCCGTCGCGGCTTTCGCCGGGGCGGGTCAGCGCCGGCAACGGGCCAGGTAGCGGCCCGGATCCGGTCCGCCGGAGGGTGGTCGGCCGGCAGGCGTACGAACGGATTCTGCGCGAATGGACACTGTCGATCCGCAAGATCGGCCGGTAACGTTCCGAACATTCGCCCTCGTGATACGCGGGGGTATTGAGGGGGGTGGCACCGTGCCCGTCACCGGGCAGCGCGTCGTGCGCCGGACGCTGGGCCGACGGCTCACCCGGCTCCGCGTCGCGGCCGGCAAAAGCAGACGCGAAGTGGCGGAAGAGAAACTTGGCATCTCCGAGCCCACCCTCCACCGCATCGAAACCGGGAAAGTTCCGGTCACCGTCGCCAACGTCCGCGCCCTCTGCTGGCTCTACGACGCCGACCAGAGCATCACCGACGCCCTCGCCGAACTCGCCCTCGGCACCAGCCAAGAGGAATGGTGGGACACCAATCCGGTCATCCCCGACTGGTTCAAGCTCTATGTGGGCCTCGAAGCCAGCGCTTACCACATCCACAGCTACGACGGCGAAGTCATCCCGGGCGAACTGCAGACCGAGCAGTACGCGCACGCCATCTTCACCGCCGAACAACCGACTGACAAACAAGCCACCCAACGCCAGGTCAAGCTCCGGCTCCAGCGTCAAAAAAGCCTCTTCGCCCGCACCCCACCGCCACAACTGACCACCATCCTCGGCGAAGGCGCCCTCACCCGCCCGGTCGGCGGCCACACCGTCCTCAAAGCCCAGATCGACCACCTGCGCAACCTCACCCAACAGCCGCACATCACCATCAAGGTGCTCCCCTGGACGATCGGCGCCCACGCCGCGATGGCCGGCGCCTTCCGCATCCTCGACTTCGAGGACCCGGAAGACCCCGACATCGTGTACCTCGAAAACCACGTCGGGGCTCTCTACCTCGAAGAGGCCAACGAAGTCGACGAATACCGGCGCATCTTCGACCTCATCAGCAACGACGCCGTCCCCATCCGCGAGTTCCACGCCCCGCAAGACTGACGTCGGGGTGATCGCCGCGGATGATCCCGCGGGCGACGGTGCCGAGCGCACGCGGTGACGCGCGTCCGGCCGCGAGATCCCGGCGGCGCGCGTCCGGCGGCGAGATTCCAGTGGCGAGATCCCGGCGGTGGTATGCACCGGCCAGAACGAGGGATACACGTATTCGTACCGGCCCGCGCCGTTGCGGGCCGGTACGCCTTCGACCAGCCGATCTCGCGCGGCTGGAATCGACCGCGCGGGCGGCACTGCTCAAGCCGGTCTCGGCGGACTCGGCCGACCGCGCCGCCGGCGTGGGCGGCGGCAAGCCGGCCAACGTCGTCAGCCGAACAGGAGCTTGTCGAACTCGCCCTTCTTGGCACCGTCGAGGAACGAGTCCCACTCCTCGATCGTGAACCGGACCGTGCCCGCCTCGGGACTCTTGCTGTTGCGGACCTCGATCAGACCCGCGCTGCGGCGCGCCTCGACGCAGCTGCCGCCGTTGCCGGTCGACCTGCTCGACATCATCCAGGGCATGTCGTTCATCGGTACTCCTCCTCGGGTGTGGCGGTTCTACTGGTCAATCAGGGCAGCACCTCGATCTCGCTCGGGCGCGCGGAGCGACACGCCCGACGCGGCCGGTCAGCGTCCACGAACTTCTACGTTTGCGGAAGGTAACCGGGAGGGCCTCGCAATCAGGGCCCGTTGAAGTGTGAGCTGCCCACCATCCGGCACGTCCTCACCTCTTCCCGCCACTCGCGTCTTTCACGACGAAATTCTGACGTACGTAGGGTAACCGAAAACAGTCATCATGAACGATCTCTGCATGACGACATGTCGCGACGAATTCTTGCACGATGCGTGGAGACACTGTCATGCTTACCGATGTGTGACACGCGAGGTCCGCGAACTCCGCACCACACGCCACCGCGAAGGCATCACGAGCTGCAGCCATGAGGGGGACGGCCATGGATATCCCCGGCCCCACCGTGAGGGTCGACGCCGGCATGCGAGGGGGCACCGGCTCGGCGTCGACCGGGCTGCGCCCGCGGCCGCCGGTCGGTTGCGTGGCTCTGCAGCGCTCCGTCCGCCGGTCGGCGTCCCAGCCGCCGAGCCCCGGTCGCGCACGGTGCCACCGGCCGACCGGCGGCCGTGCGGGAATGCGGCTCCCGTCGGGTCAGGGAGTGGGCGCATGAACCCGTCCGGTTCGCGAGAGGAATTCACGGTTCGCTTCCCCAACCCGATCCACGAGCCGGGCCGTCCGGCCGAGGTTCAGGTACGCGGCATGGTCGACCACGACAGCAAGACCATCACGTACGAACTGCCGGACAACACCCGTACCACCCTGGACGTGGTCACCGCCCGGGCACTGCAGATGATCCTCTGGGAAGGCGTGTTCGGCTCGTTGCAGCCCAGCGGCCCCCGGCTGCACGTGGAGCGCCACAACAACGAGCGGCCCACACGTTTTATCGGCGGCCAGAAGCCGACGTGAGCCCCGGACACCCGTTCGACCGGACCGGTCGCGTCGGGTTGCGCCGGGCCAAGCCCGACCACGGCACCGTACCCACACGCCACAGCATGTTTTGCGCAAGCGTTGGACGCTTGGATACGGTGTCCGGGTGAGAATCGAGCGTCATTGGTGGAACGGAAACCGGAGCGTCAGCGGACGCCGTGACGTGTACATCCGCACCGATGGTCAGCGCTGGGAGGTGGAGGCACAGGCCGGCGGCCTCACCGGGCGCTCCAAGGTGCAGCAGTGCCCGAGCCTGTCCTCGGCCGAGATTCTCGCCGGCGCCTGGCTGGGCGGCCGCCCCGGATGGCGCGAGCTGCGCCACTGAGCCACCGGCCGACACAGTGCCGCCGGGCCGAGCCGCCGGGCCGACGCATCGAGGGTTCGGGCCGAGCCATTGAGCCACCGGCCTGAATGTTCGGGTGACCGCGACCGACTCAGGGTGATCATGCAGGTACGCAGAGTGGTGTCACCCTCCCGTCGTGGTTGCACCACGGCGGCAGCGGGTACCCTCGGGGCTCCCTGACGCCTTTCGACTGGAGCCTGACCACCGTGGAGCCGACGCGGCGCGCGAAGACCCCTACCCGCCGCATCCGCACCGGCCGGGCTGCCGCCCGGAGCGTGGCGTGACACTCATCGACGAACTGCGCCGGGATCCGTCCCCGGACGCCGTTTTCGACGCCTTCACCCGGTGGGCCGCCCAGCGGGGACTGAACCTGTACCCGCACCAGGAGGAAGCGCTCATCGAGGTCGTCTCCGGTGCGAACGTCATCCTGAGCACCCCGACCGGATCCGGCAAGAGCCTGGTCGCGATCGGCGCGCACGCCGCCGCACTGGCGCAGGAGCGGCGCACGTACTACACCGCGCCGATCAAGGCACTGGTGTCGGAGAAGTTCTTCGCCCTGTGCGAGGTCTTCGGCCCGGAGAACGTCGGCATGCTCACCGGCGACGCCAGCGTCAACGCGCAGGCGCCGGTCGTCTGCTGTACGGCCGAGATCCTGGCGAACATCGCGCTGCGCGACGGCGACCGGGCCGGTGTCGGCCAGGTCGTCATGGACGAGTTCCACTTCTACGCCGAGCCGGAACGCGGATGGGCGTGGCAGGTGCCGCTGATCGAACTGCCGCAGGCGCAGTTCCTGCTCATGTCCGCCACACTCGGCGACGTCACCCGGCTCGCCGACGACCTGACCCGCCGCACCGGCCGGCAGACCGCGGTGGTGCGCTCCGCGCAGCGCCCGGTTCCGCTGCACTACACGTTCGCGATGACGCCGCTGCACGAGACGCTGGAGGAGTTGCTCTCCACGCACCAGGCGCCGGTCTACGTCGTGCACTTCACCCAGGCCGCGGCGCTGGAGCGGGCGCAGGCGCTGATGAGCACGAACCTGGCCACCCGCGCGGAGAAGGACCTGATCGCCGAGGCGGTCGGCAAATTCCGGTTCACCGCGGGCTTCGGGCGGACGCTGTCCCGCCTGGTGCGCCACGGCATCGGTGTGCATCACGCGGGGATGCTGCCGAAGTACCGGCGGCTGGTGGAGACGCTCGCCCAGGCCGGGCTGCTCAAGGTGATCTGCGGTACGGACACCCTCGGCGTGGGCATCAACGTGCCGATCAGGACGGTGCTGTTCACCGCGCTGTCGAAGTTCGACGGTACGCGTACCCGGCTGCTCCAGGCGCGGGAGTTCCACCAGATCGCGGGGCGGGCCGGGCGGGCCGGGTACGACACCATCGGCACCGTCGTCGTACAGGCGCCCGAACACGTCATCGAGAACGAACGCGCGGTGGCGAAGGCGGCCGGCGACCCGAAGAAGCTGCGCCGCCTGGTCCGCAAGAAGCCGCCGGAGGGCATGGTCGCCTGGGCGCGGCCGACGTTCGAGCGGCTGGTCGCCGCGGAGCCGGAGCCGTTGAAGTCTCAGTTCGCGGTGAGCCACGCGATGCTGCTCAACGTGATCGGCCGGCCGGGCGACGCGTTCGCCGCGATGCGCCACCTGTTGACCGACAACCACGAGGACCGGGCCGCGCAACGCCGGCACATCCGGCGCGCCATCGCCATCTACCGGGCACTGCTGGCCGGCGGCGTGGTCGAGCGGCTCGCGGAGCCGGACGCCGAGGGCCGCCTGGTGCGCCTGACCGTCGACCTCCAGTTCGACTTCGCGCTCAACCAGCCGCTGTCGCCGTTCGCGCTGGCCGCGATCGAACTGCTCGACCCGGACTCACCGGGGTACGCGCTGGACGTCCTCTCCGTCATCGAGTCCACATTGGACAACCCTCGCCAGGTGCTCTCCGCGCAGCAGTACAAGGCGCGGGGCGAGGCGGTCGCGCAGATGAAGGCCGACGGCATCGAGTACGAGGCCCGGATGGACCTGCTGGAGAACGTCACGCATCCGCGGCCGCTGGCCGACCTGCTGGAGGACGCGTACGCGATGTACCGGCGCGGGCATCCGTGGGTCGCCGACCACGAGGTGGCGCCGAAGTCGGTGGTCCGCGACATGTACGAGCGGGCGATGACATTCACCGAGTACGTCGCGTTCTACGGCCTGTCCCGCTCCGAGGGGCTGGTGTTGCGCTACCTCGCGGACGCGTACAAGGCGCTGCGCCAGACGGTACCGGAGGAGGCGAAGACCGAGGAGCTGATCGACCTCATCGAGTGGCTGGGCGAGATGGTCCGGCAGGTCGATTCGAGCCTCATCGACGAGTGGGAGCGGCTGCGCAACCCGACCGACGATCCGGCCGAGGTGGTGGCCGCCCGGCCGGCCGCGCTGACCGCGAATGTGCGGGCGTTCCGGGTACTGGTGCGCAACGCGCTGTTCCGGCGGGTGGAGTTGGCCGCGCTGCGCCGGTACGACGAGTTGGGCGAGCTGGACGCCGAGGCGGGCTGGGACGCGGACGCGTGGGCGGACGCGATGGACGGATACTTCGCCGAGCACGAGGACCTCGGTACCGGTCCGGACGCGCGGGGCCCGAAGATGCTGATGATCGACGTTGCCCCGGACCGGTGGCTGGTGCGCCAGATCTTCGACGACCCGGCCGGCGACCACGACTGGGGCATCAGCGCCGAGGTCGACCTGGCGGACAGCGACGAGGCCGGCGCGGCGGTGGTCCGGGTGACCGAGGTCGGGCAGCTGCCTTAACCGCCCGTTTCCCGGCGGAATCGGCGCCGGAGGTACCAGGAAAAGTACTCCCCGTACCGGCGCTGCAACTCCGGACGCCGCCAGTCACGGCCGTCGATGGTGCCTCGGCAGGCGGCCGTGCCACACCGGCAGTCCATCGCGCCGTCGTAGTCGTCGAACAACGCGTAGTCCGTGGTCAGCTCCTCGCCGGCAGCGATGTCCCGCATGGCCACCAGCACGATATTGCCGGCGAAGCCCACGTTCGGCTCGCAGGAGTGGTTGAGATACAGCATCACCGGGTCGTACTCGTCGTCGTTCAGGGCGGCGAGGTGGAACCCGTCGGCAATCTGGATCTCGGAGTTGGCCAACCGGTCCGGCAGGCGGCCCAGGGTCTCGGTGTCGATGATGTGGCCGCCCTTGATCGCGACGATCTCGTCGCGGGCGATGGGTTGCGTCGCCGTCAGGCCGCGGCCCTGGATCGCGCTCGACCCGCCCTTGGCGGCCTTCGGTGAGATGTAGCTCGCGATACCCACGGCACGATTCTCACGCACGTCCCGCCGGCCGCGGCCCGCCGGGTCGACCGGCCGGTACCGCCCGCTCAGCCGCGCGCCGGTGAGGCGGCCGTGGTGACGTGCACGCCTGCGGCGAAGCGCAGCAGATCCGGCTCGTCGATCCGCAGGCGCCGGGGAACCTGCACCGTCAGCGAGAACCCGTCACCCTCGTCGACCCTCAGCATGGCCACGTCCTCGACGGTGTGCAGCCAGCCGGCCCGGCCGGCGACCTTCACCGGCCGGCCATCCTGCGCGCCCGGCCGTTCGGCGTCGAGCGACACCACCAGCTTGTCGACGAAGTCCGGGCTCGCCGCGACCGCCGGAGGCCGGAACGTGACGGTCGAGGCGGTGATGTTGTCGACGATGAAGCCGGCGGGTACCAGGTCGAAATCGAACGGGCCGGGTTGGGTGATCGGTTGCCGGGTCAGCCGGGAGGCGAACTCCGCCAGATCCACTGTGGACACCGTCTCCGGCGCGCAGATCCCGACCCAGGGCCCACCCGGTTCCGTCCAGGTCAGCACGTAGTCCGGTGGGCCGTAGGTGGACGGCCGCTCGCCGATGACGCCGGCACTGCCGTGCACGGTCGTCGACCGGACCCTGACCGCGGGCGTGAACGGCCCGTCGGTCCACGGCGATCCGGCCGCCACCACCGTCACCGGATCGGTCGCGAGCTGACCGGTCTGGCCCGCCTGGGATCGGGCCGCCTCGGATCGGGCCATGATGCCGGACGCGCTGGGAGTGTCGCGCGGCACGGCCGGGTACCCGCCGGCAGCACCGGACCCGCTCGGTGCGGTACTCCGTGACGCATTCGGTCGGGCGCTCGACCGCGCGCTCGACCCGGGCCCCGGCGGGCCGCTCGCGGCCAGAGCCGACGGACCTGCGGCCGCAGGGGTCACGAGGTGGGGCGGCAGGTACTGCAGCGTGGGCCGCCCGGCGACGAGCGTCAGCACCGCACGCGTACCGGGCACCGGAGCGGACGGCGGCGTGAACGGGAACGTGGGGTCGACCGGCGTACCGGCGACGAACTCGACGCCCACCACGTTCTGCCCGAGCCCCGCCGACAGCTTCGGCTGCACCCGCGCGGGCCGGTCGGCGAGGCTCACCACCCCGGACACGGCGCCGGACACGGCGACCACGGCGGCGAGCGCCACACCACCGGTGAGCACCCGCCTGCGCCGGCGCCGCCGGGCGGCCACCTGCCGTACCCGGGTGAGCATCAGGTGCCCGACCGGCGCGTCGTGCGCGTACCGGCTGAGCATGTCCCGCAGCTGCCGCTCAACCTCGGTCATGTACGGCTCCCACCACCGCCGGTCGGGTCAGCGCCACCCGCAGGCGCTTCAGGGCCTTGAACGCGTGGACCCGCACCGTGGCCTGGGTGCACCCGAGCATCAGCGCGATGTCGGCGTCGGCCAGGTCCTCGTAGTAGCGCAACACGACCACGGCGCGCTGCGCCCGGGGCAGGGCGGTCAGCAGGGTCCACATCTCATCCCGGTCGACGATCCGCTCCACCGCGGGCGCCGGATCCGGTGGCTCGGGCAGATGCCCGACGGGCAGCTCGGTGCTGGAGCGGCGGCGCCGCCAGGACAGGTACTGGTGCAGGATCGCCTTGCGCACGTACGGCTCGGGGCCGCCCTGGTGCTCGATGCCGGACCATCGCCGGTGCACCCGTACCAGCGCCTCCTGGACGAGGTCCTCGGCGAGGTGCCCGTCGCCGGTCAGCAGGTAACCGAACCGGAGCAGGGCCGGAGTACGAGCCATGACGAACTCGGCGAAATCCACCCCCGCTCACCTCCCCTTCCGCGCACCGCCCACCTCCCGGACGCGGCCGTCGGAGTGGTGCGTTACCGGTGCCGCGAAACTCTCCCGGGCCCGCCTCACGAGGCGAACGATGCCGGATCGCTGGGAAGGGCGTCGGCGTACTGGCCGGACCGCCCATGGTAGGCACGCCCGGCCAGTATCGGCCAACTGTTCGGTACACAGCCGTGCAGGCCCAGCGTCTGCTGCTCCATCACCGGGGCCGGTTTGCCGGGACCGGGGCACAGTTCGTGCCCGTTGTGGAGCCGGTGCCCGGTCTCGTGATTGACCATGTACTCGCGGTACCCGGTGAGATCGCCACCGAAGGCCGGCACTCCATGCGTCCATCGCGCCACGTTGAGTACCACCCGGTTGTCCTTACGGCAGGACGTGTACCGGTCGTACCCGTCACCGCACAGCACGTCGCGGGTCGCCGGAGTGACCAGGTAGATCGTGAAATCGTACGCGGCCCCGGCGGCCACCTGCTGCAACCGCCAGCGCCCGGTGCCGGTCCAGCCGCGCGGGTCGCTCAGGATCGCGGAAACCTGGCCGGCGACCTCGTCGGCGGTCACGCCCCGGATGCCGTTCTCCACCGCCACCCGGTACCGCAGCAGGCTCCCCTTGGTACCGGCGACCGGCCGGCCGGTCGCGGCCAGCGCATACGTCCGCGAGCCGGAAACCGGGTACGCGATGACCGGCTCGGTCGGGCTCGGCGACGGGCTCGGGCTCGGCGACGGGCTCGCGGACGGGCCGGACAGCGGCGACGAGGCCGCCGGGCTGGCAATGTTCTTCCGCGCGGCGGAGGCGGGCGAGCCGTCCAGCGTGCCGCACCCGGCAAGCGCCCAGCACGCGATACCGGCGAGCAGAATCCATACCGCGCGGCGCCTCTGGCCGACCATGCCTGTTGCACCATCCCGTAGTTCGGCGGCGATCCGGTCTCGTACCTCGACTTCCACTGGGCTCGACGACGCGGGGAGGGCGAACCGTTTACCTGTCCCCCGATTTACATGCCTGTCGCCTCACAGTCCTACCGCTCCACGGGCCGCCGCTCCACCCTCTGCCGCGGCGCCTTCCGCCGGCCGGCGTGCGACCCCGGATACTGGTCGGCGACGCGGCCGCCCCGCCGGTCCGGCGCCAAGCGTTCGATGTGATCGTGGTCGCGGCGCTCTCCATCGACCGCTGGCCGATCCGCTGTTGTAGGGCCGGACCGTCGACGACGAACGGTACGCGGCACCCGCCCGCCTCGCCTGGGCCGGGACACGCAGGTCTCCTAGCCTCCCAGACGACCGCTCACCACTCGATGCCCTGCTGTCCCTTGCGCCCGGCGTCCATCGGATGCTTCACCTTGCTCATTTCGGTCACCAGATCGGCCGCCCCGACCAGTTCCGGCGCCGCGTCCCGGCCGGTGACCACCACGTGCTGCGTACCGGGCCGGTCAACCAGAGTCTTCACCACTTCGGCGACGTCCACCCAGCCCCACTTCATCGGGTAGGTGAACTCGTCGAGTACGTAGAACCGGTGCCGCTGCGCCGCCAGGTCCCGCCTGACCTGGGCCCAGCCCTCGGCCGCCTCGGCGGCATGGTCGCGCTCGTCGCCCGGGCGGGTCAGCCACGACCAGCCCTCGCCCATCTTGTGCCAGGTGACCGGGGCGCCCCGGCCGGTCGCCGCGTGGTGCTCGCCGAGCGCCCGGAGGGCCGCCTCCTCGCCGACTCTCCACTTCGGACTCTTCACGAACTGGAACACCACGACCGGCCAGCCGGCGTTCCAGGCACGCAGCGCCATTCCGAACGCCGCGGTGGACTTGCCCTTGCCCGCGCCGGTGTGTACCGCGAGAAGCGGCGACCGCCGCCGCTGCCGGGTGGTCAGCCCGTCGTCCGGTACCCGCTCGACCTTTCCCTGCGGCATCAGGCGGCCCTACCGGTGGCTACGACGACGGCGCGCAGGCCGCCGGCGGACGACTCGTCCAGACGCGGATACCGGGCGGGCAGCGCGCCGGCCAGGCGGGCGGCCAGCCCCAGACGTACCGGGCCGGACTCGCAGTCGACGACGACACGCCCGGTACGGGTGTACGCGGTACCGCGTCCCGCGTTGAGCAGGAGCGCGAGGCTGAGGTCGGCCATGCCGACCACGGCGGAAAACGGGTACGGCAGGATCAACACCCGCTCAGGCGCACGGTCACGCTCAAATCCCCTCCGCGGGTGTCCACGCCCGCGATACGGCAACGTCATGAGCGGCCGGAGTGTCCTGGCTCCCGGATCATCGCTTCTCCCCGGCCTTCCAACCGTTCGCACGGCCGTGACCATGTGGGTGGGGAGTCACTTCCCGGTGACAGTGGCGGGACCGCCCCGGAATCTCACCGGGTTCCTCCACTGCCGCTCCTCAGGCATGCTGCCCGATCCGGCGCCGCGCGTCAACGCGGCACACCCTGCGGCCGGCGGACACCGGGGCCGGGTGTGAACACCGTCTCAGCGTTTCGCATCCCGTACCGTGGACCCGTGAGCGATCCCGGTTCCGTCGACCTCGACCGGCACGTGTACGGCGACCCCGCCGCGCCGGTGACCATCGTCGAGTACGGCGACTTCGAATGCCCGTACTGCCGCGCCGCGGCACCGGTGCTGCGCGAGGTCGTCGACGACTCGGCCGGCGGGGTGCGGTTGGTCTGGCGTCATTTCCCGCTGTTCCAGGTGCACGCGTTCGCGCTGACCGCGGCGCTGGCCGCGGAGGCGTCCGGCGATCGCTTCTGGGAGATGCACGACCTGCTGTTCGCGCACCAGGACCGCCTGACCGACGCCGATCTCGCCCAGTACGGGCGCCAGATCGGTGCCAGCGCGGTGACCGGAGACGCCGCCCAGGCGCACCGGCCGGCGGTGGAGGCGGACTACCGGTCCGGGATCGACGCGGGCGTCCGGGGCACGCCGACCCTGCTGGTCAACGGCCGGCTGTACGGCGGCAAGGTGAAGACCTGCGACCTGGAGTCCGCGCTCGGGCTGGGCGATTGAGCCGTTCGGCGCCTGTCCGCCTGGCCCCGGTCGGCCCGGCGCGACCGGGAGTCACTCAGCCGGAGGTTCCCGCCAGGCTCGGATCCCGCCACGGGCCGGTCGGCAGCGGCGGGGGCGGCCCCTCGTCCAGCGAGCACAGCGGCAGCCGCTCGCCCAGGTACCGCAGCAGGAGAGAGCCGAAGACCGCCGCGAGCAGCGAGCCCGCCAGCACGCCGATCTTCGCCTCGTCGCGCAGCACCGGGTCGTGGAACGCCAGGTCCGTGATGAACAGCGAGATGGTGAACCCGATGCCGGCCAGCACCGCCCCGCCGATGAGGTGGCCGTAGCGCACCCGGCCGGGCAGATCGCCGAGACCGGTACGCAGCGCGACCCCGGTCGCCGCCGAGACGCCCACCGCGTTGCCGACCAGCAGCGCGATCACGACACCGATGGTGACCCCCGAGGTCACCGCGTGCCGCAGGATCGTACCGTTCAGCCGCACACCCGCGTTGGCCAGCCCGAAGATCGGTATGACCAGGAACGCACTGACCGGATGCAGGGCGTCCTGGAGCCGGTCGTTGGCGGGTACCGTCGCCCGGGCCGCGGACGCGGCCAGGCGGGCGCGGCGGGGATCGGCCCGCTCGATGACCGCCCGGCCGAACTGGCGGAACCGCTCGCTCTGCTCGGACTCCACAACCGCGGCCGGGATGAGCAGGCCGACCAGGACGCCGGCCAGGGTCGGGTGCACACCGGAGGCGTACACCGCGGTCCACAGTCCGATGCCGGTCAGCACGTACGGCCACAACCGCCAGATCCGCGCCCACCGGACCGCCAGCAGGACCAGCACCAGGCAGATGGCGGCGATCAGCGCGGGCAGGTGGACCCGCGGGGTGTAGAACACGGCCATCACGGTGATCGCGCCGATGTCGTCCACGATGGCCAGGGTCAGCAGGAAAAGCCGCAACTGGTCGGGGCAGCGCGGCCCGAACAGCGCCAGGATCCCGATCAGGAAGGCGGTGTCGGTGGACATCGGGATCCCCCAGCCCGACGCCGCCGGGCCGTGGTGCTCGACGGCGAGGTAGAGCAGGGCCGGAAGCGCGAGACCGCCGACCGCGCCGCAGGCCGGTACCGCCACCCGGCGGATGTTCCGGAGGTCGCCGACGGTCGCCTCGCGACTGATCTCCAGCCCGACGACCAGGAAGAACACGGCCATCGCGCCGTCGTTCACCCAGTGCCGGACGTCCAGCGAGGTCGACCAGTCACCAATCTTGATCGACGTGGCCGTCGTCCAGAACTGCTCGTACCCGCCGCCGACGTTCGCCCAGATCAGCGCGGCGACGGCGGCGACCAGCAGCAGCGCCGCGCTGCCCGCCTCGTTGGCCAGGAAGTCCTTCAGGGCCGGAGGCACGTACGGCAGCGGGACGTTCACCCGGGCCGACGGCCCGGGGCTCGGGCGGCCGGGCAGGACGCTCTGGTCGCTCACACTCTCTCCTCGGTCCGACGCGGGGGCGACCAGCCTGGCTCGACGCGTCTCGCCGGACGCGACGGCCCAGACCAGTCGGGCGCAGGCCTGAGTATGCCCTGCCCGGTGCGGTGCCGGCGGAAAGCCACGGTAACGGGCGGCGGGACGCGCCGCTCCGGCCGCCCGTTGCCGGTCATCCTTGACGTGGTCGGATCGGCGCCCGCAGCCGGCCCTCCGGGGCCGACCGCCGCTTCGCGGGGAACCCGGGCAGCGCCTGGCTGACCTCGTCCGCGTGCGTCCAGAGCAGGCCGTGCGGGGCACCCTCGATCTCGACGTAGCCGGCCGCCGGGAGCAGCCGCTGGAACGGGCGGGCGGGCGCATCGATCGGCAGGATGTTGTCGGCCGTACCACGCAGGATCAGCGCCGGTACGTCGATCTTCGGGAGTCCGCGCGAAAGCCGGTCAGCCAGGTCGGTAGGACGCACTGGGCGAAGAGCCTGGAGGCGGCAGGCCGCGGAGGTACTCACCGACGCGGCGCCGAGCGCCCGCGACACGGCGGGCATCACGGGTCCCTGACGCCCTCGGACCGCTGCCGCAACGGGTGCCGCTTCCCCGTCTGCATCGCTCACAGCACAGGATGCCGGTAGCGCCGGGACAGCGCCACGAGGTCCGGCTCGCCGAACTCCTCCACCATCGCCGAGAACAGCTCCGCCTTGTCCTCGCCGAAGCGCCGGACGCTGGCCGCGTAGGAGGCCGCCGTCAGGAACGCCGGCGGCGTCGTCTTGCTGTGGAACTTGTCGGCGTACATCACGAGCCGTTCCTCGCCGGTCTCCGCCAGGTAGTCGTCGACCGGCAGCGGGAGTCCTTGCCGCACCACGTCCCCCCGGGTGACTCCGACACCCGTGTGGTGCGAACAGAACCTGCACAGCATTTCCGGCAGGCCGAGCTCGCGCAGGAGGGCATGGCCCAGGACACCGTGGCGGATGTAGTTGTCCCGGTCGAACTCGCCCGCCCCGCCGTACAGGCGGTAGACACCGATGTCGTGCAGCAGGCACCCGGCCCGTACCAGATCGACATCGAGGCCCGACGGGTACGTGGCGAGCAGTTGCTCGGCCACCGCCCAGACGATCTCGCAGTGTGTGTGCACGAGTTCGAAGGCTTCCCGGGTCGGCGCGTACCGCTCGTGCAGCGCCCGGATCTGGGTGTCGGTAGGGATCAC
This sequence comes from Micromonosporaceae bacterium, assembly GCA_040255525.1. Taxonomy (GTDB): domain Bacteria; phylum Actinomycetota; class Actinomycetes; order Mycobacteriales; family Micromonosporaceae; genus Rugosimonospora. Next base: position 11,988 of record JBDZVD010000053.1, on the reverse strand, counting down.
GATGCAATGATCATCCCAGATCGCGGTAATCACCTCCCAACGCCGCCCGGCGCGGCGCTCGTCGAGGGTGTGGTCATCAGGCGTCCCGCTCGCCAAGCGCCCCGACCTATCCCCCGCGCCACGGACTCATCCCCCGCCACGGACTCATCCCCAGCCTCGGCATGACAGGCCGGGCGACGCGATGGGCCGACGGGCCGGGCGGCGGGACGGGCGGAAGGCGCTCGCCCGCGCGGGTCGGGTGTGACGGGGCGGGTGCGCGGGCGCGTGCGGTAGCCTGGGGAGTTCGGGTAAGAAAAAAGACGGCGCGCAAAACCGCTCCGTCTTAAGACATTAGAGACCAGGGAGACGAGTTTGTCAAGTCGTTCCGCTGATCCAGGCGACTCCGGTACGAGCCGGGCCGACGACATCGGCCGCGAGCAGGCGTACGTCTCGATGCTCTACGGCCGCCTCGACGCCATGCGTGGACACGCCAGGGACCTGCTGACCGCGGCGCTGGCCCAGACCGGCGGTAACCATCAGGAGCGCTCGCAGCGCGACAGCACGATCCGGATGTACACCGACCAGGTCGCGCAGCTGGACGCGGTGGACAACGGGCTGTGCTTCGGCCGGCTCGACCTCGCCCCGGCTTTCGACTCCGAGTCGAGTTCCGGGCCGGACTCCCGGCCGAATACCGCGTCGGACTCCGGGCCGAGCGCCGGGCCGGACTCCCGGTCGAATACCAGGTCGGGCTCCGGTCCCGGCGAAGAACGCCGTTACATCGGGCGGATCGGCATCTTCGACGAGGCTGGCGACTACGAGCCGCTGCTGGTCGACTGGCGCGCACCCGCGGCGCGCCCGTTCTACCTGGCCACGGCCGCGGCACCGCTGGGCGTACGGCGGCGTGCCCACATCCGGACCGCCGGCCGGAAGGTCGTCGGGGTGGACGACGAGGTACTCGACCTCGCCCTGGCCACCGCAGCCGATCGCCACTCCCGGTACGAGGGGCTGACGGGCGAGGCCACCCTGCTGGCCGCGCTCAACGCGACCCGGACCGGCCGGATGCGCGACATCGTGGAGACCATCCAGGCCGAGCAGGACCGGATCATCCGCGCCGGCCTCGGCGGGGTACTGGTGGTGCAGGGCGGCCCCGGCACCGGGAAGACCGCCGTCGCGCTGCACCGGGCGGCGTACCTGCTCTACACGTACCGGCGGGAGTTGTCCGCCCGGGGTGTCCTGGTGGTCGGGCCGAACGCCACGTTCCTGAGCTACATCTCACAGGTACTGCCGTCGCTCGCCGAGACCGGCGTGCTGCTGCGCACACCCGGCGACCTCTACCCGGGCATCTGCGCGAGGCGGCCCGAGCCGGCGGAGACCGCGGAGCTGAAGGGCCGCACGGTCATGGTCGACGTACTGGCGAACGCGATCCGGGACCGGCAGCGGGTACCCGACGAGGCACTGGAGATCGTCACCGACCGTGGCTCGCTGTGGCAGGACACGCTGCGGCTGGACCCGGCCACCTGCGCCCAGGCCCGCGAGCGCACCCGCCGCCTGCGCCGGCCCCACAACCTGGCCCGCCCGATCTTCGACACCGAGATCATCCACGCGCTGTCGCTGCAGGTCGCCGAGCGCATCGGTACCGATCCGTACGCCGACGACCCGCTGGGCGGCGGCGACGCGCCGGGCGACGAGCAGTTGCTGGAAGAGGCGGACCTCGCGGAGATCCGCCGGGAGCTGCGCGCCGACCCCGCCGTGGCGACCGCGCTGGACTGGCTGTGGCCGATCCTCACACCGCAGCAACTGCTCACCGAGCTGTACGCGTCGACCGAGCGGATCGCCACCGCCGCACCGATGCTGACCGGCGAGCAGCGGGCCCTGCTGCACCGGGACCGGTCGGCCGGCTGGACCGTGGCCGACGTGCCGCTGCTGGACGAGGCGGTCGAGCTGCTCGGCGAGGACGACCGCGACGCCACCGCGCTCGCCGAGCTGCGCCGCCGGCAGCAGGCCGCGTACGCCGAGGGGACGCTGGAGATCCTGCACGGCTCCCGCCCGATCGACCTGGAAGACGAGATCGACCCGGAGATCCTCACCGCGACCGACCTGCTCGACGCCGGGCTGCTCGGCGAGCGGCACGAGGAGCGCGAGTACCTGACCGCGGCCGAACGGGCCGCCGCCGACCGGAGTTGGGCGTTCGGCCACGTGATCGTGGACGAGGCGCAGGAGTTGTCCCCGATGGCGTGGCGGTTGCTGATGCGCCGCTGCCCGAGCCGGTCCATGACCCTGGTCGGTGACGTGGCGCAGACCGGCGACCTGGCCGGTACGACATCGTGGGCGCAGGTACTGGAGCCGTACGTGGGTGACCGGTGGCGGCTGGCGGAACTGGCCGTCAACTACCGGACCCCGGCCGAGATCATGGTGCTGGCCGGTCGCGTGCTCGCCGACATCGATCCGGCCCTGCCGCTGCCCAGGTCGGTACGGCAGACCGGGGTCGAGCCGGAGCTGATCCGGGTCGACCCGGCCGGCACCGGCGCGGCGGGACTCGCCGGGTGTGTCGTGGAGACGGTACGGCGGAAGGCGGCCCGCGACGGCGGCGGGCGGCTGGGCGTCCTGGTACCCGACGGCGACCTTGACGAGCTGGCGGCGGCGGTCACGGACGCGGTACCAGAGGCGGCGGTCGGCGACGAGGCGGACCTGGAGAGCCGGGTCGTCGTCCTGACCGTACGGCAGGCCAAGGGGCTGGAGTTCGACTCGGTGGTGGTGGTCGACCCGGCGGGGATCGCCGCCCGATCACCCCGCGGGCGCAGCGACCTGTACGTGGCGCTGACCCGGCCGACCCAGCGACTGACCGTCCTGTACCCCGGAGATCTGCCGGCGGTCCTCCGTCGCCCACGGGCCGCGGAATTGTCGTAGCGGTCGGTTAGCGTCCGGGCATGTCCGAGGCTCCCGATGCCAGCGCCAGCCTCGATGCCAGCGCCCAGGCCGGTCCGCTCGCCGAGGCGGCCGCCCGGCTGGCTCGCCTGCTGCCCGTGCGGGCGACCGGTCCGGCCCACGCGGGCGTGCTGCTGCGCGCGGACGGCGACGGGCTCCTGCTCGTCGCCGCCGACGGCGAGGTGAGCGCGCGCCTGCGGGTGCCGGCCGTCGTACACGGGCGGGGTGAGGTGCTGGTCTCGCGCCGCGGCCTGGCCGAGACCGTGGCGGCGCTCGGCACGCCGGAGATCCGGCTCGTCGCGGAGGGATCCCGGCTGGCGGTGCGCACTCCGGGTGCCCGGTTCGCGCTGCCGTCGCTCGGCACGCGCGACGGCCGGGACGCGCACCGGGTGGCGGCCGCGCTGCCCCGCCGGGCCGGACAGGTCGCCGGTTCGGCGCTCCGCGCGGCGGTCGCACCGGTGGCCGGCGCGGCCTCCCGCGAGCATGCGCTGCCCATCCCGGCCGGGCCGACACGGTCGCGGTGCACGCCGAGGGCGACCTCTTTGGGTTGGCGTGGGAGGACGGCAGCGTGGTCATCCCCACGCTCGGCGACGCGTTCCCCGACACCCAGCTCGGCAGGCTGCTCGAGTTGAGGCCGGAGTGCGAGGTCGAGGTCGAGGCGGACGCGCTCGCCGGGGCGGTCGACCGGGCCTCGCGGTACGCGGGGGCACCCGGCCGGGTGGCCGTCGAGGCGACCGACGGCGTGCTGCTGGTACGGGCGAGCGATCCGTCGACGGGGGTACCCGGCGATCCACGAGCACGCGATGCGGCGACTGCGCGACGCGTTCGCGCTGGAGCCGGTGGAGTACCCGACGACGACGCGGGTCGGCCCCCACCCGCGGGACAGGGCCGCGGACCTCATGGCCGCGTACCGGGCACCCGTTGCGGCCGCGTCAGGCCGCCGGCACGCGCGCGGACTGAACGCCGGGGGACGGTACATTCGCCGGTGGGACCCGCAGCGGGGTCGGGCCTCCGGTACCGACGTAGTCCAGCGCCGGGTTGCCGCTCGCGATCGCACGGGCGGCCAGTGCCGCGCAGGACGCGCGAGCCGCCGGATCGTGGCCGGCCGCCCACAGCAGCCGGAGCAGCAGCACCGGCAGCAGGCGGGGCGAGGCGACCAGTTCGTCGACGGTACCGAACAGCGCCTGCGCGGCCAGGTGTCCGGCACGTCGCACCACCGCACCGGGCCGGTTCCGGCGCTCCGGGCGGCCGAGCAGGTACTCGCCGACCGGTACCCAGTACGGGGACCGGCTGACCCTTGGCGGCAACGGCTCCAGCACATGCGACCCGGCCTGCAGCAGCGAGCCGACCAGTGCCCAGACCACCGGCGCGCAGGCGAGCGCGGCGGCACCGGTTGCGTGCGGACGCACATGGTACGCGGCGTTGGCCACGCTCCACAGGACCGCGACCAGTACCGCGTTGCCGACCGCCCACCACGTGTCCCGCTCCTTGACCGCCCACCAGACCCACCAGACGGCGAGCGCCACCGCCGCCGGCAGCGAGGCGTTCAGCCCAAAGGCGTTCGCCGGAAAGGAGGCGCTGCCCGGAAGGGGAATGGCGGAGGCTCCCACCCGCAGCGGGCACAGCATGGCGAGCATCGCCGCGACGATGACCGGCATGCAGACCGCGTGCCCCACCCGGGCCAGCCGGGTGCGGTGGAAGATGGCGTCCAGGTACGACTGGTACCGGCGGTTCAGGCCGGTGACGTTGGTGCCGGGCGCGACCGTGGCGATGGCCCACCAGCGAACAAGCGGTCTCGGGTCGTCCAGCGACGGGGCGAACAGGGCCGGCGCGTGTCGCAGCCAGAACCGGTGCCCACGAGTGGGTTCGGCCCAGATCTGGGCGTCGAGCCCGTCGATCCGGCGGAGGTATCCGGTCATCGAAGCGTCCATCGTCGGCTCCCGCCCGTCGCTGTCCCGTGCCGCCGCTGACACCTGCCGCCGCTGACACCCGCCGCGGCTGTCCCCGTGCCGCCGCCGTCCCCGAGGCCGCCGCGGCGACGTGGTCGCGGATAGTCTGGCAAACGTCGGCCGCTCGTGCGCTGACGGATGGCCGTCACACCCGCGGCACCGCACGGCACGGCACCGCACGGCACCAAGGCGGCACCGCACCAAGGCGGCACGGCCCGGCATCGCACGACATCCGAATAATACCTTTCGCACTTTTTGTCACTAAATGCCTGACCATTCGTTGGTCCTTGTGTGAGTACTCCTCAAACTTCCGGAACGGATGTCCGACCACAGCCCCGGCTGGCGCGCGCGGCACCCAGCACGGATGTCCCATCACGGCAGCGCCGGCTGGCCTGTGCGGCACTCACCGTGGCGGCCGTCGCGGCGTTCGGCCCGTACACCCCGGTCTCCGGTATCCGGACCGAACAGGTGGTGGTCTACGGACTCTTCGCGGTCGCGCTGATGTCCCTGCGGTGGTGCCGGTTCCGGTTCACCCGCGCGGCCGTCCTGGCGCTCGGGCTGCTCACCGCCGCGGCCCTGGTCGCGGTGCTCGGAACGGTCATGCCGGTGCCGGAACTGACCGGATTCGGCCGGGCGAGCGCGCTCGCCGGGCTGGACAACCTGGCGCTGCCGCTGGCCGTACTCGTCACCCTGTGGACCCTGCTGGACCTCGGAGCCGACCGGGAACGCCTGCTGGCGCTCGTATGCCGGGTGGTCATCTGGGCGATGTGCCTCAACGCGGTGCTCGCGTACGCGTCGCAGGGGCACGACCTGACACCGGTGCTGTCGCGGTTCTGGGACAACACCGTCGTGGGCAACACCGTCACGGACACCGTGGCGGGCCGGGCGAGTCAACTCGGGCGGTACACCGGCATCTTCAACCAACCCGCGGAGGCCGGCGAGATGTACAGCATGGCGCTGCTGGCCGCCATCTACCACTACCGCTGCGATCTGCTCCGCTTCGCCGGTGCCAGCCTGCTCATCACAGTCGGCGGACTGCTCACGGTCAGCAAGGTCTTCCTGCTGGTCGGTCTACCGATCGCGGCGTGGCAGGTGCTGCGCCAGTCGCACGGGCGCGGCCGGCGGTTCGTGCTGCTCGCCGCCGCCGCCGTCGCGGTCGCGGCACTGGCCCAGTCCGGCATCGGTCCACAGTGGATCGGCGGGAACTTCCTGGCGCAGTTGCTCCACCCCGGCGCGAACGGCGACGCGCTGCACCTGTATACCGGAGGCCGGCTCGGAAACTCATCGAGCCTGCACACCGTCGTCGCGGCCGTCCTGCACGACTCGCCCTGGTTCGGCTTCGGCGCGGGCGGGCTCGCCGTGCCGTACGACGACGCCTGGGTGGAGGCGCTGTGCGTCGCCGGGCTGTACGGAGCGCTCCTCTACACCATGCTGCTCGCCACTCTGGCGGTGTGCTGGCTGCGCCGGAGGGTACCGGCCGGCTCCGCCCGATCGAGGCTCGGCGGTGGCCTCGTCCTGCTGGTGATCGGCGCGTCGGTCGGGTTGCCCGCGCTCACCGCGAACCGGGTGGCGACGATCGCCTGGCTGCTGATCGGCCTGGTACTGCTCTCTCCGGGCAGCGACATCGATTCGCGCGGCGCTCACCCGGGCGGTACCGACCCGGGCGGTACCGCCTCGCCGGGTACCCGCGCGGACGGCGCGGCGCCCGCCGGCACGGCGCCGACCGGCCTGGACGGGACTCCGCGCGCACGCGCGCTCGCCGGCGTACGCCGGCTCGGATAGCACGAAGCGGCGTGCGCATCGGGCGGCCCGAGCGAGAGGTGCCCGGGCGAGAGGTGCCCGGGCGCCGCTCCCGCGTCTGGGGCACCCGCGCCCGCCCGGCGCCGGATCGGCGCCGCCGGCTCGACCCGGCGGGTCAGCGTATGGACATGGCCAGGTCCTTGGGCAGAACGGACTTGACGTCCTGGAGCTGCCCATCGGTGATGTGCTGGCGCATCGCGTCCATCACGGTCTCCACCAACCGCTGCGGGCCGCCCTCGATGTCGAAGGTGAACTCGCTGCGGATCCGGGCGAGAAACTCCTCCTTGTCCATCTTCATCGGTACGGCGCTGGGATCCCAGCCCTCGTAGTAGACGCCGCGCACCAGAGTGGGCAGTTGCCCCGCCAACTGGGCCGACTCTCCGACCGGCAGGCGGTCGCGCAGCGTGTGCAGCACGGTCCTCAGCGCGGCGTACGACTGGTTGCGGCGATCCTTGGGCCAGCCGTATGCCTGCTCGATGTGGTGCAGGATGTGATTGGCCTTCTCGATCGTCCTGTCGAAGCCGGCGTATCCGGTATCCCCCATGGTTCATCTCCTCGGTCGTGTATCCGCCGCCCGGTTCTGCGGACACTCCGGCTATACCCAGGCCGGATCGATGGTCACATGCCAACCCCCACCCGGCCCTGCCAGCGGTCAGATCCGCCGCCGGTACGCCCGTACGGCAAGCGGCACGAACACCGCCAGCATCGCGGCCACCCAGCCCAGCGTGACCACGATGTCGGTGCCGAGACGCGCGTCGTACGGCCGGCCCACCAGCAGCCCGCGTACCGCGTCGGCCAGATGCGACGCCGGGTTCACCCGCATCCAGAACTGCAACCAGCCCGGCATCTCGCGCAGCGGGATGAAGGCGGTGGAGCCCAGGCTGAGCGGCATGATCACCGCGGTCGCGGTGACCTGCACGGAGGCCGGCGTCCTGGACACCAGACCGAGCAGCGCGCTGCCCCAGCTGAGCGCGACCGCGATGGCCAGGATCAGGGCGACGGCGGCCACCACCTGCACCGGACCGGTACCGATCCGGAAACCGACCACGAACCCCACCAGCAACGCCATGCACACCGAGAGGCACAGCAGGCACAGATCCGCCAGTACGCGGCCGAGCAGCGGCGCCGCCCGCGCGATCGGCAGGCTGCGAAACCGGTCGAACACGCCGTTGTGCAGATCCGTGTTGAGGTTCACCCCGGTCGCGATCGTGGCCATCAACGCCGACTGGGCGAGCACCCCGGGAAGCGCGTACAGCACCGCGGAGTGCCGATCACCGCCGGCCGACGCGCCGCCGAACAGGTACACGAACACGACCACCATGACGACCGGTTGGAGCAGGTACCCGGTGAGCTGGCCGGGGCTGTTCCGCAGCGGCACCAGGCTGCGCCAGGCCAGCGTGAACCCCTGTTGGGCGAGTGACATCATGCCGCACTCTCCTCGATCGACGCGGTCGCCCCCATCGGCACGGTCTTCTCCCTCGGCGCGGTCGCCTCCGCCGGCGCGGTCCCGTCGGTCCGCACGGCCGGTTCCGGCGCGGGACGGGGTTCTCCGGTCAGGGTCAGGAACACTTCGTCGAGACTGGGCCGGCGGACGGACAGCTCGGCCACGGGAATGCCGGCCCCGTCGAGCCGGCGGAGCACTTCCGCGGGAAGGCTGAGGTCGCGCACGGATACCCGGAGCAGATTCCTGCGCCACTCCGGCTTCTGGCCGGCGAGCGCGGCGAGGATCCCGGCGACCGCGTCGCGGTGCTCCGGTCGCTCCGGCCGGACCTCCAGCCGCTGCCCGCCGACCTCGGCCTTGAGGCCGTCCGGGGTACCGGATGCCACCACCGCGCCCCGGTCGAGTACGACGATCGCGTCGGCCAACTGGTCGGCCTCGTCCATGTACTGCGTGGTCAGCAGTACCGTCACCCCGTCGGCGGCCAGGGCGCGCACCGCAGCCCAGAGTTCGACACGGGCGTGCGGGTCGAGGCCGGTGGTCGGTTCGTCGAGGTAGATGATGCGCGGGTCGCCGACGAGGCTGGCGGCCAGGTCCAGCCGGCGCCGCATGCCGCCGGAGTACCCCTTGACGCCACGGTCCGCGGCAGCGGCCAGCTCGAACCGGGCCAGCAGCGCGGTGGCCCGGTCGTGCGCGTCGGGACGGGACATGCCGAGCAGCCGGCCGATCATGAAAAGGTTCTGCGTGCCGGTCAGGTTCTCGTCCACCGAGGCGTACTGCCCGGTCAGGCCGATGAGCCTGCGTACCCGGTCGGGTGAGCGCACGACGTCGTGGCCGCCGACCCTGGCGCTACCGCCGTCGGGGTGTGCCAGCGTGGCCAGGATCCGCACGGCGGTCGTCTTGCCCGCACCGTTGCGGCCGAGCACGGCCAGCACGGTACCCGTGTCTGCGGCCAGGTCCACCCCGGCCAGCGCGACGGTGCTGTCGAACCGCTTGACCAGCCCCTCGGCCTCGATCGCGTATCTCATGACACCACCGTGCCGGGCGCCGGTCACGCCCCGCTGAGCCGCGGCTGACAGCGACTGACACCAGTCCGGCGGGGGCGCCCGGACCCGAACCGGGATGCGACGCCCCCGGCGGCCCGAGGTCGGGCCAGTCCCGAATCGGGCCGGCCCGCGTTCAGATCTGGTCAGCGAGCCGGTTGAGCAGGGGGATCGCCGCGTCGAGGCGGCGCAGCTCCGCCTCGCTGTACGACTCGCCCAGCGCGCGGACCAGCCCGCTCATCACGGCCTGCTCCCGGTCCCGCAGCAGCGACCCGCCGGCGGCGGTGATGGCGATGACGGTCTTGCGGCCATCGGCGGGATCGGGTGAGCGGCTGATCAGGCCACGGCTCTCCAGCTCCCGGATGACCGCGGCGACAGCCTGCGAAGTGACCCGTTCCCGTGCCGCCAGCTCGCTCGGCGACGCCGGCCCCTCCCGTTCCAGCCGGGCCAGGACGGCGACCTCCGTGAAACTCGGGCCGGCGCCGGAATTCATCGCGTACAGCTGGCGGAACCGCCGGGAGACGCGTCCGATGGCCACCCGCAGTTGCTGCGCGCGGACCACCGGGTCGGGATCGGTGTCACCGGTCATTCGTGCAATCTGGCGGACCCGGCCGAGAATTTCAACACCGCCGCCCGGCGGGACTCGACCGGCGCGGGGACTCGGGCCGCGCGAACACCCAGCCCGCGCGAACACCCAGCCGGCGCGAACACCCAGCCGGCGCGAAGGCCAGCCGGCGCGGGGATTCAGCCGGGGCTGGCCGCGTCCGCCAACGGCCGGCGGGCGCGCAGCCGGGACACCGCCCACACCAGCAGAGCCAGAACCGGCAGCGCTCCGCCGAACACCGTGGCCGCCGTCCAGCCCGACCGCTGGTAGAGCATTCCGGACACCGCGGAGGCGATCGCGCCCGCGATGAACAGCGAGCCCATGTAGACCGAGTTGATCCGGGCGCGGGCGTCCGGTCGCAGCTGGTAGATCTCCTGCTGGCTGATCACCTGGTGTCCCTGGACCGCGAGGTCCAGCAGGACGGCCGCGACGGCGAGCAGCACGAGGCTACCCTGTGCGGCGCCGGCCACCGCCATGGCGGCCACGCCCAGGGCCAGCGCGACACCGCTGGCGAGCTGACCGTGCCCGCGGTCACCGAGCGAGCCGGCCAGCGGCGCGGATGCCGCTCCGGCAGCCCCGACCAGCGCGAAGATGCCGATGCCGGTCTGCGACAAGTGGTGCCTGTCGATCAGTTCGTACCCGATCGACGTCCAGAAGCTGCTGAACGCGGCGAACATGAGTGCCTGGCACGCCGCCCGGCGGCGCAGCACCGGCTCGGTACGCACCAACTGCACCATCGACGCGATCAGCCGGGGGTACGTGGCGGTGTGCGCCGGGCGGCGGCGCGGCAGCACCCGGATCAGCACGACGGAGACCGCCACCATCAGTACGGCCGAGCTGAGGTACACACTGCGCCAACCCCACTGCGCGGCGACCAGGCTGGCCAGCGTCCGGGCCAGCAGGATACCCAGCAGCAGGCCGCTCATGACCCGGCCGACGACGCGTCCGCGCTGCTCGGCCGGCGCCAGGTGCGCGGCGAGCGGGACGAGGATCTGCGCGACCACCGAGGTGAGCCCGATGAACACCGAGACGGCCAGCAGCACCCCGATGCCCGGTGCGAACGCCGCGACCACCAGAGCGGCGGCCGTGCCCAGCAGGGTACGCGACGCCAGCCCCCGGTTCTCCAGCAGGTCGCCGAGCGGCAACAGCAGGATCAGTCCGGCCGCGTACCCGATCTGCGTCATGGTGACGATCAGCGCGGCGGTTCCCTGGCCCGAGCCGAGGCTGCGGGCGATGAACGCGAGCAGCGGCTGGGCGTAGTACAGGTTCGCCACCGTGAGGCCGCAGGCGAACGCGAGCACCACGGTCACCAGGCGCAGGCTGCGCAGCGAGCCGTCGGCACCGGCGCGATCCGGCCCGACCGTCCGGCCGGGCCCGGCCACCGTCGCTGCCCCAGTGCCCATTCCCGCCCCCTCGTCTATATCTTGAACGGTACCGTTTAGAAAATGCCCACGACGGAAGGGAGGGACGGTCGTGACCGAGACCACGCCGCCCGCCCGGGGGCGTCCCCGCAGCGACCGGGCGCGCCGCGCCGTCCTGGAGGCCGCCGGGGACGTGCTGATGGAGCGCGGGATGACCGGTTTCACGATGGAGGCGGTGGCGGCCCGGGCCCGGGTGAGCAAGGCGACGCTCTACAAGTGGTGGCCCTCCCGCAGCGCGGTGGCCATCGACGGCTTCTTCGCCCGGGTGCGGGAATCGGTGGTCGTGCCCGAGTCGGCCTCGACCACGCAGGCCCTGCTGTTCCAGGTCGACGCCCTGCGGAAGTTGTTCGCGCACACCGCGTGCGGCCCGCTGATGCGCTCGCTGGCCGGGCAGGCGCAGACCGATCCGGAGATCGGTGACGCGCTGCGCGACCGCTGGCTCGGGCCGCGGCGGGTCGCCTCGGAGCGGATCCTGCGCGACGGCATCGCCCGCGGCGAGATCCGGCCGGACATCGACCTGGCGGTCGCCCTCGACCAGCTCTTCGCGCCGCTGTACTACCGGCTGTTCTTCGGGCACGAGCCGCTGACCGGGGAGCTGGCACGGCGGGTGGTCGCCCAGGTGATGGCCGGGATCCGCCAGCCGGGCGCGGACGGCTGAGGCGCGGGCGGGCGCCCGACAGCAGCCGGGTCCGGGACAGCAGCCGGGCGCGCGGCGGCAGCCGGGCCCGGACCGGCAGTCAGGCCCGGACCGGCAGTCAGACCCGGACCGGCAGTCAGGCCCGGACCGGCAGCCAGGCCCGGACCGGCAGCCAGGCCCGGACCGGCAGCC
>JBDZVD010000196.1:0-8727 GCA_040255525.1 Micromonosporaceae bacterium | reverse complement strand
CCCGGCCCCGGCCCCGGCCCCGGCCCCGGCCCCGGCCTCGGCCCCGGCCCCGGCCTCGCTGACCGCCTCGGCCGCGGCGTCCGCGTCGGTCGCCGCGGTACCGGCCGGCTTCCGACCGGTACCATTCCGGTCCGGCAGGTCGCGGCGATCACTCCGGCCGGAAGCGCCGCCCGCTGCCGGCTCGACCGGTCGGGTGGCTCGCGGGGACCCGGAACGCTGGGCGGGGATGCTGGCGGCGGAAGGGGACGCCGCCGGAGCGGGCTCGCCGGCCGGTACCGGCTCGTCCGCTGGAGGCTCCGGTGGCCGGGGTGGGATCGCCGGCTCCATGAACAGGGCGGCTGGGGGCTTGGGTCGATCGGCTGGTCGGGGCCGGTCCGCGGTCCGTGGCCGGTCCGGGGTCGTGGACCGGTCGGGGCTCCTGGGCTGGTCGGGACGCTTCGCCGCCGGATCCCTGGGCGGGTTTCCGCGCCGTGGTGTCCTGCTGTCGTCCTCCATGCGCCCCGAGCGTAGCCTTCGCGGGCCCTGCTCGCGTCCTGGCGGACCGAACGATCGCGGTTCTGCTTTGCCCGCAGAGGCGGCTGCCCTGTATCCTCGACCGGCGGCGGTCCAACGGGCCGTCCGGGAGGCTTCGCCTAGTCTGGTCTATGGCGCCGCACTGCTAATGCGGTTGGGGTCTTAAAGCCCCTCCCGGGTTCGAATCCCGGAGCCTCCGCGCAAAACCCGGTATGTACACTGGTTCAGGTTCCGGCGCCCGTAGCTCAACGGATAGAGCATCTGACTACGGATCAGAAGGTTGGGGGTTCGAGTCCCTCCGGGCGCGCCAGCGATCAAGGCCGTGACCAGCAGAAACTCTAGTCACGGCCCTGATTCGTTTCGTATGACGGGACGGATTTTCCCAGATTTGGGATTTGGTGCTCCGATGGTGCTCCTCCGTTGTCATAGCCCCTGGTAGTGCTGCGTTTCGGTGCGTTTCGGTGCGGTTCGATGCGTGCCGCTTGGTGCCGCCGGGTCCGCGGTGCCGGATCGTCGCAGAGGTGCGCCGGGGCCGGCGGTGTACCGACGACCAGGGGTGGTACCGGTGCTGACGCGGGCTCAGTGAGGTGCACCGGCGTGGGCGCCCACCGGGGTACCGCCGACCGGTTAAGCGAGGTTGCGTTTGTCGCTGCTCCGCGCCGGCGGCGCGCCGCACTCGCAGTTGTCGGCAAAAAGCCAACCCTGCCCGCCAGCCGAATGGAATCGGCACAGCCGAGATCCTGTCACCCTCGGGCAACAACGCAGCCTTCGCGTTGAATGGCTATCGGGGCTCGGTCCCGAACCCCGGCGGCCCTCCTCGGAGATCAGCGAGTATCTGTCACCCGCGGGCTCCCCTCGGCCGGACACCGAGACGGCTGCCTGAGAACCCCGGCCGCGCCAAGGTCAAGCCGCTCCGCAGTCGCCTACGGCGAGCCTTGGCTCGACCGAGAACGCCGGGCAGGGGCAAGCCTGCCCGACCGAGGAGATCGCGCCTAACCGCCATGACGGGTGACGGCATGTCGAGTCTCATGACCTGCGTGACAGGTCGTTATCAGGACCTGAGTGACAGCTTCGGCTAGGGATCACTTGGGGCATGCCCGAGAGGTTCGGAATCAGGCGATGTCCTCGAGCCCGGAGGCGCACGCCGCGCATCGGCCGGAATCAGGCGTCCCGTTGATCGTTGTGGCTACCCTGACGGCCGGCTCAAACGGTGAGGGTGGCATGCCGAGACGAAGCGGCGGTTTCCGAGGTCGATGGTCCTCGGTCCTGACGGTACTGGCGGCCATCGGCGTGCTGTGCGGCCTTGTGCTGATCCGACTGGCATCCCGTTGGTTGGCGGAGAAGCTCGGTTTCCTTATATGGCTGGGCATGCTGATCTGCGGGGTCTTGCTGCTTCTTCTGGGTCTGGACCTCCACGGGCGATGGTCGAGGTGGGCTCTGTTCCGCTGGGCGGAGCGAGATGGATGGGTCACGCTGGCGGTACAGCGCGATTGGCCGTGGGCGACCACAGAGCCCGGCGTATCCGCGCCGGTGGTCCTGTGCGCTCTGTCCAAGAGCGTTGATGGCTTCCCGATCACGGTGGGCGAGGTGACCTGGGCGCCAGGCGGCATGCTCGACGTTGCCGGGGCCGCCAAGGGTCACGGGTTCTTCGCGGCGCTGCGCCTGCCACGCAGGTACTCGCGGCTCGGAGTGCGCCACAAACTCAATCCGCACCGCATACAGCCAGGCCAGGACGAGTTTGCTCAAGGTTTCTGGACGATCTGCATCGACGCCGAGCTTGCCATCAACCGCATAGGACCCGACATCAAGGCCGCGCACGTCGCGGGGAATCTCCCTGACTGGATGCTCGTCGAGGACGAACTTTACGTTGTTGCCCGCAGCGTTGGACGGCTGAGTCCCTCGGCGGCGATCGACGTGACCCGACAAGTGCGCCGCATCGCCGATCTGCTCCGCCTCACAGGGAACTGAGTATCTGTGCCCGGGGCGAACGGTCCGCCCCCCAACGCCTGAGAAGTGTCACGCAGGTCCTGTTACTGATCTGGGCCGGTTCAACCGGTCATGACGGGTGACGGCATGTCCGGGTGACGGCATGTCGGGCTCCACATGATCCGTCACTCCCGACTAGACGATCATGGTTTTGAGGTCTGATCTGGGTCGTGATTCAGTATCGCCTGGAGCAAGGACGGCGGTAAGTGCGTGCGGGCGCCGAGGATTTCGAGGCCGAGAACCTGGCCGTCGGCGTTGAGGTCGAGGGTGAACATGCCCCAGTCAGGGTTGTCGGCGCTCAAGTAATTCCCCAGCTGGCGGGCTTGGCGCTCACGTAATTCCCCAGGTGCCGCTCACGTAATTCCCCAGCTTGGGGCGGTGTGTCGCGGTGGTCGTGGTCCTCGTGATCGGAACAGTCCTCCCTCGTCGGGCGACGACGGGCGAGGGAGCCGATGGCGAGGAGAAGTTTCACCGTGACCGATGTTGTTGAGATCTTGACGCACTGGCACGCTGGTCGGTCGATCAGTCAGGTGTCGCAGTCGTTGGACGTGGACCGCAAAACCATCCGGAAATACATCGCTTCGGCGCAGGACGCGGGGATGGTGCCCGGCGATGCGGCGTTGACCCGGGCGCAGTGGGAACTGTTGGTGCGTGACTGGTTCCCGGGGTTGGAGGACACGAGCCTGCGACAGACGACGTGGCCGCAGATCGCCGTGTACCACGACTACATCGTCGAGCAGCTCCAGGCCGGGGTCACGCAGGCGACGATCCATCAGCGGCTGCGTGATGAGCGGGGCCTTTCGGCGAGCGTGGCGTCGGTGAAGCGTTATATCGCGGCGAACATGGCCGAAGAGGTGCGCCGTGATCGGGTGGTCGTGCTGCGCGACCCGGTGCCCGCTGGCGAGGAAGCCCAGGTCGACTACGGCAAGTTGGGCATGTGTCCGATCCGCTGTCCGGGCGCCGGCGCGCGGTCTGGGCGTTCGTGATGGTGTTGTGCTGTTCACGCCACCTGTTTGTGCGCCCGACGCTGGTGATGGACCAGCGGTTCTGGACCGAGGCGCATGTGGAGGCGTTCGCGTTCTTTTCCGGTGTGCCCCGGCGGATCGTGCCCGACAACCTGCGTACCGGGGTCGCTAAGACCGACCTGTACGACCCGAAGATCAACCGGTCGTATGCGGAGCTGGCCGAGCACTATGGCGTCCTGATCGACCCGGCGCGGGTGCGTAAGCCCCGGGATAAGGCGCAGGTCGAGCGGCCGATGCCCTACGTACGCGACTCGTTCTGGCGGGGTCGGGAATTCGGGTCGGTGAAACAGATGCAGGCCGCGGCGCTGGCCTGGTGTGTGGAGGTGGCGGGTCAGCGGGTGTGCCGCCCGTTGGGCGGCGCGTCGCCGCTGTCGGTGTTCACCGCCGTCGAGCAGCCGGCGTTGCTGCCGCTGCCCGTCAGGTCGTTTGAGTTGGCCTCGTGGTCCACGCCGAAGGTCGGCCCGGACATCCACGTCAAGGTCGGCAAGACGTTGTACTCGGTGCCGTGGCGACTGATCGGTCAGCACGTCGATGCGCGCGAGACGTGGGACACGGTGCAGATTTTCCACAAGGGAGGATTGGTCGCCACCCACCCCCGGCTTGCTCGGGGTCGTCACCGCGACCAGGCGCACTACCCGCCGGAGAAGATCGCGTTCCGGATGCGTACCCCGGTGTGGTGCCGGCGGCGCGCCGCCGAACTCGGCGCGAACGTGGCCGCGGTCATCAACGACCTGCTCGCGGTGGATACGCTGACGCGTCTGCGCTCCGCGCAGGGGGTGCTCGGGTTGGCCGACAAGCACGGCGCGGCCCGGTTGGACGCCGCCTGCGCCCGGGCGATCGGCGTCGGCGACCCGTCCTATCGCACGATCAAGGGGATCCTCGCTGTCGGCGCCGAGACGGATCCACCGCCGCCGGCGGCCGGTGACGGCGGCGCCGCCGCGCATCTGCACGGCCCGTCACGGCTGTTCGCGACCTGCATCACCACACCCACCACCGGCAGCGACACCGCCACGGACCCGGCCACCGCGAGCGGCACGCTCACCGTGGACCAGCCCACCGTGAGCCAGGCCGTCGCCGTGAACCCAGCCACCGCGAACGACCCGGTCCCAACCGACGATGACCGCCACGGCATCAAGGAGGACCGGTGACCACCACCGACGACGCCACCGCACGGCCGGCCCCGGCCTACCCAGTCGCCCAGCCCGCCTCCGGCGACGATCCGCGCTTCTGCTTCGGCCTGGCCTACGACGTCGCCACGGTGCTCCGGCACTACGGCTACCCGCCCGTGCTCACCGGCCGAGACCTGGTCAACCTCCAGCACGCCCTGTTCACCTTCATCTACCGCCATCCACTGGAGCCCCGATGAGCGTCATCGACACCGCACTGCACGACTGCCTACGCGCGTTGAAACTGTCCGGCATGCTGCACACCCTCGACGCGCGGCTGGCCCAGGCCCGCGCCGGTGAACTGGGACACCTGGAATTTCTCCAAGTGCTCTGCCACGACGAGATCGCCCGCCGCGACGCCACCGCGATGGACCGTCGCCTGCGACGGGCCCGTTTCGAGCAGACCTCCACCTTGGAGGAGTTCGACTTCGCCGCTAGCCCGAAACTGCCCGCCGCCGCGATCCGGGACCTCGCCGCGCTGCGCTGGCTACACGCCGGCGAGTCGGTCATCCTCTATGGCGCGGTCGGAGTGGGCAAGAGCCACATCGCCCAAGCGCTGGGACACCAGGCCATCCGCGTCGGCGCCGACGTCCGCTTCGCCAAGACCAGCCGCGTGCTCGCCGACCTCGCCGGCGGACACGCCGACCGCAGTTGGGCCAAACGGCTGGCCGAACTCGCCCGACCCGCGCTGCTGATCCTTGACGACTTCGCGATGAGAGAGCTTGCCCCACAACAAGCCGACGACCTCTACGAGCTGGTATCCGAACGGATCCGGCTGGGCCACTCAATGGTCTTCACGTCCAACCGGTCACCGCAGGACTGGTACCCACTGTTCCCCAACCCTGTGGTCGCCGAGTCGCTGTTGGACCGCCTCATCAACAGCAGCCACCAGATCTTCATGAACGGGCCCAGCTACCGCCCCCGCAAGAGACCAGCCTCGACACACAGCAACCCAACCAACTAAAGTCCACACAGGACACGGGGACCACGACCTGGGGAATTACTTGAGCCCGGGCCTGGGGAATTAGACGAGCGCCCACATCAGGGTCGAACGGGATTGCCTTGGCGGCCGCCGGGGCGGTTCGGGTTTGCGAACCTTGTATCGGGCGATGGGCTTGGTCGTGGTGCGGGCGATCTCGGTGATGAGTTGGTCGCCGTCGTAGACGCGCAGGGTGGTGTCGGTGGCTTCGACGTCGAGGGTGCGCCCGGCGTGGAGCAGGCCGACGTGGACGCGTTGCCCGGCGATGGTCAGCGCGCCGCGGCGACTGACGCGTCGTTGGACACGGGGTGGTTCGGGTGCTGGTTGGGGTGGTGGGCCGGCGGGGCGGGCGTCGCGCAGCCGGGCCTGCTGGGATGGAGTCAGCGGGTTGGGCAGGCTGCGTAGCAGGAGGCCGTCGGCGATGATCTGCATGACGCCGTGGTCGAGGCGGACGGTGACGCGTCGGCCGGCGAAGTGGTAGCCAATGGGGTGTCGCCGGCCGGCCAGGCCGATCAGGCCGGTGGCGTTGACCAGGCGGCGGTCAGCGGCGGCGGTTAGGAACCTGGAGAGCGCTGGTTCCGTACTCCCACATGGTGTCGGCCGCGTCGATGCTGATGCCAGGCGCCACGACGCTGTCGATCTGGTCGAGTACGTCGTCGCCGAGGTGGACCCCGTCGACGGCGAGGTAGCCCTCGAGGTGGTTCAGCGTGCGCGGACCGATGACGGCCGAGCTGACGCCGGGGTGTCGCAGGACGAAGGCCGTTGCCAGCTGGATCAGGCTCAGACCCGCCTTCTGCGCGATCTGTCCGAGGGCTTGGACGGCCGCGAGCTTGGCGGCGTTGGCGGGGTCGCCCGCGTCCATGCTGAACAGGTGGTTGCGCATTCCCGAGGCGGACCCGGTTGCGGTGGACGCGTCCTGGTAGCGACCGGACAGCCATCCGCCGCCCAGGGCACCGAATGCCAGCACGCCGGTTCCGAGGCGCTGGCAGGTGGGCAGCAAGTCGTACTCGACGGCTCGGTTGATCATCGAGTAGGGGGCCTCTTCGGTGCGGAAGAAGCCGTGGCCGCGTCGCTCAGCCAGGGCACGGGCCGCCACCAGTCGAGACGGGGGCTGCTTCGACGTGCCGAAGGAGCGGATCTTGCCGGCGCGCATTAGGTCGGTCAGCGCCGCGAGCGTCTCGTCTATATCAGTCGTCTCGTCGGGAACGCCGAGCTCGTAGACGTCGATGTAGTCGGTGCGCAGTCGCCGCAGCGAGCCTTCCACCGCCTGGTTGATCCAGCGGCGGGAACCACCGCCGTGGTTCTTGTTACCGTCGAGCACCAGCCCGAACTTGACCGACAGCACGGCCTCGTCGCGGCGTCCGCCTGCGAGGGCCTCGCCCAGGATCTGCTCGGACTCGCCATGGGAGTAGCCGTCGGCGGTGTTGAAGAAATTGATCCCGGCGTCCAGCGCGCGATGCACGATGCCCACGCACTCGTCATGATCCTGATTGCCGATGGCGCCGAACATCATGGCGCCCAGACACAACTCGCTGACCCAGATTCCGGTTTCGCCAAGCGGTCGCTGTTCCATCGTTACTCCCATTGTCCTTGGATGCCGGCGCGCACCCTCTGTGCCCGCGCGACATCGCCGTGGGGGCGGTACCCTTCAACCGAAGCGGTCACCCTGTCCGCTTCAAACCATAGCCCTAACTGAGACACCATGTCCACTTTCTTGGGGATGAGAGTGAGCACCGAACAGCAGTCAGACGCGTCACAGCGCTCTGACGCCCGTCGTAACCGCGCGCGCATCCTGGCCGCCGCACGTGAGCTCGTCGCCAAGCCGCCCACGGATACGCCATCAGGCGCCTCGCCCGAGCTGTCGATGGCCGAGGTCGCGCGCCGCGCCGGCGTGGGCCGCGCCACGCTGTACCGGAACTTCCCGGAGCGTCGCGACCTGCTGGAGGCCCTCTTGGTCGACGAGGTGGACGCGCTGGTCGCCGCGGCTCCAGCCTCCTCCTGCATCAGCAACGACGATGCCGGCGCGGCGCTGCTGGGATGGCTGCATCGGTTCGCCGCGTTCGAGGACAGCAAGCACGTCTTCGCCAACGGCTTGCTGGAGTACACGAGCCACGACGATCCGGTGTTCGTCCGCGGCCGTGACCGCGTGATCGCCGCAGGAGAGCCGCTGCTGGCCGCCGCTCAGCGCGCAGGGCACATCCGCGACGACGTCACCCTGGGCCAAGCACTCGACCTCGTACTGGCCGTCGTGCGCCTCGATCGCGACCCCCACGAGATGAGGACAATCCTGCAGATCGCACTCGACGGGCTGCGGAGCAGGCCGCACGAAGGGCCGCGGCGTGCGGATGAGTAGCCAGCGGGCCTGAGCTGCCCAAACGAAGACCCGGGGTTGGCGATCAAAATACGGCAGCCGCCCCTGCTTGATCATGGCGCGGTCTCGGCCACACCGTGCTCAGTGGGACTCCGGTATGACCCGCGCCGCCGGTCAGCTCGTCGCCGCCATCGAGGAGCACTTTCGTCGGTGACAGTGGGGGCTTCATGCTGTCCGCCAGAGGCGGCGGGATGGGCCGGGGTCGGCGCCGTGAGCGAAGCGGTAAGACGCGGTGCCCCGGATAAGCCCGCGCAGCGGCCGACAGCGGCCGCCTTGATTCCGCACGGAATCTGCCCAGCCAGTTGATGCCGTGGCCGGACCCCCAGTTTGGAACACCGGCGATCATCAGGGTGGTACGCCCGGTTCGCCTGATCGCGGCGGGTGGGCTAGTGACCGCTGGTGCCCGCCCGTGACCGGTCGCGGCACGGGTTACTGGCACGCGGATGGCACGTCCGATCTTGGTTACGTGGTGGGAGGCGGAGCGTCGCCCGGGGCTCCCTGCTTGGCGAGAAGCCGGTCTAAGTTCCGCGCAGCCTTCGGCGCATAGTCGGGGTGTTCGGAGTCGATGACGAGTCGGTAAGCAGTTCGGGCAGCGTCTGGGTCGCCCTGCTTGGCAAGGAGCCGGCCTAGGTTAAGCCCGGATCCACCGATGATCATGGGTGAGGGGTGTGCCGGAGCGCGAGAGTG
>JBDZVD010000195.1:0-8850 GCA_040255525.1 Micromonosporaceae bacterium | reverse complement strand
CGGGATACTCGACTCCCGCCTCGAGCCCGCGCACGACCGGCGCGCAGCCGGCCGGCGCTGATCCGGCCAGCGCATTCCCGGCCGGCACGAGCCCGGCCGGCCCGGCCACGCGACCCGCCATGCAGCCGGCCGACGAGGCGAACACGCTGGACCCCGCCGACTGGCCGGGCATCCGCGAGCGTCTGGTCCGCGCGATCCTGGCCAGCGCCAGCCCGGAGCGGTCCGACCGGCTGTTCCCCGGCGACATCGAGCAGTTCCGGCTCGGCGGGCTGGGGCTGGCGTACGGCGCGGCCGGCGTGCTGTACGCCCTGTCGGTCACCGGGGCCGGCCGCTACCCGGAGCACGAGGAGTGGTTGCTGCGCCAGGCCAAGCGGCCGCCGGCGGGCACCATGATGGGCCTGTACGACGGCCTGCACGGGGTGGCGTTCGCCCTCGACCACCTCGGGTACCGGGCGGAGGCGCTCGACACGCTGGACATGTGCCGCGCCGACGGGTGGCAGAGCCTGGGGCTGGACCTGCTCGGCGGGCTGTCTGGGATCGGGCTCAACCTGGCCCACTTCGCCGACCGCACCGGCGACGCCGCCCTGCGCGACGCCGCCGACCGGGCCGTCGCACTCGTCGCCGAACGGCTCGGGGATGAGGACTCGGTCGGCGAGACCAGCGGTCTCGACCAGCCGTACGCGGGGCTGCTGCGCGGCTCGTCCGGCCCGGCGCTGCTGCTGATCCGCGCGTACGACCGCACCGGCGACCGGGAGTACCTCGACCGGGCCGCCGTGGCGTTGCGCCAGGACCTGCGCCGGTGCGTGGTCCGGGACAACGGCGTGCTGGAGGTCAACGAGGGCTGGCGCACCATGCCCTACCTCGGGTTCGGCAGCGCCGGTGTCGGTGTCGCGCTCGGCGAGTACCTCGCCCGGTGCCCCGACGAGCGGTTCGAGCTGGCCGCCCGCGCCGCGCGCCGGGCCGCGTGCTCGCCGCTGTACGTCCAGCCCGGCGTGTTCGGCGGCCGGGCCGGGATGCTGCTGTACCTGGCCGGGCAGTCCGCGGAACCGGCGACCGACCCGGACGTCCTGGCGCAGCTGGCCGCCCTGTCCTGGCACGCGCTGCCGTTCGCCGGCGGGGTCGCCTTCCCCGGCGACCAGCTGCTGCGCCTGTCGATGGACCTCGCCACCGGTACCGCCGGGGTACTGCTGGCCGTGGGCGCCGCCCTGCACGGGCAGCCCGTCCACCTGCCCCTGCTGCCGCCCGGGCCGGGCCGGCAGGGGCCACAAGCTCCCGCGCCACAGGGGCGCGGGTAGGTGAATACGTCCGATGAAAGGAGCCATCACGATGGCGCTTCTCGATCTGCAAGGCATGGAGCCGTCGGCCCCGCAGGGCCACAGCGGTCACGGCGGTGGGGACGCCAGCAGCGCCAGCCTGCTGATCTGCGTCGCCAGCTCGCTGAGCCTGGTGACCTGCCTCTGACGGCACGAGCCCTTCAGCGGTCCCGGGCGGCGGTGGGCCGCCCGGGACCGCGTCGGCAGACGGGACCGAGCCGGATGGGACCTCGTCAACCGCCGCGACAGCGGTGCACCCAACCGGGCCGGAGCGCGGGCGCGCACGAACGGAAGCCGAGCACCGGCACGTTCCGCGCCGTCGCCCGCCGCGGCGGCGCCTGGCTGCCACTGATCGGTGCCGCGGCACTCGCCGGTACGGCCGGCGACCTGGCACTGCCCGCCGTCCTCGGCCGCGCCGTCGACGCGATCGTCGCCGGGGCAGAAAGCGCCCGGTGGATGGAGTACTCCGCCGCGCTGATCGCCCTCAGCGTGGCCTGTGACCTGGTGGCGGCGTACGCCAGCACGGTGTGCGTCGCGGACACCACGGCCTGGCTGCGCCGGCGCCTGGTGCGCCACCTGCTGGCGATCGGTCCCACCGGCGGCTTCGAACCCGGCGACTCGGTCACCCGGGTGACCGCGAACGCGGCGGACGCCGCCCTCGCCGGTCCCAGCCTGGTCTCGGTGGTCACCGGGGTGCTGCCACCGATCGGCAGCGTGGTGCTGCTCGCCCTCATCGACCCGTGGCTGGCCGGGGCGTTCCTGGCCGGCCTGGCGCTCGTGGCGGTCATGCTGCGCGCCTTCGCCCGGCGCACCGCCGACGTGCTCATCCGGTACCAGCGGGTGCAGGGCCGGATCGCCGCGCGGCTGGCCGAGTCGCTGTCCGGGGTACGCACCATCGCGGCAGCCGGCACGCTGGAGCGGGAGACCGACCGGGTGCTGGAGCCGCTGCCCCGGCTGCACGAGCACGGTGCGCTGACCTGGCGGGTACTGTCCCGGGCCAGCGCCCAGGCGGGCGTCGTCGGGCCGCTCGTCCTCCTCGCCGTACTGGCGGCAGGCGGACTGGAGCTGGGGTACGGGCGGATCACCGCCGGTGAGCTGTTCGCGGCCAGCCGGTACGCGGCGATGGGAGCCGGACTCGGCGCCCTGACCGGCGTGATCGGCCAGCTGGCACGGGCGCGTGCCGGGGCCCGCCGGGCCGGCGAGGTGCTGGACGTGGCACCACCCGGATACGGGACCGAGACCCTGCCCGAGGGGCCGGGCACGCTGCGGTTCCAGGCCGTCAGCGTGCACGAGGGCGACGCCACGCTGCTGGACGGCGTGGACCTCACGGTGCCCGGTGGCGCCGCCGTGGCCGTGGTCGGCCGGTCCGGCGCCGGCAAGTCGGTGCTCGCCGCGCTGGCGTCGCGGCTGCGCGAGCCGGACGCGGGCGAGGTGCGGCTGGACGGTGTACCGCTGTGGCGGCTGGACCACCGCAGCCTGCGCGGGGCGATCAGCTGCGCCTTCGAGCGGCCGGTACTGGTCGGTGAGCGGATCGTCGACGCGGTGGGGTTGGGCCAGGACCTGGCGGCGGTACAGGCGGCGGCCCGGGCCACCCACGCGCACGACTTCGTCAGCCGGCTGCCGCTGGGGTACCACACCCCGCTGGCGCGGGCGCCGATGTCCGGCGGCGAGTACCAGCGGCTGGGCCTGGCCCGCGCGTGGCGGGCGGGCCGGCTACTGATCCTGGACGACGCGACATCCAGCCTGGACATGGTCACTGAGATGCAGATCAGCCGGACGCTTACCGAGGACCACGGCGGGCGTACCCGGCTGATCGTCACCCACCGGCCGGCCACCGCGGCGCGGGCCGACCTCGTCGTGTGGCTGGAGGCCGGCCGGGTACGGGCGGTGGGCCGCCACGAGCAGCTGTGGGACGACCCGGCGTACCGGGCGGTCTTCCAGTGAGGCCGGCCCTGCGCTTCGGTCTGGCGTCGCTGCGCCGGCGGCCGTTGCTGGCGCTGGCCGGGTGGTCGGTGCCCGAGGCGGTACCCGCCGCGGTGTCCGGCCTCGCGGTCGCGCACGCGGTCGACGAGGGGTTCCTCGCCGGCCGGCCGCTGACCGGGCTCGCCTGGCTGGCGGTGCTGCTGGCCGCCGCCCTGATCGGCGCGGTCGGCGCCCGCCAGGGGTACCGCCGGCTCGGCGACATCGTCGAGCCGTTCCGCGACGACCTGGTACGGCGGGTGGTGCACGGCGCGCTGCGCCGGGGGGTGGCCGGACAGCGCGACGACGGGGCGGTGGCTCGCCTGACCCACCAGGTGGAGATCGTCCGGGACGCGTACGCCGGCCTGATCGTGGTCGTGCGCAGCTTCGTCATCATCGTGATCGGGGCGGTCGCCGGCCTGCTGTCCCTGTCACCGGTCATCCTGCTGCTGGTCATGCCGCCGTTTCTGGTCGGGCTCGGTGCGTTCCTGCTGACGCTGGGCATGGCGGCCGCCCGGCAGCGCGACTACGTGCGCGCCGACGAGCGGCTCGCCTCGGTCGCCGGCGCGGTGCTGGCCGGCACCCGTGACGTCGTCGCCTGCGGCATCGAGGAGGCCGCGACCAGGATGGTGTCCGCGCCGGTCGCCGAGCAGGTGGCCGCCGAGCGCGCGCTCGCCCGGGTGCAGGTACTGCGCACGCTGTGCTACGCGGTGGGCGGCTATGGGCCGCTGATCGTCCTGCTCGGCGCGGGGCCGTGGCTGTCCGGTCGCGGGCTGACCACCGGCGACATCATGGGCGGCCTGCTGTATGTCCTCACCGGACTCCAGCCCGCGCTGAACACCGTGGTGCAAAGCCTGAGCGGCAGCGGGCTGCGGTTCGCCGTCGTGCTGGGGCGCATCCTGGACGTGGCCGGGCCCGAGCCGGCGAGCCCGGTCGCGGTCGCGGCGCCCCGGCCGCTGGCGGCGTACGGCGTGACCCTGCGCGGCATCACCTTCGCGTACGGGCCGCATGCCGCACCGGTCCTGCGGGACCTGGATCTGGAGGTGCCGATGGGCGATCACCTCGCCATCGTCGGGCCCAGCGGGATCGGCAAGTCCACGCTCGCCGGGATCGTCTGCGGGATGCTGCGGCCCGACGGGGGCACCGTCGCGATCGGCGGCGCCCCGATCGGTGCCCTGTCCGCCCAGCGGCTGGCCCGGCTGCGGGTACTGATCCCGCAGGAGGCGTACGTGTTCGCCGGTACGGTGTGGGACAACCTCACGTACCTGTCCCCGTCCGCGACGCCCGCACAGGTCTCCGCCGCGACGGCCGCGGTCGGGGCCGACTCCCTGGTGGTGGCGCTGGGCGGCTGGGCGGCGAGGGTGGCGCCGGCCGAGTTGTCCGCCGGGCAGCGGCAGTTGCTCAGCCTCGCGCGCGCGTACCTGTCTCCGGCACCGATCGCGGTACTGGACGAGGCGACCTGCCACCTCGATCCGGCCGCGGAGCGCCGGGCGGAGGAGGCGTTCGCCCGGCGCGGCGGCACCCTGATCGTGATCGCACACCGGATCAGCTCGGCGCGCAGGGCGCGCCGCATCCTCGTCCTCGACGGTGTCGGCGTGAGCGCCGGCGACCATGCGACGCTGTCGTCATCCTCGCCGTTGTACCGCGAACTGCTCGGGTACTGGGACGGCCACGAGTCCCCGGTGCCGGCCCGCCATCCGGCACCGGTCCGGCCCTCCGGTCCGGCCGCGACGACCGCGGCCGGGTCCGGGCATCCGCCGTGCGCCCCGGCCGCACCCGCGCCGTCCGGTCAGATCCAGCCCGCCTCGTGAGCGATGCGGATCGCCTCGATCCGCGTGCGCGCCCCGGTCTTGGTGATGCTGCTGGACAGGTAGTTGCGGACGGTGCCGCAGCTCAGAAACATCTCCGCCGCGATCTCCTTGACCGGCATGCCGCCCGCCGCCCGGCGCAGCACGTCGCGTTCCCGCTGGGTCAGCGGGCAGTTCCCGTACGTCAGCGCGACGATCGTGAGCCTCGCGTCGAGCACCGGCATGCCCCGCGCGATCTGCCGGATGCCGTCGATCAGCTCGGACGGCGTCGCCTCCTCGGTGAGGATGCCGACCCGGGGCGCCAGCCGGGTGAGGATTTCCAGCATGGTCGCGCTCGACCGCCGGTCCAGCAGGGCCAGCACGGCACAGTCCGGCAGGGCCGCGCACAGCTTCTCGCACACCTCGCGCACCGTCAGGTTGCCCGGCAGCCCGTGGTCGAGCACCACCACGTCCGGCCGCACCCGGGTGGCCACCGAGTACACCGCCTCGGCCTCGGCGAGTTCCGCGATGACCTGAAGGTCCTCCTCCTCCGACAGCAGTCTCGCGACCGCAGCGCGCACCAGCGTTCCTTGTTGTCCCAACAGGATCCGGATCAACGCACCCACCTTTTGCCAGTCCGGTAGCCCATGCCTCGGCGGTCGCGCCCGCCCGCACCGGTTACACCGCTGTGGGTTCGCACCGGATACGGACGCGACCGAGGACCCCCTCGTGTGGCATCGTCGTGAGGCGACTAAACGTTACCGAGCCTTCACGCGTAGCAGCATCCTTGGTGCCATCGGTACGTGGCGTACCACCCCAATTGCGGCCGTATCAGGCGCAGAGCCGTCGCTTCCGGAGCCGAGTGTCATGTTCCGGACAGCGAGGACGCCCGGTCAGCGGCCCGTCATGCCGGCCAGCAGCGAACGGATGGTCACGCGCAGCCGCTCCCGCCCGTCGGAGGTGCCGGGCGCCGGCGACAGGTGCGCACCGGCCCCCGCCAGCCGGTCGAACAGCAACCCGTCCAGGCAGGCCACCAGGTCGGCGGCCTGGGCATCCGGCCGTGGCGCGCCGGCCCGGCGCAACAGATCGGCCGCCATGGCACGGAACGGCACCCCGGCCGTGAGCAGCGAACGCAGCGCCGGGATGCGGGCCGCCTCCAGCAGGCAGGCGTACCGGGCCAGCGCGTACCGGCGGCGCCGGGTCAGCATGGCGTCGATCGCGGCGGCCATCGACCCGGCCAGCGCGTCGAGTCCCGCCGGACCCAGCGGCGCGTCGGGCCCCGCCGGACCCAGCGGCGCGTCGGGCCCCACCGGATTCAGCGGCGCGTCGGGCTCCGGTGCGGGGCCGGCGAGGGGCCCGGTGACGGACCCGGCCACGGGCCCGGCGGCCCAGTCGCCCTGCTCCCGTGCGAAGGCGGCCTGGTCGACCACGACCAGGTGTGCCACCACCGCCTCCAGCAGCGCCGCCCGGGTGCGGAAGTAGTACGACGTCGAGCCGGCCGGCAGCCCGGCGGCCTCGTCCACCGCCCGGTGGGTCAAGCCACGGATGCCCTGATCGGCGATGACGCCGACGGCCGCGTCGGCGATCGCCTCGCGCCGGCTGCCGGTCCCGGCCATGATGCCTCACGCTCCCGTCCTCTACGTGCGTAGAGTACTGTCTCTACAGGTGTAGAGGAGGCGGTTGTGCGGCAGGCGGTCGTCGTGGGAGCCGGTATCGGCGGGCTGGCCAGTGCGCTGGCACTGATCCGTGCCGGCTGGCAGGTGCGGGTCCTGGAGCGTGCCGAGGTTCCGGGCGAGGTCGGTGCCGGCATCACGCTGTTCCCGAACGCGCTGCGTGGGCTGGACGCGATCGGGGTCGGCGACCGGGTCCGGGCGCTGCCGTCCGGCCGGATCGCCGGGCCGGCCGGCATGCGCGCCCCGTCCGGACGCTGGGTGGTGCGGGTCGACGGCCAGCAGCCGATCCGGGACCTGTACGCGCTGCACCGCCAGGACCTGTACGCGGCGCTGGCCGGTGCGCTGCCGGCCGGGGTGCTCACCGCCGGAGCGGAGGTCGTGGGTACCCGTGCCGGAACCGACCGCGTCCAGGTCGTCCACCGCGCCGGCGGGCGGGAGGCGACCGTCGACGCGGACCTGGTGGTCGGCGCGGACGGGCTGCGCAGCCGGACGCGGGCCGAACACTGGCCGGCGTACCCGGGCCCGGCGTACGCCGGCTACACCAGTTGGCGCGGCGTCACGACACCGGGCGGGCCGGTCGACGGCAGCGGGGAGACGTGGGGCAGGGGTGCCCGGTTCGGCATCGTCCCGCTCGGCGACGGCCGGGTGTACTGGTTCGCCACAGCCACCGTCCCGGCCACGACCACCGCGGGCGCGGGCGCCGCGGGCGGCCGCGGGGACGAGCGCGCCGCGCTGCTGCGCCGCTTCGCGGACTGGCACGCGCCGATCCCCGAGCTGATCGCCGGCACCGACCCGGCGCGGATCCTGCACCACGACACGTACGAACTGCGCACGCCGCTGCCCGGTTACGTCACCGACCGGGTGGCGCTGGTCGGCGACGCGGCCCACGCGATGACGCCGGATCTCGGACAGGGCGCCTGCATGGCCATCGAGGACGCGGTCACGCTCGCCGCCGCGCTCGCCGGCGACGCCCAGGTACCCGACGCGCTGCGCCGGTACGACGGGCTTCGCCGGCCCCGTACCCAGTCGGTGGTCCGGGCGTCGCACCGGATGGGCCGGTTCGGGCAGGCGCACGGCCCGCTGTCCGGCCCGCTGCGGGATCTCGCCGTCCGGCTCACCCCGCCGGCCGCGGCGGCGCGCGGGATGCGGCGGGTCACCGGCTGGGTGCCGCCGCCGATCGGCGCCGGACGACGCTGAGCAAGCGGTGGGTGGTAGCGATGCGGGCGGACGCTGGCAACGCGCGGCGGCCCCGGTGGTGCGGCGGTCCCGGTGGTGCGGCAGTCCCGGTGCAGCGGCGGGCACCCGGGTCGCCCGGAGACCGGGTTTCGTCCTTTGTGGACTGCCGGCGGGTCCGGGTGCGGAGCGCAACGCGCCGGTGGCGACCCGCGCGGGGTGGGCCGCCACCGGACGAGCGACGCTGCTAGTTCTGGACCTTCGCCTGCCACGGCTGCGGGGTGGCGCGCTTCGGCTTGGCCATCTTGGCCCGCGTACCCGGGCCGGCGCGACGGGATCGACTCCGCGCGACCGGGACGGGCGGTACCGGGACGTGGAACGCGTGGCACCACGGTAGGGACAACCGGATCGCGGGAGGCGGCGTGCGGGCTTTCCTGACGAAGACTGGAGGTCCACCGGCCGGGGGCGGCCGCCGGTACCGGGCGGCCCATCCGACCGACCCGGGCTGGGCCGTACCGTGGATTGGCAGTCATATGCATGGAGCCGGCGCCGGCTCGACCGGGCGGATTGACCGGCTTCAGTCACCTGAGTGACAGACCGTGAATCCTCCTCACCTACACACTCCGTAGTGTGTCGGCGGCGACGGCAATGGTCGGAATGATCCTCGGCCTCCTCATCGGAGCGCCGGTGGGATTCACCTATGCCGTGGCCCGGCGCAGCCGGTCGGACCGTGACGAAGCCCGGGAACTGGTCAAGCAGTACGAGCGGGACGCCCGAGGTGCCGCCCGCGCCGGTATGGGCTGGATCGCAATCGGGGTCGTCGTGGTCGTCACCGCGTTCGCGTGCCTGTTGGGCGCCGCCGGCCGGGACCGGTCCGGGCCGGCCGCCTGCCCTCCGGCGTCGCGCCGGCCGGCCGTGGGCGCCCCCGCGACGCGCCGGCCGGCC
>JBDZVD010000052.1:0-43075 GCA_040255525.1 Micromonosporaceae bacterium | reverse complement strand
CGCCCGCCAGGGGGCCCCCCAGCCGAGGTTCGGCGAGATCCGCATGCCGCCAGCCTAGGGCAGGGCGAGGCGTCAGCCGGAAACCCTCGAGCAGCCGCCATCGGTGAGCACGACATGGTCGAGGAAGCGCAGCCCCACGGCGTCGGCGGCCTCCTCGACCCGGGCTGTCGCCTCCCGGTCGGCCGCGCTCGGTGTCGCGTCGCCCGCGGGATGGTTGTGCGCGAGGGCGAACGCCTGACCATCGTGGCGCAGTACCGAGACGATCACCTCGCGGACCGGGACCAGCGAACGCTCGGCCGAGCCCTCGCTGACCACCTCGCAGTGCAGCACCCGGTTGGCGGTGTCGCAGCTGACCACGACGAGCCGCTCGCGGGTGCGCCCGCGCAGCAGCGGCGCGACGACATCCACCAGGTCGAGCGTGCTGCCGACCTGGCGCCGGTCCTCAGTCGAACCGGCGCGGCGGGCCAGCTCGAAGGCGGCGACCACGGCCGCCGCCTTCGCCGCGCCGATGCCGGGCAGCGAGGTCAGGTCGGCCGGGTGCGCCCGGGCGAGGGCCGGAATCGAACCGTATGTGGCCAGGACCCGCTCGGCGAGGGTGTGCGCGCCCGTGCCGCGGCTGCCGCCGGTGCCGAGCACCATGGCGAGCAGTTCCCGGTCGGCCAGCGCGGCCGGTCCGAGCGCGGAGAGGCGCTCGCGGGGGCGTTGCGTGCGGGGGAGATCGGCGATGAGCATGTCCGTACGGTATCGGCGGGGTACGACATTGTGAGGGGAGCCGACCGCCGGGGGCCGAGTACGTCGATCGGCGGGCGCAACGGCCTCGACCCGCACCGGGCCCACCACGCGCTGCCGCCGCGGCCCCCGGCGTCGGTCAGGGACCAGTCCGGCGTGCTTGTCAGCTACGCGGCCGGCGGTCGGCGGGGACGGCGTCCGACCGGAGGCGGGTGGGACGCTCCGGCCGGCGTGCGGTGCCGGAACATCCGGCGGTACGGCCTCCGGCTGGTCGGGCCCGGCGCCTCTGGCGCCACCCGACGACCCGGGCGGGCCGGGTGGCAGGATGGTCGGCATGCCGAGCTTGACCAGCACCGAGGCTGCCCGACGAGCAGGCATGCTGCGTGTCGCGTCGTACCATGTCGAGCTGGATCTGACCCGCGGTGACGAGGTGTTCGGCTCGACCGCGACGATCCGGTTCTCCGCGCAGTCGCCGGGGGACACCTTCGTGGACGTCAAGCCGCGGGCCCTGCACGCGGCGACGCTCAACGGCGTACCGCTGGACGTGGCCGCGTTCACCGGCGACCGGCTGGCACTGCCGCGGCTTGCGGCCGACAACGTCCTGGTGGTCGAGGCCACGATGGGATACACCCGCTCCGGTACCGGGCTGCACCGGTTCGTCGACCCCGCCGACGGCGAGGCGTACCTGTACGCCGGGATGTTCGTCGACGACGCCTCGGCCGTGTTCGCCTGCTTCGACCAGCCCGACCTCAAGGCGCCGCTGGCCCTCACGGTCACCGCCGATCCACAGTGGACGGTGGTGGGCAACGGCGCCGGGCGGCGGACCGCCGCGGGCCGGTGGGAGTTCGACCAGACGCCCCCGCTGGCCACCTACTTCGTCGGGCTGGCCGCCGGCCCCTACCACGGCGTGCACTCCGAACACGACGGCATCCCGATGAGCCTGTACGCGCGGCGCAGCCTCGCCGAGTACCTGGACCGGGACGCGCCGGAGATCTTCGAGATCACCCGAACCTGCCTGGACCGGTACCACGAGATGTTCGCCGTGCGGTACCCGTTCGGCAAGTACGACCAGGTGTTCGCGCCGGAGTTCACCATGGGCGCGATGGAGAACCCGGGCATCGTGACGTTCCGGGACGAGTACATCTTCCGGTCGGCGGCCACCGGCGCGCAGCACGAGCAGCGGGCCACCGTCATCGCGCACGAGATGGCGCACATGTGGTTCGGCGACCTGGTCACCCTGCGCTGGTGGGACGACGTGTGGCTGAACGAGTCGTTCGCCGAGTACATGGGCAGCCGGGTCGTGGCCGAGGCCACCCGGTACACCGAGTCCTGGACCAGCTTCGCCACCGGGCGCAAAGCCTGGGGGTACGCCGCCGACCAGCGCCCGTCCACCCACCCGGTGGTCGGCGAGGTGCCGGACACCGCCTCGACGCTGCTGCTGTTCGACGGGATCTGTTACGCCAAGGGCGCCTCGGTGCTCCGGCAACTGGTCGCCTGGCTGGGCGACGAGGCGTTCCTGGCCGGGCTACGCGACTACTTCGCCCGGCACCGGTACGGCAACGCCACGCTCGCCGACCTGCTCGCCGCGCTCAGCCGCGCCAGCGGCCGGGACCTGAGCGCCTGGGCGCAACTGTGGCTGTGCAACTCCGGGGTCAACACGCTGAGCCTGGACGGCGGCGCGATCGTCCAGGACGGTACGCCGAGCCGGCCACACCGCATCGGCATCGGCCGCTACGACCGGTCCGGGGCGCGGCTGGACCGCGTCGAGGTGGACATCGACGGCCCCCGTACCGTCCTGGACGTCCCGCCCGCCGACCTGGTGCTGCTCAACGACGGCGACCTGAGCTACGCGAAGGTCCGGCTGGCCGACTGGTCGGGGCTGACCGACCTGCTGCCCAGGATCGCCGATTCGCTGACCCGCGCGCTGCTGTGGCAGGCGGCGTGGAGCGCCGTGCGGGACGCGGTGCTGCCGGCCAGGTTCTATCTGGATCTGGCCGCCGCCGGGCTGCCCGCCGAGACGCGGGTGGCGGTGGTGGACGACGTGCTCGACAACGCGTGGAGCGCGGCCACCCGGTACCTGCCGGCCTCCGGTCGCGCCGAGGCGCTGGCGGGCATCCACGAGGTGTGCCGGTCGATGCTGACCCGCGACCCCGACCGGCGGTTGGCGTTCGCCCGCGGCACGGCCCGGTTCACCCCGCCCGGCGACGCCGCCGCGGTCGCCTCGCTGCGCGGCTGGCTCGCCGTCGCGCAGACCGACTTCGGGGTACCGGTGGATCCGGAGCTGCGCTGGCAGATCCTGTACCGGCTGGCCGCCCTCGGCGAGGCGGACCCGGCCGACATCGACGCGGAGTACGAGCGGGACCGCAGCGGTACCGGTGCCGAGCAGGCGACCCGCTGCCGGGCGGCCCGCCCCGACCCGGACGCGAAGGCGGCGGCCTGGCAGGCGGTCGTGGCGGACGAGAACCTGTCCCAGCGGCTGTGCTTCGCCAGCGCCGACGGGTTCTGGCAGCCCGGCCAGGACGCGCTGACCCGGCCCTACATCGACCGGTACGCCGCACAGATGCCGGAAATGGCGACCCGGCGCAACCCCCAGGTGGCTGGCAGGCTCGCCGGTTTGGCGTACCCCCGGTACGCGGTGGCGCCGGAGACACTGGACACGATGCGACGGCTGCTCGGCCGCGACGACCTGACCCCGACGGTGCGGCGGGCGGTCGTCGACGCCACCGACGAACTGGCCCGCTCGCTCGCGTCCCGGCGGCGGTAGGCGCCCCGGCCGGGTGCGACGGATCGTGACTGGAGGAGGCGCGTCGTGATTTTCGACCCGGCGGAGACGATGTCGGTGGACGAGCGCACCGCGTTGCAGACCCGGCGGCTGCGCGCCCTGGTCGACCGGTTGCTGGCCGCCGGCGGGCGGCAGGCGGCAGCGTTGCGCGCGGCGGGTGTCGAGCGCGGCGGCGAACTGACCCTGGACGACCTGCCGGGGCTGCCGACGGTGAGCAAGCCGGACCTGTGGGAGGCGTACCCGTTCGGCATGCTGGCGGTACCGCTGGAGGAGTGCGTGACGGTGCACGGCTCGTCGGGTACCAGCGGGCGACCGACCCTCGTCCCGTACACGGCGAACGATCTGGACCTGTGGGCGCACGTGATGGCGCGCGGGCTGGCCGGTGCCGGTGCCACCCGTGCCTCGATCGTGCACAACGCCTACGGGTACGGGCTGTTCACCGGCGGCCTCGGCGTCCACCACGGTGCCCGGGCGCTGGGCGCCACGGTGATCCCGATGTCCGGCGGCAACACGGCGCGGCAGCTGCGGCTGATCCAGGACCTGCGCCCGGACGTGCTGACCTGCACCCCGTCGTACGCGATCTATCTGGCCGAGGCGGCCCGAGCGGAGGGTCTCGACCCGACCAGCCTGGGCATCCGGGTCGGCGTGCACGGCGCGGAGCCGTGGACCGAGGCCATGCGCGCGCAGATCGAGCTGCTGCTGGGCATCCGGGCGCTGGACATCTACGGGTTGTCCGAGGTGATCGGGCCCGGGGTGGCCTGCGAAAGCCTGGACTCAGGCGGTTGGCTGCACGTACAGGAGGACCACTTCTTCGTCGAGGCGCTCGATCCTGCCACCGGAGCGCCGGTACCCGACGGGGAGTTGGGTGAGCTGACGTTCACCACGTTCACCAAGGAGGCGTTCCCGCTGCTGCGGTACCGCACCGGCGACCTGGCGCGGCTGTCGCGCGAGCCGTCGCCGGACGGTCGCACCACGGTGAAGATGAGCAAGGTGGTCGGCCGCAGCGACGACATGCTGGTCATCCGCGGTGTCAACGTGTACCCCAGCGAGGTGGAGGCGGTGGTGCTCGCCGATGCCGGGGTCGGGCCGCAGTACGCGATCGTGATCGACGCGCGCGCGACGCTGCCCCGGCTGGTGGTCTGCTGCGAACCCTCGGCGCCGGGGATCGACGGGCTGGAGGTCGCCGCCCGGCTGCACGAGGCCCTGGCCCGGCGGCTCGGCCTGGGCTGCGAGGTCCGGGTCGTCGCGCCGGGGGCCTTGCCGCGCACGGAGGTGGGCAAGGCCCGCCGGGTGCTCCGCTGGGACACGGGCCCCGCGCCGCTGCCCGGTCTCGAGTAGGTCCGGCCGGCCGGTGTCCTTCCGGCCGGCCGTGTCGCGTGTCGTTCCGGCTGGCTGTGTCGTTCCGGCTGGCCCACCCGCGGATGGGCCAGCCGGAATGGTGTCAGCTCACGCCGGTGAGGGACTTCACCACGTTGATGCCGAAGTAGATCACGAACACGATCGAGACACCCCACATGAGCGGGTGGATCCGGCGTCCCTTGCCCTGCACGAGCCGGATCGCGACCCAGCTGATGAAGCCGGCGCCGATGCCATCGGTGATCGAGTACGTGAACGGCATGAGCACCATGGTCAGGAACGCCGGGACCGCGACTGCGACGTCGGTGAAGTCGATCTCGCGTACCTGCCGGATCATGAGCGCGCCGACGATCACCAGCGCGGGGCCGGCGGCTTCGCTCGGCACCAGCTGCACCAGCGGCGTCAGCAGCAGCGCGGCCAGGAACAGCACCCCGGTGACCACGCTGGTCAGACCGGTGCGGCCGCCGTCGGCGATGCCCGAGGACGACTCCACGTACGTGGTCGCCGACGACGCGCTCGCGCCGCCGCCGGCCGCCGCGGCGACACCGTCGACGAACAGCACGCGACCCAGCCGCGGGATGTCGCCCTTCGGTGTGGTCAGCCCGGCCTGCCTGGCCAGCCCGACCGTGGTGCCCATCACGTCGAAGAAGTCCGACAGCACGAGCGTGAACACCAGCAGGATCGCGGTCACCACGCCGACGCTGGCGAAGGCGCCGAACGACACGTGGCCCACCAGGTGCAGGTCGGGCGCCTGGAACAGCGGATGCGGCAGGGTGGGCACGGACAGCTGCCACCCGGTCGGGTTCGGCTTGCCGTTGACCACCGACGGACCGGGGTGGGTGGTCGCGTTGACGATGGCCGCGATCACGGTCGTACCGATGATGCCGAGCAGCATGCCGGCGCGGATCCGGCGGGCCACCAGGACGCCGGTCAGCAGCAGACCGATCACGAACACCAGGCTGGTCCAGCCGTGCAGCGTGCCGTCCGAGCCGAGCTGCACCGGAACCGTGGTGCCGGCGGCGTCCGGGATCCGGCGCACGAATCCGCCGTCGACGAACCCGATCAGCGCGATGAACAGCCCGATGCCGGCCGCGATGGCGGACTTGAGCTCGGCGGGGATGGCCAGGAAGACCGCCTGGCGGAATCCGGTGACCACCAGTACGGCGATCACCAGACCCTCGATGACGACCAGGCCCATGGCCTCCGGCCAGCTCATCTTGGAGGCGACGCTGAACGCGACGAACGCGTTGAGCCCGAGCCCGGTGGCGACCCCGAACGGCACCTTGCCGATGAGGCCCATCAGGATCGTCATGACCGCGGCCACCAGCGCGGTGACTCCGGCGACCGGGGTGATGCCCAGCAGGTGGCCGCCCTTGTCCGGCGCGGTACCGATGATCAGTGGATTGAGCACCACGATGTAGGCCATCGTGGCGAACGTGGTCAGTCCGGCGATGACCTCGCGGCGGACGGACGAGCCCCGCTGGGTGATCTCGAAGAATCGGTCGAACGCGTTGCGGGGCGACGGGGCGTCGGGAGTCTCGACGGGTTGGGGTGGCGGAATTTCGGTCGTCACGCTCATGGCGCGGCTGGGCTCCTGTCCGGGTTGGCCCGCAGCGGGTGGCCGCGAGCGGCAATGAGGGGTTGGCCGCTCCGATTCGGTTGGCCCGGAGAACGTCGGAGCGGTATTCAGTTGAGGGAAGGGGAAATGCCATGGAGCCACCCGATCGGGGACGGCTCCGCGGGCAACTTTACCGGTAGCCGCAGGCCATGGCGATATTCCGGTTCACGGCCCGTT
This sequence comes from Micromonosporaceae bacterium, assembly GCA_040255525.1. GTDB lineage: Bacteria > Actinomycetota > Actinomycetes > Mycobacteriales > Micromonosporaceae > Rugosimonospora. The sequence goes on along the minus strand of JBDZVD010000052.1, from coordinate 36,413 downwards.
CACGGGCGCCTTGGCTCACGGCCCGTGCACGGCTCCGGCCGCGCTCAGGGGTTGCCATGGGCCTGTGCTCGCCTCCGCCACAGACCGGCTCCGGCTGCGCGCAGGGGTCCGCCGGAGGGTATGCGGGAGTGCGGGCAGCGGGTCGAAGAGTCGATCATGCGGGTACCATCGGGGCGATGGAGGCACGCTCACGGCGGATCGGGATCATGGGCGGCACGTTCGATCCGATCCACCACGGACACCTCGTCGCGGCGAGCGAGGTGGCCGTCCGGTTCGACCTTGACGAGGTCGTGTTCGTCCCGACCGGCCAGCCCTGGCAGAAGGCCGACGACAAGGTCAGCCCGGCCGAGGACCGGTACCTGATGACGGTGATCGCCACCGCCTCCAACCCGCGGTTCACGGTCAGCCGGGTGGACATCGACCGGGGCGGCCCGACGTACACCATCGATACCCTTCGGGACCTGCGTGAGCTGTACGGCTCGGCCGCCGAGCTGTTCTTCATCACCGGCGCCGACGCGCTCGACAAGATCTTGTCCTGGAAGGACTTGGACGAGATGTTCGAACTGGCCCACTTCGTGGGCGTGACCCGCCCCGGGTTCGACCTGTCGGATGATCATTTGCCGGACCACGAGATCAGCCTCATCCAGGTACCGGCCATGGCGATCTCGTCGACCAACTGCCGGGAGCGGGTCGCGGCCGGCCAGCCGGTCTGGTACCTGGTACCCGACGGGGTGGTGCAGTACATCGCGAAGCGCCACTTGTACCTCTAATCGCCATTCGCACCACTCGGTCCGATGGCTGGACGGCGACTACCTCGCCGGTTGTGAGAGGCTGGTAGTCACCGACCGATGGGGTCGCGGCGCCGGACGCGCCGAGCCGGACCGGTCGGACCGGCCGAACCGAAGGGAGTCAGGTGCCCGCATCCGAGCGCGCCACCGAGCTTGCGCTGGCCGCCGCCCAGGCGGCCGCCGACAAGAAGGCCAACGACATCGTCATCATCGACGTGGCCGAGCAACTGGTGATCACGGATGTGTTCCTGGTCGCCTCCGCGCCTAACGAGCGTCAGGTGCAGGCGATCGTGGACGCGATCGAGGAGGCACTGCTCCAGTTGCCGGAGAAGGCCAAGCCGATGCGGCGCGAGGGTGAGCGCGCCGGCCGCTGGGTGTTGCTGGACTATGTCGATCTTGTGGTGCACATCCAGCACAGCGAGGAGCGTGAGTTCTACGCGCTCGACCGGCTGTGGAAGGACTGCCCGACGATCCCGTTCGTCGACCGCGATCTGGTACCAGCCGATCTTGACGGGTCGTTCGACGCGCCGTGAGCGTGACCCGGCTGATCGTCTTGCGGCACGGACAGACCACCTGGAACGTCGCCAACCGCATCCAGGGCCAGCTGGACATCGATCTCGACCCGGCCGGGGTGGCGCAGGCCGCGGCGGCCGCCGCCCGGCTGGCGCAGCTTCGGCCCGACGCGATCGTGAGCAGCGACCTGCGCCGGGCCTCCGACACCGCCGCCGCGCTGGCCGCGCTGACCGGGCTGGAGGTCAGCTACGACCCGCGGCTGCGGGAGCGGTCCTTCGGCGAGTGGCAGGGGCTGACCAACGCCGAGGCGGCCGAGAAGTACCCGGCGGAGTACGCCCGCTGGCGGGCCGGGGCCACAATCGACGGTTGCGGCGTCGAGGAAGCCGATGACCTGGGCAAACGGGCATCGGGTGCGTTCCGGGAGGTGGCCGAGCTGGCGCCGGGCGGCACGGTGGTGGCGGTCAGTCACGGCGGCACCGCCAAGTACGGCATGGTCGCGTTGCTCGGCTGGCCGGGTTCGGTGCTGCCCGGAATCGGGGCACTGGGCAACTGTCACTGGCTGGACCTGCGCGCGTACCCGTCGGCAGGCTGGCAGCTGCGCGGCTACAACGTCGCCTGAGCACAGGCTGGGCGCTCCTCGCGGAGTCGCTCGGCGAATTTGACCGCCCGGAACCGGCCGGGGCGGGGTAGCGTCCGATGGACATGGGTATGCGTCGACTTTCCGTCATGTGCGTCGCCGGCCTGTTCGCGGCCGGTGTTCTCGCCGGCTGCTCGGCCGGCGCACCTCAGGTCGTCCCGAATGGGGGAGCTACCGTGTCCGCTTCCTCCCAGCCCAGCTCGCAGTCCGGCCCGCAGCCCTCGGACCAGCCGATGCCGCTGCCGTCCCCGGTGGAGCCTCCGTCCGCCTCGCCGCTGCCGACGGGCCTGGCCCTGCCTCCGAGCAAGCCGGCGCCGTCAGGCGAGCAGACCCTGACCGGGCAGGTCGAGGCGGGCGTCGAGCGGGGCTGCCTGATCCTCAACGACGCCACCGGCGTCTACCAGCTGCTGGGTGGCGATCCGACGGTCATCTACGCGGGTGCTCAGGTGTCCGTCACCGGCCACGTGATCACCGGCGTGATGAGCTACTGCATGCAGGGACGCCCGTTCCAGATCACCGAGGCGCATCGAATCTGAGGCGCGGCTGACCGTCGCGCTGGCGCACGGGCGGGGATCGGATACGGTGCCGGCATGTCCATCGCCGTCGTGACCGACTCCACCGCGTACCTGCCGGCGGAGCTGGTCGCGCGTGGCGGCCTGACCGTGGTGCCGCTGACCGTGACGATCGACGGGGTCGAGGGGCGCGAGGGAGTGGAGGTCTCGCCGGACGATGTGGCACGGGCGCTGATCGCGCGGCGGCTCGCGGTCACCACGTCGCGGCCGGCGCCGGCCGAGCTGTCCGCGGTCTACCGCGAGCTGCTGACCGCCGGGGCCACCGGAATCGTGTCGGTACACCTGTCGGCGAAGCTGTCCGGTACCTACGACGCCGCCGTACTGGCCGCGGCCGACCATCCCGGGCTGGTCGAGGTGGTCGACTCCCGCAGTACCGGGATGGGGCTCGGCTTTGCCGCGCTGCACGCGCGCGGTGAGGACCTCGCCGCGGCGAGGGACGCCGCGCTGGCCGCGGTGGCCCGCACGACCACGCTGTTCTATGTGGACACGCTGGAGTACCTGCGGCGAGGCGGCCGGATCGGCGCCGCTTCGGCGCTGCTCGGTACGGCGCTGTCGGTCAAGCCGATCCTGCACGTGGCGAACGGTGAGATCGTGGTGCGGGACAGAGTTCGCACCGCCACCCGGGCGATGAGCCGGCTGGTCGACCTGGCGGCCGAGGCGGCCGGAGAGTCCGATGCGGACATCGCGGTGCATCACCTCGCCGCACCCGGGCGGGCGGCGGAGCTGACCGCGGCGCTCACGGATCGGCTGGGCGCCCGCATGAAGACGTGTTACGAGACCGAGGCCGGCGCGGCCGTCGGCGCGCACGCCGGGCCTGGCCTGGTGTCGGTCGTCGTGCATAGCAGATCGACTGCATGATCGGTGCGGTGTCCACAGCCACCCTCGCCGTCCACAGGTCCTGAGCGGAAGGCCGCGGCGCCCGGGCCGGCCGACCTAGCGTTTGGGCCGTGCGTAGGCGGGACAGCAAACGGGACGAGGACGAGACCCGGCGGCGTTTCGGCGCGGTGTGGCCGGTGGCGGCAGCCCGGGATCCGGACGGTGTCGATGCGTGGAGCCGGTATGACGCGCAGCCGGCGGCGGCGGACGTCTATCGGGTCCGCCCAGCGGCGCCGTCCGGGCCGGTGCCGGACGGCACGGTCGGTGACGACCCGGCGTCGGGCTCCGGTCTGGACGGGTCGGATCCGGGCCGGTCATGGCTCGCCGGCGATCCGGCCGGCTCCGGCGCCGGTCCGGGTGGCTCCGGGTTCGATTCGGGTGGCTCCGGGTCGGATCCGACCGGGTCAGGTCCCGATCCGACCGGTTTCGGCCCGCATCTGGGCGGCTTCGTCCCCGGTCCGGCCGGCGCCGGCGCGGAACCGGCCTGGCCGGGTGGGGCCGGCGCGGAATCGGCCTGGCGGGGTGGGGCCGGCGGATCCGGCGCCGGGGCCGGTCGTGACTGGCCGGCGGCCGGCGGTCTGGCCGCGTCGGGCCGCCGAGCGCTCGGCGCGTTCGATCCCGGGCGGCGCGGAGTCCGGGCGCTGATCGCGGTCGCCGTACTGGTCGTCGCGATCGCCGCCTTCCTCGCCTGGCGGGCGCAACCGCACACCGAGCCGGTGGATCCAGCCTCGACGTTCTCCGCGCCGCTGGCGGCCACACCGTCTGCCGAGTCGAGCACGATCGTCGTGGCGGTGCAGGGCAAGGTGGCCCACCCCGGACTCGTGCACCTGCCCAGCGGTTCCCGGGTCGCCGACGCGATCGCCGCCGCCGGCGGAGCACTGCCCGGGGTCGACCTGTCCTACGTGAACTCCGCCCGGAAGCTCAGCGACGGCGAACTGATCGTCATCGGGGTGACTCCGCCACCGGGCGTCGCGGCCGGCGGCCCGACCGGCGGCGGCAAGGTGGACCTGAACTTAGCGTCGCTGAGCGAACTGGAGACCCTTCCCGGGATCGGTCCGGCCCTGGCGCAGCGCATCATCGACTACCGCACCCAGCACAACGGCTTCCGCAGCGTGAACGAACTGCGGCAGGTCTCGGGCATCGGGGACGCGAAGTTCGCGTCGGTCAAGGATCTGGTGACCGTGTGAACGGCGCGGTCGTGGGCCGGCCTGTAGCGCCGCCCGATCTGCGGCTGGCCGGTGTCGCCACGGGCGCCTGGCTCTCCGCGCTCGGGTGCCTGTTTCTGACCGCCGGACCGGCGACCGTGTTCGCCGCCGTCGCGGCGTTGCTGGCCGCGGGTGTCGGGGCCGTCCGGCGTCTCGGGTCGCCGCGCTGGCTGGCGGTCACCGTGCTTCTCGGGGTCGTGTGTGGCGCCGCCGCGACCGCGGCACGGCTGGCGGTGCGCGACGCGCAGCCGCTCGCCGGGCTCGCACGGCAACGCGCCACGGTGCAGGTGGGACTGACCGTTGTGGACGATCCGCGCCCGGTCGGCGGCGTCGCGAACGGACCGCGGACCTATCTGGTACCGGCGTCGGTCACCAGCCTGAAAACCCGCGACGGACGGCGTCTCCGGTTGAGCGCCGGCATGCTGGTGTTCGCCGACGATCCGGCATGGCGGGCGCTGCTGCCCGGCACCCGGGTACGGGCCTCCGGCCGGTTGGCCCCACCCGACGGTGGTGACCTGACCGCCGCGCTGCTTTCCGTGTCCACGGCCCCCGATCGGGTCGGTACGGCGCCGTGGGCGCAGCGTGCCGCCGGTGCGCTGCGCGCCGGACTGCGCCGGGCGTGCGCCCCGCTGCCGCCGGGGCCGGGCGGGCTACTGCCCGGCCTGGTCGACGGCGACACCGGACGGCTGGATCCGGCCGTGGCCGACGACTTCCGGACGACCGGCATGACACACCTGGTGGCCGTGTCCGGGGCCAACGTGGCGATCCTGCTCGGCGTGGTGCTGTTGCTGGCGCGCTGGTGTCGGGCCGGCCCGAAGCTTTCGGCCGCGCTCTGCACGGTCGCGCTGGTCGGATTCGTGATCCTGGCCCGGCCGTCGCCCAGCGTGCTGCGGGCCGCGGCAATGGGCGGCCTCGGACTGCTCGCGCTGGTGTCCGGTCGTCCTCAGGCCGCCGTGCCGGCGCTCGCGGCGAGCGTGACGGCTCTCGTCGTCGTGTCGCCGGAACTGGCGGCCGACCCCGGCTTCGCGTTGTCCGTGTTCGCCACCGGCGGGCTGTTGCTGCTCGCTCCCCGCTGGCGCGACGCGTTGCGCCGGCGGGGGGTGCCGGCCGGCCTGGCCGAGGCGCTGGCTATTCCGGCCGCCGCCGAGGTGGCCTGCGCGCCGGTGATCGCCGCGATCTCCGGTACCGTCAGCCTCGTCGCCGTACCGGCGAACCTGCTGGCCGAGCCCGCCGTCGCGCCGGCCACCGTGCTGGGGGTGGCCGCGGCCTCGGTGTCCACCGTGTGGCCGGCCGCCGCGGAGTTTCTCGCCTGGCTGGCCTCGTGGCCGGCCCGCTGGCTGGTCTGTGTCGCCCGGTCCGGCGCGGCCATGCCGTCCGCGGTGATCGGCTGGCCGGCCGGCGCCTCCGGCGGGTTGATCCTCGCGCTGCTCCTGCTGACCGGGCTCGTGGTCACACGGCGGCGCACGGTACGGGTCGTGGTCGCGGTGTGCGCGGTCGCGGCGGCACTGGGCGCCGTCCCGGTGGCGGTGGTGGCCCGGGGCTGGCCGCCGCCCGGCGCGCTGATGGTGGCGTGTGACGTGGGCCAGGGCGACTCGATCGTGCTGCCGCTCGGCGGCGCCCGGGCGGTCGTGGTCGACGCCGGGCCGGAGCCCACCGCCACCGACCGGTGCCTGCGCGACCTCGGCGTCCGGGAGGTGTCTCTGCTGCTCGTCAGCCACTTTCACGCCGATCACGTGGGTGGGGTGGACGGGGTCTTCCGGGGTCGCCGGGTGGACGAGGTGGCGGCGGGGCCGTTCCCGGAGCCGGCCGCCGGCCGGCGGCAGGTGCTGGCGGAGGCGGCCCGACGGGGGATCCCGGTCGTGGTGCCGGAGCCGGGCTGGCAGTGGGTACAGGGCCCGATGACGCTGACCGTGCTCGGGCCGGTCGGGCGGATCACCGGTACCGACTCGGATCCGAACAACAACTCTCTGATCGTGATGGCCCACGTGTACGGAGTCCGGATGCTGCTGCCCGGCGACGCCGAGGTGCAGGAGCAGGAGGCGGTCATGGCGGCGGACGGTCCGGGCGCGCTGCGCGCCGATGTCCTCAAGGTGGCCCACGGCACGTTACTCCCGGACATCAGTTCCGTCTACACTGCCGGCATGGGCTTCCGCGACGCGCCGTACGCGCGCATCTCCGACGACCGAGAGAAAGACGAGCTCGGCATCCGCCGCCAACTCAAGCTGGAACGGCAGACCAGCGCCGCCCGTGGCGGGACCGTGGTGGCCGAGTTCTCCGACGACGACATCAGCGCCACCAAGGGCGCACACCGGCCCGGATACGAGGCGCTGATGGCCGCCGTCGAGGCGGGGCAGATCGACCGCATCATCGTGTTCCACACGTCGCGGCTCTGGCGCAACCGGCGGGAGCGCGCCGCCGGTATCGAGAAGCTTGCCAAGGCAGGCGTGTCCGTGATCGCCGTCAAGGGGCCGGATCTGGACATGACCACCGCGTACGGTCGCGGCATGGCCGGCTTACTGGGGGAGTTCGACTCGATGGAATCGGAAGTCAAGTCCGAGCGGATCCTCGCCAAGGTCGAGGAGCTCGCCGAGGCGGGGAAGATCGGCAACGGTGGGCCGCGACCGTTCGGGTACCGGCGGATCTACCTCGGCGAGGGTAACCGGCGGAAGATCGTGCGCGACGAGATCGAGCCGGCCGAGGCCGAGATCGTGAAGGAGATGGCCCGCCGCGCGCTCGCCGGCGAGAAGCTGTACGCGCTGACCCTCGACCTGAACCAGCGGGGGATCCGCACCAGCACCGGCGGGCCGTGGAGCCAGCAGGGGCTACGGACCATGCTGCGCTCGGGCCGGATCGCCGGGTGGCGGGAGCGTGCCGGCATCCTCGTCGCCCGCTCGGTGTGGCCAGCCATCATCACCCGAGAGGAGCACGAGCAGCTACGCGCGATCCTCGACCGCAACGAACGCAGCGGCGGCAACCGGGTACGGACTCACTACCTCAGCGGCTTCGTCTTCTGTGGACGGTGCGAGACGGTCAAGATGCGGGTGTGCCCGGCCCATGGCGTGCTGACGTATAAGTGCGCGTCCAAGGCTGACGGCGGCTGCAACGGCCGGGTCATCCGGCTGGCCGAACTGGTCAAGATGGTGGACACCTACATGGTCAAGCGCCTGTCGAACAAGAAGCTATTGCGTGAGCTGGCCGCCCGGGAGGCGGCGCAGGACGCTGAGGCGGCGAAGCTGCTCGACCGGATCGAGGCCGACGAGCGGCGCCTGGTCGTGATTCAGGCCAGCATGGAGGACGGGGACGAGGACGAGGTGCCGGAGCTGGTCGCCTCCGCGCGCACCATCCGCCGCCGGATCGCCTCCGCGCGTCAGCAGCTCGCTGCCCGGCCGGGGATCAGCGAGCTGGCGGGCGAGGATCTGCCCGACCTGGCGAAGCGGTGGCCGGAACTGGGGCTGGAGCGCAAGCGTGGACTGCTCGGACTGTTCGTCGACCGGGTTGACATCGGACCCGGGACGCCGGGGGCGAAGTTCGACCCCGACCGGGTTGACATCGTGCCGCGGGACCTTGGTGGCCGGTAGAGCGTGACGGCAGATGGACGCGGATCCTGCAGAAACGGCTCAAGGTCGAGTTCGACGACCTTGAGCTATGCGACTTCATCCCGCGACACGCCGAAGCCTGACCGTGTTGGGTCGTCTGGCGGCGATCCATGGAGATCAACAGTGACCCTGAGCGATACCCGAATCGTCCGCAACCGGACATCTTCTCGGATTTTCCGAGGGGGCGCGCAGAAATTGCGTGTGCCTCGCACCCGAACGTACGTCCGGATCGGTAGGCTTCTTCTCGGCGGGCCAAACCCCCCTGTTGCAGGACCGTAAGTCGCTTCCGACGACGTCCGGTCTAGGGAGGTCCGGCCCACCAACCCTTGAATCACGCTCGACCAGCAAAACTGATCTAGCGCCGCAACGGGTGTTTCGTTTCGCAGGCGGAACACCCCCGCGTGGCGACGGTACCACCGCACCAGCGGTCGTGCATGCACTCAACGCGTGAATATTCGCGCGTACGCCAAGATCAGTTAGCGGGTCGGGCCTACACGGAAGGCCCCACCGCCACTATGGCACCACGACCAGGCCCGTCGCCCGAAGCGGCTCAGCGAGGCCGCAGAACCCAGAAATCGAGCTTCGCCAACGAAGCCGAACGCCGCGCCCACTTCCAGGAGATGTCCGCGAAAGGGCTGGCCGCGCGCCTCGCCCGCCGCGACCAGCGCGATCTGGCAATCGCCAAGATCCGCGAGGCTCTGGAACTGCTGGGTGCGCTCTGATGACGCCCCGCGAACAGCTCGCCGGCGCGATCGACCGGCGCGTTGACCAGCTGCTGCAGAAAGCCCCCGAGATCACCACCGAGCAGCGAGAGCGAGCCATACGGCTACTCGCGGGCCCGGCATTCGCCGCCGCTCGACGGCAACTTCCCGAACCTCGTCGGCTCGACCGCGCTGCGGCCTGAGCAACTCCACTCTGCCCAGAAATGGGCGGACCGCCGGTAGGGCCGGCGGTCCAGTCGCACCTTTTTGGAGTAGCCATGACTGTACCTGAGACCACCGACAACCCCGACATGACCGAGCAGGACTTGGCCGCGGCAACGGCCCACGCGATGAAGGCCAGGATCCGCGCGGAACTCGGCGAGGAGGAACACAAGGCGCACCGGGAGGCCGAGGCGCGCGACGGTCAGAGGGCGTTCCGCTCCGCCGTCCTCCTGGGCGGCGTGCTCGGTGCCGAGACCGTGATCCTGCTGGCGATGCTCCTCCGACTGGTGGAGGTGCTGTGGTGACCGACATCGACGCCGAGGCGTACCGCAAGGCACTTGGCCAAGCCGACACCGCGCTCGCGTGGAAGGTGGCCCGGTGGGTCACCGCGCACCAGCGGCACCTCAGCGCGGCGGACCTGATGAGGCTGTCCTTCGTCTTCGCCGAGGCCGAGAACGTCATGAACCGGCACGGGGAGCAGGGCCCGTGCCCGAACGTGGATCCCGACGAGCCGGTGGGCGACTTCGACCGGTGCCCTGCCTGCGACCTCGACGAGACGCAGTGCCGCTCAAGCCTCGCCGGATGTTGTGCGGACTGCGCGCATCGTCGCGCAGAGAAGTCTGCGCCGCGCTCGGACACGTCCGCGCGGATCATCCAGTTCCCGCGGAGGTCGGCGTGAGCACCGTAACCGGCCTGCCCAGGGGGTACTACGCCGTGCCCATCTTCAGCGGCGAAGACTTCGATGATGACGGTGGGGCGGCCACCATCGGCCACCAGGCGTTCCAGGTCCGTCGCAACGGCCGCCGCACGGGCGTGACCACCTACGCGCGGCCGGGTATCGATGTCGACAAGGTGTTGATCTACGCCTGGTCCCTCACTGACGTCTACAAGATCGCAGCCGAAGATCCGGACTGGTCCCGAGCCGAATACGGCCGGTTCGCCAGTAAATGCGGCTGGTGCGGACGGACTCTGACTGACCCGGCATCCAAGCTGCGCGGGATCGGCCCGGAGTGTTCGAAGGGGCTGCCGTCATGAGCAACGACGACGGCCAGCTGGACATGCTGGCGCTGCTGCGCGACCGCCGGAGCCTCGCCGAGAGGTGGGCGGAGTTCGACGCAGCACACCCGGAAATCTATCTGCTGCTGCGCGACAAGACTCGGGAACTCCTTCGGGCCACTGGCGGCCGTCGGTTGGGTATCGCGCTGCCATGGGAGGCCATGCGCTGGACTATTACCATCCAAACGGGCGAATCACCCAAACTTAACAATGATTACAAAGCGCGGTACGCGCGGAAGTTGATGGCCGAGAACGCCGACTTGGCGGACGTGTTCGTGACAAGGCACGCCGAGGCGGACGACGACCTCAAGGAGGTCGCGTGAGTAGCCGGACATCACCGCTCGAACGGCGCATCCTCGCCGCGATGGTATCCCTTATCAGAGACCGGGAGACCGACCCCGAGTTCATGGACGCGGTCGACATCCCGCTCAAGGCCCTCTATGAGCGGCTCTACGTACCAGGCGACCGCCCGCACGAGGCAGAGCGGCGCAACCAGCGTCAAGCCCAACGCCGTGCGCTGGCTCGGATGCACGCGGACGGTCTGGTGTGGCCGCTCGCTCTAGCCTGGGTATCGGTCACCGACGAGCAGGTGATTCGGTGGCAAGGTGGCGGACGACGGAAGCGCGACGGCCACGGACACGGCGTCGACACACCGAACTGGCGCATGCTATCCCTCACCCAAGAAGGTTTGGCCCTCGCATTCCTGATCGAGGCATCCTGATGGGCGGGTCAATAGGCTATCCGCATGCCTACGCGGAAGGGTACCGGGAAGGCTTCCCGGTACCCTTCCGGCGAGCCTCCGGCGACTCTCCTGTAACCATCGCGAGGGCTCGCCGAAACTCGCGGGAGTTCGCGGGAGTTTCGGGGAGTGTTCGCGCGAACGGCCTCCGAACCGGAGGCGCCCAATGACGATCCGCCGGGCACCGAAGCCCGAACGGGAGTTCCGGCTGGCGCGTAACAGCGTCAGCCGGGACAACCGGATCAGCCTCGCCGCACACGGCCTGCTCGACTACCTGCTCAGCTTCCCCGACGACTGGGAGTTCGGCGGCGAGGAAGGCATCGCCAAGCAGGTCAAGGACGGGGTGACCGCGGTCCGGTCGGCCCTCAAGGAGTTGGAGAAGGCCGGGTACCTGCACCGGAAGCGGTACCGCACCGACGACGGCAAGTTCCGGTGGACGTGGACTCTCTTCGACGTGCCCAGAATGCCCGACCTGTCCATACTCAGTTTGCCCACGTGTGGGCAGACCACGCGGCGCGAACCACGCGTGGAGAACCTGAGTTCTTACGAAGACTGTTACGAAGACTGTTACGAAGATGTATCGAAACGTAGCGTCCTCGCCGCTGACGCGTCGAGTGCCGAAGATTCGGATTCAAAGATCACCGATGTGCGGGGGCAAAACCCCAGCACCGACGAGCAGGCCCGTACATCCTGGCGTGATCAGGACCGTCAACGCTTCGCCGATCTCATGCTCGTCAAGACCATCAACAGCGACGGCTGCGACCTTCCCGACGGCACCCGGTTCAACCGGGGCACCTTCACGACCAGCGCCGTGTACGACGGGCTACGCCGCATCCAGGTGGACGGCAAACCCATGGACTGGCCCGGCCGGTACCTCGAATCAGTCGACGAGGTGGGCCAGCTCGACGAGTGGCTGGAGTACCGCGGGCTGCGGCGTGACTGGGACAGCATCACGGGTAGCCATGCGGCTGCGTAGCAACCGGGTAGCAACGGCTTGGCAAGTTGCTATGCCGTTGCTGTTTGCTGGCGTGAGCAAACGCAGCAAACGCTGCGAGCAACTAATCCGGGCAAGCCGGACTCGACTGTCGCAGAACTGCGACAGTCGAGTCCAGTTAGTCCCGTTCGCTCGGGTTCCGCGCGGATCACGTCTCGGATTCCGCGCGGAACCCCGCAGGATCTGCACCCCCGCAGATCCTGCGGGGGTAAGCCGCCACACCGCTGTCACCTTCACCGTGGAAGCCGCCACACCGCTGTCACCATCCGTGGCAGTAGGCGACACATCCGTGTCGCCTACTCGGCGAACGTCCAGCCCATCGGACCTTCGCCGCGGCCAACGTCCGGTCAGCCGGACCTTGGCCAGGCCCAGTCCGGGCTGTTGCGTCGGTGAGTGCCATGACGACCACTGCCGTTCGCTGGCCCATCAGGGGCACACTGGGTGCCGTGGCAACGGTCACCGATACCCCCACCACCGCCGCCCCCGTGCAGATGCCCGGCGTGGACCTCGGCCGGGTCGTGCCCATGCTCGCCCTGGGCTGGCTGGTCGCGGCCGTCCTGTTGTTCGCCGGGTGGCTCGCGCTCAGCGCACCGCACACCGCGATCAACCCGCCCGGCCCGGCCCAGGTCGTGGACGGCATCGAGGCACCCAACCCCGGATGCGTCGCCAACACCGGCGACCCGACGTTCTGGACCATGCGACTCGGCAGGCTGATGAGCGAGCAGTCCGGCCAGGTCGCCGGGTACGTTCGCGGCATACCCGAAACGCTCCCGGTCGCCAAGGTGGTCGAGGACCAGCGCACCGGGGTGTTCGACGCCGCCGACGTGCGGTGGGTCTGGGTCTGCGAGCACTAGGAGACGAAGATGACCGACCTCGCCAGCTTGTTCATGCCGCCGCCCGCGAAGCCGTCCCAGGGAGTCAGCTACCGCCAGGGCGTGATCGTGGACTGGAACCCGGCGACCGCCGAGAACCAGGTGAACATCGGCGGCGTCACCATGGACAACCTGCCCGTCCTGAACACGTCCGAAGCCCTGCTGCTGCAGCCCGGTGACGTGGTGGCCGTACTGGTGGTCGGCGACGGCGGCGCGAAGACACTCGCCATCCTCGGCCGGTTGACGGTGCCCGGCACGCCGGACGCGGCCAGCGCGCTGAAGGTACTCGAACAGGTCCCCATGACCGGGGCCAGCGACGCCGCCACGTTCACCACCACCTCGGGCAGCTACGTCTCCACCGGGCTGGCCATCACCGTCAACGTCAGCGACAGCGGCCGGCTCATGGTCACCTACTCCGCCGAGATCGGCTGGGTCGACTCCACCACCGACGCCGCCAGCGGCGGGTTCATCGCCGTTGCCCTGTCCGGGGCGAACAGCGTGGCCGCCAGCGACGACATCCGGTCCGGGTTCTTCGAACAGGTCGGCGGTACCACGTTCACCAACGCCGAGGCGGCCGCCGGACGTAGCCACATCTTCGAGGGGCTAGCCAGCGGCAGCACCACCATCACGCTGATGGCCCGCAGCGCGGGGTCGGGCAAGAGCATCGACTTCAAGCGCCGACACGTCAACGCCATGGCGCTATGAGCAAGGGGTGGGCGGGTGGCAGCACAAGGCACTGGCGCCGTACCCGCGCAGCGGTCATCATCCGTGACGCCGCCCTCGGCTACACCTGCCGCGCCCACCAGGACGGGTGGTGCGACAGGTCCGGCGCCAAACCGCACACCTGCGCCCGCCAACTCCAGGACGCCCACCACACCCACGGCCGGGCCATCACCGGCGACGACCCGCGGTACATCGTGGGCAGTTGCCACCCGTGCAACCTCGCCATCGGTGAACCGGGCGGTGACCCGCTGCCGCGGCCGATGACCCGGTGGTGACCCACTCAGATCGGTCCGTGTTTCCGCAGGTCAGAGGCATGATTTTTTCCCATCGTGGAGGGCGGGACACCCACGCACGTCTGTTCGTTCCGTCTCCCCGGAGATCGACCGGGGGGGTCACGATCGGTCATGCTGATGTTGGGAGGTGACGGCGATGGCGCGGCGTAGTGCGGTCCGTTCGGCTGCCGGGCCGGTGGAATCGGCGGTGAACCGGTCGGTGCGGGCGTTGAAGCTGGGCCCGGAGGATGACGGCCTGGTCGAGGTGTGCCGGGAGCTGGCGACCACGGTGGACGGGATGGACGCGGAGACCCGGGAGCGGATGCTGGGGCAGACGGTGGGCGTGCTGATGCGCGGCCTGGCGATGCTGCACGAGCGCCGCCCGGACCAGGGTGGAGAAGGCGATGACGAACGCGCTGAGCGAGACGAGCTGGCCGAGTTCCGGGCTCGTGCTGCCCGGCGCCGCCGGCCTGCCGCTGGGTCGGACGCAGCCGCGGATCTGGACTCCTCCGCTCCGTGAGCTGACCCCGGAGACCAGCTATGGCTTCGACGCGGTCGAGTTCAACCGGCGGATGCTGCGGCACCCGTTGGATCCGTGGCAGGAGTGGGCCGCGATCCACGGCGGGGAGCTGCTCGACGACGGGCGGCCCCGGTTCCGCATCGTGATCATCCTCGTTGGCCGGCAGGCGGGCAAGACGGAGTTGTTGGTGGGGCTGAGTTCCTACTGGCAATTCGTGGAGGCGTGGCCGATGATCCTGGGTACGTCGACGAAGCTCGACTACGCGAAGGAGTCGTGGGTCAAGGCCCGGAAGCTGGCCACGAAGAGCCGGGCGTTGAGGCGGCTGCGGGGGCCGCGGCGGTGGTACCGGATGTCGAACGGCGAGATGGAGTCGTGGACGACGGAGGGCAGCCGGTACAAGATCGCAGCGAGCAACGAGGAGGGCGGCCGGTCGCTGACCGTCAACCGGGCGATCCTCGACGAGCTGCGCCAGCACCACGACTACAGCGCGTGGAACGCGATCGAGCCGGCCTGTTCGCCGCCGGATGCGCAGATTTGGTGCCTGAGCAACGCCGGGTCGGACCGCAGCGTGGTGTTGAACGAGCAGCGTGAGGCGGCGCTGAAGTTCATCCGTACCGGGGTCGGTGACCCGCGGGTGGGGCTGTTCGAGTGGAGCGCCCCGGAGGACGCCGACGCGGAGGACGTGGAGGCCCTGGCGCAGGCCAACCCGAACGTGGGGCGGCGTACCCCGGACTGGGATGCGCTGCTGGGTGCGGCCCGCCGGGCGAAGGCCGCCGGCGGCGAGCAGCTGACCGGCTTCCGCACCGAGCAGATGTGCATCCGGGTGAAGCTGCTGAATCCGGCGATCGACCCGGCCGCGTGGAACGACTGCCGGGACCCGGGCACTCTCGACGGTGTGCGGGACCGGGTGGCGTTGTGCTTCGACGTGGCGCCCGACATGCAGCATGCCAGCCTCTGTGCCGCCGCGGTGCTTCCCGACGGCCGGGTACGCGTGGAGGTGGTCGCGGCGTGGGAGGGACCGACCGCCCCGGATCAGGCCCGCCGTCGTCTGCCGGTGCTGGTCGGCCAGGTGAAGCCGCGGGTGCTGGGGTGGCTGCCGGGTGGCCCGGGCGCCGCGCTGGCCGCGGACCTGAAGGAGCGGCGAGGCTGGCCGCCGCGGGGGGTGCAGATCGAGGAGATCCGTGGGGACCTGCCGGCGGTGGCGATGGGGTTCGTGGAGCAGGTGACCTCGGCGCAGGTGGCGCACTCCGGCGATCCGCTGCTTGATGCCCAGGTCGGCTCGGCGGAGCGGCTACGCCGGGGAGATGTGTGGGTGTTCTCCCGGCGGGGCGACGCCCACGTCGACGCGTTGTATGGCGCCGCTGGTGCTGCCCACCTGGCGCGTACTCTGCCGCCGCCGCCGGAGCGTCCCCTGGTCGTCGTGCCGCGGAGCGCCAGGTAGCTGGCACGCCGTGCCATCGTCTGCCCCTCCGATCATATGCAGCTCAGATTATCTGGCATCGAGAGCATCCCTGCTACGCTGGTGCTATGGCGTCGTGGCGTGGGCTTCGTGGGCTGTTCGGCCTGCGTGCCGCCGCGCCCGAGCCGGAGAAGCTGACCGCGGCGAAGCCGGCTGCGACGTTCTCCTCCCTGGCCGCCCCGGACGACCTGTTCCAGGCGATGCGCCACGGCGGGAACCTTGCGGCGCCGATCAGCCGCAACGAGGCGCTACAGGTGCCGGCGGTCCTGCGGTCGCGGAACATCATCGCCGGGAGCCTGGCCACGCTGCCGCTGCGGGTTCACGGGCCGGACAACAGCATCGTCACGACGGTGCAGTACCTGGTCGGGTCGCAGATTGATCAGGATGTCGCCAACTCGGTCGTGATGGCGCAGACCGTCGAAGACATGCTGTTCCATGGGCTGGCGTGGTGGCGTGTGACCGCCCGGGGTTGGCACGGCTACCCGACACAGGCACGGTGGGTTCCGCACGGCGCGGTGTTCGTGTCGCAGACCAAGGGGCTGCTGCCGTCGGAGCGGATCATCACCGATGACGAGCTGTTCCCCGCGCCCGGTGACGGCGGGCAGGTGTACATCGACGGCCGGCCGGTCCCCGACGAGGACCTGATCCGGTTCGATTCGCCGCTGCCGCCGTTGCTGCGCCACGCGGCCCGGGCGATCCGCACCTGCCTGCTGCTCGATGAGTCGGCGGCCAGGTACGCCAAGGAGCCGCTGCCGCTGGGGTACTTCGCCCCGAAGGATGGCGCGGAGACCCTGGAGAAGGAAGACGTCGAGGATCTGCTCGACGACTGGGAGAAGGCGCGTCGTGCGCGGGCCTGGGGCTACGTGAACGGGGCACTTGACGCGAAGACCCTGCAATGGAATCCGGAGCAGCTACAGCTGGCCGACCAGCGTCAGCACGCTGTGTTGGAGATCGCCCGTGCGGCCGGCGTCGACCCCGAATACCTGGGCGTGTCCACCACCAGCCGCACGTACGCGAACATTGAGGACCAGCGCCAGGACTTACAAACCTTCACCTTGGCGCCGTTCGTGGCCGCGATCGAGGACCGGCTGTCGATGCGGGACGTTCTGCCGCGCGGCTACTGCGCGAAGATCGACTTCGGTGGCTTCCTGCGCGCGGACACGAAGACCCGGATGGAGACGTACCAGGTTGGTCTGGCCGTCGGGGCGTACACGAAGGACGAGATCCGGCAGCTCGAAGACAAGCCGCCGCTGACCCCGGAGCAGCAGGCCGCCGCGCAGCCGGCCCCGCCGCCGGTTGGCCAGCCGGCACCGGGGCAGCAGCAGAACCAGGAGGCGTCCGTGGGGCGCACGGAGAACTTCGCCAGCGACAACACGATCTGCGTTCAGTTCGCCCGCGACGACACCGAGGACTTTCAGGTCGACGTTGACCGCCGCACGGTCACCGGGCTGATGCTGCCCTGGGGCCAGGTCGGCAACAATGGCCGCAAGTGGCGGTTCAGCGAGGGCTCCGTACCGATCCCGGCGGACCCGTCGCGGATCAAGCTGAACATGCACCACGACAGCACCAACATCGTCGCGGTGGGCACCCGCATCCAGGCTGCCCGCCGTGGACTGATCGGCACGTTCAAGTTCGGTCGAGGCCCAGCGTCAACGCTGGCCCTACAGGATGCCGAGGACAGGCTTCTCGACGGCTTCTCCGTGGAGGTGTCGTTCGACAACCCGGATGCCTGGCAGCCTGACCCGACCGACGATTCCGTGCGCCTGGTCCGCCAGGCGACCCTGCGCGGCGCTGCTCTGACTGGCACCCCCGCGTTCGACAACGCCCGTGTGGCGACTGTTAACGCAGCCAGAGGAGAAGACCATGCCCAAGGGGCAGACGGGGGCGCAGGACGACGCCCAGGACGACGTGTTCGAGTTCGACTTCGAGCAGTTCACCAGTCAGCTCGGTAGCCAGCTCGTCGAGTCGCACAAGGCTCTGACGGAGTCGCTGTCGGAGTCGCTGTCGGAGAGCATCTCCGCCGGTGTGAAGGCGGCGCTGGAGAACATCAGCAGCCCGCAGGACGGTCCGCAGCCGGTTCGGTCGGCCCGGTTCACCGTGACCCGTGAGGCGCCGGTGTACAGCCTGGACGGCGGCGGCCCGTCGATGGTCCGCGACGCCTGGTACTCGGCGCGGGAGCACGACGCCGACGCGCGGGAGCGGCTGCGCCGGTTCCGGGTGCAGTCGGAGGAGGTCGCGAAGCTGGCCCACCACGCGGTCCGGATGAACGCCACCTCGGCCCAGTTCGCCGTGTCGACCAGCTCGGCGTCGGCGGTGATCCCGCCCGGCTACCGGCCCGACCTGTTCGTGCCGCAGCTGACCCAGGGCCGGCCGCTGACCAACGCCCTGAGCACCGGGACGATCGCGAACGCGACCCCGTTCGTGGTGCCGGTGTTCACCTCGGCCAGCGGCGCGACCGGTGACCACACCGAGGGCACCAACCCGACCGCTGGTTCGCTGTCGCTCACCACGACCACGGTCACGCCGGGCGCGATCTCCGGCCTGCTGCAGCTGACCCGGGAGATCGTGGACAGCTCGAACCCGGCGATCGACCAGATCGCGCTGAACGCGATGCGGGAGTCCTACGCCCAGCAGACCGAGGCGAAGGTGTACGCGATGCTCAACGGTGCCAGCGGAGCCGGCGGCACTATCGCCTCCGGCCTGGTGCCCTCGGGTGCGCAGGCGGCGACGTTCTCCTCGACCGGCGGCACCCCGTACGCGGAGGTCGCACTGATCAAGGGCATCCGTCAGCAGCTGGCCGCGTACCCGTTCAAGCGGTTCGCCGCGCCGACGGCGGCGTTGATGGGCCAGAACGCGACCGGCATCTTCGCGACGGTGACCGACTCGACCGGTCGGCCGCTGTTCCCGTCGGTGGGTGCGCAGAACGCGGTCGGCACGGGCGCCGCCGGGCAGGGCTGGGACGTGGACGGGCAGGTATTCCGGCCGGCCTGGGCGATGACCGGCACCGCCGCGGGCGATTCGCAGATCCTCATCCTCAACGAGGCCGACGCGTGGGCGTGGGAGTCGCCGCTGCTGACGTTCCGGTTCGAGGAGAAGTCGGGTCCGGCGCTGATCGAGATGGCGCTGTTCGGCTACTTCGCCACCCACGTCCTGCGGCCGGTCGGCCTGTCCGGCATCCGGATCACGAGTTCCTGATGGCGGCCGCGAAGAGGGCCACGGCCAAGGCCACCGAGCCGGCCGGCACTGACCCGGCGTCAGTGCCGTTCGCCAAGGGCGGTGTCGTTCCGTCGGCGCCGGCTCGCCCGGTGCTGCGGGCCGGTGGGCACATCAACCGGCAGGACGGCCGCGGCTGGGTACCCGAGGGGGCGAAGTAGATGGCGGCATTGACAATCCAGGACGCCTCGGTCGGCTTGCAGTCGGTGACCATGAGCTCGGCCGCGGCCGGGGACACCATCGCCGGCGGTTCCCGGGCGGCCGGCTGGGACATCGGCGTGTTCCTGCTGGTGCTGAACACCGACGCCGCGGCGAAGACCGTGACGGTCAACGGCGTGAGCTACACGGTGCCGCTGACCAGCGGCGTCGCCGTCATCCCGGTCTACGCCGGTCAGTACGGCGTCGCGCGGACCATCACCTACTCGGCCACCACCGGGGTCAAGGTGGCCGCGATCCGGCTGTCTCCGGCGCCGTAGGGAGGCCCGAGGTGCCATACGACATCGTCAAGCGCGGCGATCAGTACTGCGTGGTCCGGGCCGCCGAGGGCGGCAGGCCGCAGCGCACGCTCGGCTGCCACCCAACGCGGGAACAGGCGGAGAAGCAGCGCCAGGCGATCGGGGCGAACTCCGAGGCCGAGGCGTCGACTCAGCGGTTCGGGGGCTGATCCGTGGTCGTGAGGGTGCGTGAGGACCAGGTGCTGCTCGTTGTGGGCGGCACCTGGACCCTGCGCGCGTGCGTCACCGACACGTGGGGCTGCCCGGTCGACGAGGTGCCCACGGTCACGATCACGCTGCCGGGCGGGTCCACGGCCACCCCGACCGTGGAGACGATCCGCCTCGGTGAGTACCTGGTCGAGTACGCCACGACGGCCGCGGGCCGGCACCTGGCGCACGTGGCCACCGTCGACTATGGAGTGGCCGACGCCGCGGCGTACGCGGCGAACGTCACCACCGAGGCGGGGATGCCGACCACGGACGACGTAGCGAAGTACCTGGGCGACGTGGCGGCGCAGTACGACACGGAGACGTTGCAGGACGCGCTGGACGCTGAGGCGGCCGCTCAGCGGGGCGTGTGCCGCATCCGGGCGGTGTACCCGGCCGACTTGCGGGAGGCGCTGCTGCGGCGGGTGCACCGCAACCTGGAGATGCGTTCCCTGCCCCTCGCTGTGCTGCGCGGCGACGCCGAGGCCGGCTCGACCACGCTGCCCGGCTCCGACCCGGAGGTGCGCCGGCTGGAGCGCCCACACAGGAAGCTGACGGTCGGATGAGTCTGAACACGTACCGGGCGCAGGTGGCCGTATCGCTGTCCACGGTGGACGGCGTGACCGGCTACGCCAGGCGTCCAAAGGCGACCCCGGTCGGCGCGGCCTGGCCGCTACTGGCCTCGCTGGACCGCGGGCCGGGGTTCACGTTCGCCGCGTCATGGCGGGTGCGGGTGATGCTGCCGCAAGACGAGGGCGCCGCCTCGGACTGGATCGACGGCCATGCCACCGCGCTGGCCGAGGCACTGGAGCCGGTGGGCTTCGTGGACCGGATCGAGCCGGTGATCATCGCGACCAGCGGCGGCGACCAGCTGGCGCTAGAGATCACGTTGAGGAGTGAGTGAGATGGGCGTGTTCCCCGGCGGCTTCCTGCTCAAGGACGGCAGCCTGATGATCGACGATGTTGAGTACGCCAACCAGTGGACGAAGGCGCGGCTGGTGCCGGACACGCCCACCGCGTCGCTGCGGACCGCGGACCCGACCGGCACGATCGTGGACAACGATTCCACCGTCTGGACGTTCCAGATCACCGGAGTCATGTCCAAGACGCAGACCGGGTCGCTGGCCGACGCGTTGACCCAGGCGTCGGGTACGCCGACCACGGCCACGTTCACGCCGGCCAACGGAACCGGGAACACCAGCGCCACGTTCACGTTCATCCCGAAGCCGGTCGACTTCGGCGGTGACCAGGGCTCCTTCAACACGTGGGACGCGGAGTTCCAGGTGGCCGGTGAGCCGGACTTCGCCCCGGTGAGCGCGACCTGATGGGCGCCACGCTGCTGCCGCTGGTCGTGTACTACGACGACGGCCGGGAGGACCGCGTGGTCGCCGACCAGCGCGACATCGTCATCTTCGAGCGGCTGAAGCAGACCGGCTTCACCAAGGCCCTCGACGACATGCCGATCACCCTGTTCCGGCACCTGGCGTTCGACGCCCTGGTGCGTACAGGGCATCTGTCGAAGTCCGGCAAGTCGGCGCCGCGCGCGGAGTGGGAAGCCACTGTGATCGCGGTCGAGCCGGAAGACGACGAGGTGGCCGAAGCGGACCCTGGGAACCCGGAAGCCACCGACGAGACGCCCTCTACATCGCCTGCGCGACGGGGCAAAGCTTCCGGGAGGTCCTCACCTGGGAACCGCGCGACATCGCGACGGTGACCGAGTACTTGCAGGCGGCACATGAGCAGCGGAAGGGGTGAGCAGCGGTGGCGGACCTCGAGGTCCAGGGTGCGGAGAAGCTGGCGCTGCTCGGCAAGGCGGTCCGCAAGCTGGGCACCGACCGGACCGTCCTCAAGCACCTGAACCGGCGCATCCGGACCGGGTTCAAGGACACCCGCAAGGAGCTGAAGACGTCGGCGAGGGACACGCTGCCCCGCCGTGGCGGCCTGGGGAAGTGGGTGGCCTCGGCGTCGGTGCGGGTGTCGATCCGCCGCGCCGCGAACACCGCCGGGGTCCAGGTCGTGATGGGTCGCAACTCGGCCGGGAAGCGCACCGACATGCGGGCGATCGAGCGCGGCAAGGTGCGCCACCCGACGTGGGGGCACAAGCCGTGGACGCCGCAGCGGGTACCGGAAGGCTTCGCCAGCAAGGTGTTCGAGGGGCCGGCCGCGGCCGAGTTCCACGGCCTGGTGATCGCGTCGATCGACGACGCGGTAGCGGAGGTGCTCCGTGCCTTCTAACCAGCGGGACATCGTCGAGAACATCGTCGCCAGGGACTCCACGAAGGCCGGCACGGACAGTGCCGGTAAGAACTTCGACCGGCTGAAGGCGAAGGTCGACGCGGCCGGCAAGTCCGGTTCCAGCCTGGGCGCGAAGTTCAAGAAGGGTGTGTCCGGCGTCGCCGCGATCACCGACAAGATGGCACTCGGGTTCGCGGCCCTGGGCGGGTACGCCATCAAGACAGCGTCCGACGCCCAGCAGTCGTTGGGCGCCACACAAACGATCTTCGGCAAGACCGCTGACCAGATCATCGCGAAGTCCAACAAGGCCGCGACCCAGTACGGCCTGTCCGCCAACCAGTACCGGGAGTCGGCGAACCTGATCGCGTCCCTGTTCAAAAACCAGGGCGTATCGCAGGACAAGCTCGCCGGGCAAACCGACAAGATGATCGCGAAGGCGTCCGACCTGGCGGCGGTGTTCGGCGGCCCAACCTCCGACGCGGTGGAGGCGCTGTCGTCGGCATTCAAGGGCGAGTTCGACCCGCTGGAGCGGTACGGCATCACGCTGAACCAGACCACCATCAACACCGAGGCGATGCGCCTGGCGCACGTGAAGACGACGAAGGCGTTCAACAAGCTGTCGCCGGCGCAGCAGAAGGCGTACCAGCAGCAGGCCGCCCTGTCGCTGATCAACAAGCAGTCCGCCGACTCGACCGGGCAGTTCGCCGCCCAGACGAACACCAGCGCGGAGAAGCTCCAGATCGTCAAGGCGCAGTTCGACAACACCGCCGCCACGGTCGGTGCCAAGCTGCTGCCGCTGCTGAACAAGCTGCTCGGCTGGGCGGACAAGTTCATCGACTGGGCCAGCAAGCATCAGAAGATCGTGGCCGCGTTCGCCGCGTTCACCGCCGCGGTGTGGCTGCTGAACGCCGCGATGGACGCCAACCCGATCTCGCTGATCCTGATCGGGATCGCCGCCCTGGCCGCCGGGGTGATCTACGCCTACACGCATTTCAAGACGTTCCGGGACGTCGTCAACGCCGTGTGGAACTTCCTCGTCGAGGCGTTCCGCACCGGGGTGAACCTGGTCCTGGACTCGCTCGGGTTCATCATCCACGGTGCCGCGGCCGCATTCGGCTGGATCCCTGGGATCGGCCCGAAGCTGAAGACCGCCGCGAAGGAGTTCGACAAGTTCAAAAACGGTGTGAACGCCGCACTGGACAAGATCAAGACCAATAAGACGGTCACGATCAAGACGATCGTCACGGGCAACGGCGCGAAGCTTGTCGAGCGCGACTCCAAGGGCCAATCCGAGTTCCTGGTGGTCGGGTCCGGTCAGCGAGCCAGGGCGACCGGTGGGTCCGTGCTCAGCGGCACACCGTACCTCGTCGGCGAGCACGGCCCGGAGCTGTTCACGCCGGGCCGCAGTGGAGAGATCACGCCGAACAACCAGCTCGGCAGTCTCGGCGGCGCGCCCGAGATCCACGTCTACATCGGCGACCAGGAGCTGACCGACATCGTGCGGGTGGAGGTCGACGAGTCCAACCGGGCCACCCGGCGCCGGGTACTGGCGGGGGCCGGCTGATGGCCATCACCCTGACCTACGACGCCACCCTCGCCCGGGTTCGCATCGACGTCGACGGCCTGGACCCGGCCGCGGCGGTGCTCGTCGAGCGGTCCACGGATCAGGTGCGGTGGACGACGGTACGCGGCGCGTCCGCGGCCGCCGTCACGGGCGGCGCCCTGGCGGTGCCGGTCGACGATTACGAGTTCGCCCCGGACATCGAGAACTTCTACCGGGTGCGGGCGCTGCTCGCCGACGGCACCGAGATCGGGCCGGTCCTGGACGCGAACCCGTTCTTCGAGGGCGGTGTCGGCAACTGGACCGGCGGCAACGGCGGCACCCTGGCCAGCTCCGGCACCCAGCACCACCAGGGCAGCCTGGCGGCCCGGCTGACGCCGAACGGGTCCACGGCCAACACGAACATGCTCGCCGACGAGGCGGCGGTGACCGTGGGCGTGACGTACGCCGGCGCCGCGTGGCTGTGGTCCACGGCCGCGTTCACCTGGCGGGTGGGCCTGTCCTGGTACGACAGTTCGCACACGTTCCTGTCCAGCAACCTGCTGAACATCGCGATGGCCGCGGGCACCTGGACGAACTTCTCGACCAGCGCCGCCGCGCCGGCCGGCGCCGCGTTCGTGCGGCTGACCGTCCAGGCCAACGGCACCCCGGCGGCCAGCAACATCCTGTACGTCGACCAGGCCACCCTCAACGCCGCCGGGACCAGCGCCTGGTTCACCGGCTCGATCACCCCGGACCTGGGCGGGCAGGTGTGGCTGAAGTCGGTGGCCCGCCCGTTCCTGAACCGCCCCATCGTCGTGCAGGACTTCTCCGACATCACCCGGCCCAGCCGCGGCGCCACGTTCGCCGTGGTGGGCCGGGCAGACCCGATCGCGGTCACCGAGGTGCGCGGCTCCAAGCAGTGGACGCTGACCGTACCGATCCCGGTCAGCAACGTCACCACGCTGACCACCGAGGCCACCGAATCGGCGACCACGCTGACCGACGACGCCCTGGACGCGATCCTCGCCGCCGGCGACATCATGCTGGTGCAGGTGCCGGCCGGCTCGCAGGTGCCCGGCGGGTACGTGCTGATCGGCGACGTCACCCGGTCCCGGAAGTTCGTCCACCCGCGCTACATCTGGTGGCAGCTGCCCTGCGCCGAGGTCGCCGCACCCGGCCCGGACGTGGTCGGCGCCACCTCCACCTGGCAAACCGTGCTGGACACCTACGCCACCTGGGGCGACCTGCTGGCCGACAACGCCACCTGGGGTGACCTGCTGGAGCTGATCGGTTCGCCGGTCGAGGTGACATCGGCATGAGGCCCGTCACCGACGCCTTCCTCCGCACGCTGCGCGGCTCGCACCGGGTCGTCGTGGACGCCCGGGTGTGCACCACCTTCCAGACCGGCACGAACCCGGTCGGCACCACG
This sequence comes from Micromonosporaceae bacterium, assembly GCA_040255525.1. Lineage (GTDB taxonomy): Bacteria > Actinomycetota > Actinomycetes > Mycobacteriales > Micromonosporaceae > Rugosimonospora. The sequence continues at coordinate 11,547 of JBDZVD010000052.1, read as the reverse complement.
ATCCCCGTCGTCGCAGGCGATGTGCAGCTGGACGGGACCGCGGACATCCGCTCCACCCTGGACCTGACCACCTCCGGCGACTGGCCGGCCAGTCCCAGCGGCCTGTTCGCCCCGTACGGCAACGAGGTGTTCGTCCGCCGGGGCATCGCCTACGGCGGCGGCGCCATGGAGTACTGCCCGCTGGGCTACTTCCGCATCACCACCCCCGAACAGGACACCTTCCGCGGACCGATCCGGATCAGCGGCCAGGACCGCATGGCCGGCATCATCGACGCCCGCCTACCCGCCCCGGTCCAGTACCCGGCGACCACCACCGCCGGCACCGTGGTCAGCGGCCTGATCACGCAGGTGTACCCCGGCGCCACGATCGAGTGGGACGACGACACCGACACCCGGCAGCTGGGCCGGGCACTGGTCAGCCAGGACGACCGGTACGGGTTCCTCAACGACCTGATCACGTCGCTGGGCAAAATCTGGTACTGGGACCACCGCGGCGTCCTGGTCATCACCGCCGTACCCGACACCACCACCCCGGTGTGGACGGTCGACTCCGGCCGCGGCGGTGTGCTGGTGTCCCTGTCCCGCAGCCTGACCCGCACCGGCGTCTACAACGGTGTCGTCGCCTCCGGTGAGGCCACCGACACCGCCCCACCCGCCACCGCGCTCGCGGTCGACGACAACCCCGCCTCCCCGACGTACTGGTACGGCAAGTTCGGACCCGTCCCAATGTTCTACTCCTCGCCGCTGATCACCACCGTGGCGCAGGCGACCAGCGCCGCCCGGACGCTGCTGACCAAGCAACTCGGCGCCCCGTACAGCGTCAGCTTCACCGCCTCCCCGAACCCCGCCCTGGAGCCCTGGGACTGCGTGCAGCTGCGCTACCCCGGCCGCGGCGAGCGGCACGTCCTGAAGACCGTCACCGTGCCGCTGACCGCCGAGGGCGCGGTGCAGTGCGCCACCCGGGAACAAGCCACCCCGATCATCGGAACCGTGTAGGAGACCCCGCCATGGCTGGAACGACGAACAACTTCGACCTGCCGTACCAGGAGATCGACGACGCGCCGAACGGGCCGACCCTGGGCCAGGACCTGGCCGAGGCGGTCGACACCGCCCTGCTGGGCTTGCAGACCGACCTGACCGACGGCACTTCCGGCACATGGACCCCGGTGGCGTCCGGGTTCAGCCCGGCGCTGTCCGGCACCTGGTCGGGTAGCTGGCGGCGCGTCGGTGACCTGATGATGGTCATCGCGTCGATCACCCTGACCGCCAGCTACACGATCACCAGCTTCCCCGATTCGTGGAGCGTGACCGGTCTGCCCGTGGCGTCTGCCGGCACCGCGGTTGCCGGCGGCTACATGTCCTGGGGCAACCATCCGTGGCCGGCGATGGTCGACGGCAGCACGATCTATGTACGGACCACCAGCAAGACGGGGTCGAACATCAACAGCGGCCAGATCATCAAGGTGACCGCGCTGTACCTGGCGGCGTCATGAGCATCCCCACGCGCCTGCCCGGCGTCGCCTACGGCCCCATGCCGCGCGCTGCAGCTCCGGCGGCGGCGCTGCAGCTACCGCCCCGGCTGGTCGTCATCCACGACACGGCCAACACCGCGTCGGCGGCGAACGAGGCGCACTACGCGGCGACGCGCACCGACGCGCAGTCCAGCTGGACCTCGGCCCACTTCTACGTGGACGCCGGTGGCCCGCTCGGGTCGTGCCCGCTGAACGTCCAGGCGTGGGCGGCGTACTCCTACGCCAACTCCCACGGCTGGCACATCGAGATGTGCGGCACCAACGCCGGCACCACCGGGGCGGTACCCGCGGTCACGATCGCGCACACCGCGGCGCTGGTGCGGACGCTGTGCCAGCTCGGCGGCATCCCCATGGTCAAGCTGTCCCCGGCCGACGTGGCCGCCGGCAAGCGGGGCATCTGCGGGCACTGGGACATCACGCAGGGGCTGCACGTCGGCACCCACGACGACCCCGGCCCGGCATTCGACTGGTCGGCGTTCATCGCCGCCGTGACCCAAGGAGGAGACGACATGGCGTTCATCGACGACCCGGACGCGCGGAACCTGTGCGCGCGCAACGACGCGATGATGTACGGCCGGCCCGTGCAGGACGGGCAGGACAAGGGCCGGGAGCACTTCGTGGTCGCGTCGCTGACCGAGATCAAGGCGGCGGTGACCGGGCTCGGCACCGTCACCGGTGGGCTGACCGACGCGGACCGCAAGGCCATCACCGACCTGACCACGGCGATCAACGCGCTGAACAGCCGGCTGTCGACGCCGTGACCGAGCCCGGCGACATCACCACCGGCGAGCTGGGCCGCCGCGTCGACCGGCTCGACCGGGAGATGAAGGCCGGCTTCGAGTCGCTGCACAACGAGATCCGCACGCTCCAGTTCGTGCCGGCCGCGGTGTACGCCGCGGACCGGTCCGCCGATCAGGAACGGCTACGCCGGATGGAGCAGGACCTGGTCGACGAGCGCCATGAGCGGGAGGGCGAGGCGAAGGAGTCCGAGAAGCGGGCGTTCACCGCCCGGTGGTCGCTGATCACTGCCCTGATCGCCTGCCCGCTCGCGGTCATCGCCAGCGTGGTGGCCGCCCTGATCCTGGTGGCTGTGGGTCACCCGAGCCCTTGAGAGAGGAACCCATGTCCGACCAGAAGCCCACCGTGGGCCGCATCGTGCACTACCAGCTCAGCGAGTACGACGCCGCCGACATCAACCGGCGCCGGAGTGACGCCGACGCGTTCCGTCGCGCCAACCCGCGCCCCGACCAGCCCGGCGAACTGGGGGCGACTGGCCACGTGATGCACGTCGGCAACCACGCCGCCGAGGGCCAGGTCTGCCCGGCCATCGTCGTGCGTACGTTCGGCGGCGACGCGGCGAACCTCCAGGTGCTGCTCGACGGCACCGACACCTACTGGGCGACCTCGCGCACCGAGGGCGACCAGCCCGGTCAGTGGTCCTGGCCGGCGAGAGTCTGAGGAGAGTCATGAGCAAGTACGCGAAGGCCATCGCCGCCGGCACCGGTGCGGCCCTGATGGTGCTGGACGGGGTGTTCGTGGCCGGCCCGTGGCACATCGTGATCCTGTGCCTGCTGGCCGCCGGCACCGCCGCCGGGGTGTGGGCGGTACCCAACGCCACGGCGAAGCCCTGACCGCACGCGAAACGGCCCCCGTACCTCCAGCGAGGTCGGGGGCCGCGTTGTGGGCCGGGGTCAGCTGGCCGCGATCACCGCGACGAGGAACGCGACCGCGGCGAGGAAGAACACCACGGCGAACACGCGCAGCTTGCCACCGCCGGCGTGGTCCCGGCGGCCGCGGCGGCTGGGCGTCAACCCGGCGCTGACCCTGACCGGGCCGACGCTGACGCCGACCCGGGGACGGCGGATACGGATTCCCATGCTCTCTCCTTACCTCGGTTCGTCCATCTCGGCCAAGGCCCGGTTCGTGGCCGCCGCCAGCTCGATGGCCATGAAGTGCAGCTGCGCCACCTCACCCCGGCTGAACCGGGACAGGTCGGCAACCTTGGTGATCGCCACGGCCACGGCGTCAAGGGCGGCCCGGCGGCGGCCGGAGTCGTCGGCCAGGGCCTCGGTCATCGGGCCGCTGCCGCTCACCGCGCACCGGCCAGGGCCAGCAGCCGCAGGGCCTCGAGGCGCGGCGCGCACGGGATGGCGCCGGGCAGGCCGAGCGTCTTGCAGCCGGGGCACGGCTTGCCCTCGGGCGCGCCGGGGTGGGCGATCAACGCGACCTCGGCGATGTGGACCGCCATCGGGGTCGGTACGACCATCAGGACCACCGTCCGGTGCGCCGGAAGTACTCGCGGACGAGCTGGTCCGCTTCGGCGACGGTGGGCGCCGGCTGCTGGCGCTTCCGGCGGAAGAGCCGCCGGAGAAGATCAGTCATAATCATGGGTGCCCCTTTCCGGAGGGGAAGGCCCGGGATCACGGTGTTCACGCACCGCCCGGGCCGCCTTCGTCTATGCCCACCGACGGTAGGCCGACTGGGACCAGTGGCGCAACGGTCGGTGGTCCCAGTGTTGCCCAAGGCGCTGGGCGTTATAGCCCACCATGGGACGATTTGCCGGTGGGCCCACTGGCGGATGCGGTCAAGGCGTACCGGGCGGCTGAGCGTGCGGTGGAGCGTGCGGAGGCCGCCGCCGAAGCGCGCGTGAAGGCGGCGAAGGACGCGCGGACGGCTGCCCGGCTGGAGCTGGCCGCCGCGATCGTGGAAGCGCGGAAGGCGGGCGTCCGGCCGATCGACTTGCAAGAGCAGACGGGCTACAGCCGCGAGCGGATCCGCACGATCCTGCGCGAGGGTGGCGTCGAGGCGGACTGAGGTCGGACGAGGACTTCAGTGTTTCTTGCCGGAGGCGGAGTGGCTTAAGGGATTCCGCGAGTCTGCGGATTTCCTTACGGCGCCTGAGTCTCGGCAGCACTTCGGCAAAGAGCCTGGTCAGGCGTCAGGTATTGCCATGATGGCAACGACAGCAGGGGGTACCGACTAGTGCGTACCCTTGTGGATCGACTTCCGTTACCCCAGTCGGCGAAATGATCACCTCAACAACTGTGGAGAAGATCCACAAGGGTACCCACACCATGGGGATCCTTCGCGCCCGCGCGCGTGGGGACGGACTGCCACTGAAGTCCTTGAGGGACCTCAGTTCGTTACGCGCCCGCGCGCGCGTGGGACGGACGCTTCCCGACCTGCGAAGGCCCGCCCCACGGCGCGGGTCAGCGGAGCCCACCTCGCCGCTGACACTCCGCAAGCAGCTTGACCGTGATCGCGGCCAGCACCGGACCGGGCAACGCGTCGAGACGCTCGGTCAGCTCGGCGCACAGACGCTCAGCCTTCCGCTGCCGGTTCGCCGCCGTGGCCGCCGCCGTACGCACCACGCTTGCGTCGGACGTGGTCACCGGTCGGCCTCCAGCATCGCGGCGCGGATCCGGGTGGCGGCGTCGATCCGGCGCAGCGTCGCCCGGGCCGCCCGGGCGAACCCGGCCCCCGCACCCCGCGACTGGGCCATCTCGGCGCTGGACTCGGCGATCCGCTGCAACATCCGCTGGTGCGCGTCGATCAGCTCGGCCAAGGTGGGGCGGGTCGGGGTAGCCGGCCGGGCAGCGATCTGCTCGGCGACGGTCACGATCTCCAGCCGCTGGCCGAGGAGTTCCCCGGCCGTCTCCACCAGATGCGCGGCCAACTCCAACGCCTGCTCCGGGGTGAAGAACGTGCAGTCGGAGTGGTCGACGCTCATGGTCACGTGAGCCGGTTCCCGCATGTCCGCGGGCAGGTCGGGCCGGTGGGTCATCCAGTCGCCCTCAACGTCCACGTCGTACATCCGGTGGACACGGACACCGTCCGGCTTCGTGTCGTAGATCCCGCTCCACGTCTCCGACCGGCGGGTGTTCGTCCGGTGCCACTCGGTGCCCTCATCGCGTGTCTCGACGCTGCCGGTGATGTGCTCGGTGCACCACCTGACGCCTTGCGGACAGGGTTCAGGGACCGGGTTCGATAAGGTGTTGGTCACGGCGAGCCTTCTCTCGTCGAGGCCCCGGATCACGGTGTTCCAGCACCGCCCGGGGCCGCTTCGTTCCGGTACCCGACTGATGTCTTGACCGGAACCCATCACATCACGGGTCGGCGTACCAGGACCCGGCGATGCTGGAAGCGGTGCACCCGTCGGTGGCACTGGTATCCGTGGGACTGGGCAACCCGTACGGGCACCCGAACCTGCCGATGCTCGGGCGCCTGCGACGGGATGGTGCCCGGGTACTGCGTACCGACCTGGACGGTGACGTGGCGGCGGTGCTGGACAGGGGCAGGCTGGCGACGGTACGGCACGGGACGCCTCCGGGGCGCAGGCCGCCCTGACGCGGCAGCCGTGACTGCCCGCCAGGCGGCGGGCGGCACCGCGGCTCCGCGCGCCGGGCGCGACCGGTCGGGCGCCCGCGCGGCACCGCGATCCGTGGAAGGGTGGTGTGCGGTCGCCCGCGTGCCCCAGCGATTGCGCGCGCCGGAGGTGCCCGGTCGCCCGGGCGGCACCACGACTCCGCGTGCCGGCTGGCGCCCGCGTGCCCCAGCGATTCCGCGCGCCGGGAGTGCGGTCGGGCGGGGGCGCGGGTGGTGCTCGTGAGGGCGGTGGCGACGCGCGCCCCGTTCCTTGCCGAGGCCCGGCCGCCGGAGACGGCGGTGCGGCGCCGAGGCCGAAGTCACTGGCGTCGGGCCAGCGTACCGAGGGTGTGAGCGGAGTATCGGGCTCGTCGTCCCCCTCCAGAAGCGGCGGTCGACGTGGGACGATATCCGGGTGACAACGGCGCCTCCCGTGCTCTGCCTCGTCAGCGGTGACGAAGAGTTACTCGTCGCACGTGCGGTGGCCGACGTGACCGCGCTGGCCCGGGCCGACGACCCCGACACCGACGTGCGCGAGCTCGAAGCCGGTTCGCTCGTGCCCGGCGAGCTGGCCGAACTGCTCAGCCCGTCGCTGTTTGGCGGCCGGCGCGTCCTGGTGGTGCGCAACGGCCAGGACGCGAAGAAAGATCTTGTCGCCGCGCTGCTGCGCTACGCCCAGGATCCCGACCCGGACGCGAGCCTGGTCGTCACGCACGCCGGCGGTGCCAAGGGCAAGGCGTTCGCCGACGGGCTCCAGGCCGCGGGCGCCAAGGTGCTGCGGGCCGCGAAGCTGACCCGGCCGAAGGAGCGTGCGGAGTTCGTCCGGGACGAGATCCGTCGCCTCGGCGGCAAGTGCACCGACGACGCCGCCGAGGCTCTGCTCACCGCGGTCGGCAACGACCTGCGTGAGCTGGCCGCCGCGTGCTCGCAGCTGATGGCAGACACCGACGGGCGGGTCACCGCCGACACGGTCAACCGCTACTACCGCGGCCGGGCGGAGGTCAGCGGCTTCACGGTCGCCGACGCCGCCATGGTGGGCGATGTCCCAGCGGCACTGGAGGCGCTGCGCTGGGCGTTGCAGGTGGGCGTGGACCCGGTGCCAATCGCGGACGCGCTGGCCGACGGCGTGCGCACCGTGGCCCGCGTCGCGGCGGCCGGACGGGGCAACCCGTACCAGCTGGCCTCGGCGCTCGGCATGCCGGCGTGGAAGATCGAACGCGCCCAGCGCCAGGCGCGCGGGTGGTCGCCCGAGGGCCTGGTCGACGCGATGCGGGCCGCCGCCGACTGCAACGCGGCGGTCAAGGGCGGCTCCGACGACCGGGGATACGCGCTGGAGGCGGCGATCTTCGCGGTGAGCGCCGCCCGCAAGGCGGAGCGTGGCCGGTGAGAACCGCGGGCTGCCGCGGGTACGGGCCGGCCGGCCGGGAGCGTGCTCGGTGAGCGGCGCCGCCCCCAAGCGACCGCTCTACGCACGGGTGCTGCGACTGCGCTACGTGCACCCGGGCGGGCTGGTCTGTTTCTTTTTCTTCGAAGGCATGATCCTGCTCGCCGTCCTGCTCGCCCTCGCCGAGCTGGTGACCTGGTGGATCGTGATCATCCTGCCCGTCTCGGTGGCCGCCATGGTCAAGATCAACGATGTGATCGCAGGGCTGTCGTTCACGCAGCACGGCCGGGCGGTGCTGCCCAGGCGGATTCCGGCGGTGGCCCGAGGCAGCGCGGCGGTGGAGCCCGCGGTTGCCCTACCGGTACCGGTACCGGAGCCGAGCAACTGGGTGGTGGGCCGGGCGGTCGGGCGGGCCGTGGGTACGGCACCGGCGCCCGGCTCCCCGCGCCGGACCCCTTCGCCGCACGGCGGGACATCCGAGCATTCGGCCCTCAACCGGGGACCTTCGGGCACGAACCGGTCGGGCAACGGCACGGTCTCCGGTGCGCCGGAGACTGCGGGACCGGCTATCCAGCCGGCCGCCGACCAGCGCTGCCACGGTACGGCGGGCGCGGATCCCAGCGGGAACCGCAATCCGCCCGGCCGCACCGGTCCCGGCGGCGGCACCAATCCCGGCGGCCGCACCGATCCCGGCGGCCGCATGGATCCCGGCGGCCACAGCGATCCCGGCGGCCGCACCGATTCCGGCGGCCATGCCCCCGGGGAGCACGCTGATCCCAGTGGTCATGCCGGTCCGCGCGGGCACCGCGATCCCCACGGGCATGCCGATCCCGCCGATCCCCGTGGTCACGCGGATCCCGGTGGGCACGGCGATCCCGGTGGGCACGGCGATCCCGGTGGGCACGGCGATCCCGGTGGGCACGGCGATCCCGATGCGCACGGCGATCCCCATCGGCACATCGATCGCGCTGGGGGCGCCGGACCCGGCGGGCACGGCGACCCCGGCGGACACGCCGATCCGGGCGGGGATGTGGCGGCGGGCCCGGGAACCCCGCTGCCCCGCCGCCGTGCGGCATGGCACGGGCCCAACCAGCGGCGGTTCGATCACTTGGCGTGACCGGCTGGCTGCGCAGCCCGTCCCGGGTACGCGGAAACGCCGTCCGGACAAGCCCGGACGGCGGTACGCGAGGAAGATCTCAGGCGGACAGCGCGGCGTAGCGCTTGGCGATGGCAGACTTGCGGTTGGCCGCCTGGTTCTTGTGGATGACGCCCTTGCTCGCCGCCTTGTCCAGCTGGCGGGACGCGGCGCGCAGCAGGGTCTCGGCCGTGGCGTTGTCGCCGGCCTGGACCGCCTCGTTGTACTTGCGGATGGCCGTCTTGAGCGACGACTTGACCGCCTTGTTCCGCAGCCGGGCCTTCTCGTTCTGCCGGTTGCGCTTGATCTGGGACTTGATGTTCGCCACGCGACAGCCTCGTCCTGGTAGCTCGGTTTCGGTTGCTGATGTGTGGGTGACGGTAGGTCGCCACACGCGAGCAGCCAGATTACCAGGTCGGTCGGGCCCGGGCCAAAACGGGTGGATGCGTGAACGGGCCGGCCGGGATCGCCCGGCCGGCCCGCCCGCGGGGCTTGCCTCAGCAGGGGCCGTTGCAGGCCATCACCTTCAACCGGTCCAGGCTGCCGTTCCAGACGTCAGAGTCGCCAGCGAGGGTACCGGAGCTGGTCCACTGCCAGAACGAGTAGACCGTGTAGCCGGGCGGCAGGGCGCCGACCGTGCTGGAGTAGCGGGCGATCCACAGCGGGTTGTTGGAGGCCCAGGCGTTGTAGTTGCCGATGCAGGTGTTCCACCAGTCGGTGGTGGTGTACAGCACCGGCCAGCGGGTGGTCTTCGCGTGGTACTCGTTGGAGAACGAGGTGATCCAGCTGCGCATGGATGACTGGGACTTCCCGTAGCACTCGGCGCCGTACGGGTTGTACTCGATGTCCAGCGCGCCGGGCAGCGTCTTGCCGTCCTTGGACCAGCCGCCGCCGTGGGCGACGAAGTAGTCCGCCTGCGTCGCGCCGCTGGTGGTGTCCGGCCGGGCGAAGTGGTAGGCGCCGCGGATCATGCCAACGTTGTACGAGCCGTTGTACTGCTGGGCAAAGTACGCGTTGGTGTAGTACGTGCCCTCGGTCGCCTTGATGTAGGCGAACCGGGAGCCCGCGTTCCACTGCGCCGCCCAGTTGACGTTGCCCTGGTAGGAGGACACGTCCTGGCCCTGGACGCCGGCCGGGGCCGCGACGGCTCCGGTGCTGAACAGAGCACTCACGGCGGCGGTGGCCACGACAGTGAGCGCGGCCAGCAGGCCGAGCCGTTTGCGGGGGGATGCCATCTGCACTCCTTGGGGGTAAGGGGGTGAAGACCTTCGATGTTTATTGCATAGGTGGCGTTCGATCTCCAGGTACATAGACGATCTTTGTGATTTATGTTTCGCGAATTGTGCATGTCCGGGCAATGGCGGGCGCCGCCCGTTCGTGGCCGGGGGCGGCGGGTGCACACGGTGACGGGTGAGGCACCCAGCGCACCGCCCGGGCGCCGAGCCGCCGCGTACCGGGCCGGCTGCGGCCCGGTACCGGTACCCGGAGGCCGGTGCCGGCAGCGCGCCCGCCCGGCGTGGGACGATAGGGGCGGGACCACTGCGCGCCGCGCTGGGCGAACCAGAGTCCACCGACACCGACGACGTAGAACGGACGACCGTGCCACCGACGCCACATGCCGGCGCCACCGCCCCGGAGCGCATCCGCAACTTCTGCATCATCGCCCACATCGACCACGGCAAGTCGACGCTGGCCGACCGGATGCTGCAACTGACCGAGGTGGTGGACGCCCGGCAGATGCGCGCGCAGTACCTCGACCGGATGGACATCGAGCGCGAGCGCGGCATCACGATCAAGAGCCAGGCCGTCCGCATGCCCTGGCGGGTACGGGAGGGCGAGCGGACCGGTGAGGACAGCGTCCTCAACATGATCGACACGCCCGGTCACGTCGACTTCACCTACGAGGTCAGCCGCAGCCTGGCCGCCTGCGAGGGCGCCGTGCTGCTGGTCGACGCGGCCCAGGGGATCGAGGCGCAGACCCTGGCCAACCTGTACCTGGCGCTGGAGAACGACCTCACCATCATCCCGGTACTGAACAAGATCGACCTACCGGCCGCGCAGCCGGACAAGTACGCCGAGGAACTGGCGCACCTGATCGGCTGCCAACCCGAGGACTGCCTGCGGGTGTCCGGCAAGACCGGGGAGGGGGTCTCGCACCTGCTGGACGAGATCGTCCGGCAGATCCCGTCACCGGTCGGCGACGCCGCCGCGTCCGCCCGCGCGATGATCTTCGACTCGGTGTACGACGTGTACCGCGGCGTGGTCACCTACGTGCGGGTCGTCGACGGACGGATCGGGGCCCGTGACCGGATCAAGATGATGTCCACCGGGGCGGTACACGAACTGCTGGAGATCGGCGTGATCTCACCCGAGCCGATCAAGGGTCAGGGGCTCGGCGTCGGCGAGGTCGGATACCTGATGACCGGCGTGAAGGACGTGCGCCAGTCCCGGGTCGGTGACACGGTCACCATCAGCACGCGACCGGCGACCGAACCGCTCGGCGGGTACAAGGATCCGAAGCCGATGGTCTACTCGGGCCTGTACCCGATCGACGGCTCCGACTACCCCAACCTGCGGGACGCGCTGGACAAGCTCAAGCTCAACGACGCCGCGCTGTCCTACGAGCCGGAGACCAGCGCGGCGCTCGGCTTCGGGTTCCGCTGCGGCTTCCTCGGCCTGCTGCATTTGGAGATCATCAGGGAGCGGCTGGAGCGGGAGTTCGACCTCGACCTGATCTCCACCTCGCCCAACGTGGTCTACCGGGTCAACCTGGAGGGCGGCGGCGAGGTGACCGTCACCAACCCGAGCGAGTACCCGACGGGCAAGGTGTCCGAGGTGTTCGAGCCGATCGTCCGCGCGACCGTGCTGACGCCCAACGACTACGTGGGCGCGGTGATGGAGCTGTGCCAGGGCCGGCGCGGCACCCTCCAGGGCATGGACTACCTGTCCGCCGACCGGGTCGAACTGCGCTACACACTGCCGCTGGCCGAGATCATCTTCGACTTCTTCGACCAGCTCAAGTCGCGGACCAAGGGCTACGCGTCGCTGGACTACGAGCCCAGCGGCGAGCAGCAGGCCGACCTGGTCAAGGTGGACATCCTGCTGCACGGTGACCCGGTCGACGCCTTCTC
>JBDZVD010000194.1:0-8873 GCA_040255525.1 Micromonosporaceae bacterium | reverse complement strand
GTGGTGGCCGCTCTGGACGCCGTGTTCGGGGGCATCCGCGCGAAGCTGGACGGCATCTTCGACGACAAGCAGTTCGTCATCTCGTTCGTGTCGAACGTCCTCGTGGCGGCCCTGATCGTGTACCTGGGCGACCAGTTGGGCGTGGGCAGCCAGCTGTCCACCGGCGTGGTCGTGGTACTGGGCGTGCGCATCTTCGGCAACGTGGCCGGCATCCGCCGGCACCTGTTCCGGGCCTAAGGTTGCCGGATGAGTGAGGACGACGAGCGCGCGGGTACGGGTGGCCCGGAGCCGGTGACAGGTGCACCCGGCTCGCCCGGTCCCGTCCCCTCTGAGGGGCTAACGCCCGGTTCGCCGGTACCCGAGCCCCGGACTCCGGCAACCGCGTCCGGGCCGATCGCGTCCGAGGCCGCCGGGTCCGAGGCCGCCGGGTCCGAGGCCACCGCGTCCGGCGCGGCCGCGTCACCGGATCTCGCCACACCTGACCCCGCCACACCTGACCCCGCCACACCGCACCCGGCGGAGCCGGCCGGGCCCGGGCCCACACCGGTGAAGACCGCTCCGCCAGGGCCCGCCCCGGCCGAGCCCACCCCGGTGGAGACCGCCCAGGCCGAGCCCACCCTGCCTGGGCCCGCCCAGGCCGAGCCCACCCTGCCTGGGCCCGCCCCGGTGGAGCCCTTCCTGCCCGGGGAGCCAGAGCCTCGCGGCGCCGCGGCCGGCGGTGCCGCCGAGAAGCCGGGGACCACCGGCGCCGGTGCGGATTCGCGTGCTCCCCGCCGCCGGCGGATCTCGGCGGCCGGCGCCGTCATCGGGCTGCTGCTGGGGCTGCTCGGGTTCGCCCTCGTGGTGCAGTTGCGCAGCAACGCCGGCGATGAGCAGCTGTCCACCGAGCGGCCCGAGGACCTGGTCCGGATCCTGTCGGACCTGGACGCCCGCAAGGACCGGCTGAGCCAGGAAATCAGCCAGGAGCAGACCCTCAAGCAGCAGTTGCAGGCCGGTAGCCAGAGCCGGCAGGCGGCGCTGGCGGAAGCGAGCAAGCGGGCCGACGCGCTGGGCATCCTGGCCGGCACGCTGCCCGCCCAGGGACCGGGGCTGCGCGTCGAGTTCAGCGCCGGCGCCAAGGCGATCCGCGCCGTCGACATGCTGGACGCGGTGGAGGAGCTACGCGGCGCCGGGGCCGAGGCGATGCAGATCGCCGACCGGCAGGGTGCGGCGGTGCGGATCATCGCGTCCAGCTCCTTCGTGGACGGTGCGAACGGCAGGCTGGTGATCGACGGCCGAGTGCTGGAGGGTCCGTACACGATCACCGTGATCGGTGATCCGCAGACCATGCAGATCGCCCTGAACATCCCGAGCGGGGTGGTCGACACCGTGCACAACAACGGCGGTACGGTGTCCGTCATTACGCCGGGCACCGTCCAGGTGACCGCACTGCACGAGAACACCCCGCCCCGGTACGCCAAACCGGCAAGCTGAGACGCAAAGGACGGCAATGATTCCCGACGGCCTGCGATACACCGCCGAGCACGAGTGGGTCGCGCCCGGTGCGCCCGCCGTGAAGGTGGGTATCACCCACTTCGCTCAGGACTCGCTCGGCGACATCGTCTACGTGCAGCTGCCGGAGCCGGGTACGGTGGTGCGGGCCGGCCAGTCCCTCGGCGAGGTCGAGTCGACCAAGAGCGTGTCGGAGATCTACGCACCGGTGGCCGGCACCGTGGTGGCCAGCAACGCGCGGCTCGGAGACGAGCCCGAGCTGGTCAACACCGACCCGTACGGCGAGGGCTGGCTCGTGGAGATCGAGCCGGACGCTTCGACGAATCTCGATGAGCTGTTGGACGCGGACGGCTACCGGCAACTGACCCAACAGTAACCTCGGGCGCCCGGGCCCGTTGATCTGGTGGGCAGTTCTCCGCGCGTCCGGTTGACCCCCCATTTCGACCATGGCTAGGCTCGCCCAGTCGACCGTGAACCTGCGGTCGCGCGTCAGGACAACGTCGAGCGGCAGCGACGCCGCGCACCGCCTCCGACGCCGGCCGATGACCCGTGAGGTGACTTGCGATGACGCGCCCAGACGACGAGTTCCCCCCGCTCGACGTCACGTCGACGCTGAACCTTGGCGCGCTAGACGACGTGCTCGAGGGCCCGGACGCCGATGTCGCACCAGGACGGATGTCCGGGTCACTGCCTCCGGGCATGGCCCTGCTCGTGGTGCGGCGCGGCCCCAACGCCGGTGCCCGTTTCCTGCTCGATCACGATGTGACCACCAGCGGCCGGCACCCCGACAGCGACATCTTCCTCGACGATGTCACCGTCTCCCGCCGCCACGCCGAGTTCCACCGCGAGGGCGGCACGTTCACCGTGCGGGACGTCGGCAGCCTCAACGGCACGTACGTGAACCGGGAACGCGTCGAGGCGGCCACCCTGTCCAACGGTGACGAGGTGCAGATCGGCAAGTTTCGGCTGGTCTTCATCGCCGGCCCGCGGCCGGACGAGGGCCCCTGATCGAGACAGACATGACGGGTTCGCCAGCAGCGGCCGGTGCGCGACAACCGGCCCTGATGAGCATCGGCGAGGTGCTGGAGCAGCTGCGCGCCGAGTTCCCTGACGTGACTATCTCGAAGTTGCGGTTCCTGGAGGCCGAAGGGCTGGTGGAGCCGCAGCGCAGCGCCGCCGGCTACCGCAAGTACGCCCGTGCGGACCTGGCCCGGCTGCGTTTCGTCCTGGCCGCCCAGCGCGACCACTACCTGCCGCTGCGGGTCATCCGCGAGCAGTTGGCCGCCCTGGACCGGGGCGAGAGCACCGCGGCGCTCGCCCGCGGGCTGTTCGGCGTGCCGGGCCAGCCCTCGGCCGCGCCGACGGTCTCCGGACTGGCCGGTCGCCGGCCGCCGCTGCTGGCCGTGGACCAGGCGGCGGAGCGCCCGGAGCCGGCCGAGGTGCGGCTGACCCGGGAGGAGTTGCTGGTCAGTTCCGGGCTGGCCGAGCCGGTACTGGCGGATCTGGAGCAGCACGGGCTGGTCCGGGCCCGGGCCGGCCGGTACGACACCGACGCGCTGTCGGTCGCCCGGGTCGCGGCGCAGCTGGCCGAGTACGGGCTGGAGCCCCGGCACCTGCGCGCCTACCGGGCCGCCGCCGACCGTGAGGTGGGCTTGTTCACACAGCTGGTGGCGCCGCTGGCCCGGCAGACCACGCCGGCCGCCCGGGCCCGCGCCGCGGAGGTGGTGCGGGAGCTCACGGCGCTTTCCCAACAACTGCACGCGGCCCTGGTCAGGGCGGGTCTGAGGGACACCCTCGGGCAGTAGTTCGCGATCATGCACTACCCTGGGGGCGTGCGGCGCACCGTGGTTGCCGAAGCTCGTGGGATCCGTCCCCGCATCCGCGCGTGTACCGTGCAGAGAAGGGGAAGAGAGAGTGGTACGGCGTCGCCGCGGCGGTGGTGGCGCCCTCCAGCGGCCTGAACGACATGTCACGGAGGCGGCGGTGCGTGAGCTGAGCGTGGTCGGGGTTCGGGTCGAGTTGCCCAGTAACCAGCCGATCGTTCTGCTCAAAGAGGTCGACGGCGACCGTTACCTGCCCATCTGGATCGGTGCCGTGGAAGCGACCGCGATCGCGTACGAGCAGCAGGGGGTCAAGCCCCCGCGCCCGCTCACCCACGACCTGATGCGCGACATCCTGGCCGCGCTCAAGGCCCCGTTGAACGCCGTCGAGATCGTGGACATGAAGGAGAACATCTTCTTCGCGGATCTGCTCATCGGCGACGGAGTGCGGGTTTCCGCCCGTCCGAGCGATTCGATCGCGCTGGCCCTGCGTGTCGGCGCGCCGATCCGCTGCACAGACCAGGTCCTCGCGGAGAACGGCATCGTTATCCCGGATGAGCAGGAGGACGAGGTCGAGAAGTTCAGGGAGTTCCTGGACCAGGTCAGCCCGGAGGATTTCGCCGGGTAACCCTCGCGCGCTCGGACGGCCCGGCGTGTCGCGGTGGGAGCTGCCGGATACGCGCACCGATCCGGTATAGCGTGTTCCTCACCGCCAGTCGGTCTGGCCAGTGAGCGGGAGGGCAGTGGCAGTGGATCAGCCGCAGGACCCGCACGGAACCAATGTCGAGGACAGCGACGTCGGCTACCGCGGCGTGACCGCGTGCCACGCCGTTGCGATCAGCTACCGGCAACTGGACTACTGGGCACGGACCGGACTGGTCGTGCCCAGCATCCGGGACGCTTCGGGTTCGGGTACCCAGCGGCTGTATTCGTTCCGCGACATGGTCGTGCTGAAGGTGGTCAAACGCCTGCTCGACGCGGGGGTGTCCCTCCAGAACATTCGCAAGGCGATCGAGGCGCTCCGGTCCCGGGGCACCGGAGACCTGGCGCAGATCACGCTGATCTCCGACGGCACGACGGTGTACGAGTGCCGGTCGCCGGAGGAGGTCGTCGACCTGCTCCAGGGCGGCCAGGGAGTGTTCGGCATCGCCATCGGCGGGGCGTTCAAAGAGATCCAGGGCTCGCTGGCCCACCTACCCGCTGAGCGTGCCGGCGGCGTGGTGACCGACGAGGACCCCGCGCCGGCCGAGCAGGCCGGTGAGGCGGAAGACGGTGTGATCGCCGACGAGCTGGCGGCCCGCCGCGCGGCCCGCCGCCGGGCCGGCTGACCGTCGCCCGTCCGCCCGCGGCCGTCGGGGGCGCCCCAGAGCGGCGGTACCCCCCTAGAATGCCCCGATGCGCCCCGTACGGCTGGTACCGGTCATCGTTGCGATCCTGGCCCTGACCGCCTGCTCCACGGCGGTGGGGTCGAAACCGGCCGCTCTCGGTCCGATCACGATGCCGTCCGCGTCCTCGCCGTCATCGTCGGCGTCCGCCGCAGCCCGGGTGAGCGCGCTGGCGTCGCCCAGCCCGTCGAAGGGGCACTCGACCGCGCCGGCGACCCCGGCCGCCTGCCCGATCTTTCCGGCGGACAACGTGTGGCACGCCGACGTGTCCAAGCTTCCGGTGGCCGCGAACTCCTCGACGCTGGTGGCCAGCATCGGCGCGGGCGCCGCCGTCCACGCCGACTTCGGTTCGGGTACCTGGGACGGCGGGCCGATCGGCATCCCCGTCACGACCGTACCGGCGGGGCAGGCGAAGGTCCGGGTCACGTTCCAGTACGCGGACGAGAGCGACCCCGGCCCGTACCCGGTACCGGCGAACGCGGCCATCGAGGGCGGCCCGTCCGGCTCCGGTGACCGCCACGTGATCATCTACGATCCGGCGCACTGCCGGGACTACGAACTGTTCGCCGCCCGACGGGTGTCCGGCGGTGCCTGGCAGGCCGGTTCCGGGGCCGTGTTCGACCTGCGCGCCAACCGGCTGCGTACCGCCGGCTGGACCTCCGCGGACGCGGCCGGGCTGCCGATCCTGGCCGGGCTCGTCCGGTACGGCGAGGTGGCCGCCGGGCACATCGATCACGCGATCCGGGTCACCGTGCCGCACAGCCGCAACTCGTACGTGTGGCCCGCCCGGCACGCGGCCTCGGCTTCGTCCGACGCGTCGCTGCCGCCGATGGGCCTGCGGCTGCGCCTGAAGGCCAGCGTGTCGCTGTCCGGGCTTCCGGCGCAGGCCCGCGTGGTGGCGCGGGCGATGCAGCAGTACGGCGTGATCGTTGCGGACAACGGCTCGCCCTGGTACCTGTCCGGGGCGCCGGATTCCCGCTGGAACAACGATGCGCTGCACGCCCTCGGCAAGCTGACCGGCTCGGATTTCGAGGCCGTGGACACCAGTGCGCTGATGGTCAGCCCGAACTCAGGGCAGGCCCGGCGGTAGCCCGCCCCGGCCGGCCCGGGTGCCCGGGCGCTGGTAGCGTAGAGATCGCCGATACGCCAGCGCGGGAGAGTCCACCGGACCGGACAACCGGGACCGGTGGCGCCGAAGGGGCAAATCCTCCCCGGAACCTCTCAGGCAACAAGGACCGCGCCCCGGGCAGGCACCTCTGGAGGGCACGACAGAGGGGGAGGGCGTAGACCAACGGCCCGCCTCCCCCTGGAGCCAGTTCATGAGCGACCTGCCCTTCGCCCGACGCCACATCGGCCCAGACCCGGACGCGATCGGGCGCATGCTCGCCACCGTCGGGTACAGCTCGATCGAGGAGCTGATGGACGCGGCGATCCCGGAGTCCATCCGCTGGCACGGCAGCCTGAACCTGCCACCCGCCGCGACCGAAGCCGAGACGATCGCCGAGCTGGACTCACTTGCTTCACGCAATAAGGTCCTGACCTCGATGATCGGGCTCGGCTACTACGGCACGCACACGCCGGCCGTCATCCGGCGCAACGTCCTGGAGAACCCGGCCTGGTACACGGCCTACACGCCGTACCAGCCGGAGATCAGCCAGGGCCGGCTCGAGGCGCTGCTGAACTTCCAGACCGTGGTGTCCGACCTGACCGGCCTGGCCACCGCGAACGCGTCGATGCTCGACGAGGGTACCGCCGCGGCCGAGGCGATGACGCTCGCCCGCCGCAGCGCCAAGGTGCCGTCCGAGGTCTACGTCGTCGACGCGGACACCCTGCCGCAGACGGTCGCGGTGCTGCGCACCCGGGCCCTGCCGCTGGGTATCGAGGTCCGGGTGGTGGATCTGAACACCGGGGACCTGCCCGGCGAGTTCTTCGGCCTGCACCTGCAGTACCCGGGGGCCAGCGGCGCGATCCGCGACCACGCCGCGCTGGTCGAGGCGGCCCACGCCCGGGGCGCCCTGGTGACCGTGGCGGCCGATCTGCTGGCCCTGACCCTGCTGCGCCCGCCCGGTGAGGCCGGCGCCGACATCGCGGTCGGGACCACCCAGCGGTTCGGGGTACCGATGGGCTTCGGCGGCCCGCACGCCGGCTACCTCGCGGTACGCGCGGGGCTGGAGCGCGGCCTGCCGGGCCGGTTGGTCGGCGTGTCCCGGGACGCCGACGGCGAGCCCGCCTACCGGCTCGCCCTCCAGACGCGCGAGCAGCACATCCGGCGCGAGAAGGCGACCAGCAACATCTGCACGGCCCAGGTGCTGCTCGCGGTGATCGCGAGCATGTACGCGGTCTACCACGGCCCGGACGGCCTGCGGTCGATCGCCGGCCGGGTCGCCGGCCGCGCGGCGGCGCTCGCCCGGGGTCTGCGCGCCGGCGGCGTGGAGCTGGCCCACGACGCGTTCTTCGACACGGTCACCGCGATCGTGCCCGGGCGCGCCGCGCAGGTGGTGGCCGCCGCCGAGGCGGCCGGGGTCAATCTGCGCCTGGTCGATCCCGACCGGGTGGGCATCGCCTGCGACGAGACCACCACCGCGGAGCACCTGCGACTGGTGTGGGGCGCGTTCGGCGTGCACGCCGGGCCGGACGCCGCCACCGAGGTGAGCGGCGCGGTACCGGTGGAGTTGCGGCGCACGACGCCGTTCCTGGAGCACCCGGTGTTCGCGAGCCACCGCAGCGAGACCGCGATGCTGCGGTACCTGCGCCGGCTCGCCGACAAGGACTACGCGCTGGACCGCGGCATGATCCCGCTCGGCTCCTGCACGATGAAGCTCAACGCGACCACCGAGATGGAGCCGATCACCTGGCCGGCGTTCGCCAACCTGCACCCGTTCGCGCCCGAGCACCAGGTGGCCGGGTACCGCGAGCTGATCACCGGGCTGGAGACCTGGCTCGCCGAGCTGACCGGGTACGACGCGGTCAGCCTGGCGCCCAACGCCGGCTCCCAGGGGGAACTGGCCGGGCTGCTGGCGATCCGCGGGTACCACCGGTCCCGGGGCGACCACGACCGCGACGTGTGCCTGATCCCGTCGTCGGCGCACGGCACCAACGCGGCCAGCGCGGTGATGGCCGGAATGCGCGTGGTCGTGGTGGCCTGTGACGCGGACGGCAACGTGGACCTCACCGACCTGGACCACAAGATCACCGCGAACGCGGACAAGCTCGCCGCGATCATGGTGACGTACCCGTCCACCCACGGCGTGTACGAGACCGGGATCGCCGAGCTGTGCGCGAAGGTGCACGACGCCGGCGGTCAGGTGTACGTGGACGGCGCGAACCTCAACGCGCTGCTCGGGTACGCCCGGCCGGGCCGGTTCGGCGCCGACGTGTCGCACCTGAACCTGCACAAGACGTTCTGCATCCCGCACGGCGGCGGCGGCCCGGGAGTCGGGCCGGTGGCCGTCCGCTCACACCTGGCCGAGCACCTGCCCACCTCGATCGCGTCGGCGCCGTACGGGTCGGCCGGGATCCTGCCGATTCCCTGGGCGTACCTGCGGATGATGGGCCCGGACGGGCTGGTCGCGGCGACCGGTGTCGCGGTGCTCGCGGCGAACTACGTGGCGACCCGGCTGCGTGACCACTACCCGGTGCTCTACTCCGGCAACAAGGGCCTCGTCGCGCACGAGTGCATCCTGGACCTGCGGCCGATCACGAAGGCGACCGGCGTCAGCGTGGACGACGTGGCCAAGCGCCTGATCGACTACGGCTTCCACGCGCCCACGATGTCGTTCCCGGTCGCCGGGACGCTGATGGTCGAGCCGACGGAGTCGGAGGACCTCGGCGAGCTGGACCGGTTCGTCGACGCGATGATCGCGATCCGGGCGGAGATCGACGCGG
This sequence comes from Micromonosporaceae bacterium, assembly GCA_040255525.1. GTDB lineage: Bacteria > Actinomycetota > Actinomycetes > Mycobacteriales > Micromonosporaceae > Rugosimonospora. Next base: position 292 of record JBDZVD010000194.1, on the reverse strand, counting down.
TGGGCCGGGGCGAGTGGCCGGCGGGGGACAACCCGCTGGCGAACGCGCCGCACACCGCCGCGGCACTGACCGCGGACGCCTGGCAGCACCCGTACCCGCGGTCGGTGGCTGCCTACCCGGCCGGCGCCGCGCAGGGCAAGTACTGGCCACCGGTACGGCGCATCGACGGCGCCTACGGCGACCGGAACCTGGTGTGCTCGTGCCCGCCACCGGAGGCGTTCGCCGGGTGACCGGCCGCCGTAGAAAGACCTCGTAGGGCTGTTGGAGATCGGGAACGTCCTCCTGGTGAGGT
>JBDZVD010000193.1:0-8874 GCA_040255525.1 Micromonosporaceae bacterium | reverse complement strand
GGGGGAGGATGCCCGCGGTGCCCCGCGTCCGTCCCAGGCCCAGCGATTGCGCCGGAGGGCACGGGGGAGGTGGCGGGTCGCGGGGCGGGGGCGGGCGGTGCCCGCCGGCCGCCGGCGCGGGTATCCGGCCACCAGCACCATGCCGGCGACGGCGGCCAGTACGCCGATGCCGGTCGGGTACCGCAGGTCGGCGCCGGTGGTCGGCAGCGCGCCGGCCGTGGCCGGCCCGGACGGTGCCGGGGCTGCCGGGGCGGGACCGGCCGGCGTGGTGGCCCGGTCGTAGACCACGCAGGAAATGAGGTCGTCGGGGATCGTGGTGACCCGGAACCCGTCGCCGCCCACGTTCGTCGCCGGTACCCGGGTGCCGTCGCCGCGCCGGCAGGTGGCGTTGCGGCCGCCGACCGGGACGATGTCGTAGCCGGGGCGGGGGTTCTCGGTCAGCGTGGCGCGGACCGGATCCGGCGGCCGGTTGCGCGGGACGGTGAACGTCGCCACGCCGGAGGCCGCGTCGGTGGTGGCGGAGGGCGGCAGCAGGTCGCCGGTGCGTTCCTGGAACGTGAAGCCCCCGCCGGGTACCGCGTCGTCGGTGCCGCCGCCGTACGGGATGAGCTTCTTCACCACGGTGACCGTGTTGCGGCAGGCGTTGCGCGCGAGGCCACGCAGCGCGGTGCCGAGTTCGCGGTAGCTGACCACCGGCCCGGCGAGGGTCGGGCCGCCGACGACCGCGAGGTTGTCTTCCGCGTCCCGGAACGCGGTGCCGAGGCCGATGATCCGGACCGCGGTGCCCTTGGCCTTCAGCGCGTTGGCGGAGTAGACCGCGTTCTCGACGTCCCGGAACCCGGTGGCTTGCCCGCTGCCTTCGGCGGCGGGTCCGAACACGGTCGGATTCCCGCCGGTGAGCATGATGACCGCGTCGTAGTGCACGGTGGACGCGGCGATCTGCCAGAGGCCGGAGTCCCAGTTGACCGCGCCGCCGGCGGTCAGCGACCCGACGGCCGCCTTCACCGGCGCCGCCGCGGCGGCGTCCGGGATGGCGGTGAGGTTCGCGACCGGCCTGCCGTGTCCGGCGAACTGGTACACGGCGAGCGAGGTCGACGTACCCGTGAAGGTGTCGACGAGACCGTCCACCGCGGACTTCGCTGTGGACAGTCGTTTGCCCACCGCGCCGGACGTGTCGAGCAGGAGCGCGATGCGCATGCCGCAGTACGACGGCGTCGGCGGGTTGATCCGGGCATCCGCCCACAGGGGGCTGCGGTCCGCGGGCAAGGCGCCGCCGGCCGCCGCCGGGGGAGGTGCGGCCGCGGCCGGGTCGTGGCGGAGGCCAGCACGCCTCCCGTCTCCGCCCGGAAGCGTGACGGTGGCGCCGGCCGGCACCGGGCCGGTGAACAGTTGGTTGTACGGCGTGGGGGTGAGGTTGCCGCGCCCGACGGCCAGCGACTGCGCGATCGTGTACCCGAGCGGCGCGGTCAACTCACGGACCCAGTACCCGCGGCGGGCACCGGTCCGGGCCGGTACCCGCACGCTGCAGGTTCCCTCCGGTGCGGTGGTGGTGCAGGTGGCCACCGGAGTGTCGGCCGGCGTGGCAGGGTGGCCGGCGACGCCGGCATAGAACGCGAAGGTGGCCCCCGCGGCCGGCGCCACGGTTTCCGGCCCGGAGCGGTCGCCGCCCTTCGCGACGATCAGGGTGGCCCGGCCGTCCCGCTGGGCGCCGGACGCTGGGGAGCCGGGTGCGCCGGCCGGTGCCACGAGCGCGATCAGTCCCATCGCCGCGGCAAGGGATGGCCATCGCAATCGCGCGTTCACGGCACGAACGGTCCCTTCGCTACGTACCGGCATCAAGCCGTCCTCGCCAGCGTAAGGAGCGTATTAGGGCAGGACAGGCGCGTTCCCGGAAAGCTCTCACTTTTCGGTGAGCCATGCCCAGCGGGAACCGCTCGGGCGGTGCCAGGTTCATCCCATTATCCTAGGATGCCTTGGGGAGCGTGGCCCGCCGCACTGGTCCGTCTAGCCGCCAGCGGCACGGGCAATGGTGCCGGCCTCCGCCGCGCCGGGGCCGGGTGCCGTGGCCGATACTGGCCGGGTGAGTAGCGAGGGCAGCGGTGCGGTCCGGCTGGTCGAGAACTACGGTCCCGCCTGGGCGCCAGGGCCGTTCGAGCGGGGCACCGTCGGACCGCGGGTGATCCTGACCGGAGTGGACGGTTCCCGGACCGCGCTGCGGGCCGGGGCGTACGCCGGCGGCCTGGCCCAGCGGCAGAACGCGCGTCTCGTGGTCGTGTACGTGGCGGTGCCAGGAATCTGGACCGGGTTGGGCGCCGGTACGTCCGTCGCGGTGCAGGAGGACACGTTCGACGAGGTCATCGGTGACCTGCGCGGCCAGGTCCGGGAGCGGGTGGAGGAGATGAACGTCCCGGTCACGTTCATGGTCCGCCGCGGCGACGCGTTCGACGAACTGCGTCAGGCAGCGATCGAGCTACACGCCGACATGGTGGTGGTCGGCGCGTCCGAGCATGCCGGACACCGCCTCGTCGGTTCGATCGCCACCCGGCTGGTACGCGCCGGCCTGTGGCCGGTCACCGTCGTGCCGTAGCACCGCGCGCCGGTCGCGGCAGCCCCCGGGTACCGGCCGGTGGCGGGTGCCCGCGACCGGTGCCGTGCCGATAGAGTGACCGTCATGGATCGTCCATCATGGGCACCAGCGGAGATCGATCCCACCCGGCCGAGTCCGGCCCGCATTTACGACTACCACCTCGGAGGCGCTCACAACTTCGCGGTCGACCGGCAGGCGGCCGAGCAGCTCACCGCGATCATGCCCGAACTGCCGCTGATCATCCGGGCGAACCGGGCCTTCCTCCGCCGCGCGGTGCGGATGCTCGCCGAGGCCGGCATCCGCCAGTTCCTCGACCTCGGTTCCGGCATCCCGACCGTGGGCAACGTGCACCAGCTCGCCGCGCCCGGCTCCAGGGTGGTCTACGTCGACGTCGACCCGATCGCGGTGGCTCACGCCCAGTCGCTGCTGTCGGGCAACGACGACGCCGGGGTCGTCCACGCCGACCTGCGTGACGTGTCGGGCGTGTTGACCGCGCCGGAGGTACGGCGGCTGATCGATTTCACCCACCCGGTGGGGGTACTGCTGGTCGCCGTACTGCACTTCGTACCCGACCGGGGCGACCCCGCCGGCATCGTGAGCCGCTACCGCGACGCGGTCAGCTCGGGCAGTTACCTGGTCGTCTCTCATGCCGCGGCTTCCGAAGACGACCAGGCGCCCGCGGGCGCGGAGGAGGCGACCGCCGCGTACTCCCGTCGTGTCTCCGAGTTCACGCTGCGTACCCGGTCGGAGGTTGCCGGGCTGTTCGCGGGGTTCGAGCTGGTCCCGCCCGGGCAAGCGCCGCCGGAGCCGGGTTGTGGCGCTGACGAGCCGGCCCGGGGTCTTCCCGGCGTGGTGTACGTCAACGAGTGGCGGCCGGAAACCCCGGCAGCCGACGGATCCGAGCCGCGCCTGGCCCAACTCGTCGGCGTGGGGCGCAAGCCGTAGCCGCCCGGACGGGTCACTCGTACTCGTCGATCGCGATGCTCTCGGCGTTGACCAGCTTGAAAATGCGCCGGTACTCCTCCACCTCGGAGGGCTCTTCGAGGTAGAGCGCGCCGGTGTGGGACTCGAGGTAGACGATGTCGGGATCCTGCGGGTCGTCGAATTCGAGGATGCGGAAGGCTCCCGCCATGGCGGCGTGGGCGCCGACCGACCAGGGCACGATCCGGATGTCGATGTGTTCCCGTTGGCCCACGTACCGCAGGTGGTCGACCTGCGCATCCAGGACGGCCCGGCCGCCGACCGGTCGCCTGACGACGGCCTCGTCGAGGATGGCGGTCAGCTGGGCGGGCGGGGTACGGGTGAGCAGCGTGTTCTGGCGTTGCAGCCGCAGCGACACCTGCCGCTGCGCGGCCTCCTCGTCGCCGGAGCGTTCCGCGTCGAAGACGGCCCGCGCGTACGGCTCGGTCTGCAGTTCGCCGGGGACGCACTCGCCGTGGTAGCAGTAGATCCGGCTGGCGCTGGCCTCAAGGCCCACATACAGCTTGAACCACTCCGGGATGACCGGGCTGGAGTCCCACCACTGTTCCTGGTTCGTGCCGTGGGCGAGTTCCGCGAGCGCGTCGGTGATGCTCTGGTCGGCGTCATAGAGCCAGCACAGGGCCCTGACGTTGGCGACGCTGGTGGGCACCTTGCCGGTCTCGATGCGGTGCAGGGTGGCTTCGGAGATGCCGAGTTCGTCGGCGACCTCGCGCCGGCTCTTGCCCGCGCCCAGGCGCAGCCGAGTCAGTCTGCGGCCCAGCGTCCGTCGTACGACCCGCTGCCCGGTGACTGGCACGCTCTTCACCTCCGGCCTGAATGTGAACGTTCGACGACGATGGCGGTCCCACGGTAATCGACCGCTCCGTCACAGCCGACAGTAACCACTGTGACGCGTATCTGTGGTTGTGCATATGCACGTGCGTCTCTTAGTTGAGGAATATATACGTATTTTTCTACCCATCGCATGATCCGACAGAATGAGCACAAGCCGGACATCGGGCACCGGTGGAACCGGCGCGACCAGCCTCGACGCGCGCGCGGCGCCCGCCCCGCTCGCGCATGACCGCGCGCGGGGTCACCGGTACTGGGCGACATTGACGCTGGATCCACGGCTGGCACGGACACACGACGGGTGGCGCCGTCGGCGCCAATCGATGGGGCCAATCGACGGCGGGAGTCGACGGCGCCACATCGACAGCGGCACGGGATGGCGGGGCATCGACGGCGGGCATCGACGGCGGGCATCGACGGCGGCACGAACAGCCGGCATCGATGGCACGGGACGGCGGCGTCGACCGCGCCACGGGGCGGTGGGCCCGCGGCGGTCAACGCGGCATGACAGAGAGCGACCGAGCGGGCCGCCGCGCCACCGGCCCGGAACCTTGCCGGCGCCGGGTCGGTGGCGCGTGCAGGGAGCCGACCGGGGTCAACCCCCGGCCATCGCCCCGAGGATGATCAGCGGCTCTTCCCCGGACGCGACCCGGTCCGGCAGCGGGGCGTCGGGCGACTCGTTGGACAGGTCCTCCTCGCAGGCGTAGAAGCGCACGAACGGTCTGCGCTGCCCGCTGTGGCGGTCGCGGATCGTGCCGAGCAGCATCGGGTACCGCGACTCGAGCGCGTCCAGCAGCAGCCGCTGGGTGACCGGGCCGGACCCCTCGTGCGGATCGTCGAGCGTGAGCCGCACTTCGCCGGTGACGTGCGCGAGCGTCTTGAGGTGGGCCGGCAGCACGACGCGGATCATGGCAGCGTCTGGACCTCGACGGAGAGCACCGCCGGCAGGTCGTGGACGATCGGCGCCCAGGTGTCGCCGTTGTCGGCCGAGTGGTACACCTGCCCGCCGGTGGTGCCGAAGTAGATGCCACACGGGTCGAGCGTGTCGACTGCCATCGCGTCCCGGTAGATGTTGACGTAGCAGTGCGACTGGGGCAGGCCCGCGGTCAACGGTTCCCACTCGTCACCGCCGGTCCGGTTGCGGTAGACGCGCAGCTTGCCCTCCGGCGGGAAGTGCTGCGAGTCGCTGGTGATCGGAATGACGTAGACGGTTTCCGGCTCGTGCGCGTGCACCGCGATGGGGAAGCCGAAGTCGGACGGCAGCGCGCCGCTGATCTCCCGCCAGTTGCCGCCGGCGTCGTCGCTGCGCATCACGTCCCAGTGCTTCTGCATGAACAAGGTGTCCGGCCGGGACGGGTGTTGCGCGATGTGGTGGACGCAGTGGCCCACCTCGGAGTCCTGGTCGGGGATCTCGCCCGAGCGCAGGCCCTTGTTGATCGGCAGCCAGCTCTCGCCGCCGTCGTCGCTGCGGAATGCGCCCGCGGCCGAGATCGCGATGTAGATCCGGTCCTTGTTCACCGGATCGAGGATGATCGTGTGCAGGCACATGCCGCCGGCGCCCGGCTGCCAGCTCGGGCCGGTGGGGTGCGTGCGCAGCGCGGTGAGTTCGGTCCATTTCTGTCCGCCGTCGGTCGACCGGTACAGGGCCGCGTCCTCGGCCCCCGCGTAAACCGTGTCGGGGTCGTCCCGGGATGGCTCGATGTGCCAGATGCGTTTGAATTCCCAGGGGCGGGGCGTCCCGTCGTACCACAGGTGGTCGCCGACCGCCCCCTCGTACGCGAAGTCGTTGCCGACCGTGGTCCACGTCCGTCCGCCGTCGTCGGAGCGCTGGATCAGTTGCCCGAACCAGCCCCCGGACTGCGAGGCGAACAGGCGGTTCGGGTCGACCGGCGACCCGGTCATGTGGTAGATCTCCCAGCCGCCGAAGTGAGGTCCGTCCACCTTCCAGTCGCCGCGCCCGCCGTCCGCCGTCAAGATGAACGCGCCCTTGCGTGTACCCACCAGCACCCGTACGCCGCTCATACCGTCCGCCTTCCCTCGAAAGTGTTGTCGTCTTCAGTCTTGCCCTACGAACCCTGTCCTACCGAACCCGTGTCCTACCGAACCCTTGTCCTACCGAACCCTTGTCCTACCGGACCCGTGCGCCGGGGACAGGCCCGCTGGCCGGACCCGTCGGCCCAGGTGACAGACATACTCCGGGGGTACGACAAATAGACGCCGGGCGGTGGCGACGGCATCGCGCCGGTGCGCGGCGCGGATGCCGCGTCGCGCCCGCCGGCCGCGTGTCACGGCCGGAACAACACGCCCGATCGCCTGCCGGTCGAACCCCGCCCCTTGACCTCGGCTCATGCTATTTCCCCTATAGTGCTAGGAACCTAGTTAAATGAGAGAAGTCAGGGTGATCGAGTTCCACCTGGACAGCCGTTCCGGCGTGGCGCCGTACATGCAGCTGATCCACCAGGTCCGCCAGGCCATGCGGCTGGGTGTGCTGAGCGCGGGCGACCAGCTTCCGACCGTCAAAGACGTGGCCGCGAAGGTCGCGATCAACCCGAACACGGTGCTCAAGGCGTACCGGGAGCTCGAACACGAGGGCCTGGTGGCGGCGCGCCCGGGCGTCGGCACGTTCGTCACCCGCACCCTGGCCGACCGGTCGCTGGCCGCGCACGGGCCGCTGCGCGACGAGCTGATGGCCTGGCTCCGGCAAGCCAGGGACGCCGGGCTGGACGACGAGAGCATCCAGGCCCTGTTCGTGACCACCTTCCGCGCACCGACAGCGGAGACGACCGGATGAGCAGCCCGGTTCTGCAGGCGGCGGGCCTGACCAAGAGGTACGGCCGGCGAACGGCCTGCCCGACTGCACGTTGAGCATCCCGCCGGGCCACGTCGTGAGCCTGGTCGGGCCGAACGGCGCAGGCAAGACGGCGCTGCTGCAGATCGCGGTCGTGGGTTCGAGAGTTTCCCGCCCGCCGGGCACCACCCCGGTATGGCGTTGTCTTGACGGTCGTAAGCGGCGCATGGCAGGGTTCCAGGGTGTCCGACGTGAAGCCCGCGGCCCTCGTCACGGGCGCCGGTCGCGGGATCGGTCGCGGCGTCGCCGTCCGGCTCAGCGCCGAGGGCTACCGTGTCGCGTTGACCTCGCGCAGCGAGGACGAGCTGCGCGCGACCGCCGCCCTGTGCGCCGGGCAGACCCTCGTGCTGCCGGCGGACATCACCTCGGCCGCGGCGATCGACCCGCTGTTCGCCGCCGTGGAGGACGCCTGGGGCGGGGTCGACGTCCTGATCGCGAACGCCGGCTCCGGCGTCTCGGCGCCGCTGGCGCAAACCACCGACGAGCAGTGGGCGCGGATGCTCGGGGTGAACCTCACCGCACCGTTCCGGTGCATCCGGCGCGTCGTGCCGGGCATGCTCGACCGGGGGCACGGGCGGATCGTGGTCATCGCGTCGGTCGCGGCCAAGCGGGGCGAGCCTTACATCACCGCGTACGCGGCGAGCAAGCACGGCGTCCTGGGCGTCGTCCGGTCGGCCGCGGCGGAGTTGGCCGGCACGGGCATCACCGTCAACGCGGTGTGTCCGGGGTACGTGGCGACTCCGATGACCGAGCGGGCCGTGGCGGCCATCGCGGACCGGACCGGGCGCACCCCTGAGCAGGCGCGCGCCGCGCTGGCCGCCAAGCAGCCGAACGGGCGCCTCGTCACGGTGGATGAGGTGGTCGGCGCGGTGTGGCTGTGCCTGACGAACGCCGCCCTGAACGGGCAGGGCATCACCCTCGACGGGGGAGGAGTGCAGTCGTGAGCCTGGAGTTCATCAACCCCGCCGAGCTGAGCACGCCCAGGGGCTTCTCGCACGCAGCGTTGGGTTCGGGAAAGTTGGTGTTCCTCGCCGGCCAGACCGCGCTCGACGCCGACGGGTGCATTGCCGGCGACACCGTGGTCGAGCAGTTCGACCGGGCGCTGCGCAACCTGCTGCTCGCGTTGGCCGCCGCGGGTGGCCGGCCCTCGGACCTGGCGAGTCTGACGATCTACCTCGTTGACGTGGACGGCTACCGGGCCAACTCCCGGGCGATCGGCGCCGTGTGGAAGCGCCTGATGGGCGACCGGTACCCGGCCATGGCCGCGATCGGGGTCAGCCGGCTGTGGGACGAGGCGGCCCTGGTCGAGGTGCAGGGCTACGCGGTTCTGGCCGCCTGAAGTCCGGTGACTCCGGCGACGTGCCGGTGGGCGGCCGGTGCCAACCGGTCGTTGAGTTCGAAGAAGATGTCGGCGGCCTGGGAGCCCCGCCACTGCCGGGGCAGCAGTTCCGGGGCGAGGCCGGGGTCGAGGTAGGGCAGCCGGCGCCAATGGGTGAGGACCTGGACGTAGTCGGCGAACGCCGCGGCGTCGTCGTCCCGGCGACGGCGCCGCCACCGGGTGAGGACCGGCCCGTACGTGGAGACGAAGTCGGCGTACATGCGTTCCAGCCCGTCCAGGTCCCACCAC
>JBDZVD010000051.1:0-43278 GCA_040255525.1 Micromonosporaceae bacterium | reverse complement strand
CCGCGACGAACACGACCTCGGTGACCGGGCGGAAGGTGCCGGTCCCCCGCAGCCACACCGGGAACGCCGCGTGCTCGGTCGCCACCCTCGCCAGGTGCTCCTCGATCTCGGGCAGGACCGCAGGGTCCACGTCCGTCGGCCCGAGCAGGGTGACGTGCGCCGGGATCAGCGCGGCCAGCGGGTCGCCCGCCTCCGCCCGGGACCGCGCGAGCTGCTCGCCCCACGGCTCGGGAATGCCGGTCGCCACGCCCACCCGCAGCGTCCCATCCAACGCAGCGCTCCTCACCAGGAAGCTACGCGCCGGTCGCCGGCGCGAGGAATCCGATCCGCTGATACACGGTACGCAGCGTGGCGGCAGAGAGGGAACGAGCCTTTTCGGCGCCGACCGCGAGCAGCTTATCCAATTGCACCGGATCATCCAGGTATGTAGCTGTGCGTTCTTGGATCGGTTTCACGAACTCGACCACGATCTCGGCAAGATCCTTCTTCAGGTCGCCGTACCCGCGCCCGGCGTACGCCTCTTCCAGGTCCGGGATCGACCGGCCGGAGAGCGCCGAGTAGATGCTCAGCAGGTTGGACACGCCCGGCTTGGCCTCCGGGTCGAAAAGGATCTCACGGCCGGTGTCGGTGACCGCCGACCGGATCTTCTTCGCCGACCGGGCCGGGTCTTCGAGCAGGTCGATGATGCCGGCCGGGGACGAGGCCGACTTGGACATCTTCGAGGTCGGGTCCTGAAGGTCGGTGATCTTGGCGGTCTCCTTCGGGATGAACGCCGACGGAACCGTGAACGTGGACCCGAATTGGCTGTTGAACCGCTGAGCCAGGTCCCGGGTCAGCTCCAGGTGCTGGCGCTGGTCCTCGCCGACCGGTACCGCGTCCGCCTGGTACAGCAGGATGTCCGCGGCCTGCAGGATCGGGTACGTGAACAGGCCGACGCTGGAGCGCTCGGCGCCCTGGCGGCTCGACTTGTCCTTGAACTGGGTCATCCGGGACGCCTCACCGAACCCCGTGATGCAGCCGAGCACCCACGCCAGTTGGGCGTGCTCGGGCACGTGGGACTGGACGAACAGCGTGCACCGGTCCGGGTCCAGCCCGGCGGCGAGCAGTTGGGCGGCGCTCACCCGGGTACGGCGGCGGAGCGTCTCCGGATCATGGCCTGCGGTGATCGCGTGCAGGTCGACCACGCAGTAGAAGGCGTCGTGGGTGTCCTGCATGGCGACCCAGTTGCGCACCGCGCCCAGGTAGTTGCCCAGGTGGAACGAGTCCGCGGTGGGTTGGATCCCGGACAGGACCCGCGGCCTGCGGTCGACGCCGCCGCCGGCAAGGAGGCCGCCAGACGCGGCACCGCGGTCGACGCCGCTATCGACTGGAAGATCACCGGATTCCGGGCTCTCAGGCATGGCCGTCATTGTCGCAGGTGCAACCTGGCGCCTTCGGCAGCGGTCCGAGATGATGACGCCAGCCGTGGGAGGAGCCGCCATGCCAGACGAGCTCGAGGCGCGCGAGGCGGTACGACAGGCATATCAGGCCTTCTACCGCCGGCTGGTGGCTGCTCTCTACGCGCTCACCGGCGACTTTGCCGAGGCTCAGGATCTGGTCCAGGAGGCGTACGCCCGCGCGCTCGCCCGGCCGAAGGTCTTCCTGGACGTCGCCGACCCCGAGGCGTGGCTGCGCACGGTCGCGGTGAACCTGGCCCGGACCCGCTGGCGGCGCCGCCGGCTGTTCGACACCCTGGTCCGCACCGGACGGGTCAACCGCACCCCGGAGAGCGTCCCGGGGGCCGACCCCAACCGGGTCGCGCTGGTCGCCGCGCTGCAACAGCTGTCCCGGCCGACCCGCGAGGCGATCGTCCTGCATCATCTCGCCGACATGTCGGTGTACGAGGTGGCCGAGGCTCTTGGGGTGCCGGTCGGCACCGTGAAGGCCCGCCTGTCGCGTGGCCGCACCATGCTCGCCACCCTGCTGAACGACCGTGCCGACGAACCCGCCGAGGCGGTGCGGGAGATCCTCGCGCCGGCTCCCCCGGCGCAGGGCAGCCTGCCGGCGGCTGCGCAGCCGAACCCGGCTCCGGGCCAGCGCCGGCCGGGGGCCGGGTCCGGCGACCGAACCGGCACGGCCGGCGACCCTGCCCGGTCCGGCCCGGCCGGCGATCGTGCCCGGTCCGGCACGGCCGGCGGGGCGGACCGGAGGCTTGAGGGCAGCCATGGCTGAACTTGACTTTTCGGGTCTGCGCGCCGATGTCGAGGCGGCCACGATGCTGCCCGAGTTCGACCGGGTCGCGAGGCGTGCCCGCCGGGTACGGGCGCGTGGCTTCCTGGCCACCGCGTTCGCCGTGCTCGCCGTGTTCGCCCTGCTGGCGCCGGTCGGGGTGGTCGCCGCACGGGACCGGGGCGGCGGCGACCTGTTGGGCCCCGTCTCCGATCCGGGGCTGCCGGCGCCGGGCCCGATCAACCTCCAGACCGCCGCGCCGAGCCCGAGTCCCCCCGTCCCGCCGCAGGCGACCATCGTGGCGGCGGACGGCGCCGACATCAGCCACGTGTACGCACTGGTCGACGTGTGCCGGCGGGACAGCTGCAACCTCCAGCTGTCCCAGATCCAGGCCGGCCAGCAGGTCAGCGTGGGCAGCCCGAAGAGGATCGGTCTGCTGCGCGACAAGCCGACCGACTACCTCTCGGGGTTCAAGCTGGAGGCGCTGAGCGACACGTCGTTGGTGATCAGCGCGATGCCGGCCAGCGGCCCCCGGAAGTACCAGCGGATCAATCTCGCCGACGTGACCGACGACGCCAGGCCGCAGGCGGCGGGTGCCAACGACCGGATCGGGGTGATCGACCGGACCGGCGAGCTGTGGGCGGCCGATGCCCGCAGCGGCACGCTGCGCGCGGTCCCCAGGCAACCGCCGATCGCCCAGCTGAACGTCGTGTCCACCGATCCGGCGAACGGCCTGTGGGTCACCGGCACGAACCCGGTCACCGGCGGCCTGGCCGTGTCGGTGAGCCGGGACGCCGGGCACAGCTGGACCACCGTGGGGCTGGGCGTGATGACCGGCGGGAACGCGCCGGTGCTCGCCACCTACCGGGGGCAGACCGCGTACCTGTTGACCCGGACCGTGGACCGGGGCTTCGCGCTGTTCCAGACGATCGACGGCGGCCACTCGTGGCAGCGGCTGACCACCCAGCTGCCGTGGCCGGCGCAGCCGGACAACGGGGTCGGGTACGGCCTGGTAGTGCGCCCGGACGGGTCGCTGCTGGCCTGGCTGGCGATCCGGCCGGCGCCGACGTACGCCCAGAGCACGGATCAGGGCAGGACGTTCAGCAACGTCACCGGCCCGGGCGGCCCGGTGATCTCGGTCCCGGACGGGTACGTGTCGCTCACGCTTCCGGCGCCGCAGGTGTCCTCGGACGGCTCGAACTGGGTACGGGCGAGCCTCCCGGCGCTGGCGACCGGCTGACCGAGGGCGGGCTCGGGCCGGTACGAGGCGGACGCCGGGCGCTCGCTTCGCCGGCACGGGCCTCAGTCCAGCGCGAGCCGGCCGCCGGGCGCCGGAGTGACGGGTGCCACCAGGGCGACCCGGGCCACCCGCCGGCCCTCAATCGCGACCACCACCAGGCGGTACGAGTCCAGGAGTGCCTCGTCGCCGACTCCGGGCAGCCTGCCCAGCCGGGCCATCAGGAAACCGGCCACCGTCTCGTACGGGCCGGCCGGCAGCTCGATGCCGGTCAGCTCGGCGAAGTCGGCGAGGTTCAGGCGACCGTCCACCTCGGCCGGCATCGCGCCGTCGGCGGGTACCGGGTCGGGTGCCGCGTCGTACTCGTCGGTGATCTCGCCGACCAGCTCCTCGATGAGGTCCTCCAGCGTCACGATCCCGGCCGTGCCGCCGTACTCGTCCACCACGACCGCGAGGTGGTGCCCCTCGCGACGCATCTCGGACAGCGCCGACAGGATCCGTTTCCCGGCCGGCAGCCGCTTGATGTCGCGGGCCAGTTCGCCGACCGTGCGGGTGCCGTCCGGCTCCGGCCGGAACAGCAGGTCGCGCAGGTGCACGAAGCCGACCACGTCGTCGTGCGACCCGTCGATGACCGGGAACCGCGAGTACCGGGCGCTGCGGATCAGAGCGCCGGCCGCCGGCAGCGGCAGCGCCGCGTCGAGGAACACCACGTCCGTACGGGGCACCATGACCTCGCGCACGTGCCGGGCGCCGGCCGCGAGTACCTCATCGATGATCCGGCGCTCCTCGCCGTCGATCATCCGGTTCGCGGCCACGAGCGAGCGCAGCTGGGTTTCGCTGATGGATTCGCGACCGGCCATGGCGCCGGAGCCGGACAGCCGCATCAGCGCGTCGGCGAGCCACACCGCCAGGCGGGCCCCGACCGGGCGGCTCCGGGTACCAGCGACCGGACCTTCCCCGCCCTCGCGCATCCGCGAATTCTAATCCGCGCGCCGGCCGGCCATCGCCCACTGGCAGTCGGACCGACCGGCTCCGGCGGCGCGATTTGTCGTTGCCTGTGCCGCCGGTTATCCTCATCATGCTTGTTTGAAACTGTTGAGTTCTGGGGGAAATCTCGGCGCGATCGGTTTTGGCAAGCCCCGAGGAGCAAGCCCCGGGACGAGGGGCAGGGGAGGTCGGGGTGCTCGCACAGCAACGGCAGGCGTCCATTCTGGATCGGGTCCGCCGGCACGGCGGCGCACGCGTCGCCGACCTGGTCCGGGTCCTCGGCGTCTCCGACATGACGATCCGGCGGGACATCGAAGTGCTCGCCGAGCGCGGCCTGGTCGCCAAGGTGCACGGCGGAGCAGTCGCGGTGGACGGCGCCACCGACGAACCGGGCTACGCGGCAAAGGCGGAGCAGCAGCGGGCGGAAAAGATCTCCATCGCCCGGGCAGCGGCGCCGCTGGCCAAACCGGGCAGTGCGGTGGGCATCTCCGCCGGCACGACGACGGCGGCCCTGGCGTGGGAGCTGATCGACGTCCCCGAGCTGACCGTGGTGACCAACTCGATCCCGGTGGCCGATGTCTTCTACCACCATGGGCGCCCGGGCCAGACCGTGGTGCTGACCGGCGGCACGCGCACCCCGTCCGACGCCCTCGTCGGGCCGGTCGCCCAGGAGGCGGCCGCCCGCATCAACCTGGACATGCTGTTTCTCGGCGTACACGGGATGAGCGTGCGCGCCGGCTTCACCACGCCGAACCTCTCGGAGGCCGACACCAACCGCTCGCTGGTCTCCGCCGCCCGCCGGCTGGTCGTGCTCGCCGACCACACCAAGTGGGATCTGATCGGCATCGCCACCATCGCCGCGCTCTCCGACGCTCATGTGCTGGTCAGCGACGACCAGTTACCACCCCACGCGCGGTCTGAACTGGCCGCCCAGGTGGGAGAGCTGATCATCGGCGGCGACGGGGACGTGCGGGAGCTCGCGAAATGAAGAAGACGGTCATCGAACTGTCCGACGGTCGCGAGCTGATCTACTTCGACGAACACGACGACGCGGTCCGGTCCGAGATCGACCGGCGCCACCTTCCACCCCCGCCACCGGCCTCCGAGCTGAGGTACGACCCCCTGGTCGACGAGTGGGTGGCGATCGCGACGCACCGGCAGGCCCGCACCTACCTTCCGCCGTCGGACGAGTGCCCGCTGTGCCCGTCGAAGCCCGAGCGGAGCACCGAGATCCCCGCGTACGACTACGACGTCGTGGTGTTCGAGAACCGCTTCCCCGCGCTGAGCCACCGGCTGCCGGACACGCCGCCGGAGGCGCCGACGCCCCTGTCGCCGGCCCGGGTCGGGGTCGGGCGGTGTGAGGTGGTGTGCTTCACCCCGGACCACGACGCCTCTTTCGCGTCGCTGCCGCCCAGCCGGGTGCGTACCGTGCTGTCCGCGCTCGCCGACCGCACCGCGGAACTCTCCGCCATGCCCGACATCGAGCAGGTGTTCTGCTTCGAGAACCGGGGCGAGGAGATCGGCGTGACCCTGCGCCACCCGCACGGCCAGATCTACGCGTACCCGTTCCTCCCGCCCCGTACCCGCAGCATGCTGGCCGCCGCGCGGCGGCACGCCGAACGCACCGGCGGGCTGCTGCTGGCCGACGTGCTCGCGGCCGAGCGCGAAGCCGGGGTACGGGTGGTGGCCGGCAACGAGCACTGGACGGCGTACGTCCCGGCGGCGGCCCGCTGGCCGTTCGAGGTGCACGTGGTCCCGCACCGGCACGTCCTCGACCTGGCCGGCCTGACCGACGAGGAGTCGGCCGCGTTCGCCCCGGTGTACCTGGACGTGCTGCGCCGGTGCGACGCGCTGTTCGACGGTCCGCTGCCCTACATCGCCGCCTGGCACCAGGCCCCCGCCCGGCATCCGGACCGGGAACTGGCCTATCTTCACCTTCAACTCACCAGCGTCCGTCGGGCCGCGGGGAAGCTAAAATACCTGGCCGGCTCCGAGTCGGCCATGGGCGTGTTCATCAATGACGTGCGGCCGGAAGAGGCGGCGCGGATGCTGAGGGAGGCTTGGGCGTGAAGCTCCTCGTGGCCGGCGGCGCCGGGTACATCGGCAGCGTGGTCACCCGACTGCTGGTCGACGCCGGCCACGAGGTGGTCGTCCTCGACGACCTGTCGAAGGGGCAGCGGGATTCGGTACCGGACGGGGTGCGGTTCGTCCAGGGCCGCGTCCACGACCGGGCCGCCGAGGTGCTCGACCCGTCGTTCGACGGGGTACTGCACTTCGCGGCGTTCATCGAGGCCGGCGAGTCGGTGGCGCGCCCGGAGAAGTACTGGGACAACAACCTGGTCGGCTCGCTGCGCCTGCTGGACGCGATGCGCTCGGCCGGGGTGCGGCGCATCGTGTTCTCCTCGACCGCCGCCGTCTACGGCGACCCGGACGAGCTGCCCATCCGGGAGACGGCGACACCCCGGCCGCCGAACCCGTACGGCGCCTCGAAGCTGGCCGTCGACTACGCGCTGCGCGACGAAGCGGTCGCGCACGGCTTGTCGGCGGTGTCGCTGCGGTACTTCAACGTCGCCGGGGCTCACCGCTGCGCGGACGGCCAGATGCTGGGCGAACGGCACGATCCGGAGAGCCACCTGATCCCGATCGCGCTCCAGGTGGCCGCGGGCAAGCGGGAGAAGCTCCAGCTGTTCGGCGACGACTACCCGACCCCGGACGGCACGTGCCTGCGCGACTACATCCACATCACCGACCTGGCCACCGCCCACCTGCTCGCCCTGTCCACAATGGACTGCGACGCCGACCCGGCAACCGGGCGGCTGACCGTCCCGCGCCCGGCCGGCGCGGCGCCCCAGGGCTCGCACCGCGTCTACAACCTCGGCAACGGCACCGGCTTCTCCAACCGCCAGGTGGCGGACGTGACCCGGGAGGTGACCGGGCTGCCGCTGCCGGTGGAGATCGCCCCGCGCCGCCCCGGCGACCCGGCCGCCCTCGTCGCCTCGTCCGTCAAGGCGCGCACCGAGCTGGGCTGGGCGCCCCAGCGCCCCCACCTGTCCGACATCGTCGCCGACGCCTGGGAGTTCCACCGCCGTGAGCTTTACTGACATCTTCGGCCACGCACCGGACGGCACCTGGAGCGCACCGGGCCGGGTCAACCTGATCGGTGAGCACACCGACTACAACGAGGGTTTCGTGCTGCCCTTCGCGCTGCCCCGACGCACCACCGTCGAGGCGTCCACCGTGGACAGTCCGGTGTGGACAGTCTGGTCGGCGCAGAGCGGCGAGACGGTCAGCTTCGGCCCGGACGAACTGGTGCCGGGCACGGTCGGCGGCTGGGCCGGGTACGTGGCCGGGGTCGTCTGGGCGCTGCGGCAATTCGGTCTCGACCCGGGGGGCGCCAAGCTCGCGGTGAGCTCCGACGTCCCGGTCGGCGCCGGCCTGTCCTCCTCGGCCGCCCTGGAGTGCGCGGTGCTCACCGCGCTGGTCGACCTGTACGGGCTGGACCTGCCGGTACCGAAACGCCCGACGGTCGCGCAGGCCGCGGAGAACGGGTACGTCGGCATGCCCTGCGGCATCATGGACCAGTCCGCGTCCACCCTGTGCCGGGAGGGGCACGCGCTGTTCCAGGACTGCCGCTCGCTCGCGGTCGAGCACATCCCGTTCGAGCTGACCGCCGACGGACTGTCCATCCTGGTCATCGACACCAAGGCGCCGCACCGGCACACCGACAACGAGTACGCGGCGCGGCGGCAGGCGTGCGAGAAGGCGGCGGAGACGCTCGGCGTGCCGGCCCTGCGCGACGTCACCGACCTCGATGGCGCCCTCGCCGCCCTGCCCGACGAGGTGACCCGCCGCCGGGTGCGGCACGTGGTGACCGAGGACCAGCGGGTACTGGACACCGTCGCGCTGCTGCGCGAAGGGGACGTGCGCCGGATCGGTCCGCTGCTGACCGCGTCGCACGCCTCGATGCGTGACGACTACGAGATCACGGTGCCGGAGGTGGACACCGCTGTCGAGGCGGCCCTGGCGGCCGGCGCGTACGGTGCCCGGATGACCGGCGGTGGGTTCGGCGGCTGCGTCCTGGCGCTGGTCGAGACGGCCGCGGCGGACTCGGTCGGCGCGGCGGTGGCGGACGCGTACGCCGCCCGCGGGTTCGCCACCCCGTCCCGGTTCATCGCCGTGGCCAGCGAGGGCGCGCGCCGCGTCCGCTGAATGCGACGGCCCCGGCTACCGCCGCGGGACTCGCCTCACGAGGCGTCGACGATCATGCCGGCGCCTACCGTGCGGTTCGTCGTCTCGTCGATGACGATGAGTCCGCCCGTGGTGCGGTTGCGCCGATAGTCGTCGGCCAGCAGCGGCACCGTGGTGCGCAGCTTGACCCGGCCGATCTCGTTGAGCGACAGGCCGGACGCCGCCTCGTCCCGGTGCAGCGTGTTGACGTCGAGCCGGTAGTGCAGGCCGCGGACCACCGCGCGGGCCGAGCGGGTGGTGTGCTTGATGGCGTACTTGCCGCCGACCGACATCGGCCGGGTCTCGTCCATCCAGCAGACCATCGCCTCGATGTCCTGGGCGACCGACGGCTGGTTGTTCGGCCGGCAGATCAGGTCGCCCCGCGACACGTCCAGCTCATCCTCCAGCCGGATGGTCACCGACATCGGCGGGTACGCGACCTCCACCGGTCCATCGGCGGTGTCGATGCCGGCGATGCGGGTGGTGAACCCGGATGGGAGCACCATGACCTCGTCGCCCGGCTTCAGGACGCCCGACGCCACCTGCCCGGCGTACCCGCGGTAGTCCTGCACGACCGTCGACTGCGGACGGATGACGAACTGCACCGGGAACCGCACGTCCACCAGGTTGCGGTCGGAGGCGATGTGCACGTGCTCCAGATGGTGCAGCAGTGAGGGGCCGTCGTACCAGGGCATGTTCTCGGAGCGGCTGACGATGTTGTCGCCGTGCAGCGCCGAGATCGGGATGACGCTCAGATCCGGAGCCTCCAGCTTCATGGCGAAGCAGGAGAACTCGTCGGCGATCTTCTCGAACACCTCTTGCGAGTAGTCGACCAGGTCCATCTTGTTCACGCACAGCACCATGTGCGGCACGCGCAGCAGTGAGCACAGAAAGGCGTGCCGCCGGGACTGCTCGACCAGCCCCTTGCGCGCGTCGACCAGGATCAGCGCCAGGTCGGCGGTGGACGCTCCGGTCACCATGTTGCGCGTGTACTGGATGTGCCCCGGGGTGTCCGCGATGATGAACTTGCGCCTCGGCGTGGCGAAGTACCGGTACGCGACATCGATCGTGATGCCCTGCTCCCGCTCGGCGCGCAGGCCGTCGGTCAACAGCGCCAGGTTGGTGTACTCGTCGCCCCGCGCGGCGCTCGTCGCCTGTACGGCTTCGAGCTGGTCGGCGAAGATGGCCTTCGAGTCGTACAGCAGCCGGCCGATGAGCGTCGACTTGCCGTCGTCCACGGAGCCCGCGGTGGCGAACCGCAGCAGATCCATGGCCCGTGGAGATTCCATCAGAAGTACCCCTCGCGCTTGCGGTCTTCCATCGCCGCCTCGGAGACCTTGTCGTCGCCGCGGGTCGCGCCGCGCTCCGTGATCCGGGTCGTGGCCACCTCGTCGATCACCTTTTCGATGACGTCCGCGTCGGAGCGCACCGCGGCGGTGCACGACGCGTCACCGACCGTGCGGTAGCGCACCCGCTCGACGAACGACTTCTCGCCGTCGCGCAGCGGAAGGAACTCGTTGACCGCGTACAGCATGCCGCCGCGGTCGACCACCTCGCGGTCGTGCGCGTAGTAGATCGCCGGCAGTCCGAGCCTCTCCCGGGCGACGTAGTGCCAGATGTCCAGCTCGGTCCAGTTCGACAGCGGGAACACCCGGATCGACTCGCCGGGATGCACCCGGCCGTTGTACAGCGACCACAGCTCGGGGCGCTGGTTCTTCGGGTCCCACTGGCCGAAGTCGTCGCGGAAGCTGAACACGCGCTCCTTGGCCCGGGCCTTCTCCTCGTCCCGGCGGGCACCCCCGAACAGCGCGTCGAACCGGTACTTCTCCACCGCGGCGAGCAGCACAGGGGTCTGGATCCGGTTGCGCATGCCATCCGGCGACTCGTGGACCGTCCCCGCGTCGATCGCCTCCTGCACCGACGCGACGGTCAGCTGTACGTTCAGTTCGGCCACCCGGCGGTCGCGGAACGCGATGACCTCCGGGAAGTTGTGCCCGGTGTCCACGTGCATCACCGGGAACGGGATCCGGGCCGGAGCGAACGCCTTCTCCGCCAGGCGGAGCATGACGACCGAGTCCTTGCCGCCGGAGAACAGCAGGACCGGCCGTTCGAACTCGGCCATCACCTCGCGCATCACGAAGATACTTTCGGCTTCCAGGGCGTCGAGGTGGGAAACACGGTACGCGGCTGGCTGACTCATCGGGACGACCTCAAGGCTGCGAGCAGGCGGGAAGCCAGATCCTTGCGACAGACCACGATGTCGGGGAGCTTTGGATCAGCTTGGTTATATTCCAGCGCAGAACCGTCGATTCGGGAAGCGTGCAGACCCGTGGCAGTCGCCACAGCTACCGGGGCGGCCGAGTCCCACTCGTACTGACCGCCGGCGTGCACGTAGGCATCGACGTCGCCGGTGATCACGGCAGCGATCTTGGCACCGGCGGAGCCCATCGGCACCACGGTCGCGCCCAGATCCTCCACGACCCGCTCCAGCACGGCCGGCGGCCGGGTACGGCTGGCGGCGATCCGCAGGAGACCACCCGGTGCGCGCTGCCCGGCGCCGCCACCACCGGCCGGGGGCTGCGCGCTCGACGCGGACATCGGCGGGTACCCGGGCGGGAAGTCGGTGCCCAGGACCCGGTGCTGCGCGGGCAGCGCCACGGCGGCGGCGGAGAGCCGGAACGGCGCGGTCGACCCGCGCGCCCAGAGTCCGATGTGGACGGCCCAGTCGGTGCGGCCGGGCTCGCCGAACTCGCGGGTACCGTCCAGGGGGTCGACGATCCACACCCGCTCGGCGGAAAGGCGCGCCGGATCGTCGCGTACCCCTTCTTCGGAGAGCACCGCGTCGCCGGGGCGCCAGCGGGCGAGCATGGCGGTGATCAGCTCATGGGAGCGCTTGTCGCCGGCCGCCCGCAGCGCGTCGGGATCGCCCGCCAGCTCGCTGCCGGACCGCAGCTGGATCAGCAGCTCGCCGGCCTGCTCGGCCAGCCAGCGCGCGAAGGCGCCGTCCACGGCGGGCGGCACCTCAGTGCCCTTCCGGAACGCGGCGTGCCGTGGTCAAGGCATCCTCCTCAAAGGCCGGCGTGCGAGCACCACGCCGGTCCGGGCCCAAGCGTACGTTGTCCGATGGCCGCGCTACGAGCTGTGCGGCGGCACAGCGGTTCAACGCGCGTGACGCGTGCTCGTGACGCGGCCGCCCGGGCGACGGTGGCCGGACATCGAAGCATATTAGCCGGTCAGCCGGCATGGTATGTGTTCTGCGCCGGCTCCAGACCGGTCCTGATGATCGCCTCGACGGCGTCGGCGGCCCGATCGACCAGGAAGTCGATCTCCTTGCGTTCGGCCGGGGAGAAGTCCCGCAGCACGAAATCGGCCGGGTCCTGCCGCCCCGGTGGCCGGCCGATGCCGAACCGTACCCGGTAGAAATCCTTGCTGCCCAACGACTTTGCCATCGAACGCAGGCCGTTGTGGCCGCCCTCGCCGCCGCCCCGCTTCAGGCGCAGCGCCCCGAACGGGATGTCCAGCTCGTCGTGCGCGGCGATGATCCGCTCGACCGGTACCTTGTAGAACTGGCTCAGCGCGGCGGTCGGCCCGCCGGAGAGGTTCATGTACGTCATCGGCTTCGCCAGCACCAGCCGAGGCGCGGATTCGCCGACTCCGAGCCGCGCCTCGGCCACCTCGGCCGCCGCTTTGCGGTGCCGGCCGAACCGGGCGCCGGTCCGCTCCGCGATCAGTTCGACGATCATGAAGCCGACGTTGTGACGGTTCTTCGCGTATTCGGATCCGGGATTACCCAGCCCGATCACCAGCCACGGCTCGGACACGATTCCTCTTCTCCGCCACCGGTCCGGGACGCCACCCGTTCGACAGTCACGCCGACCGACCGGTGACGGTCAGCCGGCGCAGTGGCGGTCGAGCTCAGGCGGCCTCGGCGGAAGCCTGCTGCCCCTCGGTCTCGGCGAGCTCCTCGGCCTCCTCGCTCGGCGCCTCGCCACCCTCGGCGGCGAGCTGCTCGGCAGTCGGCGCGACGGTCACCACGACCAGGACCAGGTCCGGCTCGGCGGCCAGCTCCACGCCGTCGGGCAGCGTGACGTCGCCCGCGGTGACGTGCGTACCGGCCCCCAGGCCCTCAATGCTGGCGTCCAGGTGGTCGGGTAGCCGGGTGGCGTCGGCGACCACCGAGAGCGTCTCGTGCTCGTGCATGACCAGGGTGTCGCGGGCGGCCTCACCGACGAGCACGACCGGCACCTCCACGGTGACCCGCTCGCCGCGACGCACGATCAACAGATCGACGTGCTCGAACGTGTCCTTCACCGGGTCACGCTGGATCGCCTTGGGCAGCGCGAGGGTGCTGCTGCCGTCGGCGAACGCGATGTCGAAGACCTGGGTCATCCCGCCGTGGCGGATCGCCGCCGCGAGCTCGAGCGCGGGCAGCGCGATGTGCTTGGGCTTCTCGCCGTGGCCGTACAGCACGGCGGGCACCTTGCCGGCCCGACGGGTACGCCGGGCACCACCCTTGCCGAACTCGGTGCGGGGCTCGGCGCTGATACGGACCTCGGACACGGGAGTACACCTTCCGTCTAAGCTCTGGTACTGAAGTCGGCTGCGGCGCTCGGGCGAGGATGCGGGCACGGGGCGTGGGCCCTGAGCACCGCGTCGATCACGGCGCCTCAGCCGGCCGCACAAGCGGCCCGTGGGGCACCCTCGCCGTGGCAACCGTGCCAGCTTACCCGAGTGCCCCTCACTGCCCGTTGCCGACCCCCGAAGACGCGCCGCAGGGTCTTGACGGCCGGCCGACACCGCGCCGGTGGCGCGACCGCCGCCCGGTCAGGCGGCGGGCATTTCGGGAGAAAGACCGCGGAGCCCGGTCAGGACAGGCCGCCGAACAGCGTGGTCACCGAACCGTCGTCGAAGACCTCGCGGATCGCCCGGGCGATGAGCGGGGCGATCGACAGTACCGTGATCTTGTCCAGCCGCTTCTCCGGCGGCAGCGGCAGCGTGTTGGTGACCACGACCTCGCTGATCCGGCTGTTCTTCAACTTCTCGGTCGCCGGGTCGGACAGCACCGCGTGGGTCGCGGCGACCACCACGTCGGCGGCGCCCGTGTCGAACAGGATGTCCGCGGCCTTGGAGATCGTTCCACCGGTGTCGATCATGTCGTCCACGATCAGGCAGACCCGGCCCTCGACGTCGCCGACCACCCGGTTCGCCACCACATGATTGGGTTTGAGCGGATCGCGGGTCTTGTGGATGAACGCCAGCGGGCAGCCGCCGAGCCGGTCGGTCCACCGCTCCGCCACCCGTACCCGGCCGGAGTCCGGCGCGACGACCGTGATCGGCCGGCCGGCGAACCGGTCCTCGACGTAGCCGGCCAGCATGTCCATCGCGAACAGGTGGTCCACCGGCCCGTCGAAGAAGCCCTGGATCTGCGCGGTGTGCAGGTCCACGGTGAGGATCCGGTTGGCACCCGCGGTCTTGTACAGGTCGGACATCAGCCGGGCCGAGATCGGCTCCCGGCCCCGGTGCTTCTTGTCCTGCCGCGCGTACGGGTAGAACGGCAGCACGACGGTGATCCGCTTGGCCGATCCGCGCTTGAGCGCGTCCACCATGATCAGTGACTCGACCAGCCACTGGTTCAGCGGCTGGGTCATCGACTGGACCACGAAGGCGTCGCTACCGCGCACCGACTCCCGGTACCGGACGAAGATCTCACCGTTGGCGAAGTCGTACGCGTCGGTCGGCGTCGGCGGCACCCCGAGCACCTCACCGATCTCGTCGGCCAGCTCGGGAAACGCCCGGCCGGAGAAGAGCATCAGAGACTTACGGTTCTCCGCGGTGATACTGCCCATCGGCTCGCTCCCTGTGGGTCGGCCGGTGCTCCGGCGCCGCCGGTCCCGGCCGTGTCATGCGCGCCCTCGCCGGCCTCGAGGGCACTCACCGACCAGCCTATTCGGTTGCGGTGTCGGCCGCCGCCTCCGGGGTGTCCGCGATCATCCTGGCCCGTCGCGCCGCCTCGGCCGCCGGCGTACCGGCCCGGTGACTCTCGGTCCAGCCCTCGAAGATCCGCTGCGGCCCGTTCGAGACCGCGAGGCTCCCCGGCGGTACGTCGCGCCGCACGACCGCACCGGCCCCGGTGTACGCACCGTCGCCGACCTCCACCGGTGCCACGAACATGTTGTCCGCCCCGGTGCGGGCGTAGTTGCCGATCACCGTGCGGTGCTTGTCGACCCCGTCGTAGTTGACGGTCACCGAGGCCGCCCCGATGTTGGTGTGCTCGCCGATCGTGGCGTCCCCGATGTAGCTGAGGTGCGGAACCTTCGTACCGGCGCCGATATCGGCGTTCTTGGTCTCGACAAACGTGCCGATCTTGCCCTTCGCGCCCAGAACCGTACCGGGGCGCAGGTACGCGAACGGCCCGACCGACGCACCCGCGCCGATCTCGGCACCCGAGCCGTGGGTACGCACCACGGTCGCGCCCCGCCTCACGGTCACGTCGGTCAGCGTGGTGTCCGGCCCGACCAGGGCGGCCTCGCCGACCACGGTCGTACCGCGCAGCTGGGTGTTGGGCTCGATCACCACGTCCCGGTCGAGGGTGACCGTCACGTCGATCCAGGTGGTGGCCGGGTCATTGATCGACGCCCCGGCGCGCATCCACTCCGTGTTGATCCGGTCGCGCAGTATGGCGCGCAGCGCGGCGAGCTGCGCCCGGTCGTTGACCCCCAACGCCTCATCCGGGTCGTCGGTGTGGTGCGTACCGACCGGGTGGCCGGCACTCACGAGCAGGCCGAGCACGTCGGTGAGGTACTCCTCGCCCTGGTCGTTGTCGGTCGAGAGCCGACCCAGCATGTCGCGCAGCAGCCCGGCGTCGAACGCGTAGGCGCCCGCGTTGATCTCCTTGATGGCGCGTTCGCCCGGGGTGGCGTCGCGCTCCTCCACGATCCGCTCAAGCCCCTTCTCACCGGCGACAATCCGGCCCAGACCGGTCGGATCGGCCACCTCGGCGGTCAGCAGCGTCGCGGCGTTGCCATCCCGTTCGTGGCGCTCCACCAGGGCGGCCAGGGTCCCCGGGCGGACCAGCGGAAGGTCGCCGTTGACCACCAGTACGGTGCCGGCAACGTCGTCCGGCAGCGCGATGCGCACGGCGTGCCCGGTCCCGTTCTGTTCGGCCTGGAGCACCGGCTTCGCGTCCGGCGCGATCACGCCCAGATGCTCCTGGACCCGCTCGGCGCCGTGCCCGACGACGACCAGCGTGCGCTGCGCGGACAGCGGAGCGGCGGCGGCCAGCACGTGGCCGACCAGGCTCCTGCCGAGCATGGTGTGCATGACCTTCGGCAGAGCCGACTTCATCCGCTTGCCCTCGCCAGCGGCGAGGACGATGACGGTGCGTTGCTCGCTCACGCGTGCTCCTAGGCGTCGGAAATAGCGCCGGAGGTCATGTTAGCCATGGGTGGCGGGGCAACGGGCCGGGCATCGCAGACTTACCGTGACGGGCATGATTCGGATTTCCCGCCGTAGAGCGCTGGTCACGCTCGGTGCCGGGGCGGGGTTGGCGGCGGCGGCCGGCGCCGGTGTGGCGCTGGTGGACGCCGAGGTGCTGCCCGGGAAGTCGGTGCTGAACCACGCCCTGGGGCGCTGCGACGCGCCCGAACCGGCCGCGGCACTGCGGGCCACGCCTGGTCCGATCGCGACGGGCACGATGCGCTCCGTGCGGCGCCGCCGGGAGGTCGGCTTCGCCATCGCGTACCCGTCGGGCCACCCACCCGGTGCGGCCCTGCCGGTCTGCCTGGCCCTGCACGGGTACAAGTCGGACGCGCGGGGTGCCATCGGCAACGGCAGCTACCCGGAGTTCATCGCCGGCGCCGCGCGCTCCGGCACCGCCCCGTTCGCGCTGGCCGCCGTCGACGGCGGCAACGGGTACTGGCATCCGCACGCCGCCGACGACCCGCTCGGCATGATCTTCGACGAGTTCCTGCCGCTGCTGCGCTCGAAGGGGCTGGACGTGTCCCGACCGGCAGTGGCCGGCTGGTCGATGGGCGGGTACGGCGCCCTGCTGTGCGGGATGAGCAGGCCCGACCTGTTCGCGGCGATCGTCGCGACCTCGCCGGCCATCTTCCACTCCTACGCGGACGCGAGACGGGTCAACCCGGGCGCCTTCGACTCGGCCGCCGAGTGGGCCGCGTACGACGTGACCGCGCGGGCACGGGAGCTGACCGGGCTGCCGGTACACGTCGCGATCGGCGCGGGCGACCCGTTCGCACGGGCCGTGGCCACGCTGCGCGAACGGCTCCCGGACCGGTCCGTGGTACGGGTGGCGACCGGCTGCCACGACGGGCGGTTCTGGGACTGGGCCGCTCCGGACCAGGTGCGGCTGATCGGAGCCGCGCTGGCCGGTAGCGCCTGAGGCGGCCGACCCAGCGACCGGGTGCCGCACGGACCGAAGGGGGGCACGGATCGACGGGGGGCACGGATCGGGGCGCGCGGACATCCGCTCCACAGGGATCGCTGGGCGCACGGATCGACAGATGGGTCCGGGTGAAGCTCGGCCGCTAGGACTCGAACCTAGAAAACCGCCTCCAAAGGGCGGGGTGTTGCCAATTACACCACGGCCGACCGATGGCTGGATAAGCCTACCGTTTCCCCGCCCGTACCGGGCAACCACCATTGCCGGGACGTACCCCGACCGGCGTACCAGCGTTCCGATCAGGTTCGACGTGCACCTTTCGCGGGTATAAGCCGAGAGAACTTCGGCAAACATTGCCCTGCTCCACTCGCCGAACCGACGACCGTAAGTTACGGTGACGTAAGCGTAGCCAGCGATCAGTCACGAGGTGCCAGATGTCCACACCTGCCCTGCTCGACCTGCCGACCGCCCCCTCCGGACCCAAGCCGCTGACCGAAGGCAAACAGCCGCTGGGCATCCTGATCGGTCTCTGGGCCTTCGTCGTCGCGCCGTTCATCGCGCTCATCGTGGCCATCCCGATCGCCTGGGGCGGTTGGCTGCACTGGACCGACATCGTGATCGGCATCGTCATGTACTTCACCTCCGGTTTCGGGGTGACGATCGGCTTCCACCGCTACCTGACGCACGGGTCGTTCAAGGCCACGCGGTGGCTGCGCGTCACGCTCGCGATTGCCGGCTCGATGGCCGTACAGGGCGCCCCGACCCAGTGGGTCGCCGACCACCGCCGTCACCACGCGTACTCCGACCAGGAGGGCGACCCTCATTCGCCATGGGCGTACGGCACCGGGTTCTGGGGGTTGACCAAGGGGCTGTGCCACGCGCACATGGGCTGGCTGTTCCACCGCGAACTGTCCAACCGGGCCCGGTTCGCGCCCGACCTGATCGCCGACAAGGACCTGCGCAAGGTCGACAAGCTGTTCCCGCTGATCGTCGCGCTCTCGCTGATCGCTCCGGCCGCCGCCGGCGGCCTGATCACCTGGTCATGGGAGGGTGCGGTGAGCGCGTTCTTCTGGGCCGGGCTCGTCCGGGTCTCCCTGCTGCACCACGTGACCTGGTCGATCAACTCGATCTGCCACGTGTTCGGCGATCACCCGTTCGAGACCCGGCAGGGCGACAAGGCTGCCAACTTCTGGCCGCTGGCCATCCTGTCCTTCGGGGAGAGCTGGCACAACCTGCACCACGCGGACCCGACCTGCGCCCGGCACGGTGTACTGCGCGGGCAGCTGGACTCGAGCGCCCGGACGATCTGGATCTTCGAGAAGCTGGGCTGGGTACGTGACGTCCGCTGGCCGAAACCGGAACGTATCGCAGCCAAACTGGCGCGATGAGCCGGTGAGCGACAGCCCACGCAATACCGGCAGAGTCCGGATGTCGGCGGCCCAGCGCCGCGAACAACTCATCACCATCGGCCGGCAACTGTTCGCCGAACGTGGCTTCGACGCGACCTCGATCGAGGAGGTCGCGGCCCGGGCGAAGGTGTCCAAGCCGGTGGTGTACGAGCACTTCGGCGGCAAAGAGGGCCTGTACGCGGTCGTGGTCGACCGGGAGGTGCGCTCCCTGCTCGACCGGATCACCACCGCGCTGACCGCGGGGCACCCGCGCGAGCTGCTGGAACAGGCGGCACTGGCGCTGCTCGACTACATCGAGAGCGACACCGACGGGTTCCGGGTGCTGGTGCGGGAGTCGCCGGTAATGTCGGCGACCGGAAACTTCTCCAGCGTGCTGAACGATGTCGCGCATCAGGCCGAGCACATCCTGGGCGCGGAGTTCAAGCGCCGCGACTACGATCCGCGCCTCGCGGAGCTGTACTCGCAGGCCCTGGTCGGAATGGTGGCGCTGGTCGGCCGATGGTGGCTGGAGGTGCGCAAGCCGCGCAAGGAGACCGTGGCCGCCCACCTGGTGAACATCGCCTGGAACGGCCTGTCCCACCTGGAAGCCAAGCCCACCCTGACCACCCGCCGGGGCCGCTGACCACCCGCCGCGGTCAACTGGCACCCGCCGGACCGCTGGCACTCCGCCGCGGCCGCTGACGCCCGGTCAGGGCTCAGCGACCGCGGCTCACGCGATGCTCAGTGGTGCTGGTGGTGGCGGAACGACTCCTCGTCGGCCACGTCGTGGGCCGAGCCCGTCTTGCCGTACAGGCCGGCGGCGAGGACGACGATCCCGATGACGAACGACACGATGCAGTTGACCACCGAGAAACCGAGGAAGTTCGCATCGGTCCGCAGCAGGCCGAGCATCAGCATGCCGACGAGAATGAAGACCAGGCCGGCGCCGATGTCGAGGTAGTGGTCGATATTGCGACCGATGAAGACGGCCACCATGATCACGATGCCCGCGGCAATGGACAGGATGGCGAACGCCAGGTTGGTCCGCAGCCCGAGCACCCAGTGCAGGTGGCTCTGGTCGAACAGCGACTGCCCGCTGGACTTGGCGGCGCCGATGATCCCGAAGATCAGAATGTAGAGCCCGGCTATCGCGGTCAGCACCCGGTACAGCGGACGGAGCGGGTGATTGATGGGAATGTGGGCCATGGAATTCCTCTTCGCGTGATCGTCGGTGTTCGCATGATCGCCGGTGACTCCCTCGAATTCTCGCGCACCGGCTTTGCCGCCGCGCGACCGGGCTTCAACCGTCGCCCAACCGCTCGGCCAGGCTGAGCCATTCCTCCTCGGTCCGGGTGCGTTCGTCCCGTGCCGCGCGCAGCTGCGCGTCCAGCTCAGTGACCTTCTCGTAGTCGGTCGCGTGCTCGGCCAACTGCTCGTGGAGGGCCGCCTCCCGTTCCCCCAACCGGCTCACGAGCCGCTCCAGCCGGATCAGCTCCTTGCGGCCGGCCCGCAACTGGGCGGCGGACAGCCCCGGCGCGGCCGCCCCGGGAGCCGGCGCCGGGCCGGTGGCCGTCCCGGCCTGGACCGCGCCGTCCCCGGACGCGACCGAAGTCCGGGGCGCCCGGACCGCCGCACCAGCGGGTGCGCTGCCGGCCACACCGGCCGCCTCCGGCGCGCCGATCCGGGAGAGGTACTCGTCGACCCCACCGGGCAGGTGGGTCAGCCGGGCGTCGCCGAACAGGGCGTACACCGAGTCGGTCACCCGTTCGACCAGGTACCGGTCGTGGCTGGCCACGATCAGCGTGCCCGGCCAGGAGTCGAGCAGGTCCTCCAGCGAGGCGAGGGTGTCGGTGTCCAGGTCGTTCGTCGGCTCGTCGAACAGCAGCACGTTGGGCTCGGACGCGAGCAGCCGCAGCAGCTGGAGCCGGCGCCGTTCGCCGCCGGACAGGTCCGACACCGGCGTCCAGATCCGCCGGTCGGTGAACCCGAAGACCTCGGCGAGCTGGGCGGCCGAGATCTCCCGGTCCCCGAATACCACCCGCCGGGCCACCTCCTCGACCGCTTCCAGCAGGCGCAAGTGCCCCGGCAGTTCGACCAGTTCCTGGGACAGGAACGCCGGTCGCACCGTGGAACCGGTGACGAGCCGCCCCGTGGACGGGGTGAGCTGGCCGGCCAGCAGCCGCAGCAGGGTCGTCTTGCCGGCGCCGTTGGCGCCCAGCAGGGCGATCCGGTCGCCGGGACCGACCCGCCAGTCGACCTCCCGAAGGATCGGCTTCGTACCGGCCGACAACGACACCGAGTCCAGCTCGTACACCTGCTTGCCGAGCCGGCTGGTGGCGAGCCGGTGCAGCGACACGGTGTCCCGGGGCGGTGGCACGTCGGCGATCAGGGCGTTCGCCGCGTCGATCCGGAACTTCGGCTTGCTGGTCCGGGCCGGTGGTCCGCGGCGCAGCCAGGCGATCTCCTTGCGCAGCAGGTTCTGGCGGCGCGCCTCCGTCTCGGCCGCGACCCGGACGCGCTCGGCGCGGGCCAGGGTCCACGCGGCGTACCCGCCGTCGTACGCCCGTACCGTAAGATCGGCGACCTCCCACGTACGGTTGGTCACCTCGTCCAGGAACCAGCGGTCGTGGGTCACCACGACCAGCGCGCCCTTGCGCGTGCTCAGGTGCCCGGCCAGCCAGGACACGCCCGCGATGTCGAGATGGTTGGTCGGCTCGTCGAGTACCAGCAGGTCGGCGTCGCGGACCAGCAGCGCGGCGATGGCGACCCGGCGGCGTTCGCCTCCGGACATCGGGCCGACCGGCGTGTCCAGGCCCAGCCCGGGCATGCCGAGCCCGGCCAGCACGGTGCGGACGCCGGCGTCCCCGGCCCACTCGTGTTCGGCCGTGAACTCCGAGGGCAGCCAGACGTCGCCGATCACGACGTCCCGGACCGTGGCGCCGGGAGGCAGGGTCAGGGTCTGGGGCAGCGAGAGCAGCCGCAGGTCACGGCGGTGGGTGACCCGCCCCTCGTCCGGCTCCTCGATGCGGGTGAGCAGGCGGAGCAGGGTGGACTTGCCGGCCCCGTTCAGGCCGACCACACCGATCCGGTCAGCGTCGTCCAGGCCCAGCGAGACATCGGCCAGCAGTTGCCCGGCCGCACCGTACCCCTTGCTGACCCTGTCCAGGTTGACGATGTTCGACATACTCTCCCTCGGCCCGGCCTCGTGCCCGGTCTATCCTCTTGCCCGGTTCAGCCTCTTGCCCGGTTCAGCCCGTCTCTAGCCGTTCCGCATCCCGTCCGGACGCCGGATCCCATCCGTCGAGGTCGCCGGGCCGGTCGACCCCGGCGTCAGACCGGCCGTGCGCCGGCCACGGGGCCGAAGACCGGCAGCGCGATCCGGCACGAACCCGACGAGTTCAGGTCGGCGGCGATCTCTTCCGCCTGAGCGGCGTTGCGCGCCAGGAACAGGCAGCTCGGCCCGGATCCGCAGATCATCCCGGCAAGAGCGCCGGCCTTCCGGCCGCGAGCAAGGGTACCGGCAAGATCCGGCCGCAGCGACAGCGCGGCGGCCTGCATGTCGTTGCCGAGCGCCTCGGAGAGTACCCGCGGATCGCGCTGCCGCAGCGCGGCCAGCAGTACGTCGGGGTCGCCGAGCGGGGTCGGCGTCGCGTCGTCGGCCCGGAGCCGGTCGAGTTCGGCGTACACCGCGGGGGTGGACAGCCCACCCTCGGCGGCCGCGATCACCCAGTGCCAGGAGGACGGCCGGACCAGGACCGGACTGATCGCCTCGCCCCGCCCGGTGCCCAGGGCGGTGCCGCCGAGCACGAGGAACGGGACGTCCGAGCCCACGCTGGCGGCGATCTCGGCCAGTTCGTCCCGGCTGCGGCCGGTGCCCCACAGCGTGTCGCAGGCCACGAGCGCCGCCGCGGCGTCGGCGCTTCCGCCGGCGAGGCCGGCCGCGATCGGGATCTGTTTACGCAGGTGCAGCCGGGCGTACGCGGGAACTCCGGCGCGCTCGGCGAGAGCTCGGGCGGCTCGCAGCACGAGGTTGGACGCGTCCAAGGGCAGGGCGCCCGCACCCTCGCCTTCCATCGTGAGCGTCAATTGATCACCACGCCGCGCCGTCACCTCGTCGTACAGCGAGACCGCCTGGTAGATGGTGGTCAGCTCGTGGTACCCGTCCGGACGCAGCGGACCGACACCGAGGTGCAGGTTGATCTTCGCCGGTACCCGCACCCGCACCGGCCCGGAGCCGCCCGCTCGTGGCCGCCCCTCCTCTTCGAAGAGCGCCTCAGTCATGCGCCGACCCTCATCCGGATCCACCCTCTTGAGCCGCGTGACCGGCTGGCATGCTCACTGCCCGACCGGCTCACGCCGCCTCCTCAAGCCGCGCCGCCGCGATCGCGGCGAACTGCTCTATGGTGAGCGATTCACCACGCGCCTGCGGATCCACCCCCGCCCGAGCCAGAATTTCGGCCGCCGCCGCGGCGCTGCCGGCCCAGCCGGCGAGGGCGGCACGCAGGGTCTTACGCCGCTGGGCGAACGCGTGGTCGATCACCGCGAACGTCTCGCGACGGTCGGCGTTCGCCGGCGGCTGCCGGCCGGTGAAGGCGACCAGTCCCGAGTCGACGTTGGGAACCGGCCAGAACACGCTGGGCGGGACCCGGCCGGCTGACCGGGCTGTCGCATACCACGCGAGCTTGACGCTCGGGACGCCGTAGACCCGGGAGCCGGGGCCGGCGGTCAACCGGTCGGCGACCTCCTTCTGCACCATGACCAGGCCGTGCCGCAGCGACGGCAGGATGGCCAGCAGGTGCAGCACGACCGGTACGGCGACGTTGTACGGCAGGTTCGCCACCAGCGCGGTGGGCCCGGCGATGTCCTCCGCGGCCAGTTTGAGCGCGTCGTGGTTGATGATCGTGAGCCGGTCGGCGTGCTCCGGTGCCCGCTCGCGGGCAGTCAGCGCCAGCTGGCCGGCGAGCACGGGATCGATCTCGACCGCGTACACGTGGGCGCACGCGGGCAGCAGTCCGAGGGTGAGCGAGCCGAGCCCGGGGCCGACCTCCACCACGACCTCGGTGGGCGACAGATCGGCGGCCCGGACGATCCGCCGCACGGTGTTCGGGTCGTGGACGAAATTCTGACCGAGACTCTTGGTCGGCATGACGCCGAGGCGCGCAGCCAATTCCCGGATCTCAGCCGGGCCCAGCAGACCGGTCACGGTGACCCAGCGTACGGCGCCGGCCCCGGGCGCGGCTCCGGGCACGCTTCGTCACCCGAGCCCGAGTGCTTCGCGCAGCGCGAGGTCGACACTGCGCATGACGTCCGGGGACAACATGCCCGCCAACTCGACGAACCGGTCGCGCCTGACCTGCATGACGGTGCCGGCGAGCACGCTTCCCGTCAGGGGCTCGCCGGGCCCGAGCGGCACGACCGTCGGCAGATGACGACGCCGATCGGCTGTGGACACCCGGACGGCGATCACGTGTTCCAACGCCACGGCCTGATTGATCTCGTCGGCCGAAACGATCAGCCACGGCCGCCGCCCTACCCCGGGAACGTCGAGCCAGTAGACCTGCCCGCGCCGGGGGTGCGGCGGCCGGCGGCCGGATATCGACCGGACGTCGGCCGACCGCGTGCCACCGCCCGTGTCATCGCCCACGTCGCCGCGCCGGACCGCTCCGGTCACCACCGCGCGACCCGCTGACCGCCGACGTCCGTGCCCGAGTCACCGCGAGCGCCACCGACCTGCTCTTCCCCGGTGAGCGCCGACACCTCGCCGGTGATCCCCTCGTCGACGTAGACCTCGGCGAGCTCGCGGTAGGCGACCTCGGCCGAGTGCGCGCGCACGTGCTCGATGCCGGCGTCGATCAGGAGCCGGACGAGAGCCGCTTCAGCGGGCGAGTCATTGAGTTCGATGCCGCGATCACGCGCCCATGCGCGCAGCTCGTCCTGATAGGGGCCGGGCTGAGCGAGCCCGGTCAGCGCCCGCTCCTGGCCATCGGTCAGAGTGATCGTCGTCCGTCGCATGGCCTTTACACTGCACCGAATTTGTGATGCAGTCAAGCGATGTGGAACTCTGCATCACGCGCCAGAGGACCATCTACCGAAGACGCGTTCGGTGGTCGCGGAGATCGCCCCGCACAGCTCGTCGAGGTCGCGGCCCGTGGTCTCGGCGAGCGATCGCACGGTCAGGGGCACGAGATAGGGCGCGTTCGGCCGGCCACGGTAGGGCATCGGGGTCAGGTAGGGCGCGTCGGTCTCCACCATCATCTGGTCGGGCGGGGTGACCTGTGCGGCCTCCCGCAGGTTGGCCGCGTTCTTGAAGGTCACCGTGCCGGCGAACGACAGCACATAGCCACGGCGCACGCACTCGGTGGCGAACGCGCGGTCGCCCGAGAAGCAGTGCAGCACCACGGTGTCCGGAGCCCCCTCCTCGTCGAGCACCCGCAGCACGTCGGCGTGCGCTTCCCGATCATGGATCACCAGCGCCTTGCCGAACCGCTTCGCGATGGCGATGTGCGCCCGGAAGCTGCGCTCCTGCGCGGATCGCCCGTCCTCGCCGGTCCGGAAGTAGTCGAGCCCGGTCTCGCCGATGCCGCGGACCCGCGGCTGGCGGGCCAGCTCCTCGATCTCGCGCAGCGCCGAGTCCAGGTCGGCCAGCCGGGGAGCCTCGTTCGGATGCAGCGCGACGGCCGCGAGCACGGCCGGCCGCGCGCCGGCGAGATCGGCGGCCCAGCGCGAGGAGTCGAGGTCCACGCCGACCTGGACAAGCCGGTCGATGCCGACCACCCGCGCCGCCTCGATACCGATCCCTGGATCTCCCCCGACGATGTCGAGGTGCGTGTGGCTGTCCGGCACCGGCACGGCCAGCGGCTCGGGCGGCGGCGGCTCGGCACGCCTCGATTCCGATTCCGATTCCGACTTCGTCATGTTCACTCCGGCGATTCAGCGACCGGACGGCCCCTGCTGCGCCTGGGTGCTGTCGCCCGGGTGCAGCTCAACGGTGCCATCCGCCCGGGTGATGACCAGGAACGGCACACCCTCGCGGACGTCGTGCTCGCGCCGCTCCTCGGGCGAGGGCATCCGGGCCCGCACGCGGTCGCCGCGCCGCAGCGGCACGGTCCGCACGGGCGCCAGGCTGTTGCGGACGAACGTTCCGCGCGGCGCGCGCACCTCGATCAGACCTTCGCCCTTGAGCACTTCGATCGCCTTGCGCACGGTGGTCCGGCTGACTCCATGCTCCTGGCGGAGCTGTTCCTCGCTCGGCACCCGTGCACCGTCCGGCAACGCACCGCTCATGATCGCGTCACGGAGGCTGTCCGCGATCTGCCTGTACTGAGCCCGATCGGCAGTGGGATCGATCATGAACTTGACGGTACGTCGTCACGTACACTCAGGATATTGTATCTACGTCTGTACGTAGGTATGGTACTTTCAGCCGGGTGCGGGAATCGGCGTCAGGAGCGGCCCGGTTCCCGGGCCCGCCCGGATGGCACGGGGTGCGGCGGCACAGGGACTCCGGCGGCAGTTCACGGTCGCCACTGTTGGCTCGCCGGAAGCCGTCGCACCCCGTACCCGCTCACCTTCGGCATCGCACCGGCTGGTCCGGCGGCTGGACGGCCGATCCCTCGGGAGGAGCACATGGCGAGCGTTCAGTTCGACCCTGAGGATCCGCCTGAACAGCCCCCAGAAGGGTGCCGCGATCCCTTGCTCTGGCGGGTGGCGCACGCGCTGCATCTGGAGCACCAGCCCGAGCCGGACAACCGCTGCACATGTGGCGAAGTGTTCCCCTGTCCCCGGGCCGGGCTCGCGGCACGCGGGCTGCTGATCGCCTGCGTACGGCGACCCGCCGACCCGCAACTTTCCAGTTCCCCCCGCTCCGGGAGGTGGTCGCGCCGTTCGATCTGAGACAACCCCAAAGCGGTACTCCGATCGCTCCGGCCCGTCCGTCCCGTCATCACCACCGGGATCGACTATCACCGGACAGCATTGCTGACCGAACGACCGGGCCCGGCCGCATCGGAGACCGGGGCATCGGAGACCGGGGCATCGGGGACGCGTGCGGATCAACGAGGGCAATCGAGGTAATCGATCGGTGACTGCGCAGCCGATCGCTCCAGCCTGCCACTGGCACGACCCGTCGCTCACCGGACAGCCATCGCCACCTTGGGGCTTCCATGGCGGGGCTGTGCGACACCGGCGACCGCCGTCCCCGACGACCGGACCGGCTGACGACCGGGCCGACTGGCAGCCGGACCGACTGACGACCGGACCGGCTGACGGCTCAGCGCCGAAC
The DNA here is from genome assembly GCA_040255525.1 of Micromonosporaceae bacterium. Taxonomy (GTDB): domain Bacteria; phylum Actinomycetota; class Actinomycetes; order Mycobacteriales; family Micromonosporaceae; genus Rugosimonospora. Next base: position 16,552 of record JBDZVD010000051.1, on the reverse strand, counting down.
GGTGCGTCATGAACCGCATATCACCTGGCCCGCCACGACGCGGGCGGATCAACTGCACCCACCCGGCACGCAGCGTGCCGGTCGCTCCGCCCGAACGCGCCGTTCCCGGCCCGCGACCGGCGGCCCTCGCCACGCCACCCGGCCACCGATGACGACACCGGCGCGGCCGCGCGCGCGGCGAGGCAAGGAGACCCGGCAGCCGCAGCACGAGGCACCGCAGCACGACACGCCCCGCATCACGACACCGCCCGCACCACGACACCGCCCGCACCACGACACGCGACGCAGCACGACACGCCCCGCAGCACGACACCAACGGACCCGCCACCAGCGGAACGCGCACCCATCACAAGCACCAGCAGACGCGCCACCAGCGGAACGCAGCCACCAACCGGACAACAGGAAGGGACATCGCCGTGGCCTCACGACGTCAACTGCTCGCCACCATTGCCGCCACCGCGACCGCGCCGGTCACCGCGGCGCTCGCCGCGCCGGCCCTCGTGGCCTGCGACCGTACCGCCAAGCCCACCGCTCGAAAGGCGCCCGACAGGGTCACGGTCCTCACCGGGTTCGGCACCACACCTCGGGAGAGCTACAGCTGGGTGGCCGACGGCATGGGCTTCTTCCGGGAGGCCGGGATCCAGGTGTCGATCCAGCCCGGCGCTCCGAGCGACGCGAACCTCAAGATCCTCGCCAGCGGTAAGGCCCAGTTCGCGATCATCGACTTCGTCAGCGCGGTACGCGGCGCCGGCTCCGAATGGTCCGGCTTCAGGGCGATCGCCGCGATCCAGCACAACACCCTGCTGTCGATGATCAGCCTGCCCGGCCGCCGCATCACCGAGCCCGTCGACCTGCCCGGCCGGACGCTCGGCACCGCCGCGGCGGCGGCGACCCAGACGCTGTTCCCGACCTACGCACGGCTTGCCGGCATAGACCCGGCCCGCGTGAAGATCGTGAACCTGTTGCCGGACCAGTTGCCGGCCGCCTTGGCCAGCCAGGCCATCGACGCCGAAGGGGCGTACCTGGTCGACACCCCGATCGTCCGGAAGGCGGCCGGCGGCGTGGAGCCGGTCGTCCTCCCGTACGCCAAGTACCTCACCGACCTGTACGGCTCGGTGCTGATCACCACGACCTCGATGATCCGGACGAGACCGGACCTGGCCAGCCGCTTCGGTACGGCGATGCTGCGCGGCGTCCGGTACGCGGTCGAAGAGCCGGAGCACGCCGGCCGGCTGGCGCACGCCGCCCTGGCCGTCCTCGACCCGGACCTCGTCGCCCAGACCATGCGGCTGATGCACCCGTACGTGGACTCCGGCGCACTCGATGAGGCCCGGGTGATGCGCGGCATCAGCCTGCTGGAGGCGGCGGGGATGGTCTCCACCGGACTGACACCCGACCGGGTCGTGGACTTCTCACTCGCACCGAAGGGAGCCTGACATGCCCGCCTGGACCGCACGCACGTACGCCTACGACAACGACAGCGCCGAGGCGATCGCTCATCACGAGGCCTTGGCCTCCCTGCTCGATCCCCTCACCCGGTGGCGGATCACCGACCTGCTGGACCTGACCGGTGCCCACTGCCTGGAGGTGGGCGCCGGCGCGGGAAGCCTGGCCACCTGGCTCGCCGACCGGGTCGGACCGGACGGCTCGGTCACCGCAACGGACACCCGGCCCGGACTCATCCCGGCCCATCCGCGCCTGACCGTGCTGGAGCACGACATCACCTCGCCGGTACTACCCGGCGGGGGCTATGACCTGGTACACGCCAGGCTGCTGCTCAACCATCTACCGCAGCGCCGGCAGGTACTGGAGCGGCTGGCCGCCGCGGTGGCGCCGGGCGGCATCCTGCTGACCGAGGACTTCTGGCCGACGTCGCCGCACGAGATCGTGGCGCACGCGACCAGCGAGGAGGACGCCACCCTGCTGCGCCGGTTCCACCTCGCTCACCTGCGGGTCCTCTCCGAACACGGCAGCGACCGTGGCTGGTCCAGGCGGGCGCTGCTCGCGTTCCTGGAGGAGGGGCTGACCGATGTCCAGGCGGTCGCGTACGGCAGCACGTGGCGCGGCGGCAGCCCCGGATGCCAGTTGCTGATCGCCGGTACCGAACAGTTGCGTGAGTACCTTGTCGAGGTCGGTCTGAACGGTGACGAACTCGACCGGGCCCATGAGCTGCTCCGCGATCCCGGCATCGTGCTGCACGGGCACCTGCTGTACAGCACCAGCGGCCAGAAGCCCTCCACAATGGACGGTGCCCGGTGAACTCAGTCGAACTCGGTGGTACCGCACGCAGGCAATACGTGCTCCGTAACGGGTCGGGCGGGGCCGTCGCGACGACCAACCGGGTCAGCGGCCGGCCGCCGGGCAGCGGCATGTGCGGCTGCCCGACACCGCTGATCCTGGACCGGGAGACCGGCGAGTGGCTGCACCTGGCCACCCGGTCGCGCTGTCCGCGGCGGCTGGATGGTGCCCGATGACACGCCCGATGCGGCCACAGGACGTCCTTGACGCGAGGTTCCGGCGGGCGCCCTGGTACCGGCTCGGTCTGGACGCCGCCGACGTCCGCGCGTACCTGAGCCGGGTCGCGGACGCGCTCGTGCTCCGCGACCACGTGGAGCGGGTGCTGCGGACCGAGATCGCTCGACTGCGGGCCGAGAATGAACGGATCAAGGTCGGCCTCAACCGGTGGCAGGCCGAACAGCGCTGGCACACGGACCAGCAGCGGCACGCCGAGCAACGGTGGAACGCAGACCAGCGGGGACACGCGGACCAACGATGGAACGCAGATCAACGATGGAACGCTGACCAGCGGCGGCACGCGGACCAACGGTCGCCCGGCTGACCGGCGCCGGCTCACCGGCCCGGCCGGGCTGAGCTGCGCCGAGCTGAACGGCGCCAAGCCGGGCCGGGCCGGGCTACTGAGCCAGGCCGCGCTACTGAGCCAGGCCGCGCTACTGAGCCAGGCCGCGCTGCTGAGCCAGGCCAGGCTGTCGAGCCGTACCCGGGACGGCCGGGCCGGGCTTGGCCGGCCCCGGGGCGGCTGGGCTGGGGCGGGCTGGGCTGGGGCGGGCTGGGCTGGGCGTGCATGTACCCCGCCCGGCCCGCCCGGTCGCCCCGCCGGGAGTGGGAAGACCAGACTTCGCGCAGGGTATCGCCGGCTCTCAGCCGGTTTCGTCCGGTCCGCAGCGGGACTCCGCCGTACGCCGTGCGGCAGACCCGCCGGTACCCGCCGACGGGCGGGGGATCATCCATGTCACACTCCTTTCCGGCAGGTGAAGACCGCACGATCCCGGCGGCTATCGTTGCCTCGTGCACGAGGACATCGCGGTGTTCAGCGGCAACGCCCACCCCGAACTGGCCGCCGAGATCTGCGCCTACCTGGGCACGCCGTTGCGCCCGGCGCGGGTCTCCCGATTCGCCAACGACTGCATTGAGGTCCAGCTCCAGGCGAACTGCCGGGAGCGCGACGTCTTCCTGATCCAGCCGCTGGTGCCGCCGGTCCAGGAGAACCTCGTCGAGCTGCTGCTCATGCTGGACGCCGCCAAGGGGGCGTCCGCCGCCCGGACGACCGTGGTCCTGCCGCACTACGCGTACGCCCGGTCGGACAAGAAGGACGCGCCGCGGATCTCGATCGGCGGCCGGCTGGTCGCCGACCTGATGGTGGCGGCCGGCGCAAACCGGGTACTCGCGATGACCCTGCACTCACCGCAGGTGCACGGGTTCTTCAGCGTGCCGGTGGACCACCTGCACGCGCTGCGCGAGCTGGCCGCCCACTTCCGCCAGTACGACCTGGACAACGTGATCGTCGTCTCCCCCGACCTGGGCAACGCCAAGCCGGCGGCCGACTTCGCCCGGCTGCTCGGGGTGCCGGTCGCCGCCGGCGCCAAGCAGCGGTACGAGGACGACCGGGTCAGCATCAGCGCCGTGATCGGCGAGGTGACGGGTAAGGACGTGATCGTCCTCGACGACGAGATCGCCCGCGGCAGTACGGTGCTGGAGTTGCTCGACCGGCTGCGGGAGCTGAAGGTCAACTCGATCCGGGTGGCGTGCACCCACGGGTTGTTCGCCGACCGCGCCCTGGACCGGATCAGCTCGGCGGACGACGTGCTGGAGGTCGTCTGCACCAACACCGTGCCGATCCCGGCGGACAAGCGGGTACCGAAGCTGCGGGTGCTGTCGATCGCCCCGGCGCTGGCCGAGGCGATGCGACGTATTCACAACGGCGAGTCAGTCAGCGTGCTGTTCGACCAGAACAACTAGCCCCTAGATCCAGCGGCTGCCCAACCACATCCGCGCCATCCACTGGGCGTACGGGATGACCTTGCCCACGTAGATCGGATAGAAGTACGCGAAGATCACGGCGACGGCGACCATGTACGCCCCGGCGAACACCGTGCCCATGAGTCTGCGGTCGACGGGTTCCAGCAGCTCGACACCGCCCGGGCTGTGGGTCACCGCGGCGCTGCGGACCGGGCTGCGGATCAGCGCGCCGAGCACGTACACCACCGCCAGGATCAGGAACGGCTCGGCCGGCGCGATGTAGAAGTAGAACATCGTCCGGTCCCTGGCCTCGTACGGGAACCACGGCACGATGCTCGCGACCACGCCGAGGCCGATGGCCAGCGCCCGCCAGTCCCGGCGGCTGATGCCGAACCAGGCCAGCCCGGCCAGCGCCGCGATGAACGACCACCAGAGCACCGGGGTGCCCAGCAGCAGCACCTCCGACGAGCAGGTCGCCGCGCCGCAGGACCCGGTGCCCTGGTAGTAGAACGCCACCGGGCGACCGAGCAGCAGCCACTGCCAGGGCCAGGACTGGTACGGGTGCGGCTTGTCCAGCGTGTCGTGGAAGTGCAGCGCCTCCCGGTGGTAGTGCCACAGGTTCACCAGCGCGCCGATGATCGGGTGTTCGGCGTGCCCCTGCGAGAGGAGCCAGTGCCGGTCCCAACCCTTGCTGCTGGCGAACCAGCCCGTCCAGCTGGCCAGGTACACGCCCACGATGATCAGGCCGAACACCGCCACCCAGCCGGTCTCGTCCAGGAGCGTGTCGCGCCACGGGTGCTCGACGCCCGCGCTCTTGCGGGCACCGGCCTCCCAGATGTAGATCAGCAGGACGAACACGATGATGTACCACAGGGCGCTCCACTTGACCGCCATCGCGCAGCCGGTCATCACCCCGGCGGCCAGCCGCCACCACGGCACCGCGAACGGTGGCCGCCCGGCGCGGCCCGGCAGGTTCGGATCCAACCCCTGCTCCAGCGCCCGCAGCCAGCGCAGCCGGCGGTGGTCCCGGTCCATCACCAGGCAGGCGAACGCGGCCAGCACGAACATCAGCAGGAAGATGTCCAGCAGCGCGACCCGGGACAGCACGAATTCGAACCCGTCGAGCGCCATCAGCAGCCCGGCCGCGCAGCCCAGCAGGGTCGAGCGAAACATCCGGCGGGCCAGCCTGATGACGATCAGCACCGCGATGGTGCCGGCGACCGCCGCCGAGATGCGCCAGCCGAACTCGTTGTACCCGAAGATCTTCTCGCCCAGCCCGATCAGCCACTTGCCGAGCGGCGGGTGGACGACGAACGAGCCGTTATGCAGCTTGTCGTCCCATTCGACGCCGTGCTGCAGCAGGTGGTGGGCGTCGACGGCGTAGTACACCTCATCGAAGATCTGCCCCTTGGGCAGCTGGAGGTGGACCAGCCGGAGTATCCCGGCGATCACCACGATGACGGCGGTGGCCACCCACGACCGCCAGCCGTCCCGGGGTAACGGCGGGGCGAGCCTCCGCCTGACGATCTCTGGTACTACGGACGCCTCGTCAGCCGCCTGGGGCCCGGGCTCGGTCATCACCGCCGAAGTCACGCCTGCGATCGTAGGCTGCGCATGGCGGCATGGCACGCCCGTCACGCCTGCGCACATGAACCTCGGAGGGAACTCGGTGGACGCTCAGGGACGGCTGATCCTCGTCGGCGCGCCGCTCGGCAACGTGGCGGACGCCTCCGAGCGGCTGCGCACCGCCCTGGTCGGAGCCGATATCGTGGCCGCCGAGGACACCCGGCGGCTGGTCCGGCTGGCCCGCGAACTGGACATCGTGCTGCCCGGCCGGATCGTCTCGTACTTCGAGGGCAACGAACAGCGGCGCACCCCCGATCTGGTCGACGCGATGCGCTCGGGCTCCGTGGTCGCGGTGATCACCGACGGCGGCATGCCGAGCGTCTCCGACCCCGGGTACCGGCTGGTCCGGGCCGCGATCGAGGCCGGCGTACCGGTGACCGCCGCGCCCGGGCCCAGCGCCGTGACCACCGCGCTGGCCCTGTCCGGCCTGCCCAGCGACCGGTTCTGCTTCGAGGGCTTCCTGCCCCGCAAGCCGGGCGAGCGGCGGGCCCGGCTGGCCGCGCTCGGCGCGGAGGAGCGCACGATGGTCTTCTTCGAGGCGCCGCACCGGATCGCCGCCACGCTGGCCGACCTGGCGGCCGCGTTCGGCGGGGCGCGCCCTGCCGCGCTGTGCCGGGAGCTGACCAAGACCTATGAGGAAGTCATCCGGCTGCCGCTGGGCGAGCTGTCCGCCTGGGCCGGCGGCGGGCAGCCACGAGGAGAGATCACCGTGGTGGTGGGTGGGGCGCCGGCGACCGCCGCCGCGCGGCCGTCCGACGCGGCGGTGCTGGCCGAGGTCGCCGACCTGGAGGCCGGCGGTACGCCGCGGCGGGACGCGATCGCCGCCGTCGCCCGGTCGCACGACCTGCCCCGCCGGGAGGTCTACAACCTGGTGGTGGCCGGCCCCTCATCCGGGGCCCACTACGCTGGTACCCCATGAGTCACGTTCTCGCCGCGGTCGCCTGGCCGTACGCCAACGGTCCGCGCCACATCGGTCATGTGTCCGGTTTCGGGGTCCCCTCCGACGTGTACAGCCGGTACATGCGGATGGTGGGCCACGATGTGCTCATGGTCTCCGGCACCGACGAGCACGGCACGCCCATCCTGGTGCAGGCCGAACGCGAGGGCGTCACGCCCCGCGAGCTGGCCGACCGGTACAACCGGCTGATCGTCGAGGACCTGCACGTCCTCGGCCTGTCCTACGACCTGTTCACCCGGACCACGACGCGCAACCACTACGCCGTCGCGCAGGAGCTGTTCCGGGGCGTACACCGGAACGGGTACATGATCAAGGAGACCACCCAGGGCGCGATCTCGCCGTCGACCGGCCGGACGCTGCCCGACCGGTACATCGAGGGGACGTGCCCGATCTGCGGGTACCCGGAGGCCCGCGGCGACCAGTGCGACAACTGCGGCAACCAACTCGACCCGATCGACCTGATCAATCCGCGGTCCCGGATCAACGGTGAGGCGCCGGCATTCGTCGAGACCGAGCACTTCCTGCTCGACCTCCCGGCGCTCGCGAACGCGCTGTCGGAGTGGCTCAAGACCCGGACGGACTGGCGGCCCAACGTCCTGAAGTTCGCGCTCAACCTGCTCGACGACATCCGGCCGAGGGCGATGACCCGGGACATCGACTGGGGCATCCCGGTGCCGCTGCCCGGCTGGGAGGAGAACCCGAACAAGCGGCTGTACGTGTGGTTCGACGCGGTGGTCGGGTACCTGTCGGCCGCGATCGAGTGGGCCCGCCGCTCCGGCGACCCGGACGCCTGGAAGAAGTGGTGGTCCGCGGACGCCGAGGACGCCCGGTCGGCCTACTTCATGGGCAAGGACAACATCACCTTCCACGCCCAGATCTGGCCGGCCGAGCTGCTCGGGTACAACGGCGAGGGCTCCCGGGGCGGGGAGCCCGGCGGGTACGGCAGGCTGGCGCTGCCCACCGAGATCGTGTCCAGCGAGTACCTGACGATGGAGGGCCGGAAGTTCTCCTCGTCCCGGTCGGTGGTCATCTACGTACGGGACTTCCTGTCCCGGTACGACGCGGACGCCCTGCGGTACTTCATCGCGGTCGCCGGCCCGGAGACCACGGACACCGACTTCACCTGGGCGGAGTTCCTCCGGCGCAACAACGATGAGCTGGTGGCCGGCTGGGGCAACCTGGTCAACCGGTCGGTGTCCATGGCCGCGAAGAACTTCGGTGCGATCCCGCCCGCCGGACCGCTGACGGAGGCGGACGAGGCGCTGCTGAGGTCCGTACGCGGTGCGTTCGACACGGTCGGCGACCTGATCACCCGACACCGCCAGAAGCAGGCGATCAACGAGGCGATGCGGATCGTCGGCGAGGCGAACAAGTACCTGTCCGACCAGGCGCCGTGGAAGATCAAGGACGACCAGGGACGGCTGGGCACCATCCTGCACGTGGCACTCCAGGCGGTCAGCGACTGCAACATCCTGCTCACACCGTTCCTGCCGCACGCCGCGCAGACCATCCACGAACTGCTCGGCGGCACCGGCATACACGCGCCGATGCCGGAGATCGTGGAGGTCGAGGACCTGGACGGCGGGCCGGGGTACCCGGTGCTGACCGGCGACTACACCGTGGGCGCGCGCTGGGTGTCCGTGCCGATCGTGGCCGGTACGCCGCTTGCCCCGCCGAAGCCGGTGTTCAAGAAGCTGGACAAGTCCATTGTGGACGAGGAGCTGGCCCGCCTGGGCGGCTGACGCCACCCGGGTCGCGATGCGGCCACGGATCGGTCGCCGGGTGAGTGGTCCCGCCCGGCGGCCGGGGAAGGGCATCAGGACCGCTGGTCAGCCGCTTGTCCCTGAGTTTTCTTCCAACAGGTTCTTGCGGTCCGCCAGGGCCGAGGCCCGCCTCTCGGTGTACTTGTCGATCCACCGGTCATGAATGAGGCGGATCGGAACCGGATTGAGGAAATGCAGCTTCTCCCGGCCGGACCGGCGGGGCACGATCAGCCCGGCCTCCTCCAGCACGCGCAGGTGCTTCATCACGCCGAACCGCGTCATCGCCAGCGCGGACTCCAGGTCGCTCAGGGTGCGCCCGTCGCGCTCGAAGAGGATGTCCAGCAGGTGCCGCCGGCTGGGATCCGCGAGCGCTTTGAAGACCTGATCGTCGTCGTCCACGACAGCAGAATAGGTGACCTCGAAGTCACCTATCAAGTCGGCGCTGCGTCACCCGCGCCGGGTACCGACCACGTCGGGCGTCAGGTTCCACGACCTGATGGCTCCGGCGTCACTCCCCCGGTCGCCCGTTCACCGCCCCCGCGATCTGCTCCAGCAACGCGGCCAGCTCAGCGGCTCCCAGACCACGGATCCGCACGGCGGAAAGCTCGAACTTGGCGCCGTCCGGCCGGGTCACGGTCACCTTCGTGTCGGCGGTCTTCTGCCGGATCCAGGTGATCAGAGCGCTGGCGAACGCGGCCAGCCCGGTCGGGCCCAACTCCACCAGGACGGTCGCGATCGACTGGCTCATGCCCCCGGTCTGGCGTCGCTCGTCGATCAGATGCACCCGCCCGCGCAACTGCTCCTGGTTGCCGAGAAATCCCGCGAGCTGGCGCTCCTGCTCGCCCGCCTCGCGGCCCGCGCCGCCGACCCGCAAGCTGACCCTCAACTCCGGCTCCCTCCGTGACCGCATCGAGCCAACCACCCACCGGCCGGATTCCGCTACCCCGGGATGACCGCCATCGACAAGACTCGGCATCGAAGAAGTTCGAGGGCTGCGCGCGCCGCACCGGCTGAGGCATACTGCCGACTGCTCGATCGTGTCCGGCCGACCGCGAAGGGTGGGCGCCTGTGGAGTCCAACGATCCGCTCGACACTGTTCCCGCCGTCCACACGGACCGGCCGAGCGGGCAGCGGGCCGCCAGCCCCCTCGTCGAGCGACTCACGACCGGCCGTCCCACCAACTTCCCGAGCGCGGTGGGCTGGCTCAGAAGCGGCCTCACGCGAAACCTGCGCGGCGCGCTCGGCTCTCTGATCGCGGCCTGGTTCTACGTACCGGCGGCGTTGGCGTCGGCCGTCCTGCTGGCTCTCGGCGCCGCCGGTGCCGCCTATTTCTACAGCGGTTTCAGGGGCGAGAACTCGCTGCCCTCGCAGATTCGCGACATCCCGCTGGTCGGTGCCGCCATGCAGAATCTGCTCTTCCGGTCCGGCGGTGTGGAGGCGGCACTGGTGGGCCTGATCGTCGGCGCTGTGCTGGGGTTCGTCATCGGCGTCGTCTGGGTCTTCCTCGGCCCCTTCCAGGACAGCGTCGCCCAGGGCATCGCGACGGTTCTCGGCGCGATCGTCCTGGGCGTTGTCGTCGGGCTGCTGTACACGATCTACCGGGTGATCTTCGAACGGCGCATCCTGCACATTACCGGCGCGCGCCGGCCCAGCCGCAGGGAGGCAGCGTTCCTGCTGCCCCTGGTGGCCGACGCGGCGGCGCGCCTGGGGCTACCGAACCACCCGCCGGTGCTGATCGACGATACCCGGAGTCCGAACGCGTTCGCGTACACCCGGCACATCGTGGTCAATCAGGGACTGCTCGACGAGTTCAACTACGAACGGGAACCGATCGCCGCCGTACTCGCTCATGAGTTGGTCCACTGGCGCAATGGCGACCCGATCTCGGCGGCGTTCGTCCGCGGGGTCGCGCTCCCGCTCTACCTCGTGCAGGCGAGCGCGGGCTGGCTCCGGGACCGGGCGAACAATTCCCTGCTGCGCTTCCTGATCTGGCTCGTCTTCTGGCCGGTGTTCATCACCGTCCAGTACTTCGTGGTACCGATGCAGGCGGCCGACTCCCGGCAGGCGGAGTACCGGGCCGACGAAGGCGCGGTCCGCGCCGGCCACCGGGCGGGGATGCGCCGGGTCCTGGCTCACTTCCGGCGCTCGTTCGAGGGCGGCCGCAACGGCTGGGTCGCCGCGGTGTGTGCCTCGCACCCGCCGAACGAGCTGCGCCTGGAGAGGATCGAGGAGCCCGGTCGCGACTACCCGCTGCCGGACGGGGATGCTCCCGCGCTGCCGCTGCCCGTTCTGCTGGCCGGCTCCACGCATGCGGACTGAGCGGCGGGGACCATGGCGACACTGACCGCATGTCCCCGGTGCCGCACGGCGGTCCCGGCGGGACAGCGCAACTGCCTGCGATGTGGACACGACATCGACGCACCGGCGCGGTCCTGCCCGGCGTGCGAGCGGCGCAACGACGCGGGGAGCCGCTTCTGCGCGCACTGCGGCCATGCGCTGGACGCGCCGCCTCCGGCGGGCGACAAGCCCGTGGCCGCGGCCGATACCCGGACAGTGTTGGCCGACCCCCGACCGGACCGCCGGCCACTGGCCATCGCCGTGATCGTCCTCGCCGCCCTCGCCCTGGTGGCCGGCGCGCTGCAGGTCGTACAGCGTGAGGTGTACGGACCGGCGCACACGGTGAGGGCGTTCTTCGACGCGCTCGACCACCGGGACGCCGTCGCGGCACGCCGGCTCCTCGTGCCGCTAGGCGACGGGTACGACCACACTCTGCTCCAGAACGCCGCGCTCAAGCCAGACGGGTACACGCCGCCGAAGAACGTGCGCGTGGAGAAGGTGGAGGACCGCGACGACGGTGCGGCCACCGCCCGGGTGAGCTTCTCGCTGGGTGGCGGAAGGCACGCACTCGACCTGGCGCTGCGCGCCGACCGGCACGCCGCCGGAGGGCTGTTCCGCGGCTGGCGGATCGCCGGCGGGCTGTACCCGCTCGACGTCAACGCCGCCGGGGTCGACACGGTACTCGTCGCAGGGGTAGCGGTCGCCCTCACCACGGACGGTTCGATGGAAGGGTCCGGCGTCACTCTGGCCGCGCTTCCCGGCGGGTACCGGGTGAGCCTGCTGGATCAGCCGCTGTGGGAGGCTGCGCCGGCCACCGCGTACGCCGGGTTCACCGACCGGGAGGCGGGCACCGGAACGGCGACCCTGCGGCCGACCGTCAAGAGCAGCGCCCGGACGCTCATCGATCGGCAGGTGCGCTCATACCTGGACTCGTGCGCCCACAGCACCGACCTGGCGCCTGCGAACTGCCCGTTCGCCGCGTACTCGTTCTACGACGTGCGCGACGTGCGCTGGAAGATCACCACGTACCCGAGCTACACCCTGGATGAGGACTACTCGGGCCGCCTGGTGGTGAACGGTACCGACGAGGGCGAGGCCGACGTGAGCGGCGAGGAGGTCGACGACTTCGGCGAGGCGTACCCGTTCAGCTACCGCGACGACTTCACCATCGAGGGGAGGGTCGTGGTCTCCGGGAGCACGGTCACGTTCCAGGCCACGGACGGCTGACGTACGCCGACCGGCCGCCGGCTCGTCAGGCGGGGGGCGCACGCGACCGTGCTTCGGCCAGTGCCGCGCTCGCGCGCCGTACGGCAGGCAGAGCGGGTCCGGTCGGAGGACGGCGCACCCGGGCACCGCGGCTCAGACCAGGCCGGCCAGCAGCGCGGCGAGCTCATCGGCGAGCGTGGCGTCGGGAGTACCCGGTCGGGAGAACGCCGATTCGACTGTGGCCGCGAGCAACCGGGCACGCTCCTCAACCGTCCCCGTCAGATCGGCCGCACGCTCGGCGTAGATGAAGCCCTCGAACACGGATTGGAAGGCGTAGGTCAGCTCCGGCGGTGCCAGGTCCGCACGCACCAGGCCCCGCGCGGACAAAACGCCCATATAGGACGCCATCACCGCGTTGTGCCGGCCGCCGTCATAGCCGGCCTCGGAGCCGATCAGCTTGCCCCACATCTGCACATCGCCGATCACCATGCCGTGCAGCAACGGGCGGCGCAGAATCGCCAGGAAGAACTCCTCGGCGAAACGATGCAGCAGCGCGACGGCGGGATCGGCGCGCAGGGCGGCCACCATGTCGGCGACCGCGCCGCCCACCTCGCGGGCGAACACGGCGCCGAACAGTGCCTCACGCGTCTTCCAATGCAGATAAACGGTGCCCTTGCCGACGCCGGAGCCGCGCGCGATGTCGTCGATGGTGACGCGGTGGTAGCCGTGCCGGAGCAGCATGTCGGCGGCGACATCGAGGATCTTCGTCTCACGTTCGGTGCGCGCGGCCACAGCGATACCTTAGCACTTGACCAACTTTCAAATTTGGTCATATAGTCAGGGCATGACCGAGAAGACCGTACTCATCTCCGGCGCTGGCGTGGCCGGCCCCACCCTCGCGTACTGGCTCGCCCGCACCGGATTCGCGCCGACAGTCGTCGAGCGCGCCGCCGGCCAGCGCTCCAGCGGTAATCCCGTCGACATCCGCGGGCCGGCATTCCCCGTCGCCGAAAAGATGGGCTTGCTCCCCCGGCTGCGCGCGGCCGCCACGGCGACGACCGGCCTCGCCTTCGTCGACGCGCAGGGACGGCGCAAGACCCAAGTCGACCTGTCGGTCAACCGGGCCAAAGAGGTCGAGGTACCCCGGGCCGACCTGGCCGCACTCATCAGCGACGCCGCGATCGACAGCGCCGAATTCATCTACGGCGACTCCATCTCGACGCTCACGCAGGACGGCGACGGCGACGGCGTCGATGTCACCTTCGAACGGAGTGCGCCCCGCCGGTTCGACCTGGTCATCGGTGCCGATGGGCAGCATTCGATGGTCCGGAGGCTCGCCTTTGGGCCGGAGACGGACTTTGTCGCGCACCGCGGGCTCTACGTGGCCACCCTGCCCGTCGAGCGCGAGCTCAATCCCGGCACCGACGTGCTGCTCTACGGCCTGCCCGGCCGCCTCGCCTCCGTCCATCCGGTACACGGCGACGGCGGGATCGCGGCGTTCATCTGGCGCAGCAGACCCGTACCCGGATACGACTACCGCGACACCGCACAGCACAAGCGCATTGTCGAACGGGCGTACGCGGGCAGCGGCTGGATCGTACCCGAGCTGATCGAACGCGTACGCGACGCCGCGGACCTCTACTTCGATTCCGTCAGCCAGGTACGCCTCGCCACCTGGTCGCGGGGGCGCATCGGGCTGCTCGGCGATGCCGCGTCTTCGTCGTCACTGTTCGGCGAGGGGACGAGCCTGGCGATGGCGGGAGCGTACACGCTCGCGCGGACGCTGGCCGAGCACCGCGACGACCTCGGACAGGGTCTGAAGGCCTACGAGTCCGAGCACCGCAAGCTCGTTGCACCGAAGCAGAACGGGTTCGCCATGGCCGCGATGCTCATGGTGCCGTCCACCCGGCTCGGGGTGGCCCTGCGCGACAACGGCGCTCGCCTGGTCACAGGCTGGCAGCGGCTGAAGGCTGAAACGTGAGACTTGCTCGTCCGCTCACCGGTTCACTCGACGACAAACGACAGTGAGTCCCCTTCCAGCTCGTCCCGCTTCGCCGGGTGCCCGATCGCCGACAGCAGCTCATCCTCAGCTCATCCACGGACAGATATCGGATTCTTAGCGGCCCGGCTCGCCACGACCTCAAATGCCACGGTTGCTACGTGGAGACCGGTCAGCCGACTGCCCGTCGTCAGAGTGTCGCGAAGCGGGATTCGGTGTTGCGGAGCATGTGTTCGCGTTGCTCTGGGCTTCGTTCGGTGACCCGATCGAAATTGATCCATCTGAGGTTCCGAATGCCGATCTTGGCGAAGGTGCCCTTGAACATGATTTTGGTCAGGGGATCCCGGTACCACCATCGGTAGGCCTTGTCCGGTGTGGTCATCACGGACATGACAGTGACGCCGCGCAGTCGGGCCAGCCGGTTGCGGAACGGGTTGCCGCGGGCGTTGGCGAGTTCGTCGAACGCGACGCCTTTGACCAGGACCCGGTCGAGGAAGCCCTTCGTGGCGGCCGGCATCGCTTCCCACCAGACAGGGAAGACGAAGACCAGGTGCTCGGCCTGGGCCAGACGGTGTTGGTAGTCGCTGACCTGGGGGTCGATGGTGCGGGCCTGTCGCCAGGCGGCGAGGTCTTCGCGGGTCATCGCCGGGTGGAAGCCGTCGGCTGCCAGGTCGATGACGTCGACGTGGTGGCCGGCTTTGGCCGCGCCGCGGATGGCGGCGGCGGCCACTGCGGCCGAGAAGCTGCGCTGGTGGCGGATGTTGGCGGCGGAGGCGAGGGTGTACGGGTGGTCCAGGACGAGCAGGATCCGCATGACTCTCCCATCATCGGTTGCAGTAGCAACTGTTGCATTTCAAACCGTTGCCTGTCAAACGGTGGGGTAGAGTGGTTCCATGAACGCTGTGCCGCCGTTACCGGACGACCTGGCCACGCTCTGGTACCTGGTGCGCCGGGTCGCCGGCCTGATGGACCGCACCGGCGAGGCCCTGTTCCGCCGCGAACTGGGTGTCACCCTGGCCCAGTTCCTCGTGCTCAGCGTCGTCGACGCGCACCCCGGTCCGCTCAACCAGCAAGCCATCGCGGATCGGCTCGGGCTGACCAAGGGCACCGTCAGCCGCCAGATCGACAACGCGGTGAGCGCGGGACTGATGAGCGTGCAACCGGCACCCCACACCCGCAGGGAGAACACCATACGGCTGACCAGGGCCGGCACCGACCTGGTCCGCCGAGGAGACGTTCTGTTCGAGCAGGCGCGCACCAGAGTCCTGCCGACCATCCCGGCACGGGACATGGCGACCGCGCTGCGCGTACTGACCTCGATGAACACTGCACTGGAAGACGCCACCGAACATCAGCCACGCGACGCATGACCATCAGGTGTTGGGCTCGCGGGCATCGGCGAGCACGCCGCCGTACGAAGCTGATGTTCGACCAGAACAGCGAGTCCAGGCCGCGCTCGCCGTCGGCCGTCAGCGCGACCGAGCGGTCAGCGAGCACGTCCTGCGGATGACAGCAGATGCAGATATAACGTCTAGAGTTGCCCCACGGGATCTTGCTCGCATTTCCCCGACGCTCACCATATGTCGCCTCGACGACAACCACGACCTCGCGGTTATAGCTTAAAATCGGCCCTCCGATCTATCGATGGGCATGGAGAGGGCGCTTATCGTGCGAATAGCGCGTATGTCTCATCCACGGACGCAAGGGTCTATTCGCTGGTGGGTTGCCCGCGCTAGCGCCTGGCAGCTCGTCACAGCACTATTCGGTCTGATCGCAAGCCTGTCCCTGTTCTTTACCACTCTTTACATATTCACGAGGTCAGAACGTTATGCACAGAACCCTTACGATTCAGGGAAATTCAAGTTCTTTCGCTTATGGCTCGCCGCCATTCGAGCACTACTCGGGGTTGACTCATTCCCGAGACAAGAGGGAAACCCATTCCATGAGGCCATAAGCACAGCGAGCAGCTTTGTAGGAGTAATCGCCCCGGCCCTAGCTATCGGCATAGTGGCGATCCGGCTGTTCACAGCGCGCCTCTTGGTGTGGCGACAGAAGATCAACGCGTGTTTGATCGCTGAACTTCGATCTGATGTCGATCCGGCAATGGGTAGCGGAGAAGACGGGATCATTGCGATCCGCTTCTACAAAAAGACGAACGCCCTGGCGCTCAGCAATGTGCGAGCTGAAGCATATCTCGGCTATCGCACGAGGTCCTTGATAGATGGGAGCACGTCCTTTCGACGCGAGCGACTATTGGTCCTGTCGCCAGAGGTGACAGAGGCGGAAGGCCGCACCTGGCCTCACGTAGCCACCTGCATGCCACTACAGATCTTGAATGGTCAGGTTGTGTCGGCTTCGAGAGTCAGGCCGGTGTGGGTGAGGAAGCTGTCGAGTAGGTCGGTGCGG
>JBDZVD010000280.1:0-1741 GCA_040255525.1 Micromonosporaceae bacterium | reverse complement strand
CGCGCTCGGCTGGGCCGCGCGGGTCCAGCGGCTGGAGGCCGAACTCGCCGGGTTGCGCCGGGCGATGCGCGGCCGGGCGCTGATCGAGCAGGCCAAGGGGCTGCTCGCCGGCACGCTGGACTGCACGCCGGACGCGGCGTTCGAGCACCTGTCCCGGCTGTCCCAGCACGAGAACCGCCGGCTGGTCGAGGTGGCGGCCCGGATCATGGGTACCGCCGTGCCGGCCGGCCTCGACGACCCCGAGCCCGACCCGGCCGTCGAGGCCGGCGCGTTCGAGCCGACCGTGTACGTCAACGCCGCACCGGAGACCGATCACCCGGCGGCCGCGCCCCAGGCCGGCGCGCCCAGCCTGTCCGCCGAGGCCCGGGTCCGGCTGCAGATCGTGTCCACCGCCGTGCAGTCCGCGCAGACCGTCAGCGAGCTGGCCGAGCGGCTGCTCTCCGACGGGGTCGCGGCGCTTGAGGCGAACATGGTGCTCATCTACGTCGCGGAGCCGGACGGGGCACTGCGCATGGCCAGCTGCGCCGGCCTGCCGGCACAGGTGGCCAGCGACTGGCAGCGGATCCCGTCGGCGGTACCCACCGTGCTGGCGGAGGCGATCGCCAGCGGAGCGCCGCTCTGGTTCACCGGCCGCGACAAGCACGGCTACCTACTGGTGGGCGACGGTGCCGCGCGCGCCGCGCTGCCGCTGCGCCACGCCGGGCGCACGTTCGGCTGCCTGGAACCGATCTGGGCGCAGCCGCGTGAGTTCACCCCGGCCGACCGCGCGTACCTGGAAGCGCTGGCGAACGCGGTCGCCAAGCGGATCTGGCAGCTCGACCGGCTCGCCGCCGACGTGCTGTCGGCTCCCGGGCACTGGCTGCAGTCCGCGCTGGACGCCATCGCCGCGCCCACGCTGCTGCTGTCGCCGGTCCGCGACGACGCCGGCGCGGTCACCGACTTCACCATCGACTTCGCGTCCTCCCAGTCCGGGCAGCCGTACGACCAGGAGCCGGCCGAGTTGGTCGGCGCCCGGCTCCTGGACGTACGCCCGACCCTGGCCGTGTCCGGCGTCTTCGACGCGTACCGGCAGGTGCTGCTCACCGGTACTCCGTGGCAGCGCGCCGCGCAGACCGAGACGATCCTGGTGCGCGGCAAGCCCAAGCAGGTCCTGATCAGCCGCTCCGCGGCCCGTCTCGGCGACGGGCTGGTGGCCAGCTGGCAGGTGCACGACGCCGAGGCCGAGCTGGCCCGCGTCGCGGTCGTGGAGGAGCTGGGCAAGCTCGGGTACGCCGAGTGGGACCGGCGCACCGGCCAGCTGCGCTGGTCGGCCGGCCTGTACCGGATCTTCGACCGGAGCCCGTCGCGCGGGCCGCTGTCGCTGGAGGAGATCCCCGCCCACGTGGTACCGGAGGACCTGCCCGCGCTGGAGCGGGAGCTGCGCGCTCTGGTCGCCGGGCGGGAACCGGGGGAGACCCAGTTCCGGATCGGCACCCGGACCGGCGCCAAGGCACTGCGGGTGCTGATCCGGCCCAGCTACGGCGAGGACGGCGAGCTGACCGTGGTGCACGCGGTCGCGCAGGACGTCACCGAGCTGGCGCTGCGGGCCGATTCCGCCCGCCGGGACCAGCACGCGGCGGCCATGCGGCGGGTACACCGTGGCGGTCGCCCGGGCGGCTGAGCTGGCCGAGCGACGGGAAGCGCGCCGAGCGCGGCGGGACCCGCCCGGCCGCGCGCCCGGCCCCGGCCCCGGCCACGCGCC
>JBDZVD010000192.1:0-8900 GCA_040255525.1 Micromonosporaceae bacterium | reverse complement strand
ACGCAGCAGCCGCGACAGCGCCATCTCCCGGGCGACCTCGGTGACCAGCTGGATTTCGGCGGCGGACAGGTCGATGTTGGCCGGCAGCAGGTGCAGACCGTCCACATCGGTCTTGATCCGGATGTCGTCCAGGCTGCAGTCGTCGTGCATCAGCAGGTTGTAGATGGACAGGTCCAGGTTGTGCGGGTTGACCCCGAGACCGACCGACAGCGCGCCCTGCGGGTCGAAGTCGACCAGCAGCACCCGGCGGCCGTACTCGGCCAGCGCCGCGCCCAGGTTGATGGTGGTGGTGGTCTTGCCCACACCGCCCTTCTGGTTGGCCATCGCGATGATGCGGGCGGGGCCGTGGGCATCCAGCGGTACCGGCTGTGGGATCGGCCGGCGCTGGGTGAACGCGGTGGGGTCGGCCGGCCCGAGCTCCGCGCCGAGATCGACCCCGGACTGCTCCGCGCGCATCTGCGAGGTCCACGATTCGGCCTGGTGCTCGATGCCTGTCATCTCTTGTTACGCCCTTCCCGACGACGGGTCGGCGCCGCCGCTCGCGGACTTCCAGGTGCCTGTGCGGAGTACGCGTCGTGGCCCGACTGTACTTCACGGGAGGTGCCCAACGACGCAGCCCAGCCGGCGTGTTGCGGGATGGCGACGGACCGGTGTACCTGGTGTCCGGAAGGCGACGAATCAGCTCAGGCCGAGTGCCCGAAGGGCGCTGATGACCGCCGCGGAGGGCTGGCCGCACGAGTTGACCGGAACGTGCGGCTGGTACGCCTCGCCGGTGGCGTCGACGAGCCAGAAGGTGGGCATGAGCATCCGGTAGTCCGGGCAGATGCCGTGGGTGCGCGCGGCGTCGGGCTGGCTCAGCGCCCGTACCAGCGGTGCCAGGTCGCCGCGCTTCACGACGGGTACACCGGGCTGGTTGACCGGGCCGCCGTCGCCGGGACGCGGACCGCTCACCGGGCACGACGCCGCCTCGGTCCAGTCCCGGTCGGGAAGCCTGCCGGGGACCGTGCTCGCCGCGCCGCAGGTCAGCGAGCTCAGCGGTGCCGGCTTCGCGGTACCCGTGCTCCCGCCGGTACCGCCCGGGCCGGGCGTCGCACCGCCACCGCCCGGAGCACCACCGCCCGGAGCACCGCCGCCCGGAGCACCGCCGCCCGGAGCACCGGCGCTGGCGCCCGGCGCGCCGCCGGCCGGACTGGGCGAGAGGGTGCCGGCACCGGGTGCGCCGTTGGCGCTCGACGTGCCGCCGTCGGCCCGCGGGGCACTACCCGTCCGCACGTTCGAACCGCAACCGACCAGGGTCGCGGCCGTCAACGCGGCTGCGACCAGTGCGGAAAACATCCGGTACCGGCGCGTGCTCATCAACCGACCTCCTTCGTGCGGGTATCCAGCCAATGGGACGCACCGGGCCCGGCACCGGTTCCCGGGCAACTTCTGTACCTACTAGTATGTACGGACACCGGCACCGACCCGAGGGGATCCTGTGTACGCGATGCAGTACGAAGTGACTCTGCCCGCCGACTACGACATGGGCATCATCCGCAACCGGGTAGCCGCCCGCGGCCACCTGCTCGACGACCGCGCCGGGCTGGGGCTCAAGGCGTACGCGATCCGCGAACGCGGCGTGGACGGCTCACCGGTCAACCAGTACGCGCCGTTCTACCTGTGGCACGACCCCGGCCGGATGAGCGAGTTCCTGGTCGGCGGCGGGGGCTTCCAGGGCATCGTCGACGACTTCGGCCGCCCGGTCGTACGGCACTGGACCGGCGTCGGCTTCCACCCCGGCCCGGCGGCCGGCGACCCACCGCGGGCGGCATCCCGGCTGCTGATCGCGCTGCCGGCCGGTGCCGACCTGGCCGGCACCGTCGCGGAAGCGCTCGACGACCTGCGCGCTCTGGCCGGCACCGGCGGCGTGCACTCCGCGGCCCTCGCCGTCGACCCGCACCACTGGCAGCTGGCGCGGTTCGTGCTGTGGCGCGAGGCGGTACCCGCCGGTCACAAGGCCACCGAGCGGTACCGGGTGCCGCACCTGTCCACCCCGGAGTTCGCCGGCATCCCGACCGGCAGGCACTGGTAGCCGGCGGGGGCTCGGGCCGGGCCGGACTCAGGCCGGGTCGGCGGCGGGCGCCGCCACGCCCCGCAGCCGGGCGATGTACCGGTCGGCGGAGCGGCGGATCGCCGCCGGCCCGTCCTCGACCACCACCCGGCCCCACCAGCCGCCGTACACCCGGTCGAAGGAGAACCGCTCCACCTGGCTGGCGATGTGCTCCACGGTCGCCGCGTCCAGCGGGATCAGGTTCGGGTACGACCACATGAAGCTGACCCAGTCCCGGTCCTGCACCACGGTGATGGTGTCGCCGGTCAGCAGCGCACCGCGCCCGCCCGCGCCGGCCGGCCAGTGCAGCACGGCGGCACCGTCGAAGTGGCCGCCGATGCGCGCCACGGTCACCCCCGGTACCGGCTGGACCTCGTCGTCCCACAGCCGCACCCGCGGCGACGGGCGCTGGATCCACTGCTGGTCGGCCGACGGGATCAGGATCCGCGCGTCGAACGCCTCGGCCCACTCCACACAGACGCCGTAGAAGTGCGGGTGGGACATGCAGATTGCCTCGATGCCACCCAGCCGCGCCACCTGCTCGCGGGCCGCGCCGTCGATCAGCGAGGTGCAGTCCCACAGCACGTTGCCCTCCGGCGTACGCACCAGCAGCGCCCGCTGCCCGATCGCGAAGCTCGGCGTCACGCCGATGCCGATCAGGTCCGGCTCCTCCTCGCGCAGCTCGTTGGCGTGGTCGCGGGCGATGCCGGCCATCGTCGTCCACTGCTGGCCGTTCCAGCCGACGTACTGCCGCTCGTCGAGGCAGATCGGGCAGCCGGCCGGCGGCTGCGCCGAGTCGGACTGCTGCACGCCGCACGTGACGCAGACCCAGGCGGGCATGGGAATCCTCCTACGGGTACCCGTGGTGTTCGGCCCAATCGTCGGCCAGGATCGCCATCAGGTGCGCGTCGACCCAGGCACCGTCCCACCGTAACGCCTGGCGTTTGACGCCCTCGGTGACGAAGCCCACCTTCTCGTACACGTGCCGGGCCCGCGGGTTGAACGCGTAGACCTCCAGCTCGATCCGGTTCAGCCCGACGGTGTCGAACGCGTGCGCCAGCATGAGCCGGGCCGCCTCGGTCCCCAGGCCCCGCCCGAAGTACCGCGGGCCGGCCAGCAGGATGCGGAACCCGCATGACCGGTTGTCCACGTCGAGTTCGTTGAGCACGACCTCACCGGCGTACGTGTCGTCACCCGGCTCGACGATCGCCAGGTCCAGCCGGTCGGCGGGGTCGCCGAGGCTTGCGTACCACCGCCGCAGCGCGTCCAGGTCCGGGATCCGGTGGGTACCGGTCAGCCGCAGCGTCTGCGGGTCCAGCCTCGCCACGGCGGTCGCGTCGTCCTCGCGTACCGGTCGCAACCGCACCCGGTCTCCGACCAGGGTCGGCTTGTCGGCGAAGGAGAGCACGTTCGGCATGGCGAGGATCATGCCTGGTACCGGGCCGCGGCCGCCACCGGGTCGGATGCGCGCCGCGTGCCGCGGCGGCCTGGTGCTGTATATCGCCGGGCGCGCGACGTTCGTGCGGCTGACCCTCGGCACGGTCCCGGCGGGCCAGCCGATGGCCGCGGTGGTGGCGCTGGCACTGCTGCCCGTCGCCCGCGTGCTGCCGGCGCTGGCCGCGCTCGGCCTGCTCACCGCGTTCCTGCTCGCCCTGTCGCTGAGCGAGTGGCGACGCCAGAACGAGCCGGCGCGTGCCGGCACCGGGGAGCCGACACCCGGTCAGCGGGCCCGGGGGTGGGCGGTGGCGTACACCTCGCGCAGCTTGTCGACGGTCACCAGGGTGTAGATCTGGGTGGTGGTCACCGAGGCGTGGCCGAGCAGTTCCTGCACCACCCGCACGTCCGCGCCGCCGTCGAGCAGGTGCGTGGCGTAGGAGTGGCGCAGCGTGTGCGGCGAGATCCTCGACGGGTCCAGGCCGGCGGCCGCCGCCGCGCGGCGCAGGATCGTCCAGGCGCTCTGCCGCGACAGCGGGCCGCCGCGGGCGTTGAGGAACACCGCCGGGGTACCGCGGCCGGCCGCGGCCAGTGCCGGACGGCCCCGGACCAGGTACGCCCGCACTGCCTGGGTCGCGTACCCGCCGACCGGCACCAGCCTGGACCGGCCGCCCTTGCCGCGCAGCAGCACCCCGCCGGAGTCCAGGTCGAGGTCGTCGATGGCCGCGCCGACCGCCTCGGAGATGCGCGCGCCGGTGCCGTAGAGGAACTCCAGCAGCGCGTGGTCGCGCAGGCCCAGCGGACCGTCGGTGGGTACCGCGCCCAGCAGCGCCTCGATCTGCCCGACGTCCAGCGCCTTGGGCAGCCGCCGTGGGGGTGTCGGCGGGGTGATCGCCCGCGCCGGGTCGTCGGATGCCAGGCCCTCGCGGACCGCGAAGCGGTGCAGGCCGCGCACGGCACTGACCGCCCGCGCGGCGCTCGCCGCCGACAGCGGCGGGTGCTCGTCGTCGCCCTCGCGCAGCCTCGCCAGGTAGTCGGCGACCTGGGCGGGGGTGACCTCACCGAGTGCCGTGCCGTCCAGTGCCCGCACGTACCGGGTCAGGTCCCGCCGGTACGAGCTGAGGGTGTTGGCGGCCAGCGCCCGTTCGACGGTCAGGTGGTCCAGGTACGCCTGGACCACCCGTTCCGCCGAGTTCACCCGTGGATTATCCCAGGACCTCGTCCAGCTTCACCGACGGCAGACCGTGCGCCTGCGCCACCGGGCCGTAGGTGACCTGCCCGTCGTGCGTGTTCAGGCCCATCGCCAGCGCCTTGTCCGTCTGCAGCGCCTCGCGCCAGCCCCGGTTGGCCAACTCCACCGCGTACGGCAGGGTGACGTTGGTCAGCGCGTACGTGCTGGTGTGCGGCACCGCGCCGGGCATGTTCGCCACGCAGTAGAACAGCGAGTTGTGCACCCGGTAGACCGGGTCGGCGTGCGTGGTCGGGCGCGAGTCTTCGAAGCAGCCGCCCTGGTCGATCGCGATGTCGACCAGCACGCTGCCCGGTTTCATCCGGGACACGAGTTCGTTGGACACCAGCGTGGGCGCCTTGGTGCCGGGCACCAGTACCGCGCCGATCACCAGGTCGGCCTCCAGCACCGCGCGCTCGATCTCGTACGCGTTGGACGCCACGGTCTGCAGGTGCCCCTGGTAGATCGCGTCCGACTGGCGCAGCTTGTTGATGTTCTTGTCCAGCAGCAGGACCTGGGCCTGCATGCCCAGCGCGATCGCGGCCGCGGACAGCCCGGACACCCCGGCACCGATGACCACGACCCGGGTCGCGTACACGCCGGTGACGCCGCCCAGCAGCGCGCCGCGCCCACCGGCCGGCGCCATCAGGTGGTACGCGCCGACCAGCGGCGCCAGCCGCCCGGCCACCTCGGACATCGGGGCCAGCAGCGGCAGCGACCGGTCCGGGTTCTCCACCGTCTCGTACGCGATGGCGGTCACCCTGCGTTCCAGCAGCGCCTCGGTGCACCCCTTGGACGCCGCCAGGTGCAGGTAGGTGAACAGCACCTGCCCGGGACGCATCCGCGGGTACTCCTCGGGGATCGGCTCCTTGACCTTGAGGACCAGTTCGCCGGTGGCCCACACGTCGTCGACGTTGGGCAGGATTTTGGCACCGGCGGCAGTGAACTCGTCGTCCGAGATCGACGAGCCTTCGCCCGCACCGGCCTCGATGTAGACCTCGTGGCCGTTACGGACGAATTCGTTGACCCCCGCCGGCGTGATCGCGACGCGGTACTCCTGGTCTTTGACCTCGCGTGGGATAGCGACCTTCACGTTGACCCCTCTGGACACGGCGTGCCCGGCCTCGTTGCCGACCACGCCCGGAGTTTAGATCGTCGTCGGGCGGTCGGCCGCCGACACAATGCCACCCGATCGGGCCGTCACCTGTCAGGCTGGAAACCGGGTCGGTGACCGTGCGTTGCGGCCGGGACCCCGCAAACCGGGCGCCGCGGGTACCGTCCGACCTCCTCATACCCCGGAATCGCCGCACGGCACCTGGCGGCGGCAACGGAAGCTGAGCGACCCGACGCGGGGCGCGCTGGCCGAGCCCGCGCTCAGCTGCGCGTGACGCTGTCCAGGCGCCGGGCCAGCCCGTCCAGCAGCACCCGCAGCCCGAAGTCGAAGCGCCGCTGCAGCAGCAGCGTGCGGTCGCGGCTGAGGGCGTGTTCGCGGTACTCGCGCAGCGCCGGGTACGGCGCGATCACGTCCGGCGTGGGGACGTCCAGGGTCATGCGCTGTTCGCCGCCCGCGGGGCGCCGGGGCTGGCGTACCGGCCGGGGCGGGTCGAAGGTCACCGAGCCACGCACGTAGTCGACGATCGTGTGGAACGCCCCGTCCAGGTCGTCGCCGGCGAACCCGGCGGAGCGCAGCAGGTTCAGTTGCGCCTCGGCGTACTCGCGGGCGTACGGGCCGAACACCGGCCGGCTGTTGTAGACCTGCAGCGCCCAGGGGTGCGCGCACATCATCGCCCGCACTTCCTTGACCAGGGTGTACAGGTCGGCGCGCCAGTCTCCGGTCGGCTCCGGAATGGTGATCTCGGAGAGCACCGCATCCGTCACCAGGTCGAGGAGTTCGTCCTTGTTCGCCACGTACCAGTAGACCGATGTCGCGCCGGCTTCCAACCGGGCGCCCAGCCGGCGCATCGACAGTCCCTCCAAGCCCTCCTCGTCGAGCATCTTCCGGGCTGTCTGGACAATTTGGTCCCGGCTCAAGACCGGCTGTTCGGGGCGTCCGCCCCGGAACCGGCGTGACCACGCGACTGGGACATTCCGCTCCTGCTCGGACACCGGGACATCGTAGTCAATGGAACACTGTGCGTTCGAGAGCCAGTTCAGCCGCCGACCACGCGGCGAAACAGCCGGAAATCGGACAGTGTGCAGAGCCGATCGAGGTGGTATAGAGGCTTTCCGGCCGGCGGCGCGACGGGGCCGTCCAGCCCGGCCCGGGACCCCGCAGCGCCGGGTCAGTCCGGGACGACGGGGGCGATCGGCGGGCGCGGCAGCGGGGTGTCCAGCGGTTGGCCGGCCGGCCAGCCCTGGTCCCGTAGCCGGGCGGCGGCGAGCAGGCCCACCAGAGCCGCCGCGTTCGTGATCCCGCCACCCAGCGCCATAGCGACCGCCTCGTCCAGCGGCACCATGCGGGTGACCAGGCCGGCCTCCTCGTTCTCCCGCGTGAAGCGCAGCTCGGTCGAAAGCGGCGACAGCTCCCGCGCGAGGAACAGCCGGATCACCTCCGTCGAGGCGCCCGGCGTGGTGTGCACGTCGACGAGCATGTCCCACCGCTGCGCCGAGAGGTCGGCCTCCTCAGCCAGTTCCCGGGCCGCCGCCGCGACCAGATCCTCGCCCTCGACATCCATCAGCCCGGCCGGCAACTCCCAGAGGCGCTGGCCGACCGGGTGGCGGTACTGCTGCACGAGCACCACCCGCTCCCGGTCGTCGATGGCCACCGCCCCGACGGCCCCGACGTGCACCACATAGTCGCGCGACACGTACTGGCCGCCGGGCATCCGCACCTCGTCGGTGACGACCGAGAACACCGGCCCGGTGAACCGCTCGTGCCGGGCCCGCACCGGGTGCTCGGCCTGCGCCTGCGTCGTGCTGATCGACGCCTGGCTCACCGCGAGGCCTCGGTCAGCTCCACCGGCAGCCGGTCAGCGTCGGCGTAGGTCAGGGCCGCGCCGACGAAGCTGGCGAACAGCGGGTGCGGGCGGGTTGGGCGGCTCTTGAGTTCCGGATGCGCCTGGGTGGCCACGAAGTACGGATGGATCTCGGGGTCCAGCTCGACGAACTCCACCAGCCGACCGTCCGGGGAGCAGCCGCTGATCCGCAGCCCGGCCTTGGTCAGCACGTCCCGGTACGCGTTGTTGACCTCGTACCGGTGGCGGTGCCGCTCGCCCACCTCGGTGGCCCCGTACGCCTGGGCGACCAGCGAACCCTCGACCAGCCGCGCCGGGTACGAGCCCAGCCGCATGGTGCCGCCCAGGTCACCGCGGCCGGCCACGATGTCGGCCTGCTCCGCCATGGTCGCGATCACCGGGTGCGCGGCCTGGTCGTCGAACTCCCGGGAGTTCGCCCCGTCCAGGCCGGCCAGGTGCCGGGCCACCTCGATCGTCATGCACTGCAGCCCCAGGCACAGGCCCAGCGTCGGGATGCCGTTCTCCCGGGCGTACCGGACCGCACCGATCTTGCCCTCGATGCCGCGTACCCCGAAGCCACCCGGGATCACCACGCCGTCGACGCCGGCCAGCGCGCTCGCCGCCCCGGACGGGCTGACGCACTCGTCACTGGGTACCCAGCGCAGCTGCACCCGGGCGCGGTGGCCGAACCCGGCCGCCCGGATCGCCTCGGACACCGACAGGTACGCGTCGGGCAGGTCGACGTACTTGCCGACCAGCGCCACGGTGACCGTCTGCTTCGGGTGGTGCACCCGCTCCAGCAGGTCGTCCCAGCGGCTCCAGTCCACGTCCCGGAAGGACAGCCCGAGCCGGCGCACCACGTAGGCGTCCAGCCCCTCCCGGTGCAGCACCTTGGGGATGTCGTAGATGCTCGGCGCGTCCGGCGCGGACACCACCGCCTCGCGGTCCACGTCGCAGTACAGCGCCAGCTTGTTCTTGAGCTTCTCTGGGATCTCCCGGTCCGACCGGCAGACGATCGCGTCGGGCTGGATGCCGATGCTGCGCAGCGCGGCGACCGAGTGCTGGGTCGGCTTCGTCTTCAGCTCACCGGAGGGCGCCAGGTACGGCACCAGCGACACGTGCAGGTAGAAGCAGTTGTCCCGGCCGATGTCGTGCCGGATCTGCCGGATCGCCTCCAAAAACGGCAGCGACTCGA
>JBDZVD010000191.1:0-8930 GCA_040255525.1 Micromonosporaceae bacterium | reverse complement strand
GTACGGAGGGCGTTCAACGAGGACCTGCCGCTGCTCAAGCCACTCGCCGACAAGCTGGACTACAACCTCGAGGACTCCTCGATCGTGCACAGCATCCAGACCGTGATCCAGGCGCGGACCAGTACCCTGGCCTGGGTCGCGCTCGGCCTGGCCGGGTACGGTCTGCTCCAGCTCATCGAAGGCACCGGGCTCTGGCTGTTGAGGCGCTGGGGTGAGTACTTCGCGGTGGTGGCCACCTCGCTCGGGCTGCCGATCGAGATCTACGAACTGTCGGAGCGGATCACCTGGATCCGGATCGGCGCCCTGCTGATCAACCTCTTCGCGGTGGTCTACCTGTTGCTGTCGAAGCGGCTGTTCGGCCTGCGGGGCGGCAGGGCCGCCTACGAGGCCGAGCGCCACGAAACCTCTCTCCTTGAGGTCGAGCACTCGGGCGGGCAGGCCGCACCGGACGGCCGGGTGGAGCCGGCCGGCACCGGCGCCTGAGAGAATCCTGGATCGGGCGCGGTCCTCACGCCGGTCACCGGTAACCTCTATCGCCGTGGATACCGCCGAGACGAGTCGCGCGCTGGCTGAGAGCCTGGGCAGCCTCCTCAACCCGAAAGATCTGCTCCAGAGCGTCGGCCTGTTCGGCTTCTGGGCGATCGTGTTCGCCGAAACCGGTCTACTGATCGGCTTCTTCTTCCCCGGTGACTCGCTGATCTTCATGGCCGGGGTGGCGGCTTCGCCCGTGGCCGAGCAGTTCGTGGGGACCCGACTCTCGCTGCCCGCTCTGCTGGTCGTGACGCCGATCGTCGCGATCGCCGGTGCCCAACTCGGACACTTCCTCGGCGCGCGGTTCGGCCAGAAGATGTTCCATCGCCCGGATTCCCGGCTGTTCAAACAGGAGTATGTGGACAAGGCCGAACAGTTCTTCAACCGGTTCGGGGCGGCCAAGGCGATCGTGCTGTCCCGATTCACGCCGATCGTTCGTACCTTCATGAACCCGATCGCCGGCGTACTGGAGGTGCCCGCCCGCACGTTCTTCATCTGGAACGTGGTCGTCAGCATCGTCTGGGCCGACGGGATCCTGCTCATCGGGTACTCGCTGGCGAAGCAGATCCTCCGCCTGATCCCGGCAAACAAGATCGACACGTACCTGCTGCCGGTCATCGCGCTGATCGTGCTGATCTCGTTGATCCCGGTCTTCGTGGAGATGATCCGCAGCCGTCGCGAGAAGCGCCGGGTCGCGGAGCGGGAGCAGATCGAGCGGGTCCGCGGCTAGAGCCGACGCTCGGCGGGACAGGGCCGCAGTGGCGGGCGCGGTCAGGCCAGGTTGACGGTGGGGGTGGCCGGCAGGCGGTCGGCCATCCCGAGGCTGATCACGCGGAACGTCAGGACGGCGGCCTCTTCCAGATAGAAGGCGCGCTTGTGGGCCAGCTCCACGGTCGGCCCGAGTACCGAACAGCCGTGCTGCGCCAGGATCACGCAGTTCGTGCCGTCCCGGGTCGCCTCCGCCGCCACGGTGGCCAGTTCAGCAGTCCCGGGCGCGTGGAATGGCGTCCGCTTGACTGCCCCGAGATAGAACGCGTGATCGGTGGTGACAAGCCGGATCGGCTCGTCCAGCGCGTCGAGCAGGACCGCGGTCTGGGGGTGCAGGTGCACGATGGCGTTCGCGTCCGGCCTCGCCCGGTACGTGGCGAGGTGCAGGGCCAGCTCCGACGTCGGGCGTACGGCATCGGCCGACCGCGGCGCGGGTACGGCGGCGGCTGCCGACTCGCCGGTGGTCGGCGGCGGTTCGCCGCCGACCACCGCACCTGTCGCGATGCTCACCCGGCAGAAGTCTGACCGGTCGAGACGGTCGAGCCACGTCCCGGCTCCGGTCACCCAGATATCGTCGGCGCCCGGTTCGCGCGCCGACAGGTTGCCACCCGAGCCGACCACCAGGCCGGCCTTCACCACCGCCGCACCCACGTGGGCCAACTGATCCCGCAGGTCTCCGGCGATGTAGTTCACGCGGCCGCCGGCCCGGCGGCCGGCATCGTGCCGGTCAGCGCGCCTTCTTCGTCGCCCGCTTGCGCGGCGGGGTCAGCAGATCGGCGATTGCCGCGATCGCGGCCGGCACCAGGCGGTAGTACGCCCAAACACCGCGCTTCTCGCGCTCGAGGAGACCGGCCTCGGTGAGGATCCGGAGGTGATGACTCACGGTCGGCTGGGAGAGACCAAGCGGAGCGGTGAGGTCGCACACGCACGCTTCGCCCTCCGGAGCCGACTGGATCAGACTGAGCAGCCGGAGCCGGGCCGGGTCGGCGAGTGCCTTGAGCACTCCCGCGAGGCGCTCGGCATCGGCACGCTCAATCGGCTCGCCGGCAAGCGGCGAGATAGCTGGTAAAGCAGTTTCGGCCAACGCAGTTCCCACGTCTTCCATCCTTCCACCTACACCATCGATTCGCCTGCATATGCGCAGGTCCGAATCGACAAATTTTCAAACCGCGAGGCCGAGGTCGGTCAACGAATAGGCGGACCTGTACTCCAGCCCAGCGGACCGAACGGCGCTCCCCGCGCCACGATCAACAATAACCGCAACCCCCACAACGACGGCTCCGGCTTCCCTCAGCGCATCCACAGCCGCCAGAACGCTCCCCCCCGTCGTCGAGGTGTCCTCCACGGCCAGGACACGTCGCCCGGCCACGTCGGGTCCCTCGATGCGCCGCTGAAGACCGTGCGTCTTCCCGGATTTACGCACCACGCATGCGTCCAGTTCAATGCCGCGGGCAGCGCCCGCGTGAAGCATCGCGGAGGCGACCGGATCCGCTCCCAGGGTGAGCCCGCCGACGGCGTCGAACTCCCAGTCCGCGGTCAGATCCAGCATCACCTTGCCGACGAGAGGGGCTGCCTTGTGCTGGAGCGTCACCCTGCGTAGATCCACGTAGTAGTTGGCCTCCTGCCCGGAGGACAGCACCACCCGGCCGTGGACGATCGCCAGGTCTGCGATGAGTTTGCGCAGGTCGTCGCGCTCTGCCATAAGACGAGCGTACTTGCTAGGTCGATGGCGTGAACCGACGACCCGGGCCGGCGGAGAAGTACCGGTTCGCCGACGGAAGCAACAGCAAGACCCCGATCGTCACGGCGAGTGCGGCGAGCGCGACATCGAGTACCGACGCTCCGTCGCTCACACCACTCGCCACGATGCTTCCCGCACCGGCACTGACCAGGGAAAACGCGCCACCGCACAGGTCGGCGAGGGCGTAGACACCCATCAGGGAGGCCAGCACGATCCTCGCCGGATTGGCACCGCGCCGGGTCAGGACCGCACTCACCACCGCGCCGGCCGCCGGCAGCAGCCACTCGATGACCGAGAGCACGGCGAGGAGCCAAACAGCCAGGTGAACGAACGACGCCGCATCGAGCTGTTGGTTCGGCTCGGCCTGCAACTGGTTGCTGACCTGCGAAGTTATCTGACTTTCATTGAAATACAACGATATCATGCCGATCACGGTGTCGATCAGCGACAGCCCGACGCCGAGATAGGTCAGAATCACTGCGACTTTCACCACACCCGGCCGCGGCGGGCGCCGCACCAGCACGATCGGTGCGAAACCCGGATAGACGAAGCCCCAGTTGTAGGCGTACCCGTAACCCGCCATCGGGCCGGGTACGGGCGCGGGGCCCGGCTCCGGAGACCCGGGAGGCGGGGGCATCGCGGGGGTCATCACCGGCCCCTACGGCCCGACCCACCCCGGGTGTCCGGGGACAGCCGCCGTACCAAGCCGGCCGGCGCGTGCCGCATGCCGAACACGAGCGCCTTGTACCGCAGGCCGGGAACGCTGACCAACCGGCCCCGGCGGAGGTCACGCAGCGCCCCGGCGGCCACCCGGTCCGCCGTCAGCCACATCCAGTCGGGAGTCGCGGACATATCGATGCCGGCCCGTTCGTGGAACTCGGTCCTGGTGTACCCGGGACACAGCGCGAGGACCCGTACGCCGTGCCGGCGCACCCCGAGCGCCAGGGATTCACTGAAGTTGATCACCCATGCCTTGCTGGCCGGATACGTCGAACCCGCCATCACGGCGCCGAAACCGGACACCGAGGCGACGTTCACGATGTCGCCCCGGCCCCGCTCAACCATCCCCGGCAACGCGGCGTGGGTCAGCCGCATGACCGCGCGGACGTTGACATCGAGCAGCCGCTCCTCGTCCGCCAGCTCGGTCCGCAGGAACGAGCCCTTGACGCTGAACCCGGCGTTATTGATCAACATATCCACCGGCGCGGCCGGATCGCCCAGCCGCCGTTCGACCGCCCGGCAGCCTTCGGCGCTCGACAGGTCGGCCGGCAACGCGGTGACCGTGATGCCGTGCGCGCCGGTCAGGCTGTCGGCCACGGATCCCAACCGCTGTTCGTCGCGCGCGACCAGGATCAGGTCCCAGCCGGCGGCGGCGAGCCGGCGGGCGAACGCCGCCCCGATGCCGGAGGTGGCTCCGGTGACGAGCGCGGTCTGGCGGACTACCACGGTCGGCCTCACTTTGAACGGTAGGGAGTCCAGGAGTAGGGGCTGCCCGCGACCGGTCGACCCCGACGCGGTACACCGCGCCCGGCGCGGAGATTGGAGCGAACGACCGCCGGCCCCGTACCGGTACGGTTGCCCGGACCGGTACGGGGCCGGCGAATGATCGGCAGGACAGGCCCTACGCGGGCGGCTGGCCGGCGGGCGGGGTACCGGGCTGCTGGCCACCCGGTTGAGCCGGCGGAGCACCGGGGATCCCCGGGGCGCCCGGTACCGGCGGGTACCCGGGCTCGGTGCTGCCCGGGGCGCCCGGTACCGGAGGGTAGGCCAGGTTCGGGTACCCGGGCTCTGCGCCGCCCGGCGCCTGCCGGCGGAAGTACGGGTTCGAGGCGGGCAGGGCGAGCAGGATGATCACGAGAATCGCGCTGATCAGCCCGAGCACCGAGACGACCGTCGTCACCGGGGTCAGCCAGGACGGCCGGGCCTGGTCGATGTAGTGGCTCACCGTAGCGCTGCTGACGCCGCCGGACGTCGTGTTCGTCGTGCTCACCCGCGAGGTCAGGCTGCCGGTCGCGCCGCCACAGAGGCACAGCACGCTGAGCCCGACGAGCACCCAGGTGGTGATCCGGGCTCCCTGGCTGCCGCGCATGATGAAGCGGGCCAGAATGGCGACGACGATCGCCAGAATGATGATGATGACGGCGCTGACAACGGACACCGCGGTGAACGCCGTGGCCGCCTGATCCGGTGTCGGACTGGTCGAATTGGCGTACGCCTGGCGCAGCGCGTCGGACAGCTTCCCGATCACCGACAACTGCAGCAACGCGTTGATCACGAGCAGTAGTGCGACCAAATACTGTAGGTATCCAGCCGTAGTGACTGTGCCCGGGCGGCTCACGGCGGGGGCCCCAGGTGCGGCATATGACACGGCCATTCCTCCCATTCAGACCTGCGCACACGCTAGCGGTCGGGGGCAAGCGCCGCGACCCGAAACGCGCCCGTCAAGGGACACTGCCGGTGGCTGTGCTCGCCTCCGCCACTCACCGGCTCCGGCTGCGCTCAGTTGAGGGGCACGATGTAAACCGGCGACCCCAGGCGGAAGAAACGGTCCGACGCCGGCAGCAGCAACAGAACAAAAGCGCCGAATAGCAGCGGGTACGCGAACAGCACGGCGATGTCCGCGACGGCGAGCCAGGCCGGATAGCTGGCGTCCTGAAGCCGGACCGCTTCCTGCTCAAGTGCGGTCCGGTGCCCAGCGGTCAGGCTGTTGGCCACCACCGTTCCGGTGCAGCACATCAACAGTGCGACACAGGCGCCGAGGGACAGCAGCCGTGCCCGGTTGCTGCCCCTGCGGATGCCGGCGGCGGCGGCCACCAGTACCACGACACACGCCAGCAGGACAATCAGCGTGACCGCGTCGCCGCCGTTGCTCGCGGACTTCTCGCTGCCGATGTCGGCGGCCGTCGCTCCGGTCGCCCGGCCCGCCCGGTCCACCAGCGCGGGGTAGCTGACCAGGTCGTAGACGCAGGCCGCAGCCTGCAACAGCAGTACCGCGGCCGTGCCGAGCAGCGCGCCGGTGGCGACGGTGACGGTCCACGGCCGTCGCCACCGGGGCATCGGTGGAGGGATGGGATGACTCACCGGGCAGAGGGTACCGGCGAGCGGATCAGGCGGCGGCGACCACCAACCCGTCCTTGCCCTCGCTGAGGTCGACGACCACGGTCTCGCCATCCCGTACGGTGCCGGACAGCAGCGCGCGGGCCAGCTGGTCGCCGATCGCCGACTGCACCAGCCGGCGCAGCGGGCGGGCACCATAGATCGGGTCGTACCCGCCCAGCGCCAGCCACTCCTTCGCCGGCTCGTGGACCACCAGCGTCAACCGCCGGTCCGCCAACCGCTTGCGCAGATTGTTCAGCTGGATGTCCACGATGGACTTCAGCTCCGTCGAAGACAGCGCGCCGAACACCACGATGTCGTCGAGCCGGTTGAGGAACTCCGGCTTGAAGTGGCTGCGCACCACGGACAGCACAGCCTCCTTGCGCTGCTCGTCGCCGAGCGTCGGGTCCGCGATCGAGTGGGAGCCCAGGTTCGACGTCAGGATCAGGATCGCGTTGCGGAAGTCCACGGTGCGCCCCTGGCCGTCGGTGAGCCGGCCGTCGTCGAGTACCTGAAGGAGTACGTCGAACACGTCCGGGTGGGCCTTTTCCACCTCGTCGAGCAGGATGACCGAGTACGGGCGCCGGCGGACCGCCTCGGTGAGCTGGCCGCCCTCCTCGTACCCGACGTACCCGGGCGGCGCGCCCACGAGACGGGCCACCGAGTGCTTCTCGCCGTACTCGCTCATGTCGATGCGTACCATCGCCCGTTCGTCGTCGAACAGGAACTCGGCCAGCGCCTTGGCCAACTCGGTCTTGCCGACACCGGTCGGGCCGAGGAACAGGAAGCTACCGGTGGGCCGGTCCGGGTCGGCGACGCCGGCGCGTGCCCGGCGCACCGCGTCGGCCACCGCCGCGACCGCCTCGGACTGGCCGACCACCCGGGAAGCCAGCGACTCCTCCATCCGGAGCAGCTTCGCCGTCTCGCCCTCCATCAGCCGGCCGGCGGGGATGCCGGTCCACGAGGAGACCACCGCCGCGATGTCGTCGACGCCGACCTCCTCCTTGAGCATCGCGCCGTTGGCCTGGAGGACGGCCAGCTCCTGCTCGGCCCGGGCCAGCTCGTGCTCCAGTTCGGGGATGCGCCCGTACCGCAGCTCGGAGGCCCGGCCCAGGTCGAAGTCGCGCTCGGCCCGGTCCGCCTCGCCGCGCAGCGTCTCCAGCTGCTCCTTGGCGGCCGAGATCTTCTGGATGTGCGCCTTTTCGTTGCGCCAGCGATCGGACAGCGCGGACAGCTGCTCGCGCTTGTCGGCGAGCTCCCGGCGCAGCCGCTCCAGGCGCTGGGCCGACGCGGGGTCCGGCTCCTTGGCCAGCGCCATCTCCTCGATCTCCAGGCGCCGCACCGCGCGCTCGATCTCGTCGACCTCGACCGGGCGCGAGTCGATCTCCATGCGCAGCCGGGACGCCGCCTCGTCGACCAGGTCGATCGCCTTGTCCGGCAGGAACCGGTCGGCGATGTACCGGTCGGACAGCGAGGCCGCGCCGACCAGGGCAGCGTCGGTGATCCGCACGCCGTGGTGCACCTCGTAGCGCTCCTTGAGGCCGCGCAGGATGCCGATGGTGTCCTCGATGGACGGTTCGCCGACCAGTACCGGCTGGAAGCGCCGCTCCAGCGCCGGGTCCTTCTCGATGTGTTCGCGGTACTCGTCGAGCGTGGTCGCGCCGACCATCCGCAGCTCGCCCCGGGCCAGCATGGGCTTGAGCATGTTGCCGGCGTCCATCGAGCCCTCGCCCTTGCCGGCGCCGACGACGGTGTGCAGCTCATCGATGAACGTGATGACCTGGCCCTCGCTGCCCTTGATCTCCTCGAGCACCGACTTGAGCCGTTCCTCGAACTGGCCGCGGTACTGCGCGCCGGCCACCATCGCCGCCAGGTCGAGGCTGACCAGCCGCTTGTCGCGCAGGGACTCCGGCACGTCGCCGGCGACGATGCGCTGGGCGAGGCCCTCGACGATCGCGGTCTTGCCGACGCCGGGCTCGCCGATGAGGACCGGGTTGTTCTTGGTGCGGCGGGACAGCACCTGGATCACCCGGCGGATCTCCGAATCCCGGCCGATGACCGGGTCGACCTTGCCGTCACGCGCCTTCGTGGTCAGGTCGACGCCGTACTTCTCCAGCGCCTGGTACTGCTGCTCCGGGTCCGGGCTGGTCACCCGGCGGTTCCCGCCGCGGATCTGGGGGAACGCGGCGACCAGCGCCTTCTCGGTCGCACCCGCCTCCTGCAGCAGCTTGGCGACGGCGCCGCCGACCTGCGCCAGGCCGGCGAGCAGGTGCTCGGTGGAGACATACTCGTCTCCCAGCGGCCGGGCGATGGACTCGGCGGCGTTGACCGCGTTCACCAGCTCGCGGGAAATGTTCGGCTCCGCCACGCTCGAACCGCGGGCGGACGGCTGCGACTCCACCGACCTCAGGGCCGCCCGGCGGATGTCCGCCGGGTTGGCGCCCACGGCACGCAGCAGCGCGGGGGCGGTCGAGTCACCGGTATCCAGCAACGCGAGCAGCAGGTGCCAGACCTCCACCGTGGCGTGGCCTCGCTGGGTGGCGCTGGCTATGGCAGCACTGACGACCTCGCGGCTCTTCGTGGTCAGACGCTCAACGTTCATGGGCTCCCCTGTTAACGACAATCCATGAGGTACGACGCAGCTGGACTTGAGTCTATTCCGCTCAACTTTGTCTCGCGAACCGTGTGCCCGGTCACACCGGTGGTCGTGTCAACCCGCGCCGGTCCGGATCGGCCCTTACGACCTCGGGATCAATACAGGTGGGTGTTGACGGGTAGGTCACCATGCGGCTGC
>JBDZVD010000050.1:0-43525 GCA_040255525.1 Micromonosporaceae bacterium | reverse complement strand
GGTGCTTGGCCAGCGGCAGCCACGCCTGGATCGCCCGGTCGCGCACCCGAGCCCGGCGCGGGTCGTCGGCCGGCAGCTTGGCGAGATCCTTGAGCAGGGCGACGGCCTCAACGTCGACGGGCGGCCTGCGGGTCTCCCGCGCGTTCGCGCGGTCGGAGTGGTCATCGGCCCGGTGCTTGTCGAGAGCAGTGGACATGGTTGCGGTCAGCGCGGTCATGGTGTTCCTTTCACACCGGTCCCACGTCGATTCCATCCGCGCAGCTATCCGCTGGAGGTGTCACGGATGGACACGACACGAAGGTCGTATACGGCAGGGGCGCCCACGCCTTGAGCGCCACCAACAACCCGCCAGGGTCGTTCGCCCGGGATCGGTCGGAGAGCCCTCACGACCATGCGATCAACCGAGCACTGTGACCATACACCCGAGGGGCGGCTGACCGAAAGTACGAGCCGCGAAAATTTCCTTACCGGGTCCGGGTGAGCCGCTCGCCGGCGTTCACGCCGCCCAGGGCGGCGGCCACGGCGTCCCGTACGTCGCCCTCCGCCGGAACCGGCCGGCCATCCGCCGCCGCCATCTCGGCCAGCGACGTCATCGCCACCTCGGGCAGGCCGCACGCGGTGAACTCGGAGAACACCCGCAGGTCGGGTGCGACGTTGAGAGCGAAGCCGTGGCTGGTCACGCCGCCGCGGATCCGCATGCCGATGGACGCCAGCTTCCGGTGCTCCGGCGTCCACACCCCGACCAGGCTCTGGGCCCGGGGCGGGGTGTCCCGGCGTACGGCCGGGAACCCGAGGGCGCGCACCGCCCGGATGAGCCCGTTCTCCAGCCAGCGCACCACGTCCGCCGGCCCGCGTTCGTGGAGGTTCATCACGAGGTAGCCGATGAGCTGTCCCGGGCCGTGGTACGTCGCCTGGCCGCCCCGGTCCACCTCCACCAGGGGAATCGAGGTGTGCGTGGGCAGTTCGTGACGGGGAGTCCGCTTGCCGTACGTGATGACGGCGGGGTGGTTCAGCAGGACCAGGCGGTCTCCGATGAGGCCGGCCTGACGCTTTCGTACCCACTCGGCCATGGCGGCGATGGCGTCGGGGTACGGCACCTCGCCCAGGTCGATCCGCTCCAGTGCCTGCCTGTCCATGCCCGTACCTCCGGCCGTCCCGCCGCCGACAACCAGTCAAGGCTAGCGACGGCGGCACCCGGTCGCCCGCGTCTGTCGCGGCCGGCGCCCGGTGACGACGGCGGTTCGGAAGGAATCCGTCTATTGGGGTCGGTCAGGTAGGGCGGCGAGCAGGTTGTCGAGGGCCTGTTGCGCTGCCCCCAATTGCGTGATCGCAGCGGCGATCCGGGTGCGTTCTCGTTGCAGATGGTCGACCATGCCGGGGCACGGTGACGGAACGAGCCGTTGGCCGTCGTCGTGTACGCAGGGCAGCACCTGCGCGATCACTGTGGTGGGAAGTCCGGCGGCGAGCAGAGCGCGGATATGAGACACCGTCGCGATGTCCGATTCGGTGTACTCGCGGTAGCCGTTGGCCAGCCGCACCGGTTGCAGAAGCCCCTGCTCCTCGTAGTAGCGCAGGAGGCGTCCGTTCACCCCCGTCTCGCGGGCCAGCGTGCCGATCCGCATGTGAGCCTCCAGAGTTTCCTTGACCTTCACACCGATGTGAAAGCTTAGCCTTGACCCGTCATCGACCGGCAAGATCAAGGAGTGGTCAGTGTCAGGCGCGGTCATCATTGGAGTAGGGCCGGGAATCGGTCGATCGGTAGCGTTGCGCTTCGCGCGAGAGGGCCTACCGATCGCTCTCGTAGCACGCTCCCGCACGACGGTACGCGCGGTCGTCGCGGCGATCGATCAGCTGGGCGTTCCGGCCGTGTCCCTGATTGCCGACAGCACGGACGAGACGGCGCTGCGAGAGGCCCTTGATAAGGCGGCTGCCGAACTCGGACCGCCGGACGTGGTGGTCTACAACGCGGCGATCATTCAGGCCGACTCGCCCGGTGAGTTGTCCGTCCGCGCCCATCAGGACGCGTGGGCGGTCAATGTGGTGGGCGCGATCACGGCAGCCTCGCACGTCCTACCGGGCATGGCCCGGCGCGGCGGTGGTTCGTTCATCATCACCGGGGGAATGCCCGAGCCGAAACCGCAGTACGTCTCCCTCTCGCTCGGCAAGGCCGGAGTGCGGAGCCTCGTGGCCCTGCTCGATCAGGAATATCGGTCCTCTGGTGTCCACGTTGCCACGGTCACCATCGCCGGGGCCGTCGCCCCGGGTACCGCCTTCGGCCCGGACGACATCGCCGAACACTACTGGCGGCTGCACACGCAGCCACGGCAGCGATGGACGCGGGAAGTCATCCACGACGAGCCGACCGCAGTCGATGGTGTGCGCGATGTCCTTGCCACGGTGCTCGGCGACTGGCAGGGGGCGTTCAACGAACACCGGGCGGCCGATCTCAGCGCGATGTTTACCGAGGACGCGCTGTTCCAAGGTGTCAGCCCGCAACCGGTTGTCGGTCGAGCGGCGATCCGGCGGTACTACGACAACGTCGCGGAGGGGACGACGGCCAGCGTGAAGGTGCTGGACGGCATCCAACTACGCGAAAACATCGTCACCGGGATTGCCGACGTCGACTTCAGCATCCCCGAAGACAAGGATGTCCTGCTACGCCTGTCCATCGTCGCGGAGCGCGTCGCCGGCACCTGGTCGATCCGCCACTACCATGCCGCGGCGCCCGTGCCGGCGGCCCAGTGACAATCGGGGGAATCGCGCATCGACGGCGGGGTCGGCGGTGACCGGGCGGCCGTCCGTCCGGAAGCCCGCGCCTGCTGACGTGTGACGACCTGGTTCAAGGCCGGTGCGTGCAACCGGGGGCACGGCAACCACGCCGGGGTGGGTACCCGTGCCCGCCCCGGCGCACCCACGCGTGTGCGGTCAGCCCAGGTTGTGCCGCGCGTAGACGGGCTGCCGCCAGCCGAGAATGGCCTCCGCCATCCGTACCGCGGACACCGCCGCCCGTACGTCGTGCACCCGGACGAGCCGTGCGCCCTGCAGGACGCAGACGGTCAGGGTGGCGAGGGTGCCTTCCAGGCGTTCGTGCCGCGCCGCGTCGAGGGTCTCCCCGATGAAGTCCTTGTTCGACACGGCCACCAGGGTCGGGTACCCGATGCTGGTGATCTCGCCGAGCCGGCGGGTCAACTCGAGCGAGTGGTAGGTGTTCTTGTTCAGGTCGTGGCCCGGATCGATGATGAGCTGCCCGGGGGCGACTCCACGACCGAGCGCCCGGGTGATCCGGTCCCGCAGGAAGCCGGCGACCTCGCCGGCGATGTCGCCGTACGCGGGGCGGGGGACCACGGTCCGCGGTGGCGAGGCGAGGCTGTGGGTCAGGACGAGGGTGGCACCGGTCTCGGCCACCAGGTCCGCGAGTTCGGGGTCGTGCAGGCCGGAGGTGTCGTTGATGACGTCGGCGCCGGCCAGGATCGCCTGGCGGGCCACCTCGGTGCGGTAGGTGTCGATGGAGATGACGACGTCCGACTTCGCCCGCGCCGCTTGCACGACGGGTACCACACGGTCGATCTCCTCGGCCTCGGACACCTCGGGCACCAGGGGCGAGAACGGCACGCCGCCGATATCGATCCAGTCCGCGCCGTCGTCGACGGCCTGGATCGTCGCCGTGACGGCTGCGTCGAGCGCGAACGTCCGCCCCTGGTCGTGAAAGGAGTCCGGAGTCCGGTTGATGATGGCCACGACCGCGACTCGACGGGTGAAATCAAAGCGCCGCGCGCCGATCTGTCGGGTCGGCTCGATCAGCTCAGGGAAGAACACGTTGTTCACAGATATGGTCTTTCTGCTGTGGAGCCTGGCGTAGCGCGAGCCTACCAGCCGCTGTGATGACGGTACGTGATCGGAATGTGACGCAGTGACTCAGAACAGCGTCAACGGCTGCACCGGTACCGGCTCGGGGAGTGCGTCGAGTTCGGGTACCCGGGCCCGTACCTGGTCGTGGAAGCGGCGGGCGAGCACTGGCGCGTCCGCGTTGTCCGGGGTGTGGATGAACACGGTGGGCGAGCGGCCCTCGCGCAGCCACCCGACGACGACGTCGACCCAGCGCTGCCACCCCTCGACCGTCCGTTCCGTGGCGTCACGACCGAGATACCGGACCATCGGCCGGTCGGTCAACGCGCGCGACCGGAACGGCATGCGGGGCTTCTTCGTCCACGCGTCCCGCTCCGCGTCGCTGTTCGGCGGGTGCCGGAAAAAGGCCGTGGTGTCGAAGGGAATCCACTCGGCCGCGGCGACCGCGAGTGCGTCTTCGAGCAGCCGCGTCGCCCGGGGATCTTCGAAGAAGGCGGGGTGGCGGACCTCCACGGCGTACCGGTGAGACTGGCCCAGGCCGCGCAGGAACCGGGCGAGCGTGGGAATGTCGGGCGGGGCGAACGCGCCCGGCAACTGGATCCAGAGCGCGTGCACCCGTGGGCCCAGCGGCTCGACCGCGTGCAGGAACGCGCGGAGCTGATCGTCGACGCCGGTCAGCCGACGCTTGTGCGTGATGATCTTGGGTAGCTTGATGACGAACCGGAAGCCGGGGTCGGTCTGCCGCGCCCACGAGGCCACGGTGTCGGCGGCCGGGGTCGCGTAGAACGTGGTGTTCCCCTCGACCGCGTTGCACCACTGCGCGTAGTGCCGGAGGCGCTCGTGCGGCGGCAGCGGAGGCGCCAGGAAACGCCCCTGCCACGACTTGTGGGTCCACATCGCACACCCGACATGAAGGCGCATGGGCCCACCCCTCTCGTGAACGTGCCGTTCGCCGGTCCATGCTTCCACGCCGGCGACAATCAACCGGGCGCCTGGCCGCCATGGGATGCATGCTGGGCGGTGTGAGCACACCGAGACCGTTCCGCATCGACATCGCACAGTCGGATCTCGACGATCTGCGCGACCGCCTGGCCCGGACCCGCTGGCCCGACGAACTGCCCGGCGTCGGCTGGTCGTACGGGGTCAACAAGGACTACCTGGTCGAACTGGTCGAGCACTGGCGAACCCGGTACGACTGGCGCGAGCACGAGGCCCGGCTCAACGCGATTCCTCAGTTCACCACCGAAATCGACGGCCAGAACGTGCACTTCCTGCACGTACGCTCGCCCGAACCGGACGCCACCCCGCTGATCATCACGCACGGCTGGCCCAGCACCGTGTACGACTTCGTGGACATCCTCGGACCGCTGACCGATCCGCGGTCACGCGGAGGCGATCCCGCGGACGCCTTCCACGTGGTCGCCCCGTCGGTGCCGGGCTTCGCGTTCTCCGGGCCGACCCGGCAGACCGGCTGGGGATCCAAGCGCATCGCGCGGGCGTGGGCCGAGCTGATGCGGCGCCTGGGATACCACCGCTACGGCGCGCAGGGCGGCGACTTCGGCAGCATCGTCTCGCCGGAACTCGGCCGGATCGACCCGGAGCATGTGATCGGCGTCCACGTCAACGCGCTGGCCAACGCCTCGACGCCGATCGGCCCCGGCGAGTTGGACACGCTCTGCGAGGCCGACCGGGAACAGGCCAAGCAGAACCAGGCATGGTGG
Source organism: Micromonosporaceae bacterium (assembly GCA_040255525.1). GTDB lineage: Bacteria > Actinomycetota > Actinomycetes > Mycobacteriales > Micromonosporaceae > Rugosimonospora. Next base: position 37,958 of record JBDZVD010000050.1, on the reverse strand, counting down.
TACGGCCATTCCGGGTACGCCACCCAGATGTCCACCCGGCCGCAAACCCTGGCGTACGCGCTCAACGACTCCCCGGCCGGTCAACTCGCGTGGAATCTGGAATGGTTCGTGGACTGGGATCCCACCCGGACCGAGCGCGCCGCCATCGACCGGGACACGATCCTGACCAACGTCACGATCTTCTGGCTCACCGGGACGGCGGGATCAGCCGCGCGCCTCTACCGGGAGGCGGGTTCGGAAGCGTGGGGACGGCGTCCCGACCCCTCGCCGATCCCCACGGGTGTGGCGAACTTCCTCGGCGATCGGGCGATCCGCGGGCTGGCGGAGCTGTCCCATACGGTCACGCACTGGTCGCGGTACCCCCACGGAGGGCACTTCGCGTCGCTGCAGGCCCCGAGCCTGCTGGTCTCGGACATCCGGGAGTTCTTCCGCACGGTGCGCCCGCGGTAGCTGGCCGCCAAGTCCAGATAGGACGGTCGCCGTCCGGTCTTCGAGCCGGCCTGGTGTCCGGCGTCCCGGCCTCCGGTAGGGGCGCCGGACACCGTGGGCGAGCGGGGGCACCCACCGACCACCGCTCACAGCTTGCAGAGCACGTCGTCCAGCAGGTGCTCACGGCCGACTTGGCTGGGCGGTTGGTACCCCAGGTGGCCGAGAGCGTCACCGCGTGCCTGTCGCCGGTGGTGAAGGTCCAGGCGGACGCGCCGAGCGAGTCGCCGTCATGGCCGTACGCCGTTTTCCCGCAGGTGAGCGGACCGCAGCTCCGAGCCACGGCAGCGGCCAGCCCAGAACCCAGGCGAGGTAGTCCACGGCGAGCGCGGCAGCCCACAGCGGCCGGCGGAGCCCGCCGGGGCCCAGCGCACCGACCAGCCAGAGCGGCGTGGTCGCCGCCGGTGTCGCCGCCAACCTCGGCGAACCGTTGCGAGACCCGGGTGAGAGCAAAAACGAACGCGAGGTCGAAGAAAAGCTCCAGGAACGAGGCGCGCCCCGAACTCGTCGCGGGGCGCAACAGTTCGGCACCGCGTCCCGGCACCATCATCCGCCCCCATGGCCCCAACGAGCCGGTCGCCGACGGGGTTGCGTCGCCCCTGCCAGCGTTCGCCTCGCACGCATCCGCCCCCTGAGCCCGCGACGGGTCAGCAAAAGGCCATGGATGCTCGCACGTCGTCCAGCACTCGTCGGGCGATCTGGCTGAAGTGTTCGCCGGTGGTTGTCTGGCTCCACTGTTCGTAGGCGATGGTGGCGGCGAGCGCGCCGAGTTCCGCGGCCACCCGGGAGGTCAGGTCGGGGATGCCCCGCCGTTTGAGCGCGTCGGTCATGGATGCGATGAGTCCGAGGTTTTTCAGCGCCTCGCGCTCCCGTAGCTCGGGGCGGGCGGCGATGACCGCCTGCCTGCGAGCGACGAAGTCACGGCGGGCGGGGGTGAAGACTTCTTCGCCGGCCGCGTCCAGAGCGTGGGCCACGGCTTCGAGCGGGGTGGCCGCCGGTGGTGCCGCGGCGACCGCGCCGGCGAGGAGTTCGTCGATCGTGCCGCGGCCGAAGAGTACTTCGCGCTTGTCCTGGAAGTGCCGGAAGAAGGTGGTCTTCCCGAGCCCCGCGCGCTGCGCTATGTCGATCACGGTCGTGTTCTCGTAGCCACGCTCGGCGAACAGGTCGAGGGCAGCCTCGGCGAGGCGTTCTGCCGCGTTCGGTTCCCAACGAGCCATGGACCCAGTGTACGGGACTTGGTTCCGTCACTCGTGCCTGCGGTCCGGCGGTACGGTCCTGATCGGTGGCGCTGCCGGCGGCGTGGGCGGGTTCGCCGTACAGCTTGCGAGGGCCGTGGCCGCCCGGCCTGCCGTCGCGACGACCCACGAACAAGCCCCCTGGTCACGAAAGTGCTGGCCAGAGGGCTTGTTATGACCGGTCATCCGGGCGTTGACGGACTCGCCGCAGCCAGGTGGGTCGAGGTCTCGTCCGGCTCGCGCTTCGACCGGTCGGAGGTGGACGGCCACCACGAGCGTTCGCCCAGGACGAGCAGGCTGGCGGGGACGAGCACGGTACGCACCAGCAGGGTGTCGAGCAGCACGCCGACGGCGATGGCGCTGCCGACCTGGGCGACCGGGACGTACGGTAGCCGGGAGAGCGCCGCGAAGGTCGCGGCGAGGACCACACCGGCAGCGGTGATCACTCCGCCGGTGACGCGTAGGCCGCGCAGGGTGCCGCCGCGGATGCCCAGGGTCTTGGACTCCTCGCGTATCCGCGCGATGAGGAAGATGTTGTAGTCGACCCCGAGCGCGACCAGGAACACGAAGATGTACAGGGGCAGTTGCGCCTCGATGTCGGGGTATCCAAGCGCGTGCCACAGCAGGCTGGCGAGCCCGAAGGCGGCCGCGAAACTCAGCCCCGTGGTGAGTATCAGCACGATCGGCGCGACGATCGCCTGTACCAGTATGGAGATGATCACCAGTACGACGACCAGCACGAGCGGGATCAGTACCTTGGAATCCCGGTCGGCGGCCCGGGCGGTGTCGTACTGCACGGCGGGGCCGCCGCCGACGAGCGCGTGGGGCGCCGCGCTGGCCAAGCGTTTCCGTAGCTTCGCGATCGTCGCGTAACCCCGTGAACCGTACGGTGAGACCGACAGCGTCACGGTGGTGACGGAGTAGCCGCCGACCGGGTTGCCCGCGGAGGCGGACGCGACGTCCGGTGTGGCGGTTGCCGTCTCGATCACCTGCGAGGCCTCGTCGGCGGGGCTGAGCACGGTCAGCGGATCGGTCGCGCCCGCCGGGAAGTGAGCGGTCACCAGCCGCTCGCCGACGACGCTGTCCTTGTGTCCCTTGATCAGCGCTATCGGGTTGTTGTTGGTGTGCAGGGTGGCGAGACCGGCACAGGCCACGCCGAGCAGGACCATGGAGCCGATGGCCACCCGTACTGGTCGCCGGGCGACCCGGTCGCCGATGGCGTGCCACGCCTTCGAGCCCTCGCCACGGGGCTGACCGCGCCGCGGAATCAGCGGCCAGAAGCCGGGCCGCCCGACGAGGAGCAGCAGCGCGGGCAGGAGAGTCACCTGGGCGGCGAGCACCGAGACGATAGCGACGGCGGCAACCGGACCGAGGCCGCGCAGCGACGCCGACTGCGCCGCGAGCAGGCAGAGCATCGCGCACACGACCGTCGCGGCAGAGGCGGCCACCGATGGCAGCGTGCGCCGCAGAGCGACCGCCATCGCCTCGGCGGGCGTGGCCAGCACCTGCAGTTCCTCCCGGTACCGGTGGACCAGCAGCAGGGCGTAGTCGGTGGACGCGCCGAGCACCAGTACGGTCAGGATCGCCGACGAGATCGAGGTGACGGTGAAGCCGGCCGCGGCCAGGCCGTCGGTCGCCGCCTTCGCGACGATGAGGGACCCGACGGTGCCGATGAGCGGGAAGACCCACAGCAGCGGGCTGCGATAGACCAGCAGCAGGATGATCACGACGATCGAGAGCGAGGTCAACAGCAGAGCGTTCTGGTTGCCGATCCCGCCGTCGGCGGTCACCGCGGCCGCCCCGGTGACCTTCACCTGTAGTTCGTCTCCGGCCTGCCGGACCGGGCCGGTCACCGCTTTGCGGATAGCGTCGACCGCGTTCGTGTCGGCGCTCGTCTGGTCCGCCGCGAGCGCGCTCACGTTCACCGTGAACAGCGCCGCCTTGCCGTCCTCCGACTGCTGCACCGCCCCGGGCAGGCCCGTGTGGGGGACATCACCGACGAGGTTCGTCACGGCCGTGCGGGCCTGGGCGATGGCCTTGAGGTCGGCCGAGGAGAGCCCGGCGTCGCGGGCGAAGACCACGACCGCCTGGTCCGTCTTCGGCTTGTTCTGGGTCGCCGCGTCCTGAATCTCGGCGACCCTGGTCGAGGCGGCGTTGGCCGGCAGGTTCGCCTGGGCGGTGTCGTTCACCTTGCGCGACAAGTCATTGGAGAAGGGAATCAGGAAGACGATGAGGGCTATCCAGATGGCGAGTACCGGCCAGCGTGCCCAGCGCAAGGTACGCGCGAGGCGGTTGGTCGGGCCCGACGCGGGAGCGCCGGCGATCGGGGTGTGCACGAGTGACTCCTTGTTCAGCGCGAGTCTGCTCAGCCTTCCGGAGGCAGGCGCGGGATTCGTCAACCCGGCAGGTTGATCGCGGGTTGACTGTGCGGTCGCTGGATCAACCCCGCCGGACAGCCGGCGGCGGGTGGTGACGGGGGTACATTTCAGCCGTGGGTGGGATCGCGCCGGTGCCCCGGGCCGTCAAGAACAGGGTGTGGCCGGCACTGCGGATTCGCCCGACCGGTGTGCAACTCAACTGGCTGCTGAGGCTCGTGGAACTGCCCGCGGTACTGCTGGTCGTGTGGCTGCCGGCGCACCGGATCGGCTCATCACTGACCACCGGATCGGTCGTCGTCGCGGCCGCTGCCTGGATCGGCTGGCTGTGCCTGTCCCACTGGAAGGTGTCACGTTCGGCGGCCGGCCGGGCGGTGCCCCCGGTGCTGGTCGTGATCGCCGCGGCGAGCGGGATCGCTGGGGCGAGCGGGCTCGCGGGCCGGGACAGCGGTGGCAGCACGGCGGTCGCCTTGGCCGTGATCGTGGCGCTGCATGCGGGCGCCACCCTCCGGCCGTGGACCGTGGTGTCCGTACCGGCGACCGGCGTACTCGCAGTGATGGCCGGCCTGCTGCTGCTCGGCGCGCTGTCGGCGTGGCAGGCGGGGATCATGGACTCGCTGCTGATCGTCGGAGCCGCTGTCGGCGGCGTGGCCCGCGGCCTGCGGATCGAGCAGCTTCGCCAGAGCGAGCTGTTGCTGGCCCAGCAGAAGCAGGCGCAGGAGACCCGGGAGCAGGCAGCGGCCCTGGCCGAACGCGGCAGGATCGCCCGTGACATCCACGACGTACTGGCGCACTCGCTGGCGGACCTGTCGATCCAACTGGAGGTCGCGGGCGCGTTGCTGTCCGACAGCGGCGATTCCAGCGGCGCGCTGCGGCATGTACGCCGTGCCCACCGCCTCAGCGCCGACGGGCTGGAGGAGGTCCGGCGGGTCGTGCACGCGCTGCAGTCCGAAGCTCCGACGCTGCCCGACGCGGTGACAGCCATGACCGGCGCGTACCGCGACCATGGTGGCGAGGCGCACTTCGATCTGCTGGGTTCGCCGCGTCCACTGCCGCCGTCCGTCGGCCTCGCACTGATCCGTACGGCAGGGGAAGCCATGGCGAATGCCCGTAAGCACGCGGCCGGCCGACCGGTGACCGTCGTCCTTCGGTTCGACGACGACCGGGTCGCGCTGACCGTCGCGAACCGGAGCGCCCAACCCCGCGCGGACGACGACGTGCCCACAGCGCGCCAGGTACCAGCGCCGGACGCGGTGGGCGGAGGTTACGGCCTGGCCAGCATGCACGAGCGACTGCGGCTGGTCGGCGGGTCGCTGACCGCGGGACCGTCGGCCGACGGCTGGCGGGTACACGCGGAAGTGCCAGCGTGATGGAACAGCCGCTGCGGGTGGTCATCGCCGACGACCAGACCAGCGTCCGGGACGGCCTCGTCGCGTTACTGTCGACCCTGCCGGACTTCAGGGTCGTCGGTGCGGCCGCCAATGGCGACGAAGTCATGGACCTCGTGGACCGGGTCGCTCCCGATGCCGTACTGATGGACCTGCGCATGCCCGATGTCGACGGGATCGAGGCCACCCGACGGCTGTCACAGGCCCATCCGGGCGTGGCGGTCGTGGTCCTGACCACGTACGCCGACGACGAATCCGTACTTGCCGCGCTGGAGGCGGGGGCGCGTGCCTATCTGACGAAGGATGCCAGCCGGGCTGACATGGCGCGTGCACTGCACGCAGCGGTCGCCAACCAGGTCACGCTCGCTCCCGACGTCCAGCGCACGCTGCTGTCGGCGGCGCTACGCGGCCACCAGGCACCGTCCGCCGACCGGCCACCGGACAGCTGGCCGGACGGCCTGACTGAACGCGAAGGCGAAATCCTCTCCCTGATCGCGTCGGGGCTGACGAACCGCGAGATCGCAACTCGGCTGTTCATCGGCAACGCCACCGTCAAGACCCACATCAACAGGATCTTTGCCAAGATCGGCGCCCGCAGCCGCCAGGACGCCATCGCGTACGCCAGGCGCGTTCGCCGTTCGACAACCCAACAGGCGTGAGATCGCCGGGATCCTCCGGCGGGTTGGTCTCCGGGCGTCTTGTGTGCCACGTTCCCGGCGGGTAGGTCGGGCCGATGGATCGGCGATCGTGATGACTGCGATTGCCGATCGGATCTCGATCAGACGCGTGGGGTTGTCGTGCAATGGGTGAGGCGGCAGATCGCCGTCGCGCCCACAGCCAGGAGGCCATCATGCCCACCATCACCGTCTTGCAGGGTCCTCGCACCGTCGAGCTGAAACGCGCTCTGGTCGAGCGGATCACCGATGCCTTTGTCGACACGCTCGGCGTACCCGCCGAGACCGTGCAGATCTGGATCCAGGAGACCTCGGCCGAGAACTGGGGCCAGGGCGGCACCCTCACCGCCGACAAGGCTTGACGCAGCCTGGACGACAGAAGGATTCGGCATGCAAGCGTGGATACCCAGCCGGTTCGGAGGGGAGCCGGTCCGCATGGCTGAGGTCGATCGGCCGCGACCGGCGCCGGACGAGGTCGTCGTCTCCGTCGAGGCGTACTCGGTCAACCGGGGCGAGACGTTCCTGCTGGAGGCCCCGCCGCCGAACTGGCGACCGGGCAAAGACGTCGCCGGTACGGTCGTACGAGCCGCCGCCCACGGCGGCCCCGAGGTCGGTCAACGGGTGGTCGCGCACCCGGAGCAGGGGGGCTGGGCGCAGGAGGTGGCGGTACCGGTGAGCAAGGTCGCCGCTCTCCCGGCCGGGCTGGGGGCCACGACGGCCGCCGCCCTGCCGCTGGCCGGCCTGACCGCCCTGCGGATGGTCCGCGTGCTCGGGCAGTTGGCGGGCCGCCGGATCCTGCTCACCGGAGCCTCCGGCGGCGTCGGCCATTACTTCACCGAGCTGGCCGCCGGCCAGGGCGCGCTGGTCACGGCGGTCGTGTCCACCCCCGAACGGGGCCGGCGGCTGATCGAGCGGGGAGCCGCGCAACTGGTCGACGATGTGGAGAAGGCCGAAGGGCCCTTCGACGTGGTCATTGAATCCGTCGGAGGGCCCACCTTCCCTGCCGCCTGGTCGCGGCTGCACCCACGCGGGCTGTTCCTGTGGCTTGGGCAGGCGAGCCGGACGCCGCCCACGATGGACTTCTTCGACTGGCGGGGCGGCGCGAGCGCGACTCTGCGCAAGTTCAGTTACGTCGACAGCGAGATTCCGGACGGCGAGGACCTTTCCACGCTGATCCGGCTCGTCACCGGCGGCCACCTCCACCCCGAGATCGGCCGCGTCGAGACCTGGCGCAAGACACCCGAACTGCTGCGCGCGCTGGTGGCCCGGGAAATCCGCGGCAACGCGGTCCTCACCGTCGATTCGCCGCGCGGCTAAACGCACGTTTCCCACGCGGCTGAGCACGAATCGTCAGCTGACCGAGTAGAAGGAACAGGAATGTCTGACACCGAACGGAGCAGGGCCGTCGTCCGCGACTACGTCGCCTCCCTGCAAAACGGCGACATCGACGCCCTACGGGCGAGCTTCACCCCCGACGCGACCTGGTGGCTGCGCGGAGACCTCCCTGTCTCGGGAACGTGGACCGGGCCGGAGGAAATCCTCGACACCTTCCTCGCCGCGATGATGGACCGCCTCGACGCCAGCAAGCCGCTGACCCAGGAACTCAGGGGAATCGTCGCGGACGGCGACACGGTCGTCGCGGAGTGGACCAGCCGTGCCACCACCCGTGACGGCCAGAGCTACGAGAACGACTACGCCGTCGTCTTCGTCGTCCGTGATGGAAGGATCGCCGCGGTCCGGGAGTACCTCGACACCGGGTACGCCCAGCGGGTCCTTTTCGGTGACCGGGCTGGCGATCAGTCGTGAGCCGCTATCGCACAGGCTCGTAGTAGGGGAGCCACCGTCCGGGACGTCGCGTCCTCCCGAACCGCCAGCGCGGTCGGCATGGCCAGCTCGGGAGCGGTAGGCCGGAATACCACTTGCGGCAGTTGCAGGGTACGGGCATGAGACTCGTACAGCACAGTCCAGCTCGCCGGGCCCGCGGCCATCGCGGCCAGAGTGTTTTCCAGCGAGTCGGGATGGGCACCCAGCACCGGCGTGAACCCGGCCGCCGCGCAGGCGTCCAACACCAGGTCGACCAGCGGCGGGTTGAGCCGGCGGGACACGATCCGCAGCGGCAGCTCCGCCAGCGCGGGCAGCTCGACGACGCTCGACCCGGCCAGTTCGTGAGCGGCGGGCAACGCCACCACCAGCCGGTCCTGCCACACCTCGATCAGTTCCACACCGGGTGCGCAGGCCGCCCCACGGACGAACGCGGCGTCGAGCTGTCCGCTGGCAACCCGTTCCAGCCGGGCTCGCGTCGGCACGCTGACCAGCACCGCCTCCGTGTCCGGCTGGGTTGTCCGCAGTGCCTGGAGTACCCGGGCCAGCCGGTCGCCCAGACCGGTACTGCTGCCCAGCCGCAGAGTCCCGGTCGCGGTCCCGCTCGCCAGGACCGCGACCGCCCGCCGAGCCCGGTCGACGGCGGTCAACACAGCGCGCGCCTCGGGCAGCAGCCGGCTCCCGGCGTCGGTCAGCCGCACCAAGCGCGCTGACCGGTCGAACAGACTGACCCCCCATTCGCGCTCCAGCCGGGCGATCTGCTGGCTCACCGCGGGCTGGCCGATCGACAACATCTCGGCCGCCCGCCCGAAATGCAGCTGCTCCGCGACAGCCACGAAGTACTCCAACTGGCGCAACTCCATGCGAGCATCCTGACAGGCTTTCAGCGCGGGTGATTGACCACGTCGCGCGATCATGTGGTGCGGCCATGGCCAACGGGCGGGCCAGCGCAGCTTGTGCCGGCCGCTGCTGTCGCCGCGCGGCCTGTTCGGTCATCCGCCGTCCGTCCTTGCCGAAGGTCGGCGGGGTGCCGCCGCGTCGGTGTGGCCGAGCAGGAAGGGCGCGAGGAGTTCACGGACCCGCGCCTCGATGGAGACCGCGTCGGATCCCGCCTCGATCATGCGGCTGGCGGTGTAGACGACCGAGCTGATCAGACTGGCGGTGACGGCCGGGTCGGACAGCCCGAGTTCGGTGAGGGCGGCGGACAGCGGCTGGCTCATCTGTTCGTGCATGTCTTGGGTACTCGCGTTGACCTGCTCGCCCGGTACCGACTGGATCAGGGCGGTGGCGAGGGCGTGTTCGCCTTCGGCGACCAGGCGCAGGTTCGCGGTGGCGTACGCCAGCACCTTCTCCCCGGGGCTGCCGGCGGCCGCCATCACGCCGGTGACCCGGCGCGACCAGTTCGGCAGCACCTCCTGTACCAGTTCGAGCAGCAGGTCCCGCCGGGACGGGAAGTACTCGTACACCGATGAGCGGGGCAACCGGGCGCGGGTCGCCACCGCGGCGAGCGTCGGGATCTGGTGCGGGTTCTCGGCCAGCAGTGCACGTGCGGCGTCGAGGAGGGCCCGGCGGCGTTGTGCCCGGTGCTGAGCGATGGTGGGCGCGTCGATGCGCGGCACGGGCCCTCTCCCTCCGTATCCGTCAACCGGTGGACAGCCGTCCGTCGATCATCTCGATGACCCGGTCGCAGTGTTCCAGCACATCGTGATCGTGGGTCACCATAACCGTAGCGACGGCGGACCGTTTCGTCTCCCGAGCGAGCAGCTGCACCACCTCATGGCTGCGCGCCCGGTCCAGCGCGGCCGTGGGTTCGTCGACCAGCAACAGCGAGGGCTGTCCGACCAGTGCACGGGCGATCCCGACACGTTGCCGTTCGCCGCCGGAGAGTTGGTGCGGCCGGCGGTCGGCCTTGTGCGTCATCCCCACGTCCGCGAGCAGTTTGGCGGGATCGCGATCGTCCGTCCGGTGGCGGCTGAGCTTGGTGACCAGCCGCAGTTGGTCCAGCACGGTGAGAGCCGGCAGGAGGTTGCCGCTCTGGAACACGAATCCGATGTGGTCGCGCCGGTACGCCGCGCGGGCTCTGGCGCTCATGCCGATGATGTCGTGCCCGTCGATGGTGATGGTCCCGCAGTCGGGGATGGTCAGCGCGCCGGCGACCGCGAGCAGGCTCGACTTGCCCGCACCCGAGGGGCCGACCACGGCGACCAGTTCGCCCGGTGCGACGGTCAGGGTCACCTCGTCCAGCGCGGTGACCAACGCGTCACCGTCGCCCAAGCGCATCGTCACCCCCGACAACGCCAGCCCGGTGCGGTCGCTCGGGTTCATCGCTGTGCTCCCAGTGCCGCAAGCGGGTCGGTGGCCGCGACACGGACGATGGCGGAGGCGGCGCCGGCCAGGCCGAGAACGACCAGCAAGACGGCCGCGACGGCCACCGCGGGTGCTTCGATGGCGAAGGGCACTTCGCCGCCGCTGATCACGCCGCCGAGGGCGACGCCGACTGCTACGCCCCCGCCGATTGCGGCACCGAGGACAACCAGGGCCTGCATCAGGCCGTCGCGCAGCAGGTAGGACCGGGCGGCGCCCATCGCACGCAGCACCGCGAGCTCGTGCCTGCGGTTGATGGTCCAGACCGTGAAGAACGCGCCGACCACCAGGGCGGAGATGGCGTAGAGGAAGAGCTGGATGAGCCTGAGGGTCGAGGTCTCGGCGGTGTAGCCGGGCGAGGCACCATATGCGCCGGCTTTGCGGAAGCTGGTCGTGCCGGCCGCCGCGTCTCCGGCCGCGAGGTCGACATCTCCATCCGCCCGGATGGCGACCGCGGTGGCCTCGGTGGCCGCCGAGGCCCGGAGCTTCTCGTCGGGCCCGACACCCTGGTGCAGGCGCTGCCAGGTGGCGAGGGGAAGGTACGCGACATCGACGTGGCCGAACGTACGCTGGTCTCCGGTGGCGCCGACAACGGTCAGCTTGGTGCCGATCCGTTCGATGCTGACGGTATCCCCCAGACGCAGACCGGCCTTGATGGCTGTCTGGGACACCACGATGCCGTCCGGACGGCCCAGCCCGGTGCCCTCGGCGGGAGCGGGTGACAGGAACGAGTCCGGCTCGACGCCGAACAAGGCCAGGTCGATGGGGAGGCCCCGTTCGCTGCGGGCGTTGACGAGCATGTTGCCGAACAGGGCGGCATCCCGCACGCCGGGCTGCCGGCGCCACTGATCGACCTGCTGGCTGTTCACCACGCTGCGGGAGAAGGCCGAGTCGAGCTTGGTGTGCGCATCGAAGGCGAAGGCGGTCACCGGGAGTCGCTGAAGACCGGACACGCCGTCGTTGACCAAACCCGATGACAGTCCGGACAGCAGCACCATCAGGATCGCGATCAGGGCGACGACGCTGCCCATGAGCGTGAAACGCCAACGCGCGAAGCGAAGCTCGCGCACTGCAAGGAACATCCATCCTCCCGCGGGGAGCAGTTTTTCGACATGGCGTCGGAACTATACCGACACCGTGTCGAGAAAATGCGCTCGGGGCCGCCAGCAGCCCCCATCAGATATGCCGTGCCGTACTCGGTTGGGTGAGAACCGACGTAGGCCCGGTCGCGTTGGGCAAGCCGGTGGATCGATCGCCGCGGTCGGGTCGTCTGGCATGTGCCCGGCGTACCCGGAGGTGATGCTGAGGAGCAGGCAGTCCACCCGCGCCGCCAAGCGCGGACAGCAGGAGCGCGGCGAGGAACCGCGCGGAGGCCGAGCATGAGCCGTTCAGCTTGGCGTTGGCCGCGTTCGTCATGTCAGGTAGCCCGGCCGTGTTCGACATCTTGTAGCACCGTTGCCGTGATGGGGTCTGGTTGCGTGGGGTCGGGGTGGTCGGTGGCTGCTTCGAGCATTGTGGGTTCGTTGAGGGTGCGTAGGAGGAGCCAGCCGAGGGCGGGTAGCGCGATCAGCGGTGTGAGAGCGGTCTGCAACGAGGTGGCGTCGGCGAGGGTTCCGATGAGCGGGCTGGCGATGCCGCCGATGCTGATGGTCAGGCCGAGGGTGACGCCGCTGGCGGTGCCGACGCGTCGGGGTAGGTAGTCCTGGCCGAGGGTGACGTGGAGGGAGAAGGGTACGTACAGGCCGGCTGAGGTGAGCGCGACGGCAAGGTACAGCGGCGGGCCGGGGACGAAGATTACGCCGGCCACGGCGAGGATGGTCAGGGCATAGGACCATTGAACGACGGACAGGCGGCCGAACCGGGCGGCGAGTTTCCCGCCGGTCACGGTGCCGACCGCGCCGCCGAGGTAGAGGACGAACAGCGCAACCGTGCCCGAGACGGCTCCACCGCTGGTGCGCTGACGCACGTACAGGGAGATGAACGCGCTCAGTCCTACAAAGACGATCGATCGGCACATAATGGCACCGGACAGCTTCGTGAAGGACACCCAGTCATCGCGGCCGACGGTGCCGCCGGCGCGGTCGGTTGCCGCCGCTGCCGCGGGCGTCGGCATCCTGCGCAGAGCGGCCACACCCAGGGCCGTGCCGGCCAGGGCGGGCATGACCAGCAGCGGGGAGGCGCGCAAGCCAGCGGTGGCGATGACGGCGGAGACCATCAAGGGCGCGGTAGCGAAGCCAAGATTACCGCCGAGGGAGAACCAGCTCATCGCGCTGTGGTTGCCGCGGCTGGCCGACCGCGCGACGCGGGCGGCCTCTGGGTGGTAGGCGGCGACGCCTACTCCGGACACCGCGACGGCCGCCAGGGTCAGGGCGTAGGAGCCGCCGACGCCGGTGAGAGCGACGCCGGCCCCGCCGAGCAGGGTGCTGACTGGCAACAGCCAGGGCATGGCCCACTTGTCGGTGAGCACTCCGAACAGCGGCTGCACGACCGACGACAGCAGGGAAGCGGCCAGGACGATGCTTGAGGCGGCGGCGTAGGTGTAGGCCCGCTCGGAGACGAAGAACGGCACCAGTGCGGCTACCGATCCCTGGTAGATGTCCACGCAGGCGTGTCCGAGGGCCAGCAGGGTGATCGGGCCGCCGATGCGAGAGGTGTGATGTGTTGACACCTGGGCATCCTCGCCGCGGCTCGACCTGGCGCGCTTCCGATAAAGTGCCAATGTATGCCGAGCATCCGCCACTCTCCCGAGGCGCGCACCCGCACCCTGACACTCGCCCCGGGAGAGGCCATCGACGCGCACCGCCACGACGATCACCAGATCGTTTACGCGGGCTGCGGCGTCGTGGCCGTGACCACCGACGCAGGCACCTGGTTCGCCCCCGGTACCCGCGCCATTTGGGTACCGGCCGGATGCGTCCACGCCCACCGTGCTTACGGTCACCTCGATCTGCACCTGGTCGGCCTGCCCGCCGACACCAACCCCCTCAACCTGGACGCCCCGACCGTTCTGGCCGTCAACTCTCTGCTGCGCGAGCTGATCCTCAGCTACACCCGCGGTCCTCACGACGACACCCCCGAGCGACAGCGCTTGCGCCTGGTCCTCCTCGACCAGCTGTGCGCCTCCCCGCAGCAGCCCGTGCAGCTACCCACCCCTGCCGATCCCCGGCTGAGAGCGATCTGCGATCTCCTGTACCGCAACCCCGCCGACCCGCGCAGCCTGGCGTCACTCGGCACCGTCACCGGGGCTGGTGAGCGAACCCTCAGCCGCCTCTTCCGGCGGGATCTGGGTATGACCTTCCCGCAGTGGCGCACCCAGTTACGCCTCTACCACGCCCTGCGCATGCTGGCCGACGACATGCCGGTCACCACCGTCGCCCACGCTTGCGGATGGTCCTCCACCAGCGCCTTCATCGACGTCTTCCGGCGAGCCCTCGGCTATACCCCCGGAACTCACAACCGCCGACCCTGAACAGGAGGTTGGGCGGCCGTTTGCGGTGACCACCAGCAGCCGTGCCGTGTCCACGGCGTTCAGCGCCACCACAGCGAGCACCGCTCGGCGAATCACAAACGTTGACACTCTGCGAGCGAGGGGACTACGCGCGCGGGTTCGCCGAGGCATTGGTCGCACGCTCGGCGCTGCCTATGAACGAATAGCGGCATGGTGGGCCCGTGATGCGGGGCGAGAGTTTCTGGCGGACATCTATCGCGTGCCGTGATCAAGCCGGCGCGGCGACAGCAACAGGATCGGTACCAGCATCAGCGTGGCCGCGGCGGCCAACAGCGTGAATGCCAGTTCGAAGTCGCCGGACGCGTCGCGCAGTGCGCCGACGAGAAGCGGCCCGGCGGCGGCGCAGCCGTACCCGACGAAGAACGCCATGCCGCTGATCCGTCCGGCATGCTCAGCGTCCCTCGCGGTGGCTACCGGTAGAGCCAGTACCAGCGGGAAGAGGCCGCCGTGGCCGACGCCGATGAGCACGATCCACAGCCAGGTCGCGGTGCCGGGATCCAGTGCCAGGCCGAGGAAGCCGAGAGCGGTCAGTACCGTGGTGATGGCGAGCCCGACCCGGCGGTCGACCCGTTCGCCGAGCAGTGCCGGGACGGCGATCATGGCGATCACCTGGATGGAGATCATCGCGGTCAGCAGGGCTCCGGCCTGGGTCTCGGAGCAGGCGGCGGACTGGTTGAGCAGCGGGGCGATCCAGGCCAGTTCGCAGTAGTAGAGCGCTGAGTTGCCGGCCGAGACGGCGGTAATGTGCCAGGCGGTCATGCTGCGCCATGGCAGGCCGGTGGTTGTCATGCGCCGTGGACCGGCCGCTATGGTGAGGTTCAGGGATCCCCGAGCCAGCAGCCACACCAGGATCCCGAGGACGGCGAGCAGCGCCCACGAGCTGAGCGCGACCGGCCACGAGTTCATTACGTCGCTGAGCGGTGCGGTGACCCCGGCCGCTACCGCGCCACCGAGTCCGAGGCCGGCCGTGTACAGGCCCGTGACGAGGTTGGCCCGGCGGGCGAATCGTGACTTCACCACGGCGGGCAGCAGCGTCTGCGTGATCGCGATGCCGGCTCCGACCACGAACGCGGAGCCGAGTTGTAACCAGGTCGCGGCCGCGGCGGCTCTCGCCGCCGTCGCGATACAGATCACGACCAGCCCCAGGAGTACGCCGGAGAAGAGTCCGAGGCGGCGCGCGATGAGCGCGGCGGCTGGGGCGCACAGGCCCATCGCGAGGGTCGGGATGGTGGTCAGCAGCGAGACGCCGACGGCGGACAGGCCGAGGTCGGCGCGGATGGTGTCCACCAGGGGCGAGACGGCTGCGATGGCGGGGCGGAGGTTCACCGCCGCGATGAACATAGCCGCTGCCGCGAGCCCGAGAGCGGCACGGTCAGGGGTCGCCGTGCCTGCGGCGCTCGGCGCTGGCGGCGTTCCTGTCTGCTCGGCTGTGTCGGTCATAGTCAACTCCTCAACCCGGATATCATGTGTCCGGGATGCTAACACCGGACGCTGCGACTCGGATACCTGGTATCCGGGTAAGATGGGCGCGTGAAGCTGTCGAACGGGGTCGAATGGGGGCTGCACTGCTGCGTGACGCTCAGCCAGGCGCAGGGGCCGCTGCCAGCGCAAATCCTGGCGGAGCTGCACGGCATCCCTGCGGCCTACCTGGCGAAGCATCTGCAGGCGCTGTCCCGGGCCGGTGTCGTCCGATCGAGTCAGGGCCAGGACGGCGGATACTCCCTGGCGTCACCCGCTAGCGAGATCACGGTGTTGGATGTGGTCGCCGCGATCGACGGCCCCGGCGAACTCTTCCGTTGCGCCGAAATCCGCACGCGTGGCCCGCTGGCCGTGCCGCCGGAAAAGTGCTCGCAGCGCTGCTCGATCGCTCGTGCGTTCGCGGCCGCCGAACAGCTGTGGCGGGAGGCACTGTCAAAAGTGACGATCGCCGACCTGGCCGACGGCATCGACAGAGACAGCAGTGGCACCGCCCTCGGCGAGGTGCGCGAGTGGTTGAGCTCGCATTGAGCCGCTTGCCGCGCCGCAGAGGCTCTGCGCCGCAGATCTATCGCGGTTAGCTGGGCCGCGGCGTCACCTCGCATACGGTCTTCGTCGGACCTGCCGCCCGATAGACAAAGCCCACCTGCCGGTCGTGGCCGCCCCTGCACGTAGGGCGAAGACCATGGCCAGCGGAGCCGGATATCCGACAGTCGGCAGCAGATGAGAGGTCGCGACCGCCGAACGAGCAGCCACAGTGCTTCATCGACGAGTCCCACCGAACCAGCCGCGCGAACCTGCGGGTCGCGGAAACGCTCCGGGCACTGACGCGACAAAGCTGGCGAGATTTCAACCGTCAAGATCGATAGGGGCGTCTCGGGCAACGAGTTGGAGACGCCGCTATGATCAATGACTAAGTGAGCGAGAAGGCCATACTAACGGTCAGTCGCTGATCCATTACGCGGAGATTTTGTAGATCTGTGACGTGCCCCCGGGAGGGCTCTAACCTGCACCTGGTCGAGGGAGTAAATCGGACAGGGTCAGATCAGACAAACAATGCAGGTCGGTGCAAGCTGGGCCGAGCGTTCACCCAGCGCGTTTTTGTCAAAATGGGGATCTGGCCGGCATGTCGCAGAACTACAAAAAAGCCGCCCAGTTGAAACGGCGTGGCCGGAACCGGGTTTCCGAACGGCAGAGGCCGGGACGCTAATGCCTGCCCAGGGTGCCTGCCGTGCCCGCCCGGGCGCGGTAACCAGGTCGTCAGGTCGCTGATCAGCACTGCGGCAGAGAACGGATCGGTGCCCGCCGCGTCGCTCGACACAACGGAGTCGGGAAGCCCCGGAAAGACCGGGGTAAAAATCATTACAACCAACGATCGCATTGCTGGGCGTGTATGTGCTCGGTAAGCTCTGTCTCGGCCGTTCCACAGGCGTTGTCGGGGGTGCGCATGTATAACCGTCGGTGTTGCTACCTGTATAGTCAACGGGCGAATTAGATATGGCCAAGCTTGTCGTGGTGGGTCAGGGCTACGTCGGGCTACCGCTGGCGATTCTCGCCGCGCGCAAGGGCCACTCGGTCGTCGGGTACGACGTGGACGTGTCACGTGTCGACCGCGTCCGGTCCGCGCGCTCTTTTGTCGACGACATCTCCGATGAGGACATCGCCCGGGTTCTCGCGTCCGGCTCATACATGATCACGGCCGATCCGGCAGAGTTGCCCGACTTCGAGGTAGCGATACTCGCCGTACCTACGCCGCTGCACGAGGGTGCCCCCGACCTCAACCCCATTCGGGCGGCGGCCGAGAGCGTCGCCCTTCGCCTGCGGCCGGGTGCGCTGGTCGTGCTGGAGTCCACGACCTACCCGGGCACCACCGAGGAACTACTTGTCCCCGTACTCGAAGCAGGATCCGGCCTGTGTGCCGGTCGGGACTTCCATGTCGGCTACAGCCCGGAGCGCATCGATCCAGGCAATCCGGCCTGGCACCTCGAGAAGACGCCGAAAATCGTCTCCGGCATTGACGAGGCGTCCCGTAAAGCGGTCACCGCGCTCTATGAAACAATTGTCGAGACCGTCGTTGTTGTCGATTCGCCGCGGGTCGCGGAAATGGCAAAGCTGGTCGAGAACACGTTCCGATACATCAACGTTGCGCTCGCCAACGAAATGGCCGTCTTCGCCCGTGATCTCGAGATTGATTTCTGGCAGGCAATTGACGCGGCCGCGACCAAGCCATTCGGTTTTATGCGGTTCGCGCCAGGTCCCGGGGTCGGGGGCCATTGCCTGCCTGTGGATCCCGTCTATCTGTCGTGGCACGTGCACCGCCGGCTCGGCCGGCCGTTCCGCTTCGTCGAACTGGCCAACGACATCAACTCGCACATGCCGGTTTACGTGGTACAGCGGGTGGTCGAGGCGCTCAACGACCGGCAACGTGCGCTCAACGGCTCACGGATCCTGCTGCTCGGCCTGGCCTACAAGGCGAATAGTGGCGATGCGCGGGAGTCCCCGGCGGTCCGAGTCGCCGAACGGCTTATCGAGCTCGGCGCCGATGTCCGCGCGGTCGACCCGCACCTGATCGAGGCACCGCGCCTGCACGAGCGGGTGGCCATCGTCGAGCTGACCGGCGAGGAGCTGACCGCGGCCGACGTGGTCGTCGTGCTCACCGACCACGATGCGTTCGACTACGCCCTGGTACGCGAGCACGCGAGGCACGTGTTGGATTGCCGCAACCGGGTCGGCGCCCGGCACAACGTCGAGGTGCTGTGATGGTGGAGGGCCTGTGATGGGGGGCCGCCCCTTCGGTCTGCGGTCCACGTCCGATCCCGCGCTGATCCTGCCCGGTGGTGAGATCTGGAGTCATGCCGACCTGATCAGTCGTGTGGACGCCACCGCACGCCACCTCGATCGCCCGAACAAGTGCCTCGTGGCGCTGCTCGCCGACCGCCAGCCCGGCGCGGTACTGGCGTACCTGGCCGCGCTGGATGCCGGCCACGCAGTGGCCTGGCTGCGACCGGATCTACCGCCATCCGCGCTCAGCGGGCTGCTGCATGACTTCCAGCCGGAGCTTGTGGTCGCCGGGCCGAGCGTCGCCCCCGGAGTGCTGGAGACGGCCGGGTACCGGCACCGCGCCGTCCTGCCCGGCGAAGTGGTTGTGCACGAGTCCAAGGGAGACTCGGTCGGCGCGGATCGGATCGACTCCGCGACCGCGCTCGTCCTGACCACATCCGGCTCTACCGGCGGCGCCAAGATGGTCCGACTCGCGCGTGGGGCGCTGGAGGCGAACGCCGCCGCCATCGTGGCGGCACTCGGGATCACCTCCCGGGACCGGGCGGTGACATCTCTGCCACTCCATTACACGTACGGCCTGTCGGTGCTGAACAGCCACCTGGCCGCGGGCGCATGCGTGGCGCTGCTGGACACCTCGCCGACGGCTACCCGGTTCTGGCGGGAGTTCGCCCGGCTGGGCTGCACGACCTTTGCCGGGGTGCCGCTGAACTTCGAGTTCCTCGCCACCCATCGGTTCGATTACACGGCGCTCGCGGGGATCCGGGCGATGACCGTGGCCGGTGGGCGGTTGGCCGACCAGCATGTGGCCGAGGTCGCGGCCGCGCTGGCGCAGATCGGCGCCGGGCTTTACGTGATGTACGGCCAGACCGAGGCGACCGCCCGGATGACTGTGCTGGAACCGACGGACCTGCCCGCCCGGCTCGGGTCGGCGGGCCGGGCGGTGCCGGGCGGCCGGCTCAGCATCGAGGACGCCGGCGGCGTTGCGCTGCCCGACGGCACCGTCGGGGAGGTCGTCTACCGTGGCGCGAACGTGATGCAGGGGTACGCCACCAGCCGGGCGGACCTCGCCCTTCCCGACGAGACCGGCGGCGTGCTGCGTACCCGCGATCTCGGCTACCTCGACGGCGGCTTTCTCTACCTCGTCGGGCGGATCGGCCGGTTCATCAAGCCCGCGGGCCACCGCGTCGGCCTCGACGAGCTGGAGCGGCGCCTCGGCGGCAGGCAGCCGCTCGCCGCCGTACCCGCTGCCGGCGAGCGCGCGGTCGTGTTCGTCGAGTCCGGCCCGGACCCGGAACTCGTAGCCGGACTGCACGCGCTGACCAGCGAAGCCCGACTGCCACCTAGCACCTTCGTTCTGCGTTCGGTGCCGGCGCTGCCGCGCACCGGGCCGGGCAAGGTCGACTATGCGACGCTTGCCGACTGGGCCAACGAGCCCACCCTTCGGACCTCCGCCCCTCTCACGAAGTCGATGCCACGATGACCCCAGCCACAGATCCCATTCTCCACCACGACCAGATTGTTGACGCGCTTCTGGCTCACCCGGACGTTGCCGACGCTGCCTTCGTCCTCGTCCCCGATCCCGAAGCTGGCACTGGCGCGGAGCCCGTGACGCTGGTCGTCGCCGCGCCCGCCAGCTTCCTCAGCGGGCCCGAACTGCGGCTGTACCTCGCTGAGCACAATGTGCCGGCCACCGGCACGATCGCTTTCGTCGACGCCGTTGCGCGCGATTCGGAGGGCAGAGCCGATGCACGTGCCGCCGAGGTCGCCATCCGGCAGCGGTACCGTTTCCAGCCGCCCACTCCGGGCACGGAGGAGACGCTCGCCGCGATCTGGGCAGAGGTTCTCGGCGCGGGGCCGATCGGCGCCACCGACGACTTCGTCGATTTGGGCGGGGACTCCCTCGCACTGATCGACTTGGCGACCCGGTTGTCAGCACAGCTTGATGTCACCCTGACGATGCAGGAACTGCTCGGCGCCAGCACCGTGCGCGAGTTGGCCACCATGGTGGAGGGTCACTGCGGCGCCGTGATGGCGGATGGGATGGACCGGTGAGCGTCGATGTGGGCGCGGTGCTGGCCGATTTGTGGCGTGAGGTGCTGGACGTCGCCGAGGTAGGGCCGGACGACGACTTTTATTCGCTGGGTGGCGACTCGCTGCTGGCGGTACGCCTGTCCGGACAGGCGCACCTCGCGGGCCTCGACGTCGACCCCCTCGATGTGCTCAGCGGCATCACGTTAGCGGAGTTGATCCCGCTGGCGGTTCCCATCGCGGACACACAGACCGGCACCGTGACGACAGTCCTGGAGGCCGGTCCCGAGCCCAGCGGACCGTTGGATCTGCTGCCCGCCCAGCACCGCTGGCTGCGCGACGGCCGCATCCCGGATATTGACCACTTCGTGCTGCACATGCTGTTCGATGTGCCGGCCGAGCTGCCGCGCGAGGCGGTGGCAACGGCGGTGAGGGGACTCCTCGCCCAGCATGACGCCCTGCGTTCCCGGTTCGTGTCCCCGGACACCGCCAGCGGCCCCGGTACGCAGGGCGGCGACTGGGCTCGCGCGGCGACCGATGGACAGGCGGCGTACCTGACCGACGTGGACCCGGAATCTGCTGTGGTCAGCGTGGCGATGCCGGCCGACAGCGACGAGGAGACCATCGCCGCGACGCTGTCGGCGCACCTGCGGGGCCTGAGTCTGGTCGACGGTGCGGTGTTCCGCGTCGTACACCTCAACCTCGGCGCCAGGCCCGGGCGCCTGCTGCTCCTGGCTCATCACCTCATCCTCGACGGGTGGTCGACCTCCCTGCTTGCCCAGGACTTCGATGCCTGCCTGACGGCCGCGGTCCGGGGCCACCGGATCGAGCTGTCGACCCGATCCGCCAGCATCCGCCAGGTGGCTCGGGCCATGGCGGACTGGGCGGTATCCGACGAGGCGGCCAAGGACGCGACCGAATGGCTGGCCCTGCCATGGCGGGAACTGCGTCCCCTGCCACGTGAGCGGACCGGGGAGGCGTTGCTGCCGTCGCTGTCCACGGCGCACGCCTGGCTGTCCATAGAGGACACGGCGCTTCTGCTGCACGAGCTGCCGCACGGCGGGCCGCGGCCGGTACGCCTATTGCTGGCCAGCCTGGTCGTGGCCGTTGCCGAGTGGAGCGAGTTGTCCACCCACGCCATCGACGTGTACACACTGGGGCGCGACGCGGCCGTGGGTGGCTTGGACGTGTCCCGGACCGTCGGATACCTGCAGGCCACGTTCCCTGTGCTCATGACAGTCCCGGAAGGGGCCAGCGGGGCGGACGCGATCGTGGACCTGGCCCTGTCGGCACCGGCGGGTCCTGCCCGGCCGTGGGGCTTCGACGCGCTGCGCTTCCTGACCGGCCCGGATGCCAGCTCGCCCGTCGTCGCAGCGGCGGACTATCGGACCCTGCTGCGTGGCCTGCCAGCCAGCGAGCTTCGCCTCAACTACCGCAGCCAGTTCAATCGGTTGGGTCGTCGACCCGAGGAGTCGGTCCTCGCCGATCCGACAGGCCGGGTAGGCCCGCATCGCTCTCCGCGTCAGCGTGAGCGCTACCGGCTGATGTTCGAAGGCGACGTGATCGAGGACCGGCTCCAGATCGGCGTGCGCTACAGCCGCGACCACTACACCGACGGTACGGCCGCGCGTCTCGTGGAGCGCACCGCCGACGGGTTGGTTCTGGCGGTCCGCCGGATTGTGGGTGGGTGACATGGCACGGACTGGTCGCCGTCCGGTCGGCACCGTAGCGGCCCGGCTGGCGGAGCTGGCGGCAGCCGCGCCCGATCGCCTCGCGCTCACCACCTGGACCGGACGGGAGCCGGCCACGCTCAGTCGCGCTGAGCTGTCGGGGCAATCGCAGGCGGTGGCGGGGCTGCTGCGCGGTCGCGGCGTTCGGCCCGGTGGCCGGACGATCGTCGCGTGCGGCAACGTGGCGCAGTTCGTACTCGCCGTCCTCGGGACCTGGATGGCCGGAGCGACGCCAATGATCGTGCCGCCGGCCGCGTCCGATGGCGAGTTGGCCACCCTGCTGGGCGGCCAGGACCCGGCGGACCTGCTGCGGGTTGACGCCGAACTCCTCGCCGACGCGACGAGCACGCCCCAACCGGCCACTCCCGACCAGGTCACGCCGGGACCCGATCCCGCGATCGGCTGGTTTCTGCCATCGGGCGGCACCACCGGGTTGCCGCGGCTGGTGCCGGCCCCCCTGCCTCCGTTGCGCCTGCTCGATGGTCACCGGCTGGTGCTCACGCAGGTCGGCTGGCGCGCCGACCACACGCAGTTGGTTGTCGGCCCTCTGCACCATGCGGCGCCGTTCACCTGCGCGATGGCGGGGCTGCTGGGCGGCAACCATCTGGCGCTACTCGCCCGGTTGACACCGCCGGATCTGGTGCGTGCCTGCACCGACGTCCATCCACAGTGGTGTCAGCTGACGCCGCACCAGATGGCCGTGATCGGCAGGAACGAAGCGGGCGCGGTGGCGTTCGGCGCATCGCTGGAGGCGCTCATGCACACCGCCGGGCCCTGCCCGCCCGACGTGAAGCGTCGCTGGATCGAGCGGCTGGGTGCCGAGCGCATCTACGAGCTCTACGGTTCGACCCAGATGGTCGGCGTGACGACATGCCGTGGTGACGAGTGGCTGGCGCACCCCGGCACGGTCGGGCGGCCGTTCCTGACCGATGTGCGCGTGGTGGATCCGGCCGGCGCACCGGTCCCGCCCGGCACGGTTGGTGAGGTCCTCATGCGTACCTTGGCCACCCGAGCCACGCCACGGCAGGCGTGGGGCGCCGCTGCCCGGGACGAAGGCTTCCGCGGCGTGGGCGATGCCGGGTACGTCGACGCCGATGGGTTTCTGTACCTCACCGACCGGGTCGATGACGTGATCATCGTGGGCGGGGCGAACGTGAGCCCGCGCGAGATCGAGGACGTGCTCGCCGGGTACCCGGGAGTTCGCGAGGTGATCGTGGTTGGCCGCCCCCACCGGCTGCTCGGCCAGGGTGTCCACGCGCTGGTGGTGCCGGACGACGGAGCGACTGTCGATCCCCGCGAGGTGCAGGCCTGGTGTGGAGGCCGGCTGGAAGCCCACAAGATACCCCTGACCGTCGAGCTGACCGAGCCGCTGGCGCGTACGCACGCTGGGAAGGTGGCCCGGCATCTGTACCGCAATGAGCAGGCGTCGCGGGTCTGACCGCGACCAGGACGGAAGAAGGGTGGCAGGAGTGGCCGCGACAACTGCGGTGCGGGACCGGCCGGGGGCGGTGCGCCGCTTTGGTGGATACCTCCGCGGTCGCGCGCACGCCCGGTTGGAGATCCTCAGGGTGCTGCCCGATGCAGGCTGGCCGCTGGTGGCGACCGGCATAGTGCTGGAGGTGCTCGCGGGCGCCCTGCCGATCGGGTTCATGGTGTCGACCGCGGCGGTGGTGACCCGGGTGCCGGCGGCTGTCGCCGGTGGATTGACGTCGCCGGCGTGGGCCGATCTGCGTCAGGTGCTTGTGTACGCGGCGGTGCTGTTCACCGCGCAGCAGCTCGTGGCACCGTCGAAGACGTTCGTGGGCCAGGTGGTAGCCCGGCGGGTGGATGACCGGTCCTATGACCGGGTCATGGCGGCGTCGTTCCGGGCGGGGAGCTTGGCTCCGTTCGAGGACCAGGCGGTGCTCGACGACCTTGGCGACACGGTGAATCTCATGAAGGTGGCCGACCTGACCCCGGGTGCCGCCTGCGCCGGACTGCTCGCCCTCATATCGCACTACGTCCAGGCGCTGGGCGCGGCGGTGGTGGTCGGTGTCATGTTCAGTTGGTGGGCGGCCGCGGTCGTGGCGATCGGTGGTCTGACCCTGCGGTTTGCCAACCGCATCGGACTGGAGTTCTTCGGGCGGATCTGGGAGCGACACATCCGCGACCGGCGCCGGCGCATCTACTTCCGCGATCTCATGCTGCGCGAGGGCGGCGCCAAGGAGATCCGGGTATACGGCATCCTGGACTGGCTGAAGGGCCGCCACCAGCAGGCCGCCATGGAGTCGATGCAGCCCATCTGGCAGGCGCGGCGGCGCATCTACTACGGCCCGTACGTCATCTACACCGTGGCCGCGGTCGCTGCCGGAGCCACGTCGCTCGGGGCGGCCGGCTCGTCGGCGGCGAGGGGCATGCTGGCGGTGGGCAGCCTGGTGCTGGTGGCGCAGTCGTGCATCGCGACCCTGCGCATCGGCGCCTACATTGAGGAGTCGGATACCAAGACCCAGTACGGCATGCTGGCGCATCAGGCCCTGGAGCGGTTCGAGCGGCTCAGCGCCGCAGCGGCGACCGTCCGCCCGGCGGGAGCCGTTCAGGACCCGGCCGGTCTGCCCCGGCGCGAGATACGCCTGCAGGGCGTGAGGTTCACCTACCCGGGTAGCGAGCGACCGGCGCTGCGGAACCTCGACCTGATCATCGAGGCCGGCCGGTCGCTGGCCATCGTGGGGCTCAACGGTGCCGGGAAGACCACGCTGGTGAAGCTGCTGGCCCGGCTCTACGAGCCGCAGCAGGGCACGATCTCCGCCGACGGCATCGACGTGAATGACTTCGAAGTAGGCCGATGGCAGCGCCGGTTCGCCGCAATCTTCCAGGACTTCATCCACTTCGAACTGTCCGTACGCGACAACGTGGGCTTCGGTGCCGTCGACCTGGCGCGCCAGGATGCGCAGGACAAGCGGGTGCTGTCCGTTCTTGAGCGCGCGGGCGCCACCGCGCTCGTCCGCGATCTGCCGCACGGACTGGACACGATCCTGTCCCGACAGTATGCGCAGGGCGCCCAGCTGTCCGGCGGCCAGTGGCAGCGCATCGCCATCGCCCGGGCGCTCATGGCCGTCGAGGCGGGCGCGTCGGTGCTGGTGCTCGACGAGCCGACCGCGAGCCTGGACGTCCGGGCGGAGGTGGAGTTCTACGAGCGGTTCCTCGACCTGACCCGCGGACTGACCTCGATCATCATCTCGCACCGGTTCTCCACGGTGCGCCGCGCCGACCGCATCGTGGTGCTGGCCGACGGCGAGATCGTCGAAGACGGTACCCACGATCAGCTGATGGCCCAAGGTGGCGAGTACGCCCGCCTGTTCAAGCTGCAGACCGCCCAGTTCGCGCACGAGCCGGAGGTAGCGACCCCGTGAAGGACTTCTTGCGCAGTCTCGCGGAGATCCTCGCCTCGGCGTTCCGGGTCAGCCGCGGCCGGCTGTTGATCTCGATCACGCTGATGCTCATCGGTAGCATCAGCGGCCCCATGGTGGCGCTGTCCCTGCGCGAGCTGGTCAACGCGACCCTCGACCGGGACGTACCGGCCGCCGCGGTGGCCGGCGCCGCGGTGGCGGTGCTCGCCGTGCTCGCATTGACCATGGAGCATTTCGCGCACATCTTCTTCTTCGAGCTGGGGAACTTGCACGCGGTGGCGGTCGAGCGTGAGCTGGGCAGCCTCTCCCAGGGCACAGTGGGCCTGGAGCAGCACGAGCGCCCGGACTACGCCGACCGGATGGAGCTGCTGAAGAAGCAGATCGGCGCCCCAGGCGAGGGCGTTAAGGCGGTGCTGTCGGCCGTCGCGTTGCTCGCCCAGATCGTCGTCACCGCGGTGCTGCTGGCCCGGCTGCAGCCGCTCTTGCTGTTGTTGCCACTGTTCGCCATTCCGCCGTTGTCCGCCGGCCGGGCCGCTCAGAACAGACTTCACCGGGCGCAGTTGGAGCAGGCGGAGTCGTTGCGGCTGAGCAGCCACCTGCTGGACCTGGCCACCCAGGTCGCACCAGCAAAAGAGATCCGGGTGTTCGGCCTGCAGGACGAGATGCGAGCCCGCCAGGCGCGGCTGCGCTCGGCGATCGACCGGGCGCAGACGCGCGCCGAGGTCGCCGGGCTCGGGCTGCGCGTCATCGGCCAACTGCTGTTCGCGGTCGGCTACCTGGGTGCCGTGGTTCTGGTCGTGCGGGCGGCCATCGAGGGGCAGCGTTCGGTTGGCGACGTCGTACTGGTCGTCACTCTCGCCGTACAGACCAACGCGCAGGTAGCCAACGCGCTGTCCATCGCCCAGGCACTGCAGAGCCACGCGCGGGTCATCGGCTGGGTGCTGTGGCTGCGCAACCTCGTACATCGGGTGCTGCCGCGCAGCCGCGGGGAGGCACCGGCCCCGGAGCGGATCACCGAGGGCATCACGCTGGAGTCGGTGACCTTCCGCTACCCCGGTACGGACCGCGACATCCTGCGCGACATCTCGCTGTATCTGCCGGCCGGCTCCACCGTTGCCATCGTCGGGGAGAACGGCGCCGGAAAGTCGACGCTCGTGAAACTGCTGTGCCGGTTCTACGACCCGACCGAGGGCCGCATTCTGGTCGACGGCGTGGACCTCGTGACGATGGCGCCGGACGCGTGGCGGGCGCGGTTGGCCGCAGGCTTCCAGGACTTCTGCCGATTCGAGGTGCTCGCCCGCGACTGCGTCGGCATCGGCGACCTGCCGCGGATCGACGATGAGGCGGCGGTTCTGGCGGCGGTGGGACAGGCCGACGCGCGGCCTGTGGTGGAGCGTCTGGAGCGAGGGCTGGACACGCAGCTGGGGCGTACCTATGCCGACGGTGCTGAGCTGTCCGGTGGTCAGTGGCAGCGGCTGTCGATGGCACGCGCCATGATGCGCCAAAACCCGCTGCTGCTCCTGCTCGACGAGCCCACCTCGGCGCTGGACGCGCAGGCCGAACACGCGCTGTTCGCCCGGTTCGCGCGCTCCGACGCCCAGTTGGTCGGGGCCGGTGGCGGGGTGACCGTGCTGGTGTCGCACCGGTTCTCGACGGTCCGCGAGGCCGATCTGATCGTCGTGGTGGACGGCGGCAGGATCGTCGAGCACGGCAAACACGAGGATTTGATGGCGCGGGACGGCATGTACGCACAGATGTTCACCATGCAGGCGGGGATATACCGGTGAGTTCCAGGACGTTGCCGTGCCAGGTAGTCGCCACGTCACGCGACCGGTCCCCGTTGAGCTGGCCGCAGCAGCACATCTGGCGGGTGATCGAGGCGATTCCCGGGACGCCCTCCTACGGCGACCTGTACCTCACGGTCGTTCCGCCCGCCGACGCGAAGGTCAGTCCGGACGCTGCGGTGTCCGCCCTCGCCCGGCTCGTCGCCCGGCACGAAGCGTTACGTACCACGATGGGAACCGCCGGCGGTGACCTGGGCCAGGACGTGATCGGTCGCATCGAGGTCCCGGTTGCGGTGTACGGGCCCGACGAGCGGGCCGCGCCCTGGCGTCTGGTGCCGCAGGGCGACGGGTTGCCGCTCGGCGCGGCGGTGCTGGTCGGTGACGGCGGGACGCTGGACCGGATGATGGTTCGTGTCGACCACCGCAATGCGGATGAGTGGGGACTGCGCCTGCTGGAGTCGCAGTTGTCGGCCGAGTTGCGGGGAACCGCCGACACCACCGTACCGGTGCAACCGGCCGATGTGGTCGCGTGGGAGCGTTCGGCGGGGGGCCAGGCGGCCCAGCGTGCGGCCGAGGAGCACGTACGCCGGCAGCTGACCGATGGTCCAGCCACCATGTTCCCGTACCGCCACGAGCCGCGGTCGCCCCGGTACTGGGTGGGCCGGCTGCGCTCTCCCGCGCTCGCCGCCGCGCTGGCCCTGCTCGGCCGTAGGCGGCTCACCCCGGCCGGCGTCATCAACGCGGCGTTCTCGGTCGAGGTCGCCGCCTGGGCGGGCACGTCCGCGGCCTTGCTGTACGCCATCGCCACCAACCGCCACGATCCCCGCTGGCGTGGCTACGCCGGTCCGATGGTTCAGGAGGTTCCACTCCTCGTGGATGTGCGCCACCGGAACTTGGGTGAGTTGGCGGCCCGCGCTTCGGCGGCGACGTTGGAGGCGTACCGGCATGCGCACGCCGACCCGGTACGTTTCGACGCGGTGGTGGCTGACGTGGAAGTTACGCGGGGCCGGGTCGACCGGATGGGGCGGGCCGTCGTGGTGAACTTCCACCAGGCCGGCCGCGGGCGTACCAATCATGATCGGCTCGCGGTGCTGCGCCGGGGAACGCGGTTCGCCTGGGTTGCCCGTACCGACGCCGAGAACCTGGGGCTGCTGCTGGACGCCACGGTCGCAGCCACCGAGGCGACCTTGTCGCTGCGGCTGGACACCTCGCTGGCGACGCCCGAGGAGGGCGAGGCCATGCTGCGTGGGGTCGAGGACCGCATACTGGCACTGGCGGAGGCGGATGCTGCCGTCCGCAGCTAGGTCGCGACTAAGATCAGGAAGGACAAGTCAGCTATGGCCGCACGCTACGACGCAGTTCACACCACGCCGTTCGGGCTGGGTCTGCATCACGTCCAGCTGTCCGTACCGGCCGGAACCGAGGACGAGTGCCGTCGCTTCTGGGTGGATACCCTCGGCTTCCTTGAGCTGCAGAAGCCGCCGGAGCTCGCCACCCGCGGCGGCATCTGGGTGCGCGCGGACAACCTGGAGATCCACATTGGTGTGGAAGCGGACTTCCGGCCCGCGCGCAAGGCTCATCCGGGCATCCTGGTGGCCGACCTCGACGGCCTCGCCAAGCACTTCGAGTCCCGAGGCGTGGACATCACGTGGGATGACAACCTGCCAGGTTTCCGGCGCTTCTACGCCGCCGACAACTGTGGCAACCGGTTGGAGTTCCTGCAGCCGGGCGCGGACGGCGCCGCGATCTGGTAGGCCGGCCGGCTCAGTCCTGGCCGCCGCGATCGATGGTGAGCGCGGCGGCCGCCAGTTCCCCGTGGACTTCCACCACCCCGGGTATGCGTGCCACGAAGATCGCACCGTGGTTCGGGCCGCACGGGCTGACCAGCCGCACCCGGCCGCCGCGGCTGTGCGCGACGTGCCGAGCCAGTGCCAGACCAAGGCCCCGCTGGTCGCCGCGGGTCGACACGCCCTCCACGAAGATTTGCCCGGCCAGCTCGTCGGGCACACCGTCACCGGAGTCGATCACCTCGATGACGAGCGCGTCCTTGTCGGCAATCAACGACACCAGCAACCAAGCGGGCCGGCGACTGCCCAGCCGGGCCGCCTCGATGGCGTTGTCCACCAGATTGCCGACGACAGTGGTGACCTCCACCGCCGACGTGATCCGGCCGACCATGCTGTCCTTGTGGATCGTGAGCTGGCTGCCGTTGTCGGACGCCTCGGCCGTCTTCACGGCCAACAGCGCTCGTAGGTAGGGGTCCTGGATGCCCTCGTGCGCGGAGTCAGCGACGTTTCCGGTGTCGTCGGACAGGGTCTGCACGTACTGTCGCGCCTCCTCGATGTGGTTGATCTGCAACAGGCCGGAGATCGTGTGGATCCGGTTGGCGAACTCGTGCCGCTGGGCACGCAAGGCGTTGGCCACGGCGATCACCCCGTCCCGCTCGCGGATCAGCGTCTCCAGGTCGGTGCGGTCGCGCAGGGTCAGTACCCCGCCGAGGTCGCGGCCGGCGTAGTAGACGCATCGGTAGTTGACGACCAGTACTCGATCATTCGCGATGGTCACGACGCGGTTGATTGCGCGTCGCTCCCGCAGGACCGCGTGCAACCGGAGCGGCAGCTTCAGCGTGTCGACCGAAGCGCCTGTCGCGTCCGGCAGGTCAAGTAGTCGGCTCGCCTCCTCGTTGCACAGCGTCACCGTCCCCTGCGGGGAGACCGCGAGTACCCCCTCGTCGATGCCGCACAGCACCGCCTCCCGGTCCTGGACCAGGATGGCCAGCTCGTAGGGTTCCAGGCCGAGCGTCTGGCGGCGCAGCCGGCGGGCCAGCAGTGCCGAGGCGCCGGCACCGAGCAGCAGCGCGCCGGCGGCGAACAACGCGACCAGGTCGATGTTGGCGAGGAGGCGCCGGCGGGTGTCGGTTATCTGGAAGCCGACGCTCACCTCTCCCACGATCGTGCCGGTCGTATCGACGAGTGGCACCTTGGCTCGGATCGACTCGCCCAGCGTTCCCCGATCAACATTGACCACCTCATGGCCGCTCAACGCCGCCGACGGGTCGGTACTGACCGGCTTGCCGACAAGTGCCGGGTTCGGGTGCGACAGTCGGAGCCCTTTCCGGTCTGTGACGACAACGAACAGCGCACCGGTGCGCAGCCGGATCCGTTCGGCGCGCGACTGGATGAGGCCATCCGGGTCGTCACGCGCCGCGGCATCGGCGATCGCCGGGTCTGACGCGGTCGCCCGGGCTAACGCGAGGGCACGATCGCCGTACTGCGATGTAACTTCCTCTTCCATGACCCAGGCAGCGAACGCGAGCCCGATGGCCACGACAAGCGCAATGACGCCTATCTGCAGCAACAACATCTGGCCCGCGAAGCTGATTCTCCCCCTTTGCGGAGTCATGAGGGGGACCCTACCGCCAGGCATCGATATGTGTGCGCCGATGCGATCTTGGCCGGCGCCCTTTGTCACGGCTTGTGTGGACCAGGTCATTCAGGAGATGTCGTCATGCGATAGATCCCGGTACAGGTGCACCGGACGGCCCGCGGTCCCGTACTGCAGAGACAGTTCGATCTTCCCGAGCTCCACCAGCCTGGACAGGTAACGCCGGGCCGTGGAGAGGCTGATGCCCACGGCATGGGACAGGTCGCATGCGCTGACCCAGTCGCCATGGCCGCGCAGCGCCTCCTGGATCGCCTGCACGGTCGGGTTGCCGGGCCTGGCCGGTTCCTCCTCCCCGCTGGTACGCAGCAACTGGTATGCCCGGTCGACCACCGTCTGTGACGCCGGCGACCATCTGAGATGGCGCTGCAAACGTTGGTACGCGAGGAGGTGATCGCGCAGCCGGGACAGGGAGAACGGCTTGATGAGGTACTGCAGCACGCCGAGCCGCAACGCCTCGCGGACACGCGACATGTCGTCCGCCGCGGTCAGGACGATGGCGTCCACGGGGACGCCATCAGTTCGCAACCGCTTGAGCAGATCGAGCCCGAACCCGTCCGGCAGATACAGGTCCAACAGGATGAGATCGGGCCGGTGCCGGTGGACCAACTCGACCGCGACCTTGGCGAGACCGGCCGTTGCCACGACACGGTAACCATTGACCGCCTCCACCGCCGCCCGGTGCAACTCGGCGATCCGGTAGTCGTCGTCGACGACCACAACCTGGGTCACTGGGGACCCCCTTCGTCGCCCCGTCGGCCGCTGCCGATCCCTGTCAGCTGACCGAGTGTATTGACCACCTGCAATGCCCCGTTGACCAGGGCCACGTCCGGCCGGCCGGCCGGCAGCCGGCGCAGCGACGTGTACATGGCCGACAGCGCTTGACGGCGCGGGATCCGGTTGGACGCGCCCGCCCGCCATGCCTCCTTCGCGGCGGTAAGCAATCCCTTGCCGTTGCGATGCAGAATGCGCAGCTGCGGACAGAACGTGCACTCCACGCCCGCAGCCCGCAGCCGCGGCACGAGCGCGTTGTCGCCGGCGGTCGGCTGGTCCGGGAAGCCCCCCGCGGCAAGGAACGCCTCCCGATCCACGAGGGAGTTGCCGCCGGCCAGGAACTGGACGACTGCGCCTGGCGCGAGATCCTTGTACCGCTGGTCGTAACGCCATTGGCGGGCCCGACTGACGACGCCTGCGTCGAACGGCAGCACGCGGCCCGTCAGCGCCCGGCGACCCATGGCCAGTTCGGCGCAGGCGACCTCGAACCAGTCGGCGACCACGCGTGCGTCGTCGTCCACGAAGGCCAGCACCTCGCCGGTGGCCACCTCGGCGGCGCGGTTGCGACTCACGCTGGCCCCGCGGCGCCGCTCGTTGTGCAACAACACTATTTTGGCCCTGCGAGCCAACCCGGGATCGATGCGCGCCGGCGGCGATCCGCCGTCGTCAACGACCACGACCTCGTGCAGCGCGCCGTTGTCGGCGTATGCCAGCGCCAGAAGGCACTCGGTCAGGTCGTGCTCGCGCATCAGCGTCGGTATCACGACGCTGATGCGGGGGAGCTGGGCGGCGCTCATCGTTCACTCCTCCCACTGCCTGCGCCAACTACGTACCAGCCCAGGCCAGCTGTCCTCGCCGCCGGTGGGCAGGTACGTCCGGCGGATCGCCAGTGGCGCGGCCGTCCACGGCCGGGCCGGTGCCTTCACCGACCCGAATGCGAGCAGCGGACCCACTCCCGCGATCTGCTCGGGCACCGGCGCCTGGATTCCGTACGGGTACGCGTACACGGCCTTCGGCAGGCCGAGCAGATCGCGTAGCTCGTAGATGGACTCACGGACCTCGGCCGCACGCTCCTCGTCGGACAGTCGGTCGAGCGGGGTATGGGTCAGTCCGTGTGACGCGATCACGTGACCGGCGCCGTGCAGCGCCGCGCACTGCGTCCAGTCCAGGTAGTCCGCGCGCGGATCGGCATCCCGCTGACCGAGCAGGCGGGTGCACACGAAGAACACAGCCCGAAGGCCACGAGCCTCGAGCACCGGCAACGCGTACGTCAGAAGGTCCCGGTAACCGTCGTCGAACGTGAGCAACACGCGTGGCCGGTTGGTGACCGTGAGCTGTGGCCAGTCGAGCACCGCTGCCGGATCCAACGGCTCAAAGTCTGTCAGCACCTCGTCCACGCCGCGGGCGAACGCCTCGGGTGTGAGGCTGGTGTAGTGATCGATATCCGGGTGGACGTGGTGGAAGTACAACACCAACGGCCAACCAGGTGCGGAACCCGGGGCCGGGTCGGGCGGGACAGAAGTGTTCATTGTGCCCCCGATGTCGTCGCGGCCCGCTCGCGCAACTCACAGATTCGGCGCCAAATCTCAGCCGCCCGTTCGGTGACTGGCGGTCCTTGGGTGGGTAGCGCCCGCCGCCGCAGCGGAGCTCCGGTCAGGCTGATGCCGGCGAAGTCCGCCAGCCCGGCGGCACCGGCCGCGTGGCAGACGTCGTCGTAGCTCAACTCCAGCCTCCGGTCCGGGCGTACGTGGTCGCGGAAGTCGAGCCACCGCCCGTTCCACTCGGCCCACTTCTCCTCGCATGCCGCCGCGCTCGTCGACCGCCAGGGCCGGTCGCCCTCCCAACGCAGCATCGAGTCGGACACCTCGACCGGGTGCCGGTACAAGAACAACCAGCGCGCCCGCGGGTACAGCTCGTGGAGGTACGGCAGGTCCAGCAGGTACTCGTTGTACTTGTCGCCCCATAGCGGCGTGCCGTACGCCTGCGCGGCCACCTCGCATACCAGCCCGTGGGCGTCGGTCGAATCGCCGTCGGCGACCCGCTGCGCCGCGGCCCGGAGCGCTTCCTCCGCCCGTACTGCCCAGGCCTCGGCGCCAACCCCGCCGGCCGGGCGCCGCCACAGCGCATGGAGCACCTCGTCCGTACGCAGGTGCCGTGCCGCCACATCGTCCTGACGCAACCAGCGGGCGGCCAGGTACAACAGCTTGCCGTTGACTGTGAAGCATCCGCCCCGCTCGGCGAACCCGGCGCTGATCGCGTAGGCCAACGCCGTGGTGCCGGAACGCTGCGCGCCGACCAGCAGCAGAGGTTGATCGACGTCACGCATCGAGCTGTGCCCACCAGGAGTTGAGAATCTCCATGCAGGCCCGGCTGGCCGCGACGCCGCCGGCCGAGATGCCCTCCCCCCATGGCTCGTCGCGTTCCTGCGCGGTCAGCACCCGGTCTGTGCGCCAGTGCGTCTCCAGCGACACGTACCCGTCGAAGCCGTCCGCCCGCAGCGCCCGCAGGATCTCCGGCCATGGCAGGTCGCCGTCGCCGACACGAACGTACCCGGTGCGGCCGAGCGGGTCTTTGACGTGTACGTGCCGGATGAGGTCTTTGCCGGAGGCGTAGTCGTCCGGGAACGGTCGCGTGTCGAAGCCGGCGAACACGCTGTTGCCGGGGTCCCACAGCAGGCCGCCGACCCGCTCGTCGTCCAGTGCCTCCAGGAACGCGCGGGCAAGGCGCAGGGTCGGGGTGTTGGACCGGGTGCCGGTCTCCAGCACCAGCCCGATCCCTTCCGGCAGCACCAGGTCAGCCAACACCTCGCGGGCCGCCCGGGCCGCATCCGCCGGATCGGGGTCGCCGTCGCGGAAGAAGCTGAACATCCGGACATGGCCAGCGTCCAGAAGCGCGGCTTGGGCCAGTGCCCGCTCCAGCACCTCGCGCGCGGCCACCACAGCCTCATCGGTGCGGGGGACCGGGTGCTTCAGCGCGGGCGGGCAGAAGCCCGCCGCCCGCAGCCCGAAGCGGTCCAGTTCGGCGGCCGCCTCCCGCAGCCGTTCGTCGGTGAGTAGATGCGGCGGGGTCCCGTCGATCGACCGCATCTCCAGGCCCTCGAACGAGAACTCCGCGGCCAGTCGTGCCGCGACTGTCAGGTCCTGGGATATCTCATCGTTGATGATCGCTCTACGCACGATCGTCACTCCTTGGTCGCCATCCGTCCAGCCAGCGGCGAAGCACGACGAGGTCATCGTCGAGGCTGCCCGCCTTGCTCTCCACGAGTACCGGCACACCAGGGGGCAGCAGCCGGATCAGTGCTGCCGCGTGCTCTCCCGGCATCGTGCCCAAGGGCCGGTGCCGGGAGGCTGCCGCGTCGTACCCCTTGACCTGCGCCGCACTGATGTGCCGGCGCAGGCCCGGGTCGGCGACGCCGACGTCGACACCGAGCTGGGCCAGCCCGTAGGTATCCAGGAGCAGCCGGGCTCCGGTGTCCCGGCACAGGTCTGCCAGCGCCTGCGGGTCGGCGCCCCCGTGGTGGGTCTCCACCAGCAGCGCGCCCGGCCCGATGGCCTCCAGGATCTGGCGGGCCTGGGCATACGCGCGCGCGGTGGCCGTCGGGTCCCTACCCACGACCTCGGCCACGAAGGTCTTGACCGGCACGCCAACCGCGCCGAGCTTCTCTAGCCCGAGCAGACAGTCCGTTACCGACGCGTCCGGCACGCCGAGCGTGAGTGACACCCCGACGAACGCCACGGCGACCCCGGCGTTCCTCAGTGGGGCGATGCCGTCCCGCTCCCAGGACTGGCCCTTGCCGGCGCGCAGGTCGACGACGTCGACCCCGTGCCGTGCCGCCAGCTCGGCCAGGCGCTCGGCCGACAGGTCCGGACAGGACCCGGCCGAGATACCCGGCCGGGGCGCGGCGGTGCTCGGTCCCATGCTCAACGGGCCGAGCCTTCCAGCGCCGGCTCCGCGTCCGGGTGCCCGACGGACGGCTGGGCTAGGCGCCGTACCGACTCGATGAGCCGCACCACGCCACGGCTGCGGGACAGGGCTGTGCGCGCCGGCTCGATCCCGTCGCGGACCGCGGCGCACAGCTCGGCGTACACCGCGGCACGCAGCTGCGGCGTTGGTACGGCCGGCCAGCTGTGTGCCTCCCCGCGGGTGCGCGTCTGGGCGGCGCCGTCCTGCAGCGCGAAGTACCTCCCGTGGTCGTAGACAGCGAGTCGTTCGCCGCGCGCGTCGACCGCGGTCGTGCCGGCGAGGGCCAGCCGCGCGCCGCTGGCGAATCGGACCTCCAGCGCGAGCCGGGTGTCGATGCCGTCGGCCAGCTGGCACTCGACGGTGCCGGCCACCGCCTCCGGATTGCCGAGCAGCTGGCAGGCCAGGTCCCCGTAATGGACCGCCAGGTGGGCGAACAGGCCGCCCCCCGAGGCGTCCGGGTTCAGTCGCCAAGCCTGCTTCTCATAGTGCTGCGGGGGTCGGTGGCGAACCACCTCGAGTACGCCGACCGCGTCGCCGGACCACGGCGTCGCCAGCACCGGTTCCGGCAGCCGGAACCGGTGCTGGAGCATGACCGACACCGGCCGCCCGGCTCGTGTGGCGGCGGCCAGCGTCGCGTCCAACTCGGCCTCGCTCAAGACGGGCGGCTTCTCCAGCAGCACCGCCTTGCCGGCGGCCAGCGCGTCCGCGGCCAAGCGGGGGTGTCCCGCCGGGGGAGTACACAGCGCGATCACCTCGATATCGGGATCGGCGAGCACCCGCGGCCAGTCCAACACGTGCGGGGCGTCCCCGGTCAGCGTGGCCGCGAAGCCGGCCGCCACGCCCGGTTCGGCATCGCACACCGCGCACAGTGCGGCCGTGGTGGTGGAGTTGATGGCGGCCGCGTGCTGCCGGCCGGCGGCGCCGAGGCCGACCAGGGCTACCCGGACCGGTGCGGTCACGCCGTCACCACGGCCTCGTGCAGGCCGAGCTGCGCTGCGAGCCCGGACGGTACAAGAACGCCCAGCTCCTCGGCCGTCGCGGTGCGGTGCTGCTCCTGCTGCTCCGGAAAGAACACCTCGGGTATCTCGCCGAGGTATCCGCGTGCCACGGCCGACACCAACGTGTCGCTGAGCCGGCCGAGGTCGTCGACGAAGAACGCCGGAGGGTAGAGCCCGATGAACAGCTGAGCGCAGCCCATGGGGGTCTCCGGTTCGTGGCGCTGCTTGTGCACCAGTGGGCTGACCGTGTGTCCGCCCAGCATGCCGGCGAGCACCTCGACGATGATGCTGACGCAGAGTCCCTTGTGGTCGCCGAACACCGGCACCGCGCCACCCTGATCCAGCGCGGCCGGGTCGGTGGTCGACCGTCCACCCGCGTCCACCAACCAGCCGGGCGGCACCCTGTGCCCTCGTGCGGCGGCGTCGCGGATCTTTCCGCTCGCCACGATTCCGGTGGCGAAGTCGGTGATCAGCGGCTGGCCGCCGGGCCCGTCCGGGGAGATCAGGCACACCGCGTTGTTGCCCATGCTCGCCTTGCCCGCGCCCGGTGCCGCGACACTGGGACCGGAAATGTTGAGCAGCAACCCCACGACGCCGTGGCGTACGAACGGTTCACGGTAGGCCGCCAGCATCCCGATGTGGTTGTTGCCCCGTACCCCCACCGCGCAGATCCCGAGTTCAGCCGACACACGGGCGCACTCGGCGGCCGCCAGTTCGGCGGCCACCTGTCCGAAACCACCCCCGGCGTCGACGATGCGCACCGGGCCGGTCCGGGTCAACCAGCGGGGCTCGGCCTTCGCCTGAATGCCGCCGCGCGCCAGCCGGTTCAGGTACATCGGCAGAAGTTGCACGCCGTGGCTGGAGTGCCCGCGAACGTCGGCGTCGACCAGTACCCGCGCCACGAGGGCGGCGACCTCCGTCGCGGTGCCGGCCTCGGTCAGTGCCGTTTGGACCCGCTCGCGTAGCCGGTCGGCCGGCACATGTATGTCACGTGGCCGTACCGGTTGCAGGTGCCCCTCTGCCAGCCGTAGCCGCCGATCAACCGGCAGTTCTGCCAGTGCGCCCCGGGAACCGATTGCGACGACGGCGCTGCGAACGCGCCGCATCTCGTCGAACCAGGTCGGTGGCACGGTCTGGGTGCCGGCCGCAATCACCAACGGGCCGCCCGGACCTACGGGCGCGCCGGGTGACAACTGTGGCAGCACCGAGCCGGTCGGCTCGATGACGCCGTACACCGGGCGGCGCCGTCCGGTGAGAGCATCGATGAGCAGTTGCCCGGCGGCGGGATCGTCGACCTCGATGGCGATCGCCTCGCCATCGGTCACCCGCAGATTGACTCCGGCGACCAGGATCTTCTCTCGGCCGCGCGGTCCGTCGGTAACCACCAGATCTGACACCGCGAGCACGACGGACGGCGCGGTCGCCCCCATGAGACATGCACCCTTCCACATCAAGCACGTCAATGTACGGAATACTCTACGGCAGCTAGCAGCTTTGAATGACGCGCGCGAAATGGCGTTAACAAGCGTTATGACGAACGCTGGCCGAAAGCGGCCGGATCCACATCGGTCACGTCCAGGTGGTTCGTGTCGACGGCGCGCGAAAAGTGGGATCTAGCACGAGCTCCGTGATCGAGTGGTCTATTTCTGTCCAATGCGGATGGAGCGGCGACCTTGCTCCCGCCGTACAACCTGTTGCCCGGCGTTGAAGATGAGCATGATGCCGGCGTTCATGGTGAGTATGAGC
>JBDZVD010000049.1:15623-43538 GCA_040255525.1 Micromonosporaceae bacterium | reverse complement strand
CGATGTGATCATTGATCGAAACAACCTCGGCCGGATCGACGTCGTGCTTGATCGACAACTCGCGCGAGGGGATGACGCCCTCGGTCTTGTAGCCGATGTCGAGCAGGACCTCGTCCCGGTCGACCTTGACGACGGTGCCCTCCACGATGTCACCGTCGTTGAAGTACTTGATGGTCTCGTCGATCGCTGCGAGGAAGGCTTCCTCGGAGTTGAAGTCGTCGACGGCGACCTTGTTGCTGGCGCTCGAGGTGGCCTCGATGCTGCTCGTCATGTGGGTTGTTGCTCCGGTCGGATTATGTCGGGCGAACCTGGTGCGTCGCGGGCTCGCCGCGGGCGCGTCCCAGCGAAATCCCCCAGAAGTTCGTTGGTAGCGTGCCGGCGGCCGCGGACCTGCTCCCTACCGAGATACGCGCCCACGAGTGCATTGACTAGCTTACCGTGCGCATCCGCACAGCGTGCAAGCCCTCTGGCTCGCCGAGGCGTACTGTATTCGGGATGAGTTGCGAGCCCGGGGTGGCCCGGCGAGCCGTATCTGCCGAGGAGAACCGCCGGGCGAGCCGCTCCTGGTGGGATCGGGACGCCGACGACTACCAGGCCGAACATGGCACATTCCTCGGCGACGTGGACTTCCGGTGGTGCCCGGAGGGCCTGCGCGAGGCCGAGGCCGGGCTGCTCGGTCCGGTGGACGGCCGGCGGGTGGTCGAGGTCGGCTGCGGTGCCGCCGCCGCGTCCCGGTGGCTGGCCGCCCAGGGCGCCCGGGTGGTGGGGCTGGACCTGTCCGCCGGCATGCTGCGGCACGCGCGCCTGGCCGCCGACCGTACCGGGGTACGGGTCCCCCTGCTCCAAGCGGACGCGACGGCACTGCCGCTGCCCGACGGGGTGTTCGACATCGCGTGTACCGCGTTCGGCGCCGTACCGTTCGTGGCCGACTCCGCCGCCGTGATGCGGGAGGTCTACCGGGTGCTGCGCCCCGGCGGGCGATGGGTGTTCGCGGTGACCCACCCGATGCGCTGGATCTTCCTCGACGACCCGGGCGAGAACGGCCTGGTGGCCACGCACTCGTACTTCGACCGGCGGCCGTACGTCGAGTACGACGAGTCCGGCCAGGCCACCTACGTGGAGCACCACCGGACCCTCGGCGACCGGATCCGGGAGCTGGTCGCCGCCGGGTTCCGTCTGGATGACCTGATCGAGCCGGAGTGGCCGGCCGGGCACGAGGCGATCTGGGGGCAGTGGAGTCCGCTGCGCGGGCGGCTCTTCCCGGGTACGGCGATCTTCGTGGCCACCCGGCCGGCCGGCTGACGAACGGGGACCGGGCCGCCGTACCGCGACGGGGACCCGTCCTGCCGATGTCGAGCCGAGGCGGAGTCCAGGCTCGTCCCGCCGGTGACCGGCAGGACTGCTCCTAGCGTCCGCGGCGCGGGGCGCCCTGCCCCGCCCGGATCTGCCGGATCGCAAAGCGGCGCTCGTCCCCGGTGAGCCGGTCGAAGTAGAGGATGCCCTGCAGGTGATCGGTCTCGTGCTGGAGGCAGCGGGCCATCTCCCCCGAGCCGGCCACCTCCACCGGATCACCGTGCACGTCCACCCCGGCCACCACCGCGTGCATCGCCCGCGGGGTGGACGCCGAGACACCCGGCACGGACAGGCACGCTTCGAGCCCGTCGTACTCGCCGGAGCGCCGCACGATCCGTGGGTTGACGACGTAGCCGAGCCGGCCGTCCACGTTGTACGAGAACGCGGCCAGACCCACGCCGATCTGCGGCGCCGCGAGGCCGGCGCGCCCCGGCAGCCGCACGGTGTCGATCAGGTCCTCGACGAGCCTGGCCAGGTCGTCGTCGAAACGCGTCACGGGATCGCACGCGGTGCGCAGCACCGGGTCGCCGAGCAGCCGCAGCGGCCGGACCGTCATCGCTGCCCCTCCTGCGCCGTCGGGGCACCCTCCCGCCCGGTGACCCCGCCCGCGCCGTGCCGGTGCGCGCTGACCGTGCGGAGCTTGCCGATCTGGTCGAGCAGTTGATCGTGCCAGGACAGCTCGGCCTGGATGCGCAGCCGCGCGTGCTCGACGATGAGGTCGTCCGCCACCGTCTGGTCCGGCCAGGCGCGCTCGGCGAGGTGGTCGAACTGCGCGGCCTGGGCCGCCAGCATGCGGCGGCGGTCCTCGATGAACCCGCGCAGGGTGTCCTCGTCCAGCTCGTCGCTCATGGCGAGGGCGAGGTCGACCGGGTCGGGCCGCAGAACCACCTCGCCGAACGCCTCGGTGCGCAGGGTACGCAGCTCCCGGCGGCCCTCCTCGGTGATCGCGTACACGGTGCGCGCGGGCAGCTGGCCGTCCTTCTCGGTGCGGACCGGCTCGATCAGCCCCTCGGCCTCCAGCCGGTGCAGGGCGCCGTAGAGCGAGCCGGGGCGCACCTCCGACCACAGCTCGGCGCGGTCGACGCGGGCGTCACGGCGGATCTGGTGCCCGTACATCGGGCCGTGGCGGGCCAGGGCACCGAGCACGAAGAGCCGGGTGGGGTTCACCCGGCTACTAAAACACGAGTACTCACATTTGACAACCTCGTCGATCGGCTCCCTGCGCCACGATCTGGACCGGTGGCGACCGCCCGCACCGGCGCGGCGCCGCGATGTCACGCGACACTCGTGACGCAGGTCTCCCGCGCCCGGCGTCCCGCGGTCAGTGGTCGGCGGCGTCCCAGTCGCGGCCGGCGCCGATGGAGACCTCCAGCGGCACGTCCAGCGGATAGGCGCCGCCCATCTGCTCACGGACTAGTGCCTCCAGCGCCTCCCGTTCCCCGGGGGCCACCTGAAAGACCAGCTCGTCGTGCACCTGGAGCAGCATCCGGGAGGCGAGACCCGAGTCGTGCAGGGCCCCGTCCACCCGCAGCATGGCCATCTTGATGATGTCCGCCGCCGAGCCCTGAATCGGCGCGTTGAGAGCCATCCGCTCGGCCATCTCCCGGCGCTGGCGGTTGTCGCTGTTGAGGTCGGGCAGGTACCGCCGGCGTCCCAGCACAGTCTCGGTGTATCCGTCGCGCCGGGCCTGGTCGACGATCCGGTGCAGGTAGTCACGCACGCCACCGAACCGGCCGAAGTAGTCGTCCATCAGCACGGATGCCTCGGCCGGCGTGATGCCCAGCTGCTGGGCCAGGCCGTACGAGGACAGCCCGTAGGCCAGGCCGTAATTCATCGCCTTGATCCGGCGCCGCTGCTCATGGGTGACGCCGGCCGGCTCGACGCTGAACACCGTGGACGCGGTCGCCGCGTGGAAGTCGAACCCCGACCGGAACGCCTCGATCAGGGCCTCGTCCTTGGACAGGTGCGCCATGATCCGCATCTCGATCTGGCTGTAGTCCGCGGTGAGCAGGGTGTCGAAGTCCGGCCCGACCACGAACGCCCGGCGGATGCGCCGCCCCTCGGCGGTGCGGATCGGGATGTTCTGCAAGTTGGGATCGGTGCTCGACAGCCGCCCGGTGGCGGCGACGGTCTGGTTGAACGTGGTGTGGATGCGCCCGTCGTCGCTGACCGACTTGAGCAGGCCATCCACTGTGGACTTCAACTTGGCCACGTCGCGGTGGCGCAGCAGGTACTCCAGCAGCGGGTGCTCGGTCTGGGCGTACAGCCAGGCCAGCGCGTCGGCGTCGGTCGTGTAGCCGGTCTTGATCCGCTTGGTCTTCGGCAGCGACAGCTCGGTGAACAGGATCTCCTGTAGCTGCTTGGGCGAGCCCAGGTTGAACTCCCGCCCGATCACGCCGTACGCCGCCTGCGCCGCGGCCTTGACCTCGCCGGCGAAGTGCGCCTCCAGCTCCGACAGGTACTGCGTGTCGGCGGCGATGCCGATCCGCTCCATGCTGGCCAGGACGTAGGCCAGCGGCTGCTCGACCTCGCGCAGCAGCCCGGCCGCCTCCGCACCGTCGCGGCCCAGCTCCTCGCCGATCGCGGCGGCCAGGTCGAGGGTCGCCCGGGCGCGCAGCATCAGGTTGCGTTCGAGCTCGTCCTCCTCCCCCAGCCCGTCGAGGGTCAGCTGGCCGTTGTCGGCCTGCTCCACCCGAAGCTCCCGCTGGAGATAGCGCAGGGCCAGGTCGGTCAGGTCGTAGGACCGCTGATCCGGGCGGGCCAGGTACGCGGCCAGCGCGGTGTCGGTGGCCAGCCCGCGCAGGCTCCAGCCGCGCGCCACGAACGCCAGCAGCGCCGGCTTGGCGTCGTGCAGCACCTTGAGCCGGTCGGGGTCGGCGAGCCAGGCCACCACGGCCGCGTCGTCGGTGGCGTCAAGGCCGGCCGGGTCGAACCACAGCGCGGGACCGTCGCCGGTGGCCAGCGCGAAGCCGTTCAACGTGCCGGTGCCGCGCCCGAAGTCGCCCGACACCGCAACGCCGACCGTCTGGCCGGCCGGGGCGTGCGCCGCCAGCCAGTCGGCCACGCCGGGGCCGCGCAGCACGGTGCCGGCCAGGTCGAACCCGGACTCGGCCTCCGGCTCGACCGGCTCCAGGTACTGGTAGAGCCGGTCGCGCAGGATCCGGAACTCCAGGGCGTCGAAGACCCGGTGGACGGCCTCACGGTCCCAGCCGGGCCAGGACAGCTCGTCCGGCGCCACCGGCAGCTCCAGGTCGGAGAGCAGCAGGTTGAGCTGGTAGTTGCGCAGCACGCCGGCCAGGTGCTCGCGCAGGCTGTCGCCGGCCTTGCCCTTGATCTGGTCGACGTGCTCGACGACGCCGTCCAGGTTGCCGAACTGCGTGATCCACTTCGCCGCGGTCTTCGGCCCGACGCCCGGCACGCCGGGCAGGTTGTCGCTGCTCTCGCCGACGAGCGCGGCGAGATCGCGATAGCAGCCCGGCCCGACACCATACCGCGCGGTGACCGCCTCCGCGTCCATCCGGTCCATCTCGGACACCCCACGCTTGAGGTACAGCACCGTCACGCCGTCGCGCACCAACTGGAACGCGTCCCGGTCACCGGTCACGATGCTGACCTGCATGCCCCGCTCGTGGGCTTGACCGGCGAGCGTGGCGATCACGTCGTCGGCCTCGTAGCCCGGCTTCTCCACGGTGCGGATCCGCAGCGCGTCCAGCACCTCGTGGATGAGGCTCACCTGACCGCCGAAGTCCTTGGGGGACTCCGAGCGGGTCGCCTTGTATTCCGGGTAGACCTCGGTGCGGAAGGACTGCCGGGACACGTCGAAGGCGACCGCGATGTGGGTCGGCTTCTCGTCGCGGAGCATGTTGATCAGCATCGAGGTGAACCCGAAGACGGCGTTGGTCACCTGACCGGTGCTGGTGGAGAAGTTCTCCGCGGGGAGCGCGAAGAATGC
This sequence comes from Micromonosporaceae bacterium, assembly GCA_040255525.1. Lineage (GTDB taxonomy): Bacteria > Actinomycetota > Actinomycetes > Mycobacteriales > Micromonosporaceae > Rugosimonospora. The sequence goes on along the minus strand of JBDZVD010000049.1, from coordinate 38,233 downwards.
CCGGTAGGCAAGCGAATGTCCGTCGAGCAGGAGCAGACGGGGCTGTGCGGCACTCACCCCGGCGAGCCTAGTCGTACCCACCGACAAGACGCGCGACGGCGCCCACCCAATCGGGCGCCGTCCACGCTCGCGATCCTTCTGATCTAGAAAACCTTGGCGAGGAACGCCTTGGTCCGGTCGTGCTTCGGGTCCGCCAGCACCGCACGCGGAGCCCCGGACTCCACCACCACGCCGCCGTCCATGAAGATCAGCGAGTCGCCGACCTCGCGGGCGAACCCGATCTCGTGGGTCACCACGATCATGGTCATGCCGTCCCGGGCGAGATCCTTCATCACGTCCAGAACCTCACCCACCAGCTCCGGGTCGAGGGCGCTGGTCGGCTCGTCGAACAGCATCAGCTTCGGCTGCATCGCCAGTGCCCGCGCGATGGCCACCCGCTGCTGCTGGCCGCCGGAGAGCTGGCCCGGGTAGCTGCCGACCTTGTCGCCCAGGCCGACGCGTTCCAGCAGGGCCAGCGCACGCTCGCGCGCCTGTGCCCTGGGCTCCCGCTTGACCCGGCAGGGGGCCTCCATCACATTCGCCAGCGCGGTCATGTGCGGGAACAGGTTGAACCGCTGGAAGACCATGCCGATCGAACGGCGCTGGGCGGCCACCTCCTTCTCCCGCAACTCGTGCAGCTTGTCGCCACGCTGCCGGTACCCGATCAGGTCACCGTCCACGAAGATCCGACCGGCGTTGATCTTCTCCAGGTGGTTGATGCACCGCAGGAACGTGGACTTGCCGGACCCGGAGGGTCCGATCACCACGCTCACCTCGCCGGCCCGTACCACCAGGTCGATGCCCTTGAGCACGTCGAGGTGCCCGAACGACTTGTGAACGTTTTCCGCGCGCACCATCTCCGGGCGCTGCGTGCCCGTGTCGTCGCGGCTGTCCGGTTCCGTCACGCCAGTCATGCCGGCTCCCTGCCGTCGCCGTCCACGAGGACCATCCGTCCGCTGCTCTCGACCGACAGGTCGCGCAGCCGCCGCCGGGCCCGCCCCGCGGTGCCGTACCCGCGGCCGAAGTGCCGCTCGATGAAGTACTGGCCGACCATCAGGACGCTGCACACGATCAAGTACCAGAGGCATGCGCCAACCAGCACGGGCAGCACCACGAACGTGCGGTGGCTGACCGCCTCCATCTGGAAGAACAGCTCGGTGGTGACCGGTACGTACGCCACCAGCGACGTGTTCTTGACCATGGCGATGGTCTCGTTGCCGGTGGGCGGCACGATCACCCGCATCGCCTGCGGCAGCACAACGCGCCGCAGCACCTGCCCGCGGCTCATGCCGAGAGCGGAGGCCGCCTCCGACTGCCCCGTATCGATCGACTGGATGCCGGCCCGGACGATCTCGGCCATGTAGGCGGCCTCGGACAGGCCGAGCGCGAGCATCCCGGCGACGAAGCCGGTGAGCAGATCGGTGGCTTTGATGCTGTAGATCTGCGCGGAGAAATCGTGCATCCCGAACAGCTCACCGATCTGGCGATCGAACGGTAAGCCGAACCCCACGCGGGACCACAGAACGCCCAGGTTGCCGAACAGGATGGCCAGCACCAGCAAGGGGATCGCCCGGAACACCCAGATGTAGACCCAGGCCACCGACTTGAGGATCGGATTGGATGACTGCCGCATGATGGCCAGCACGATGCCCAACACCACGCCGATGAGCATCGAGGTCACCGTGAGCAGAAGGGTGCCGCGCAAGCCCTGCAGGACCGGCGCGGTGAACATCACCCCACGCTGCCCCGGCCCGACGCTGAGGAAGATGAAGCGCCACTGGAAGTTCTTGTTGGTGACGATCAGGTGGACGAACATCGCGGCGAGCACGAGGACCACCGCGATGCCCAACCACCGGCCGGGATGCCGGACGGGTACGGCCTTGATGGGCTCAGGCCGTACCCGCTCCGGTTGTTGCGTCTGGACTGTCATGGCTCGTGCTTCAGGACGCCGAAGGGTTGACGGCCGGCGACGTGATGGAGCCGGCGTCGACACCCCACTTCGCGAGAATCGTCTTGTAGGTACCGTCGCTGATCAGCGCCTCGACGGCACTCGCGACGGCGGAGGCGAAGTCGGTCTGGTCCTTGGGCAGCACGTACCCGTACGGGGCCGAGTCGTAGATCTGGCCGGCGAGGGCCAGCTGCCCGTTGGTCTGCTTGACCGCGTACGCGCACACCGGCGAGTCGGCCAGCATCGCGTCGTCCTTGCCGGTGACGACCGCGTTGGTGGCGTCGCTCTGCGCCTGGTACTGCTCGACAGTGATGGCCGGCTTACCGGCGTCGGTGCACGCCTTCGACCGCTTGTTGATGTCGTCGACCTGCACGGTGGCGGTCTGCACGGCGATCTTCTTGCCACACGCGTTGTCCGGGTCGATCGACGCCCCGGTCTTCGCCGCCCACTGCGTGCCGGCGGAGAAGTAGGAGACCATGGTCACCTGCTGCTCCCGCTCCGCGTTGATGGTGAACGACGAGACGCCGATGTTGTACTTCCCGGAGCCGACACCGGGAATGATGTCGTCGAACTTCGCCGACTGCCACTCCGTCTTGAGCCCGAGCTTGCCAGCCACCGCGTCGAACAGGTCGACGTCGAAGCCCTCGACGGTCTTGCCGTCGTCCGCCAGGAACTCGCTCGGCGCGTACGTCGAGTCGGTACCGATGATGATCTTACCAGCCGACTTGATCGACGCCGGTACCTTCGCGGCCAGCGCCGTGTCGACGGACGCGGAAGGCGCCGAGCCGGCCGGACTGCCACCGCTGTTGCTGCCGCCACAACCGGCCACGGCCGCGATCAGCGCCGCCGCGCCGACCAGACCGAAGGCTGCCCTGCGACGGGAGGCATCCCACAACATTTTCTGTACCCCTCACTGTGACGAGGGGCCCGAACGGCGCAGGCCGCTCAGGCCACCCCGAGATATGCGTCCTTGACCGAGGAGTCGTGCAACAACTCCTCACCGGTACCGCTCTTGACGATGCGTCCGGTCTCCAGCACGTACGCGCGGTGCGCCCGGGACAGCGCCTGCTGCGCGTTCTGCTCCACCAGCAGGATCGTGGTGCCCTGCTGGTTGATCTCGGTAATGATCGAGAAGATCTGCTGGATGAGCATCGGCGCCAAGCCCATCGACGGCTCGTCCAGCAGGAGCAGCTTCGGCCGGCTCATCAGCGCCCGGCCGACCGCCAGCATCTGCTGCTCACCGCCGGACAGCGTGCCGCCGGCCTGCTTGCGCCGCTCCGCCAACCGGGGGAACAGCTCGAAGACCCGCTTGAGGTCACCCTGGATGCCGACCCGATCGCGGCGGGTGTACGCACCCATGTCCAGGTTCTCCTGCACCGTCATGCCGGGGAAGATGCCCCGGCCCTCCGGCGCCTGGCTGATCCCGCGGATGACCCGCAGGTCGGCGCGCAGGTTCGTGATGTCCTGGCCATCGAACCGGATGCTTCCCGAGGCGATCGGGCGCAACCCGGACACCGCACGCATGGTGGTCGACTTGCCGGCGCCGTTGGCGCCGATGAGCGCCACGATCTCGCCCTCGCCGACCTGGAGGCTGATCCCGTGCAGCGCCTGGATCCGGCCGTACAGCAGGGTGATGTTGTCGATCTCAAGCAGCATCGGCCGGCTCCCCCAGGTACGCCGCGATCACCTTCGGGTCGTCCCGCACCTCGGCGGGCGTACCCTCAGCGATCTTCTTCCCGAACTCCAGCACCACCAGCCGGTCGCACACGCCCATGACCAGGCGCATGTCGTGCTCGATGAGCAGCACGGTCACACCGCTGTCGCGGATCCGGCGGATCAGCGTCAGCAGTTCCTCCTTCTCGGCCGGGTTGAAGCCGGCGGCCGGCTCGTCGAGGCAGATCAGCGTCGGCCGGGTGGCCAGCGCGCGGGCGATCTCCAGTCGCCGCTGCTCGCCGTAGGACAGGTTGCGCGACACGTCCGAGGCCCGCCCCGCGATGCCGACGAACTCGAGCAGTTCCATCGAACGCACCCGCCCGGTGCGCTCCTCCTGCCAGTGCCGGGGAAGCCGGAACAGGGCGGCGACGACGCTGGTCTTGTGGTGGGCGTCCATGCCGACCATCACGTTCTCCAGCGCGGTCATCTCGGGGAAGAGCCGGATGTTCTGGAAGGTACGGGCGATGCCCATCCGGGTGATCTCGTGCTTCTTCCGACCGGTGATCACCTTGCCGTCGAAGCGGATCTGACCGCTCGTCGGCCGGTACACCCCGGTCATCGCGTTGAAGCAGGTCGTCTTGCCGGCGCCGTTCGGGCCGATCAGGCCGAAGACCTCGCCCCTGCGCAGGCTGAAGCTGACCCCGTCGAGAGCGAGCACGCCGCCGAAACGGAGTGACACGTCGTCCACTTCCAGCAGCGCCTCGGGGTCGGACGGGTGCACCGGCACCTCCGGACCCGCCGGTCCGGTCGACACCGGCCGGTCCACCGGGTGCCGGGCGGCGTCATCCTCCCAGGCCGTCGACTCGTTGTGCGGCTCGCTCATGCCGGGTCCTCTCCGACCAGTCCGGCTCGGCGCGTCTGGCGCCGCGCGGCGAGCCAGACCAGTCGCTCCGCAGCCGGTCCGGCATGAGGCACAACCGCACCACAACTCTGATTCACTCGCTCACGCTCGCTCATGCCGGATCCTGTCGTAATCACTGGACTCATGACGGCGCGACCTCCTTGGCCCGGTCCTTGAGCTCCATGCTTCGCCGGCGGCTCGGGATCAGGCCCTGCGGCCGGAAGATCATGATAAGGATCATCGCGACGCCGAACAGCAGGAACCGGAACTGATACAGGTCGGTGTGGAAGACCGGGTCGGTGATCCCGCGCAGCCGGTCCGGAATGTACGAGATCAGTGCGCCACCGAGGATCGCCCCGGCGATGTTGCCCGAGCCCCCCATGACCACGCCGGCCAGTACCAGGATCGAGAACTGGAGCACGAAGGTCGCGGAGTTGATGAAGCCCTGCTCGCCGGCGAACATCACGCCGCCGAGGCCGCCGACGGCGGCGCCGATGGCGAACGCCCAGAGCTTGTACTTGATGGTCCGCACGCCCATCAACTCGGCCGCCTCCTCGTCCTCCCGGATGGCCAGCCAGGACCGGCCGACCCGGCTGCGGTCGAGGTTGCGGACGGCCAGGACGACGAGGATGACGACGGTCAGGCCGAGCCAGAAGTAGGGGGTGGCGTCAACCACCCCGAAGATCGCCTTGCCGTCCGACCCCTTGCCCGGCGGGTGCGGGATGTCGGTGAAGCCCTTGTTGCCGCGCAGGGACGACGCGCTGTCCGCGGTGATCCGGATGATCTCGGCGAAGCCCAGCGTCACGATCGCGAGGTAGTCACCACGCAGTCGCAGCGTCGGCCAGCCCAGGATCAGGCCGCTGAGCATCGCGACCGCGATAGCGACGGGTACGGCGGCCAGCCACGGCCAGTTGGTGTGCGTCACGCTGTCCGAGGAGCACAACAGGGCGACCGTGTAGGTGCCGACCGCGAAGAAGCCGACGTAGCCCAGGTCGAGCATGCCGGCGAAGCCGACCACGACGTTGAGGCCCACGGCCAGCAACACGTAGTACGACATGTTGAACAGGGCGCTCGGCCAGTCGATGCCCTGGGTGACGATCTGCGGCCCGATCACCGGTACGTCACCGAGGTACGGCAGCAGGTACGCGCCCACCAGGACGAGCAGGATGATGGCCAGGCGGGCGGGCCAGGGCAGTTGGCCGAACCAGCCCCGAACGGTGAACGCCCTCACCGCGCGGGCCGGCGTCTCGACCGGTGGTGGTGGTTCCTTCAGGGTGGTCATACCCGTGCCCTCCCCAGCGACTCGCCCAACAGACCGGTGGGCCGGAACATCAGGATCACGACGAGCAGCACGAACGCCACCACCTGATGCCATTGCGTACCGAACAGTCCGGCGCCCCAGTTCTCCGCGACGCCGAGCACCAGGCCGCCCAACAGGGCACCGCGAAGGTTGCCGATGCCGCCCAGTACCGCGGCGGTGAACGCCTCGATGCCCAGGGTGAATCCGGCGTCGTACCTGGTATCCCCGATCTTCAGCACGTACATCACCGCGGCGATCCCGGCCATCAGGCCGCCCAACAGGAACACCAGGGAGATGACCCGGTTCTTGTTGACGCCCATGAGCGCCGCGCCATCCGGATTCTGCGCTACCGCGCGGACGCCGCGACCGAGGCGGGTGCGGTTGATGAACGTGTCGAGCACCGCCATCATCACCAGCGCGAGCACGATGATCAGTAGCTCGAGATTGGTGATCGAGGTGTTGCCGAAGTGCACCACGTTCGCCGGCTTGATCAGGGGCGGCACGCCACGCAGGTTGCGGTGGGTGATGACGCCGATGAGCTCCGAGATCACCGTGGAGGCACCGATGGCGGTGATCAGGAAGGTCAGCGGTGGGGCGTTACGCCTTCGCAGTGGCCGGTAGGCGACCAGTTCGATGACGACGGCCGTGATGCCGGAGACGATGATCGCGGCGATCAGCCCGATGACCAGGTAGGCCAGGACAGCGCCCACGCCGGGCGTGGCGGAGTTCTGGTCCAGGCCGAACAACGAACCCCAGGTGATCAGGGCTGCGAAGGTGCCCATCATGAACACTTCGGAGTGGGCGAAGTTGATCAGGCGAAGTAGACCGTAGACCAAGGTGTAGCCGAGGGCAAAAAGGGCGTAGATGGCGCCCTGAGCTAGCCCGGTAACAGTGAGTGGTCCGAAATTGTCGATCAGACCCGAGAAGTTCACGCGCGGCTCCCGCTGCGGAAAGGGAGGTGCGGCCGGAAGCGATACTTCCGGCCGCAACGGTCCACGATAGGAAAAGCTATACCGGATGTTCCGATCAGGTGGTCGGCACCTGCTGGTCCGGCTGCGGGACGCCGTTCGCGTCGACCTTGAAGGCCCAGATCTTGAGCTGGCTCGGGTCCAGTTCACCGGTGCTGGTGAACTTGTACGTGTTACCCACGCCCTCGTAGTTGATCGTGCTCAGGAACGTGTTCATCTTGCTCGTCGTCGTGTTGCCGGCGTCGATGCCCTTGAGGAACATGTTGGCGGCATCGTAAGCGGTGTCGCTGTAGGTGCCCGGTTCCACGTTCCACTTCGCCTTGTACTGGCTGACGAAGTCGCCGGCAGCCTTCGCGGCCGGCTGGGCCGGCAGGGTCACGATGCTGCCCGCCGCCGCGGCGTTACCGGCGGCCTCGGCGTAACCCGGGTCGTTGACACCGTCGCCGCCGAGCTGGACACCCTTCCAGCCAGCCTGAGTCAGCTGCTTACGCAGGACGCCAGCGTTGGTGTAGTAGCCGCCGTAGAAGAACGCCGTCGCCCCGCTCGCCACGATCTTCTGCACAACGGACGAGAAGTCGGTCTGCTGACCGTCGCCGCCGGTCTTGTCGCTGCCCACCACCAGCGAACCCAGCTTGGCCTTCACCTGGTCGGCCAGGCCGGCACCGTACGCCGACTGGTCGTCGGCCACGAACACCTTCTGCGCCTTGAGCACGTCCTTGATGTAGTTGGCCACCGCCGGACCCTGGTTCTGGTCGTTGGCCACCGCGCGGTGGAAGGTCTTCCAGCCCTTGGTCGACAGCGTCGGGTTCGTCGCCGATGGCGTGATCATCGGGATGCCGGCCTGATCGAAGATCGGGTCGGCGGCAGCGGACTCACCGGAGAAAGCCGGGCCGATGATGCCGAGGAGCTTCTTCTTGGTGACCAGGTTCCGGGCCACACCCGGCGCAACCTGCTCGCTACCCTGCGAGTCGGCCTTGTCGAGCTTGATGCAGTTGGCGCCGTTCTTGTCGTTGTACTGATCGACGGCCAGCTCGGCGCCGTGCTCGATGTTCACACCGAGGTTGGCGGCCGAACCGGTCAGCGCCCCGAAGAACGCGAGCTCGTAGCCACACTTGCCGCCACTCGATGAGCTGCTCTTGCTGGTGCTGTTACAGGCTGCCGAACCGGCGATGACCGCCAGTATGGCTACGCCTCCCAGCGCACGTACAAGTCCCTGCCTCAAGGCTTCGAACCCTCCTCCATCCAATGACCCAGCGCTCCAGACAGGCGTGTCGCCCGGGCATGGTGCGCTGAGGCCAGATCGCTGTGCCGATCTGGGGCGGGACGTTATCCCACTTCGCAAAGCGAAGTAAGGTTCTTCGGCAGGCGTTGACCTAACCGTTACTGACTGTGTCAGGCGGGGGATTGACCTGCGGCATCGTCGTTACCGGTCGACTCGGCGATGATGCGGTCCGCGACCTCGCGCATCGTCATCCGGTGGTCCATCGCCGTGCGCTGAATCCACTTGAAAGCCTGCGGTTCGGACATACCGTACTGAGCCATCAACGAGCCCTTCGCGCGCTCGACCGCCTTGCGGGTCTCCAGCCGGTCGTTCAGCGACGCGATCTCCGACTCCAGCACGGCGATCTCGGCGAACCGGGACAGCGCGATCTCGATCGCCGGCACGAGGTCGCTCTTCTGGAACGGTTTGACCAGGTAGGCCATGGCACCCGCGGCGCGTGCCCGCTCGACCAGGTCCCGCTGGCTGAACGCGGTCAGGATGATCACCGGAGCGATCCGCGCGCCGGCGATCTTCTCGGCCGCCGCCAGCCCGTCCATGATCGGCATCTTGATGTCGAGGATCACAAGATCGGGCTTGAGCTCCTCGGCGAGCCGGACGGCGGTCTCCCCGTCGCCGGCCTCACCGACGACGTCGTAGGACTCCTCCATCAGCATTTCGGCGAGGTCGAGCCGGATCAGCGCCTCGTCCTCGGCGATGAGTACCCTGCGGCGCGGCCCGCCGTCCTGCTGCTCCCCGGTCACCTGGTCCTACCCCCAACGGTTCGATCTCAACACGCCGTATCCGGATTCCACCGCCTTAGCGTAGTAGGTAGGCTGTAACGGCCCGAGCCCCTGTAGACCAACGGCAGAGTCAGTGGACTCAAAATCCATACAGTGTGGGTTCGAATCCCACCGGGGGCACGTCACAGATCCTCGACGCCGCAACGTAATCGGTCGACGACTGGTTGTTGAGACGATCTTCGCGTTCCATAGCATCGCGGCAACCGTCGCGGCCTCCGCTGTCTCGACCTCACCTCAGCCGGTGGCAGTCGACCGGACTGATTCGCGGCCCGGAGTCGCGGTTGCCGACCAGATCACTCCGTCACAGTCAGGCACTCGGCGAGCAGAGCGACGACGTCGCGCCAGGCCCGCTGCGCGTGCCGCCGGTGGTAGCCGACTCCGGGGACCACGGGATGGTCGACGGGCGGGTGGTGGAAGGCGTGCAGGGCACCGCCGTAGACCACGAGGCGCCAGTCGACGCCCGCAGCCTGCATCTCGGCGGTGAACGCCTCCCGTTGCGCGGGCGGCATGATCGGGTCCTCCGAACCGACCCCGGCCCACACCGGGCAGCGAATGCGCTCCGCCTCACCCGGCCGGCCCGTGATCAGTCCGTTGACCGTCCCGATCGCACGCAGGTCGACGCCGTCGCGCCCGAGTTCCAGCCCAATGGCGCCCCCGGTGCCGTAGCCGACGGCGGCGATCCGGTCGGGGTCGGTCCGCGGTTCGGCACGCAATACGTCGAGCGCCGCGTGACCGATGCCCCGCATCCGGTCGGGGTCCGCGAGCAGCGGCATGCAACGGGCCAGCATCTGATCGGGGTCGCCCAGGTAGCGCCCGCCGTGGAGATCGAAGGCCAGCGCTACGTATCCCAGCTCGGCGAGCGCATCGGCCCGGCGGCGCTCGATGTCGCTGAGCCCCATGCCCTCTGGTCCGAGCAGCACCGCGGGCCGACGGTCGACACCGGCCGGGAGCGCGAGGTGCCCGATCATCGTCAGGCCGTCGGCCGGGTACTCGACCGCCCGCGTCGTAATCGTCGTCACGAGACCGAGCGTAGTGATCATCGAGCCCCGGTCGGTCCGGTATTCGCTGCTAGCAGAGAAGCGCGAAGTGTTCCTCTGAGATGCGGCACTTGGCGTTGGTTTTCACTGCCCGCCACCCGCCAGTGGGCGATCGAGCATCTCGCGGAGCCACTGTCGGTCCGTGACCTCACGCACCGCGCCCGCCTGTCCGAGCGGGCCTTCGCGCGCCCGTTCGTCGCAGAGACCGGTACGACATCGCTTCGCTGGCTGGTCGGGCAGCGCCTGCTGGTCGCCGGCGAACTGCTGGGAACCATTCCCCGAGCATGGACACAGTGGCGAACCGCTGCGGCCTTGGCACGGCCGCCGATCTGCGCCCGCACTTCCGACGAGCGTTCGGATCGTCGCCGACCGGTTACCGCAGCGCCTTCATGACGGCTTCCAGGTAGATGTAGCGCAGGGTGCCAGCGATTCGCCTGCACCGAGGTCACGCACGACCGACGATGCGGCGGCAGTGGTGACGGTGGTAGTGAGCAGGTCGAGGACGTCAGCCTCGACGATGAGCGCGAAGACCACCCACGTGCGCCTGAAGATGAGTGTGCCGGCATCCGCGAACGTCGTGGGGCCTCCGGCCGGACAGCCGTCGCCGATCTCCGGAATCCCCGCCACGGGTCGTGCGGGGCGGCCAGTGGAGGCCCGCCCCGCGAAGTGCGGTGACCGTCAAGAAGGCCGCTTGCCGGCCGGCACCGGCGGCACTAGGCGATTCGGGCGGGCTGGTAAGTGAGGAAGGCGAGGCCGTCACCGACGGTGCGTGCGTCGACGAGGCGCAGGGGCTTCACGCCGCTGGTCTCGCCGAAGAGCCGCTCGCCCGCCCCGACGATGAACGGGTAGGCCATCAGCCGCAGCTCATCGACGAGGTCGTGCTCTATCAGCGTGTGCACGAGGCGACCGCTGCCGTAGACGACGATGTCCCCGTTCACCTGTTGCTTCAGCTTCGAGACCTCCGTCACCACGTCGCCTTTCAGCACTGTCGAGTTGTCCCAATCGGGACCTTCGAGGGCGGAGGAGGAGACGACGTACTTGGGCAGGCTTCGCAACCTGTCCGCCCACGCCCCGCCGCGGGATGCCCAGCCACGCGCGATGAACCAGGTGTAGCTGGCTCGCCCCAGCAGCAGAGCCTCGACCCCCAGCGCCTCCTCGAACTCGATCTTGGCCCACGCGTCGCGGTCCTTGTCCCCGATCCGGGTGAACCAGCCGCCGCGCCCGAGGCCGTCCTCACCGGTGGGGTCCTGGATGACTCCATCGAGAGAGACGTTCTCGCTGATGACGATCTTTCCCATGTCGATTCTCCTGTGTTCGCGTCTTCCGGTTGCCACCGATCTGGACGCCGCGATGTCCGGGGACGGGGCGCTCGCCGACCGCCCCGTTTGCCGCTTCGTCGGCGTCCATACACGATGCAAGCGCGACAAGGTACGGGAGAGGTGGCGAGGGTGGAGTTGGTCAGAGCCGACCTGATCAGCAGGGCGCGAGTGGGCGACGGCGAGGCGTTCCGGGCGCTGACCGCGCCGCATCGCCGCGAGCTGCAGGTGCACTGCTACCGGATGCTCGGGTCGTTCCAGGACGCGGAGGACGCCCTTCAGGACACCTTGTTGGCGGCCTGGCGGGGTCTCGCGGGGTTCGACGGTCGCGCCTCGATCCGCACCTGGCTCTACCGGATCGCCACCAACAGGTGCCTCAGCGCGCTCCGCTCGGCCAGCCGGCGTCCCGCCAAGCAGTGGGACATCCCCGGGATGGAACCGCCCGAGCCGACCCGGCTCGGCGAAGTCGTCTGGCTGGAGCCATATCCCGACGCCCTCCTCGACGGTACGGCCAATCCGCCGCTCGGCCCCGAGGCCCGATACGAGCAGACCGAATCCATCTCCCTGGCCTTCGTGACCGCGCTACAGGTCCTGCCGCCTCGCCAGGTTGCCGTGCTCATTCTGCGCGACGTCCTCGGATTCCACGCAGATGAGGTGGCCGACATGCTGAATACCACCGTCGAATCGGTCAAGAGCGCTCTCAAACGGGCACGTGCGGGGTTGGAGCGCCGACGGTTGGCGGTAGCCGACAGCGGACCGCCTCCGGCCGCCGGCTCACCCCTCGATGACGCGATCGTGGCGAAGTTCGTCAGCGCGTATGAATCCGCCAACATCGACGCGCTGGTGGCCCTGCTGACCGATGACGTCTTCATGTCCATGCCACCGCTGCCGCTCGAATACCAGGGCCGAGATGTCGTGGCCGACTTCTGCGCCAGTATGTTCGGCTCGGGGCGCCGGTTCGACCTCGTGCCGACCCGGGCCAACGGTCAGCCAGCGTTCGGAGCCTACCTGCGCGCCCCCACCGGCATCCGCCACGGGACCGGCCTGTTCGTCCTCACCCTCACCGGCGACCGGATCTGCGCCATGACTCGCTTCGAAAACAGCGTGCTCCCGTGGTTCGGGCTGCCGCGCTCGCTCCCAAGCCGGTAGCAGTCCTCATCCTGTGCGCGCTCATCTCGGCATCGTGCGGAGGCGCGGCGCCGCCGGCCGCACGATCACCGTCTTGAATGTTTCGCAACCGCCAGGATCCGGGCGTTCGCGGTCGATGCTCGTCAGGCACCGCAGGCTGCCAGCCCGGCACGTTCCCCGGCCGGGCGTTACCGCGCCGGTCCTGGTGCCACGCGTGGCGCCGCGGGCGACCTCGCCGCTGTCGTACCTGACGCCGTCGCTGGTCTCCTGCGCGGTATCGCCACAGAGCCCGCCGCCAGTTGGCCTCAACCGGAGCATCGCCCCGCGGTTGAGCCGGCCGGGTCGGGCGCACGGCGGGCTGAACGCTTCGGCCGGACCGGCACGGGCCCGTCCCTAGACTCGATGCTGTGCCCGAAATCGTGGAATTGCTGGCCTCGCCCGTGCATCGCTACGAGGGCCGGCCCGCCGACGGCGCGGCGCCCGCCCCGCCCGGAGAACTGGTCGACGAGATCCGGATCCGGGAGGGCCTCGGCATCGTCGGCGACCGGTACTTCGGCAAGCGGGCTCACCGGGACGCGAGCGTCACCCTGATCGCCCGGGAGTCGTTGCCACCCGGTACCGGTCTGGCACAGGTCAGGCGGAACATTCTGGTCTCCGGCATCCCGGTCGACGATCTGGTCGGTTCGGTACTGACCCTGGACTCCGGCGACGGTCCGGTGAGCCTGCGCGTGCACCGGCGGGCGAACCCGTGTGCCTGGATGGACGTGGCGGTCGGCCCCGGCGCCTGGCGGTCGCTGCGCGGCAAGGGCGGCATCCGGTGCAGGCCGCTGAACGACGGTGCCCTGCGGGTCGGCCCGGTCAGCGTCACCATCGCCGATTGAGCGGTTTCGCGCACCCGGTCAGCGGGGCGTATTCCGGTCCGGGACGAACGGTGCGCCGTGGCCGGGCACGATCAGGGCCGGCGCGAGATCGAGCAGCTTCGCCCGGGATTCGGCCAGTACCCGCTCGCTGGGCGCGTACGGGTCGGTCGCCGGCCCCTCGGCGGTCCACCACGCGTGCGTGCAGACGACCAGGCTGTCGTCGGTGTCCACGATCGTCGACAGGTCCTCGGCCGAGTGTCCCGGGGTGTAGAGCAGCCGGATGGACGGGCTCAGCCGCCAGCCGTCCGGCTCCTCGGCGAGCCGCCGGGTGGTCCACACATCGTCCTGGTACACGGCCCAGAAGTCGTGGAACCTGGCCTCTGGAAACAGCGCCGCGTTCAGGGTGTGGTCCGGATGGTGGTGGCTGAACACCACGTCGGTGACCGCCTCCGGAGCCACTCCGAACTCGGCCAGCGGGGCCAGGATGCGGTCGCGGGACGCGACCATGCCGGGGTCCACGACGGCCGTGACGTCGCCGTCACGTATCAGCACGACCGTGCTGGCCACGCGCTGCCCGACGTAGCCCGCCGTCAACACATTCAGCTGCGCCGCCACCCCGCGACCTCCGGACCCTCGACCGACCTGCGCCTATGCTCCGACCCTACCCACGGCCCCGCGGTTCGTGGCGGCCGGCCCGCGCCGCGCTCAGCCGCCCGCCACGATGGCTGGCGCTTCGGAGCCGGGCGGCCCCGGGACGCGGATCGCGGACCGCCGCGGATCCCAGCGGAAGCCGGTGAGGCAGCGCATCCGGACTTATCATGCCTGCAGGCACGAGTGTCGACACCCAGTGGAGAACCGGCCCGTGAACAGTGAACGCAGCGACCACGAGCACCATCACGGGCACCCGACCGGCCACGAGGGCTCACCGCACGCGCACGACCATGGCGAGCGGCACAACCATGGCGAGCGGCACGACCATGGCGAGCGGCACGACCATGGCGAGCGGCACAACCATGGCGAGCGGCACAACCATGGCCAGGTGGACGCCCACGACGAACGGCACGACCACGAGCACCCGGCGGGCGGCGGCCCCAAAGCCTTGTGGCACAACGTGCGCCATCTGGTCACCCCGCACTCGCACGACGCGGCGGACAAGGTCGACTCGGCGATGGAGGCCAACCGGGAGGGGCTGCGCGCCCTGTGGATCTCGCTGGCCGTACTCGGCGGTGCCGCGCTGCTGCAGGCCGTCATCACCGCGCTGTCCGGCTCGGTCGCGCTGCTGGGCGACACCCTGCACAACGTGGCGGACGCGCTGACCGCGGTGCCGCTGGGCATCGCCTTCATCATCGGCCGGCGGGTGGCGACCCGGCGGTACACCTACGGGTACGGCCGCGCCGAGGATCTGGCCGGCATCGCCATCGTCGCGGTCATCGCCGGCTCCTCCGCGCTGGCCGGTTTCGAGGCCATCCGGCGCCTGCTGTATCCGGCGACCGTGTCGCACCTGCCGTACGTGGCCGGTGCCGCCGCGATCGGGTTCGCGGGCAACGAGATCGTCGCCCGGTACCGCATCACCGTCGGGCGGCGGATCGGATCGGCCGCCCTGGTCGCGGACGGGATGCACGCGCGTACCGACGGGTTCACCTCTCTGGCCGTGCTGCTCGGCGCGGGCGGTGTCGCGATCGGCTGGCGGTGGGCCGACCCGGTGGTCGGCCTGCTCATCACGGTGGCGATCCTGTTCGTGCTCAACGGTGCCGCCCGTGAGGTGTACCGCCGGCTCATGGACGCCGTCGACCCGGCCCTCGTGGACACCGTCGAGACCACCCTCCGGGAGACCTCCGGCGTCCTCGGCGTCGGCGCCGTGCACCTGCGCTGGATCGGTCACCAACTGCGCGCCGAGTGCGAAATCGTCGTCGACGCGGACCTGACCGTCGCCCGGGCGCACGCCATCGCGGTGGACGCGGAGCACCGGCTCATCCACGCCGTACCGCGGCTGACCGCGGCGCTGGTGCACGCCGACCCGCACGGTCAGGATCAGGCGCAGCACGCGCGGCTGGCCCACCACCGCGACGGCGCGGCCGCCGGCTGAACCGGCTCAGCACACCCGGCAGCCGCCGGGTCGCGGGTACGCCGCCGGCCCGGTCAGGCTCCCCGGTACACGAACGGGGTCGTC
Source organism: Micromonosporaceae bacterium (assembly GCA_040255525.1). GTDB lineage: Bacteria > Actinomycetota > Actinomycetes > Mycobacteriales > Micromonosporaceae > Rugosimonospora. The sequence goes on along the minus strand of JBDZVD010000049.1, from coordinate 22,852 downwards.
CGGGCCACCTGCCGGAAGCCCAGGCGCCGCAGGATCGGCGCGCTGGCGGCGGTCGCATCGACCTGGACGTACCGGTACCCGGCCGCCGCGGCGAGTGCCACCCGGTGCGCGACGAGCGCGCGGAATACACCCCGGCCCCGCCACGCCGGCAGCGTGCCGCCGCCCCACAGGCCGGCGAACTCGGTGCCGGTGGAGAAGTCGACGCGCCCGGCGGCGATCGGCGTCTCGCCGGCCATGGCGACCACCGCGGCGACCGTGCCGGGCCGCTCCCGCATGCGCGCGAGGATAGCGTCCCCGACCGCACCGTGGTCGCCCCCGAACACCTCGTCGTGTACCCGCACCAGCAGTTCGATCCCGGTCCGGTCGGTCACCGGCAGCAGCCGCACGCCGGCCGGCGGTGCCGGGTCCGCGGCGAGCGCGGCGATGTCGGCGATCAGCAGGGCCTCGACCGGTTCCGGAACGAACCCGGCGGCGCTCAGGCGCCCGGGCAGGTCCGCCGGCCGGTCGTAGGAGTAGTGCTTCCATTCCCACCGCCCGCGCACCGCGGCGAACCGGGCGGTCTGCGCGGCGATGGCCGCCGGCGCGCTGGTCTCGTCGAGGTCCGACCAGACGACCCCGGACCAGCCTCCGCTGCCCGACACGACCCGGATCACGCCGTCTTCGCGTTCGACGCGGTCGCCGGGATCGTCCGGCCGCGGATCGCGCCGCACCTGCCGGTCGAACGCGGCAAGCATGGCCCACTCGTCTGTTCCGTTCATCGGGCAATCCGAGCAGCCGGCCACCGGAACCGGCAACGGGTTTTCCGGCGCCGCGGTCCCCGGTTTGCCCCCAACGGGTGGGCGGCCGGCGGGGCGACGCCCGGCGGCGCGAGAATGTCCCGGTCGCTGTGCGCCCGGATGAGACCGCCATCAGCCGCCGGGACCGCGTGGCGGGCGGGCTTCTGGGGGTACACGCCGGAGACGCGCTCGGCGGCCGACAACATGCTGGCCTGGCTTCGCGGCGACTGGCCGGAGCGTGAACCGGGCAGCCGCCCCCGCTGGCAGGTCCGGCGCCTGCGCGCGCCGCCGTCGCTAGGACCGGCCGTCCAGGTCCCGCAGCAGCCCGGTGAGCACATCGACAGTGCGGTCCGGCGGCTCGGCCTCCACGCACAGGGTCTCCATGGCCGCCGCGTAGTGGTCCACGTCGTCGCGCTTGTCCAGATACAGCGCACTGGTCAGCTGTTCGATGTAGACCACGTCGGGAAGGTCGTCCTCGGGGAAGCGCAGGATGCTGAACACCCCGCCGGCCGCGGCGTGGCCGCCGGCTTCGAACGTGATGACCTGCAGGCGGACGTTGGGCAGCTCGGTCGCCTCGATCAGCGCCTCGATCTGCGCGCGCATCACCGCCGGCCCGCCGATCGGGCGGCGCAGCGCCGCCTCGTCGACCACCGCCCACAGGTGCGGCGCGTCCGGCTGGGTCAGCACCTGCTGGCGGGCGAGGCGCAGGCTGACCCGCCGCTCGATGTCCTCCGCGGGAGCGTGCCCGTGCCCCAGCATCACCACCGCGCGGGCGTAGTCGCGAGTCTGGAGCAGCCCGGGAACGAACTGCACCTCGTACGTGCGGATCAGCGACGCGGACGCCTCCAGCCCCAGGTACGACTGGAACCAGTTGGGCAGCACGTCGCCGTACCGGTGCCACCAGCCCTGGGTGTTGGCCTCCCGCGCCCGGGCCAGCAGGCGCGCGCGCTCCTCCTCGTCGTCCAGCCCGTACAGGGTGAGCAGGTCGGCGACGTCGCGCTCCTTGAAGCTGACCCGGCCCAACTCCATCCGGCTGATCTTCGACTCCGACGCCCGGATGCGCCACCCCGCGTCCTCGCGGCTGACGCCCTGGGCCTCCCGGAGCCGGCGCAGGTGCGCACCGAGCAGCATGCGCATCACAGTCGGTCCGGTCGACGATCCGCCGTCCTGACCCGCCGCGGCCATGCGCCGCCCTCCGATCCTCGCCCGACCAGGTCGTCCCGGCCCGTTGGCGTCACGGACCGCCCGATCGCCGTCCTCCCGGCCGCGTGACCGGGCAAGCATGCCACCGGTGGGCGATCCGAGATATCAGCCACACATCCGATTCCCCGGGTCGGATCGGCGGGTATGGTCGATTCTTCCCGGCGTATCCGATCCGGCGCGGCCGCTGGCCGGCGGCGGCACCGGGCCGGCGGTTTCCCTTCGGCCGCTCTGGGTACGCGATCCGTGCCGAGGCTCGAAGGGACGGTACCGCCGATGGCCGACCGGAACGGGGATCTGGTCCGCCGGTTGCTGAACCGTTACGGGACCACCTTCGCCGAGGAGGCCGGGATCCGGCTGGCCGATCGTCCCGCTCCGCTCTACCAGTTGCTGGTGCTGACCACTCTGCTCAGCGCGCGCATCTCGGCCGGGGTCGCGGTGGCCGCGGCCCGGGCGCTCTTCGAGGCCGGGTACCGCACGCCCGACGCGATGGTGCGGGCCAGTTGGCAGCAGCGGGTCGACGCACTGGGGCGGGGGCACTACCGCCGGTACGACGAGCGCACCGCGACCGAACTCGGCGACGAAGCCCGGCTGTGCCTGGACCGCTGGCGCGGCGACCTGCGCCGGCTGCGCGCCGAGGCGGACGGCCAGCTGCGCGCGCTGCGCGCGTTCCTGGTCGAATTCTCCGGAATCGGCCCGACGGGCGCCGACATCTTCGCCCGCGAGGTGCAGGCCGTGTGGCCGGAGTACCGGCCGTACCTGGATCGGAAGGTCACCGCGGGCGCCGCGAAGGTCGGGCTGCCCGCGAAGCCGGACTCGCTGACCGGGCTCGTCGGCGCGGGCGACCTGCCGCGGTTGGCGTCCGCACTGGTCCGGGTCGCGCTCGACCGTACGCCGCCGGACGACCTGGTACGGCCGGCCCGCCGGCGTACCTGACGACCCCCGGGCGAACAACGCCCGCGACCGGGTCACCCGTCCACCCCCTTTGCCAATCCCGCCGCCGGTATTACAGTCCACTACCAACGTCGATGGAAGCGCTCCCACGATCCGGGCACGTGGGGTCGCCGCTGACCCGGCGCCGTTGGTCGCTGGCACAACCCACACCTGACTCCTGCCACAACGTCCTCAGGAGCGTCCATGCCACTCCCCCTGCTCCCCCGGCTCCGCCGGATGACCGTCCCGCACCGGCGCTCGCCACGAACGTGGCTGCGCAGGCCCGCCCGGGCCGCACTGGTCCTCGCCCTCGCCGTCCTCACCGGCGCGACCGTCGCCTCGGTGGCCCGCCTCGCCGCCGCGGCTCCGGCATCGGCCGGCGAGTTCAACTACGCCGAGGCTCTCCAGGACTCGATGCTGTTCTACGAATCGCAGCGCTCCGGCAAGCTGCCGGCCGACAACCGGGTCGGCTGGCGCGGCGACTCCGACCTGACCGACGGCTCCGACCACGGGCTGGACCTCACCGGCGGGTACCACGACGCCGGTGACGAGGTGAAGTTCGGCTTCCCCGAGGCGTACTCGATGACCGCCCTCGCCTGGGGCGGCCTGGCCAACCCGGGCGGCTACGCGACCAGCGGCCAGCAGCAGTACCTGCTGCGCAACCTCCGCTGGGGCGACGACTACATCATCAAGGCGCACCCGTCGGCGCACGTGTTCTACGGCCAGGTCGGTGACGGCGGCTCCGACCACGCGTTCTGGGGAGCGCCCGAGGTGAACCCCTCCCCCCGGCCGTCGTACGCGGTGACCGAGTCGTGCCCGGGATCGGACCTGACCGGTGAGGCGGCGGCCGCGCTGGCCTCCTCGTACCTGCTGTTCAAGGGCAGCGATCCGACCTACGCGGCGACCCTGCTGTCCCAGGCGAAGTCGCTGTACGAGTTCGCCGACGACTACCGCGGCAAGTACGACGCCTGCATCACCGCCGCGCAGGGGTACTACAACTCCTGGTCCGGGTACTGGGACGAGCTGACCTGGGGGGCCGTCTGGCTGTACAAGGCCACCGGGGACAGCGCGTACCTGACCAAGGCGCAGACCTACTACGCCAACATGAACAAGATGTCCCAGACCACGACCCCCGAGTACAACTGGACGATCAACTGGGACGACAAGTCGTTCGGCGTGTACGTGCTGATGGCCGAGTTGACCGGGCAGCAGCAGTACATCGACGACGCCGAGCGCAACCTCGACTGGTTCACCAGTTCGGTCAACGGCGCGCACGTCAACTACTCGCCCGGAGGAGAGGCCGTGGTGGACGTGTGGGGCACGTCCCGGTACGCGGCGAACGAAGCCTTCCTCGCCCTGGAGTTCAGCAACTGGCTCACGTCGCAGGGCCGGGACGCCACCAAGGCGCAGGCGTACCACGACTTCGGCGTACGGCAGATCAACTACCTGCTCGGCGACAACCCGAACCATCTCAGCTACGAGGTCGGGTTCACCAACAGCGGGCGCAACACGGCCTGGCCGAAGAACGTGCACAGCCGCGGCGCGCACGGCTCCTGGACCAACAACATCTCCGACCCGCCCAACAACCGGCACACCGCCATCGGCGAACTGGTCGGCGGCCCCAACTCGGCCGGCAGCGACGCCTACACCGACGATCGCAGCAACTACCAGCAGGCCGAGGGCGCGCTGGACTACAACGCGCTGTTCTCTGGGGCGCTGTCCGAGCTGACCCAGGAGTACGGCGGCACCGCGCTGGTCAACTTCCCGCCGAAGGAGACTCCGGACGGGCCGGAGATGCTGGTACAGGCGGCGCCCAACGCCACCGGTACCAACTTCGTGGAGATCAAGGCGCTGGTGGAGAACAAGTCGGCGTGGCCGGCCCGCAAGCTGACCAACGGCAGCTTCCGTTACTACTTCACGCTGGACCCCGGCTACTCGGCGAGCCAGTTGCAGTTCAGCTCGCCGTACAACCAGTGCAAGCCACCCACCGGGGTGACCCAGCTGTCCGGCAGCACCTACTACCTCACCATCGACTGCACCGGTACCTCGATCCAGCCGTCCGGCCAGTCCGACTTCAAACGCGAGGTGCAGTTCCGCATCACGTTCCCGGGACCGCACGACTACACGAAGGACTACTCCTTCCAGGGGCTGCCGACCACACCCGGCGCGACACCCGTCGACGACCCGTACATCACGCTGTACGACGGCACCAGCCCGGTCTGGGGTTCCGCACCCGGCTCCGGCCCGTCGCCGTCGGCGTCGCCCACCCCCGGCTCGCCGAGCCCGTCCCCGAGCCGCACCGCGTCGCCCAGCCCGAGCCCGAGCCTCTCGCCGAGCCCGAGCCTCTCGCCGAGCCGCAGCCCGTCGCCGAGCCCGACCGGCGCGGCGGGAGCGTGCCGGGTCACGTACGCGACCAATGACTGGGGTGGCGGTTTCACCGCGACGGTCACCATCGCGAACACCGGTACGTCGACGATCAACGGCTGGACCCTCAAGTTCGCCTTTCCCGGCAACCAGACCGTCAGCCAGGGCTGGTCGGCGACCTGGTCGCAGAGCGGCAGTGCGGTGACCGCGACGAACCTGTCGTACAACGGCACGCTGGCGCCCGGAGCCTCCACCTCGATCGGGTTCAACGGCGCCTACAGCGGCACGAATCCCAGGCCGACCGCGTTCACGGTGAACGGCAACGCCTGTACCGCCGGGTAGAGCCGGCGGGCGGTCATTCGGGGCGGCGGAGACGGTGGACACCCGTCTCCGCCGCCCCGCGTCGCGGGTCCGACAGCGGAACATCGAAGAATGCCCCCGCCGACCCTTGTCACCGTCCGACCATCGTGGATGAATAAGCCCGGGGGGTGCGACAGCGGTGGGGGCAGCATGCTGACAGATCATGATGACGAACGCCTGACGGTGGGGCTGGTCCGGCTCGCCACCGCGATGTATGAGGCGACCGACGGGCACGCGTCCGGCGGTCCGACCATGCTGGTGGACCAGCAGGTTGTCCTGATGCTCTCGCAGCGTGGCGACAAGCAGTCGGTCGAGGAGCTGGCGTCGTCACTCGGCATGAGCCTGCCCGATCTCATCGAGGCGGTCGGTCGCCTGCGCGTCGAGGGGATGGTGGGCCTCGATCCCGCGCCCTCCTACGATCCCGGCCACGTGCGGGTGTCGCTGACCGACAAGGGCCGCGACCTGCCCGCTTCGCTGCTCAACTGGGCGGCCCACCTCCTCGGCCGGCTCACCGAGCTGGCGGCCGAGGAGCAGAGCCGGCTGCTGTCGGCGGTTCGCCAGCACATCGCGCGGTTGCAGGCCCAGGACGCCATCCCGACCGTCCGGATGTGCCTGACCTGCCGGTTCTTCCAGCCGTACGCGCATCCCGGGCAGTCGAAGCCGCACCACTGCGCCCTGGTCGACGCGCCGTTCGGGCACGCGCACATCCGGCTGCACTGCCCGGAACAGCAGGCGGTGAGCCTGACCATCGGGCCGCGCCCCGAGGGCGCCGACACCGGCGGCGAAGTCCAGGCCGGCTGACCGATGCCGCACGCCGGTCCGCTGGCCGGGCCGGCAGGGCGGGCCGAACTGCCGGGGGCGAGCCGGGGCGCCGGGGAGGTCGGGGCGCCGGGGAGGTCGGGGCGAGTTGCCGGGGCGAGCCGGGCCGCCGGGGGCGTCCGGGGCGCTACTCGACCCAGCCGTTCTGCCGGGCGAACTGGATCAGGCGCTTGCGCAGCTCGACGATCTGCGCGCCGGTCAGCTGCGGACCGGCGTCCAACAGGATGTCGGTGACCCGGGACCGGAACTCCTCCTCCGAGAAGATCTCGCAGAGATCGTCCTCGGCACCCTGCCGCTCCGCCGTCCGGGCCGGCGCGATCGGTTGAGTGCGGGCCGAGGACGCCGTGCCAGCGCCCGAGGGCATCTCCAGCACATGCACGTCGTACGCCTTCAGGCCGCGCCCGCCGTCAATCACGTTGAACTCCACGCGGGCACCGGTGGCGACCCGGACGCCCCGGTCGGTGAGTTCGTTGGCGTGCACGAACACGTCGTCCCCGCCGTCGTCGGGGGCGATGAATCCGTAGCCCCGGCCCTCGTCGAACCGGACAACCTTACCGGTGGTCATAAACCTTCCCCCTCACCGCAACCGCAACCGACCGCATACCCACGCGCGTCCGAACCCCACCACGATAACCGACCTGACCAGTGCGGGGCTCATCCAGGAGACGGCTGACCGGACTTCTCGTGGCCGCCGTGCGCATCGCCGCCGTGGTCATGGCCGGCGTGGTCATGGCCGGCGTGGTCATGGCCGGCGTGGTCATGGCCGGCGTGGTCATG
>JBDZVD010000049.1:0-15523 GCA_040255525.1 Micromonosporaceae bacterium | reverse complement strand
GCCGGCGTCCGGTGCGCCGCCCATCATCCGCAGCATGCCGATGCCGCCGGTACGCAGGAAGCGGAGCACGAGCACGGCGGCGAGCGCCAGGAAGACGATGTTCAGGTACGTCGTGTAGTTCCAGCTCACGGCCGCCTCCACCACCCGGGCGTGCCGGCCGGACGGGACCAGTCCGGTCGCTGCGAACAGCAACTCCAGCAGGTACCCGGCGGCCACCGAGGTCAGGTAGAAGGTGCCGGTGACGTACAGCGCGGTGCGCCAGCCGTAGTACCGGCGGTAGATGTTGATGATCGGCAGGATGATCAGGTCGGCGAAGATGAACGCCACCACCCCGCCGAAGCTGATCCCGCCGTTCCAGAGCACGGCCGCCAGCGGCACGTTGCCGATCGAGCAGACGAAGGACACCACCGCGACCACCGGCCCGATCAGCGGCCCCCACACCTTCGACAGCAGCGGGTGGCCGGTGAAGAAGAATGCGCCCCAGAACCTCTCCGGTACCCATGCGGCGATGGCACCGGCGATGAGCAGCCCGCCGAACAGGTCCCGCCAGATCGCCGCCCACTCCATCACGAACACGTGGGACACTGACGTGAACCCCTCGCGGGACAGCAGCCGCCGGGCGAACGAACCTCCACGTTGGACGGACATGTCCATCGCGGCGTGCCCCTCCATCGAGCCGGCCAGGCCCCGGTCCGCCTGGGTGCGCGCCTCGCGCAGCAACCGGGTGCGCAGGGTCAGCCGGAACATCAGGGCCAGCAGCACGATCATGATCGGGCCGCCGACGAACTCCGCGACGGTGAACTGCCATCCCAGCAGCAACGCCAGGATCACCCCGAGCTCGATCACCAGGTTGGTGGACGCGATCTCGAAGGCCATCGCCGCGGTGAAGTTCGCGCCCTTGCGAAACAGCGAGCGGGCCAGCGCGACCGCCGCGTACGAGCAGGACGAGGAGCCCGCTCCGAGCCCGGCGGCGATGGCCAGAGTCCGCGGGCGGTCGTCGCCGAGCAAGCGGATCACGGTCGAGCGCCGGACCACCGCCTGGACGATCGCGGACAGCCCGAAGCCCACGACCAGCGCCCAGAGGATCTCCCAGGTCATCGATCCGGCGATGGCGAATGCGTGCACGATGGCGTCCAACACGCTCCTCAATATACCCCGGAGGGGTATGGACGGGCGGCGGCGGAACCGGTGACCCCGTCCGGTGACCGGTGAGGCGATTCGAAGATTTTTCACCTTTTCGGCGCCGAAGTTCCCGTGCTCGACCGCGACAAAGGCCGTGAAACATAGTGTAAGGATCATGTTGTTTCCGACCGTGGAGTTCGCGGCCTTCTTCGCCGCCATACTCATGGTCAACTGGTGGCTGATGCCGAGGCCCCGGCTGTGGAAGCCGTTCATCCTGCTGTCCTCGTACGTCTGCTACGGCTGGGCCAGCCCGCGCCTGGTACTGGTGCTCGCCGGAGTCACCGTGTGGAACCAGGCGCTCGGCTGGCTGGTCTTCCGTACCCGGCGCCGATCGGTGCTGATCACCGGGATCGCCGGAGACCTCGCGCTGCTCGGCTACGCCAAGTACGCCGGCTTCTTCGCACACGAGATCGACACCGCACTCGACCGCATCGGGTTGGGCGCTCCGCTGCCGGTCGTCCTGCTCGCCGCGACGGTCGGCGTCTCCTTCTACACCTTCCAGGGCATCAGCTACCTGGTCGACCTGTGGCGCGGCGACCTGGTGCGGCCGGCGCCCACCCTGGACTTCCTGGTGTACCAGGCGTTCTTCCCCCACCTGTTCGCCGGGCCGATCGTGCGCGCCCGGGAGCTGATCCCGCAGTTCGCGAGCCCCCGCAACCCGTCAGAGGTGCCGTACACGCGCGCCGGCACGCTGATCGTCGCCGGCCTGGCGAAGAAGCTGGTGATCGCCGACACGCTGGGCAAGCTGGTCGTCGACCCGGTGTTCGCCGCGCCCGGCCAGCACGCGGCGTACGAGGTGCTGTTCGCCATCTACGCGTACGCGGCACAGATCTACGCGGACTTCTCCGGCTACACCGACATCGCGATCGGGCTGGCGCTGCTGCTCGGATTCCGGTTCCCGGTCAACTTCGACCGCCCGTACTCCGCGGCGAGCCTGCGCGAGTTCTGGCGGCGCTGGCACATCTCGCTGTCCAGCTGGTTGCGCGACTACGTGTACATCCCGCTGGGCGGTGGCCGGAACCGCTCCCGCCGCAATCTCTTCCTCACTATGCTGCTCGGCGGCCTGTGGCACGGTGCCAACTGGACGTTCGTGGCCTGGGGTGGGCTACACGGCGCGGCCCTGGCCGTCGAGCGCCGCACCGGGCCGGCGCGGCGGCCGTGGCTCGGGCGGCTCATCACGTTCCACTTCGTCGCGGTGTGCTGGGTGTTCTTCCGAGCGCCCGGGTTCTCCGACGCGTTCGCCGTGCTGGGCCGGCTCGGCGCGTGGACCGCACACGGTACCGGCCTGATCGCACCCCTGCTCGTCGTGCTGGTCCTGGCCGGTACCGCGATCCAGCTCGCACCGCCCGGCCTGTTGACCCGGCCGGTGCGCGCGGTGCTCGGCACCATGTCACCGGTGGCGCAGGGCGTGACGCTCGCGCTGGCCTTCGTGGCGCTGATGGCCGTCGCGCCGAACCTGGGCGTACCGGCCTTCATCTACTACCAGTTCTAGTCCGGACGGGAGGCAGGCAGGGCAGATGAGGCGTCCGATGGTCACCGTGGTCGTCGTCGCGCTGGCCACGGCGACGTTGCTGGACAGCCAGGGCGCGCTGGCTGCCGCGCAGGAGGTGCGCTACCCGGCGGTGCGGACGCCACTGGTCACCGTGCTGCGGCCGGTGGACCGGGTGGCGGAGGCGATCGGGCTCGACGTGCCGTACGACGCCCTCGCCCGGGCGTTCGGCAACCCGCCGGTCGGCAGCTCGGAGACGGATCCGGACGGGTTGGCGGCCAAGGCGAAGGCGCTGGCGCGGCACGCGGCGCGTCCGGCCGGCCCGTCCCCGTCGCCGTCGCCGTCGGACCGGCCGTCGCCGATCCCGTACCTGGTGGACGGGGTGCCGGCGCCGGCCGCACTGCCGCAGCCGGAACCCGGCCACCCGCTGCGGGTACTGGTGACCGGCGACTCGATGGCCGGCGAACCCGGGTACGCGCTGTCCGACCTGCTCGGCTCGGCGGACCGCAGCGACCTCGACGTGCACGACGAGCCCTACGCGGGTACCGGGCTGACGCGGCCGGACGCGTTCGACTGGTCGCGCAAGGCGGCGTCGCAGGCCGCCACCGAGCACCCGGACGTGGCTGTGATCTTCCTCGGCGAGAACGACGGGTTCCCGCTGGACGGCGTCAGCCCGTACAGCGCCGACTGGCAGCGGCTCTACAGCGCCCGGGTCCAGGCGGTCATCGACGCCTACCAGGCCGGCGGCGTCAAGCTCGTGATCTGGGCGGCTCCGCCGATCGACGCGCAGACCAACGCCGCCGAAGGTAGCAACGTCAACGCCATCTTCCGCAACATCGAGGCGGCCGTGCGCGACGCGGTCGGCGCAGTCCCGGCCACCGCGATGGTGGATCAGTACGACCTGTTCTCGGTGGGCGGCCGCTACTCCGCGGCGGTACCCGACCCGACCACCGGCGCCACGGTGACGAACGCGCGGCTGGCGGACGGCTCGCACCTGACCCGGGCTGGCGGGATGATCGTCGCCCGGTTGCTGCTGCGGTACCTGGATCGCGAGGCGGCGCAGCGCAACCAGCAAGCGGAGGCGGCACAGCGGGGCGATCCGGCGAAACCGGACCCGGCTGCGCGGCGGAGCGCGCAGCCGGAGCGGAAGGCGGGGCCGTCACCGGCGCCGGGGCCGAGCCGGGCGGACGGCGCGCCAGCGGTCGGGTCGGGTCGTGAGGACGCCGGACCGACCGGGTCGGCGCCGCGCGCCGACCCGTCACCCGAACACCCGGCGCGGCCGCTGGGCCTGGTGCTCATCGTGGTCGCGCTGGCGGCCGTGTACGGCCGGGGCATCGTCACCCGCCGGCTGCTGCGCGGGAGGCTGGCCGCCAACCCGCTCGCCCGCCGGATCCGGGGTGCGCAGCCGAACCGGCAGGTGCCCACCCGGCCGTACATCGGTGCCCGGTCCCGCGGTACCCACTCCCAGGGACCGGACACCGTCACAGCTACCGGCCGGGTGGGCACGGTGCCGCCCACCCGGCCGGTATCCAGCCCGACGGCCACCGGCGTACCCCCGGAGAACTCCCCCGGTACGCCGCTGGTCGACCCGCTGACCGGCGACCGCGCAGGCGGCGGGCCGACGGCCTGACCCGGGCCCCCAGGCTTGGGCGGGCGGGGCCCGTCCGGCCCGATCGGCTGCCTCGGCGAGGCCACGCCGGCTCCGGGCCACGCCGGCTCCGGGGCGCGCCGGCTCCGGGGCGCGCCGGCGAAGCTCGCATTCCGGGCGCGGGCGCTGGACGCCTCTCGCAGAATTGCCGTGAGATAAATCGCCGCGCCGGCCGCTCACGCCCCACCGCGCGCACCCGTCCCGGCACGGAAAGTCGATCACGGAAAGCACGTCATCGATGTCCCCGGAACGCACAGACCATCCGAATTTCGCTGCCGGATAACCGAACATCGAGTGGAACCGCTGTCACGGATCGTATTCAACGGCCCGGTCTCGAACGGCTCCTGCCGACCGCTGCGGTGCCGGCAAATGCTGCGTCGACTGCGAGGAATCCGAGGTCAGGGGGTTGGCAGGAGGTGAACCCACGGTTAGTGTCAACCCGTCTGGTCCGGCCCCCCGTCATCGCTGAAGGTGACACCGGAACAGACCCGCTGAATCGTGTCCGTCACGAATCGGGGACCCGTTGTTGTTGGGGTGAATCCGAGGACTCCCCCGGTCCGCGGTAGGGCGCTCTTTCCGAGCCCGAACCCGTCAGCTAACCCGGTAAGCGGCACCGGAAGGAGTACGTGCTCATGCGACTCGCATTGTCGTGGCTCACACCCCCGTCGAACCTGCTCGGCGCGCGCCCATTGGCGCTGGCACCAGCGGCTTCATGAGGTCGGATCAGTAAGTCTCACCGCCGGCCCGTGACGCACGGGCGGTCATCGGGTACGGCGGGCCGCCACGGCCCGCTTGGGTGGAATGGCGCCCCGTCACCCGTACCGACCCGGTCACCCGAAACGGTTGATCTGACCAGTCCATGCGATTTCCCAGGAGGAAACCGCATCGTTCCCGCATACCCCGGAATGGTCCTCCGCTTCGGCTGCGCGTAATACCGGCCGGCCTTTCCAGAAATCCATCAGCTCGGTGATTCGAGCGATCGAAATACCCTGGCGAGGAATAGTGAACCCCCATAATCTCGGTCAGCGTTTCAAGCGTGCCGTCCCGCGGCGCCCGCACCGCATCGCCATAGTCTGGGCCGCGGTACTCGGCGTGGCCCTGCTCATCGCACTCCCGCTCAGCCTCGGCCGGCACTCCGTGCCGACCCACGACACCACGTCGTTCTCCCTGGCCAAGGCCGGCGACACGGCCACCGAGCAGGCCACCCACGCCGCGCCGGAGGCCGCCGCGACAGCCACCACGCAGGCGCCGGCAGCGCCGTCCCCGGCGGCGCGCCCGTCGACCGCCGCCCCGGTCAAGCCGAAGGTCAAGAAGGCGACCACGGTCGCGATTCCGGCCGCGAAGGACCTCAAGTTCGACTTCCAGTACCAGATCAACGGCTACTACTGCGGCCCGGCCGCGACCCGGATGGCGGCGAGCACCCGGATCGCCCCACCGAGCCAGGACACCATCGCCATGGCCATGGGCACCACGACCAGCGGCACGAACTCGGCGGCCGACACCACGGCCGAGCTCAACCGCCTGGAGCACACGGACTTCTACCACACCACGTTCATCCCGGCGGGCGGCGCGACGACGTCCGCGATCAGCGAACTGGAGAAGAACGCGGTACACGCGATCAGCAACGGGTACGGCATCGTGGCGAACATCGTCGGTAGCGCAGAGGACTCCTCGGGCGGCTTCCACGAGTACGACGGCGGCCACTACATCGCCGTCATCGGCTACAGCGACAACGGCCGCAGCATCCACATCGCCGACCCGGCCGGCGAGGGCGCCGACACCTACTGGATGAGTGCCAGCACGCTGGCCAACTGGATGTCCTCCCGCGGCTACTCCTCCTGACCGCACGCTGCACGACCGCCTCGTCCGCGAACCGCCAGCGGTTCGCGGACGAGGCGTTTGGCGTTCCGGCGTCCTATGCTCCGGGCGTGAACGTGGTCTGCTGTGGGTCCGCCGCCGCTCCGGTCGCCACACCCGAACCGGTATCCGCGACGCGGTCGCGGAATTCGTCGAGGGCGATCCGTTCGCCGTGGGCGGCGTCGTCAAGAACCGGCATTTCAGCGATGTGGACCGGACTGTCCACTCGGGAATGACCGGGTCACCCGCGCAAACGTCAATCCGTGACTGTCCGGCTACGACGCCGATGACCGGTCCGGCTTGAATTCCACCGGTACCGCTGACTATCGTCTGGTCGTCCCAGGTCACCTACCGTCCGGTCCCCCACCGCCCGGACACCGCCAACTCGTCACCACGAGCCGGGTATCCACCGCAGCAACCGGGTGCGTCCGCGCCGTCGCGCGGCAGGGCAGCTTCCGCCCGAACCCGTCGGCTGCCCCGGTGGCGGTCGAGGAAGAAGGAGCCGTCCGTGGCGTCAGCCCGTGTGCTCACCCGCCCGCGCCGTGTCGCGATCGCCCTCGCCGCCGTGCTGGTCGCGGTCGCCGGCACCGGCACGAGCGCCGGTGCGACGCCGTCGATCTCCGACATCGAGGCGCAGATCAACGACTCCTGGAACAAGCTCGAGCCGCTGGTCGAGCAGTACAACGAGCTGCACAGCCAACTGCTGCAGAACCAGGCGAAGGCCGCCGAGCTGGAGCGCCAGATCAGGCCGCTACAGGTCCAGGTCGACCTGACCCTGACCCGGGTGAGCGCGCTGTCGACCCAGCTCTACGAGCACGGCGCCACCTCGCCCCTGGACGCGCTGCTGAGCTCCGGCACACCGGCGACGATGGCCGATCAGCTGTCCACACTGGACGCTATCGCCCACCGCCAGTCCGCCACGGTCCAGGGCGCCGCCGACCTGCTGGCCAAGTACAACGCGCAGAAGCAGCCGCTGGACCGGCTCGTCGCCACCGAATCGGTGCAGGACGCGAGCCTGGCCAAGGAGAAGGCCACCATCGAGAAGCAGATGGACAGCCTGCAGACGCTGCGCCGGCAGGTGTACGGCAGCAGCGGAAAAGCCGGCGGCAGGCTGGAGCCGGTCGCGTGTCCGGCCGAACTGACCACGGGCAAGGGCGCGATCGCCGCGAGGACGGCGTGCCAGCAGATCGGCAAGCCGTACGTGTGGGCCACCGCCGGACCGAAGACCTTCGACTGCTCGGGTCTGATGCTGTACGCGTGGCGGAAGGCGGGTGTCACGCTGGGCCACTTCACCGGCTGGCAGTGGAACGAGACCCGGTCGGTCAGCCGCTCCCAGTTGCAGCCCGGGGATCTGGTCTTCTACTTCAGCGACCACCACCACGTGAGCATGTACGTCGGTGACGGCTGGGTGGTGCACGCCCCGACGAGCGGCGACGTGGTACGGATGACCCAGCTGAGCAACCCGTACCTGCCGATCGCCGGGTTTCGCCGGCCGGGCTGACCCCGCCATCCGCGCGGTGGCCAGCGCCGCCGGCCTTCACCTCACCTCGGCTTTCGGAGGCGTCTGACCCGAGGCCGGCACCTGACCCCGCACGTGCAGGCCGAAACCCTGGCGGCCCGGCACTTCCAGGCCCTCCTTCAACCGCAGCGATGGGATCTCGTAGTCACCGAAGTTCTGGCGCCGGAACGCGATCGGCTCGGTCGACTCCAGGGTCAGCAGGCGCTGCTGCCAGGCCTTGGCGACGTCCGGGTAGTCCTCGTCGGTCATCCGGTCGGCGCCGTACAGCACGAACGGCGGAAGCACCTCCACGCCCGGGTAGTACAGGATCCCGTGGTGGATCGGGAACAGCAGATCCTCGATCGGGCCGTTGATCCCGCGATCGGTGTAGTGGGACTCCGGGCCCCCGACGGTCACCGACACGATCGCCCGCCGCCCGTGTAGCGTCCCCTCACCGAAGCGCTCGCCGTACCGGGTCTCGTCGTGCACTCCGACGCCGTAGGCGAAGTGGAAGGAGAACACCCGGTCCACCCAGCCTTTGAGGATCGCCGGCATCGTGTACCACCACATCGGGAACTGGAAGATCATCGTGTCGGCCCACAGCAGCTTCTCCTGCTCGGCCGCCACGTCGGGGGTGAGCCCACCGGCGTCGTACGCCCCGGCCGAACTCGGTATCACCTGCAGCGGGCTCGTGGCGTGCTGACCGAAGTCCGCCGCGTCCACCACGGCCTTCCAGTTCATCGCGTACAGGTCGCTCACCCGCACCTCGTGCCCGGCGGCCGTCAGAGTGGACACGGCGAGGTCCTTCAGCGAGCCGTTCAGCGAACGCGGCTCGGGGTGGGCGTAGACAATGAGCGTCTTCACGGCTGTTCCCTTCAACGAGGTGTGTCGCCGTCGATGCTCGGGCGCCGGGACCGCGTCGTTCAGGGACGCTTCTTCCCTCGGACCGGACTTCCTGGTAATGGCGGGACCCCCCTTCACGTGCGTTACCGGAGCCATACTGGGGGCATGGACGATCTCGCGGGTTTCCTCCGGACCCGGCGTTCCCGGGTCGACCCGGCGGCCGTCGGCGTCCCCACCGACACCCGCCGCCGGGTCGAAGGGCTGCGCCGCGAAGAGGTCGCGCACCTGTCCGGAGTCAGCGTCGACTACTACGTACGCCTGGAGCAGGGCCGCGCGACCCAGCCCTCCGAGCAGGTCCTCGACGCGCTCGCCCGTGTCCTCGGCCTCGACGAGACCGAACGCGGGCACCTGTACCGGCTCGCCCGGCAGCGCCGCCGCCGCGCGAAGGCGCCGAACGGGCGGGTCCGGCCGGAACTGCTGCGCGTCCTTGACCTGGTCGCCGACGCACCCGCGCTGATCATGGACCACCGGCTGGACGTGCTCGCCGGGAACCGCCTCGCCGGGCTCCTGTTCGGCCGGCCGATACCGGGCCTGAACACCGCCCGGCACATCTTCCTTGAGGAGGCCGAGCGCGGCCTTTACGCGGACTGGGACAGCTGCACCCTCGACGTGGTCGGGCACCTGCGCCTGGCGGCCGGGAAGTACCCCGACGACCTGCGCCTGGCCTCGCTGATCGGCGAGCTGGCGATGGGCAGCGAGCGCTTCCGCCGGCTCTGGGCCCGCGCGGACGTGCGCGCCCGCACGTATGGCCGCAAGGCGTACCGCCATCCGCTGGTCGGACTGCTGGAACTGCACCAGGAGAACTTCGCGCTGCCGGATGAATCGGGCATGGAGCTGCTGGTGCTGTCCGCGGCACCGGGCAGCCCCACCGAGGACGGGCTGCGCCTGCTGGGCGCGCTGCGTGGTGATGGGCATCCCACGGTCAAAGGCCTGCCGGTACCGAAATAAGCCGGTCGGGGTCGCACGGCACGCCGTTGCGACTCACGAACGGTCGCCGTCCTGACCGACGGCGACCATCTTCTGGATCGCCTGCCGGGTCACGCCCAGTTCCCGGGCGAGGTCGGACTGGCTGAACCCCTCGGCCAGCAGCCGATCGATGATCCGCCGCCGTTCCCGGGCCAGGTCCCGGGCGATGCGAGTGTGCTCGATGGCCTCCGCGCGTACCTGCTTGAGCCGGGCGAACAGGTCGCCGTGCGCCCCGGTGTCCGGGGACTTCGGGTGCTTCTCCATGCCATCAGCATGACAACCCTCGGTTGTCATTGTCAACCCAGGGTTGTCAAACCGGTCGCCGAGCACCACGGGCACTCGTCGCCGAGCGCTGCTCGCCTCCGCCACGTACCGCTCCGGCTGTGCTCAGCAGTCACGCAGGCGCAGCAGCAGCGCACCGGCGAGGAGCGCACCCGCCGCCCACCCGGCGAGGACGCCGAGGCCGGCCCACGGGCCGATGGGCAGGTCGTGCACGCCGACCGTGGCCTGGATCGCCAACCCCGCGCTGCTCGGCGCGATCTGCTGGAGGCGCCGCTGCCAGCCGGGATCGGTGACCACGTGGAGCAGGATCGGGAACAGGTACAGCAGCCCGAGGACGAGCCCGATGGCCGCGGCGGACTCCCGCACGATCGTGGCGACGCTGAGGCTGAGCAGCCCGATCAGCGCCAGGTACAGCACGGATCCTCCGGCCGCCCGCAGCGTCGGGCCGTCCGCGAGGGACAGCGGCGGGTACCCGGGTGCCGCGGTCAGCCCGTTGCCGGGCAGGATCAACCGCCCAGCCAGCACGCAGCCGAGCACCGCCACGGTACCCGCGACCAGTACCAGGCCCGTGACGGTCGCCGCCTTCGCGGCCAGGACGGCCGCACGCCGGGGCATCGCGGTCAGCGTGGTGCGGATCATGCCGGTGCTGTACTCGCCACCCACGGCCAGCACGGCCAGGACGGCGACGACCGCCTGGCCGAGCTGGACACCGGAGAGGCTGAGCTTGACGGTGTCGAGGTCCCTGGCGCAGCCCGGCGTCGCACAGGTCGTCGCCGCGGCGACCAGGGCACTGAGCGCCACCGTCAGCAGCACCGCGCCGGACAGCAGCGCGCAGGGCCCCGGGACGGTGCGCAGCTTCGTCCACTCCGCGTGCAGGGCCGTCCTCATACGTCCCTCCGCCGCAGCAGGTACCCGGCGGCGGCCAGGGCGAGGCCGGCCCAGCCGCACAGCACCGCGAACCCCGCCCACGGCGCGAGCGGGTAGAACCCGAACGCCGGGGTGAACGCGCGGGACAGCTGCGGGTATGCGGGAAGGCTCTGCTGGATGGCGAACCCGGCGGCCGGGGTGAGCCGGAGCAGCCACCGCGACGGTTCCGGGGGCAGGACGCCCGCGGTCGCGAGGATGTACGGCAGGACGATCAGCAGGATAACCGTGGCGACCGCCCCCGCGCTGCGCCGCAGGATCGTCCCGACGGCGAGGGCGAGCACAGCGGCGACGGCGAGCAACGCCGCGGTGCCCACGATGACCCGCGCCTGGGCCAGCCCGCTGACCGGATAGATGAAGTTGCCGTTGGTACGCAGGATGTGTTCGGCCAGCGGCACCGTGACCGCGGCGGCCACCAGGCCGGCCACGAAGGTGACGGCACCGATCACGACCGCCTTCGCGGCGAGGACGCCGCCGCGCCGGGGGGTGGCCGCCAGGCTGGTGCGGATCATGCCGCGCCGGTACTCGCCGGTGACGAACAGCACGCCCAGGACCACCATCACGGTCAGCGTCCCGAACACGCCGGCCAGGGTCTGCTCCATCGCGTCGCCGGAGCCCGTCACGTCCGGGGCGATGTCACCGCTGCCGGTGAGGCTCACTCTGTCGCCGTACTGCATGAACCCGGTGCGCTCGTCGAGACCCGCGGTGCCGTCGCCCCCCACCGCGGTGCCCGCCCAGTCGCCGGCGGCGAACCCGCCGGACACGTCGAGGTTGTCGAAGCCGGCGGTGAGCCGGGACGGTCCGCCGGTGACCCGCCCGCCGCCGCCGAGGTGCTGGGTCACGTTCTCCTGCGACGGCGACGCGGCGAACAGCCCGGCCTGCACCGTCGCCGGCAGGCCGGCCAGCCGTACCGAGCCGACCGTGGTCCAGACCGTACCGTCGGTGGACGCGTACCCGGTGAGCGTGTCTCCGGTACGGGTCAGGCGCAGCCAGCGGGGCGCGCCGGCCGAGACGGAGCCGGTCGGGCCGGCCTTGTCGCCGGTGAAGTTGTACTGCATCCGTACGCCGTGGCCGCCGGTGACCACGATCGCCGCATAGGCGGAGCCCTGCTGGGTGCTCTCCTTGACGATCAACCCGGCCTTCGCCCACGGCTGCACCGGGGCGGGCCGGGACTGCCCCGGTCCGCTCGGATCCGGGCCGGGATGGACCTGGGCACCGGTCAGCGAGGTGACCCTGACGGTCAGGCTGCCGTCGCCGTCGAGTGTCCGGTGGACGAAGGAGAACCGGTCCTGGACAGCCTCGCCGCCCGGCCCGATCGGCACGTACGGGTGGCCGACGATGTCGGGCGTACCCGGCCCGCTGTTGTACGAGCTGTGGCTTCCGGCACCGGTCAGCCAGCCGAGCACGATCATGACCAGTACCGCGACGGCGGTGGCGACGAGCCAGCCCCGTACCGTGCGGAACTTCGTCCACTCGGCGCGCAGCACCTGCCCGAAACCGGCGCGTCCGGTCTCCACGGTGGAGCGGTACGAGGTGACCGTGGCCGTCATCGGGCCGCCTCCTCGCGGTTCGCGGCCAGCGGGGCGGCCCGGTACTCGACCGCGTCGCGGGTCAGCTCCATGTACGCCTCCTCCAGGGTGGCCCGGTGCGAGGAGATCTCGGAGAACGGCACCGCCGCCTCGTTCAGCAGTCCGACGATGCGCCCGGCGGGCAGGCCGGACGCGGTGATCGTGTCCCGGTCCGTGACCGTGACGGTGGCGCCGCTCCGGGCCAGTACGGTCATCGCCTCGGTACGGGCGGTGGTGCGTACGGTGACCCGGTCGCCGGACGCGGCGGCGATCAGCGCCTGGACGCTGGTATCCGCGACGACCCGGCCGCGCCCGACCACCACGAGGTGGCTGGCGCTGTCCTGGAGTTCACTCATCAGGTGGCTGGAGACCAGGACCGCCCGGCCCTCGGCGGCCAAGGCGCGCAGGAAACCGCGGATCCACACGATCCCCTCGGGATCCAGGCCGTTGAACGGCTCGTCGAGCATCAGCACCGGTGGGTCGCCGAGCAGCGCGGCCGCGATCCCGAGCCGCTGCCGCATGCCGAGCGAATACCCGCCGGCCCGGCGCCGGGCCGCCTTCGCCAGGCCGACCTGCTCCAGCACGGCGTCCACCCGCCGGGTGCCCAGGCCCTGCGAGTGGGCCAGCCAGAGCAGGTGGTTGCGGCCGCTGCGGGCCGGGTGCAGGGCGCCCGCGTCCAGCAGCGCGCCGACGTGGTGCAGCGGGTGGCGCAGCCGGTGGTACGGCTGCCCGCCGACCAGCGCGCTGCCCTCGTCCGCGCTGTCCAGGCTCAGGATCACCCGCATGGTGGTGGACTTGCCCGCGCCGTTGGGCCCGACGAAGCCGGTGACCTGCCCGGGCCGGACGCTGAATGTCATCCCGTCCAGGGCCACGGTCGAGCCGAACCGCTTCCGCAGGCCGGTGACGTCAATAGTCGCTTCCATGGCACGCACCGTATGCGCCGCGGCCGGTACGGGTCGTCACGCGGCAGAGCCATCTCCGGCCTCACCGGCACCGGGGACAGCGGACCGCCCGTCCCTCCGGGGAGGGACAGGGCTGTCCCTGGCGCCGGTGACGCGAACGACCCCGGATACGGAGAGAATGTCCAGCGTGGGGATAGCGCCGATCGACGCCGCCGGCTGGGTGCACCGGGGCCGGCGGATCGCGCTGGCGCCCTACGCGCCGGCCGTCGCGGGCGGATTGCTCGGGCTGGCCGCGGTCGTCGAGACGGTCGCCCGGCTGGCCGGCACCGGCCAGACCGGCCCGTACATCCTGCTGCTCTGCCTGGTCGGCCTGACCACCACGGCACCGGTGGGCGCCCGGCAACGCACCGTCGCGGCGCTCGCCGTCACCGCGGCGGGCGTGCTCAGCCTCGTCGCCTTCCACACGCTGACCGCAGCCGGGGTCGCGGCCGCGCCGCTCGTCGCGTACCGGTCCGGCCGGGGCGGCCGGCCGCCCGTCTCGGTGCTGCTCGGCACCCCGTACCTGGCCCTGGCACTGGCCGAGCCGCCGGACCGGTACGCGCGGAGCGTGACCGTCGCGCTGGCGTCGCTGGTACCGGTGGCCGCCGGGGCCGGCATCGTGCGACGGGTGCAGCGGGAGGGCGCCGAGAGCCGGGCCGCCCAGCACGCGATGGCCGGCACGCTGCTGGAGCACACGGCGCGCCGGGAACGGGCCCGGATCGCGCGAGAACTGCACGACGTGGTGGCCCACCACATCTCCATGATCGCCGTACAGGCCGAGAACGCCCGGCTCACCACGCCCGGGATGCCAGGCGCCGGGGCGCAGCGGCTGTCCGCGATCGGCGACACCGCCCGCGCCGCGCTCACCGAGATGCGCCGGCTACTCGGCGTGCTCCGGGAGGACGCGAGCACCGAGGCCGCGCAGCGGCGCCCGCAGCCGGGGCTGCGGCAGCTGGCCGAACTGCTGGACGAGGCGCGCGACGCGACCGGCGCCGGTACCCGCCTGATCCTGCGCGGCACCCCGGTCGCTCTCGACCCCGGTGTGGAACTGGCCGCGTACCGCATCGTCCAGGAGGCGCTGACCAACTCCCGGCGGCACGCTCCCGGAGCGGCCGTCGACGTCGAACTGCACTATGCCGGGGACGCCCTGCGGCTACTGATCCGGGACAACGGACCGGGCCCGTCCGCACCGGCCCCGGCGAGCGGGCACGGGCTGCTCGGCATGCGGGAACGGGCCGCCGCGGTCGGTGGGCAGCTGCGCACCGGCCGGGCCGGCACCGGCGGCTTCCTGGTCGAGGCGACGCTACCCACCGCCACGGATGGCTCCCGGTGAGCGCGCCCGCCGCTCCGATCCGGCTCGTGGTCGCGGACGACCACGAGGTGGTCCGCAGCGGGTTCGCCGGGCTGCTGGACACGCAGCCGGACTTCACCGTCGTGGGCACCGCGGCCGACGGTACCGAGGCGGTGCGCGTCTGCCGGGAGCGGAGCCCGGACGTCGTGCTGATGGACGTCCGGATGCCCGGGATGGACGGCATCGAGGCCACCCGGCAACTGGCCGGCGCGGCGACCGGCAGGCCACCCCGGGTGCTCATCCTGACCACGTTCGACCTGGACGAATACGTCTACGACGCGATCCGCGCCGGGGCCAGCGGCTTCCTGCTCAAGGACGTCACCGCGGAGCGGCTGTTCGAGGCGGTACGGGTCGTCGCGGCCGGCGAGGCGCTGCTGGCGCCGACCGTGACCCGCCGCCTGATCAGTGAGTTCGCCACCCTGCACCGGCCGGACACCCCGCCGGCGGCGGCGCTGTCCGCGCTCACCCCGCGGGAGACCCAGGTGCTGCGGCTGGTCGCCGAGGGCTTGTCGAACACCGAGATCGCCGTCCGGCTCACGGTCACCGAGGAGACCGTGAAGACGCACGTCAGCCGCATGCTGACGAAGCTGGGGCTGCGCGACCGCACCCAGGCGGTGGTCACCGCGTACGAGACCGGCCTGGTGGTGCCGCGCTCCCGGTCATGACCGGCTGGCCGAGCGCACCCGGGTCAGGTACGGCATCGCGAACCGGCCGGACAGGCCGGCCTCGGCCGCGAGCCGGCGTACCGCGCCGATCAGGTCGACCCGCTCCCGCTCGGTCCCGACCAGGTACGGCGACCGGGTGGTGGCCACCGCGACGAGATCCTCCGGCGTCAGCCACACCTCGTTCGGGAACCGGGCGCCCCGCACCGGCCCGAACCGCTCGCCGAAGTCCGGGTCTGCCAGATCCGCCTG
>JBDZVD010000048.1:0-43610 GCA_040255525.1 Micromonosporaceae bacterium | reverse complement strand
GCCGGCTTCAGCCGCCGGGCAGGTCCAGCCCCGCCAGGCGCAGCGGCGGGTACCCGACGTAGTTCTCCGCCAGCGTGGTCGCCGCCGCCCGGGACGACGTGGTGTACCGCAGCTGCGACAGCCGGAGCTGCTCGCCCAGCTCGTCCGCGTCCGGCGCCCGGTGCAGCATGGAGGTCATCCACCAGGAGAAGTGCGTGGCCCGCCAGACCCTCCGCAGGCAGCTGTCCGAGTACTCCTCGGCCAGCTCCGGGCGCCCGTCGCGTAGCAGCGCCACCAGGGCCTGCGCCAGCACGGCGACGTCGGCGATCGCGAGGTTGAGACCCTTGGCGCCGGTCGGCGGCACGATGTGTGCCGCGTCCCCGGCCAGGAACAGCCGGCCGTAACGCATCGGGGAGGCGACGAAGCTGCGCATCGGCGTGACGGACCGGTCGACGATCGGGCCGTCGGCGAGCTCCCAACCGGGCAGCGCGAAGCGGCGGCGCAACTGCGCCCAGATCCGCTCGTCCGGCCACGCGGACAGCCGCTCCTCCGGCGCCACCTGGAGGTAGAGGCGGCTGACCTCGGGGCTGCGCAGGCTGTGCAGGGCGAAGCCGTCCGGGTGGTACGCGTAGATGAGCTCGTCCGTCGACGGCGGTACCCGGGCCAGGATGCCCAGC
Source organism: Micromonosporaceae bacterium (assembly GCA_040255525.1). Classification (GTDB taxonomy): domain Bacteria; phylum Actinomycetota; class Actinomycetes; order Mycobacteriales; family Micromonosporaceae; genus Rugosimonospora. Next base: position 42,954 of record JBDZVD010000048.1, on the reverse strand, counting down.
CAGGCGTACGGGTAGGTGCGGTCGAAGACGGTCAGCACGCCCGGCGGGATGCTCGGCCGGCAGACGCCGTGGAACCCGTCGCATCCGGCGATCACGTCGCACACCACCTCGTGGCGCACCCCGTCGGCGCTCGTGTACCGCAGCACCGGCCGGTCCGAGGTCAGCTCGGCGACTTCGGTGTCCCGCACGTCGAACACCAGGTTCGCGCCGGCCGCAGTCCGGGCCGCGACGAGGTCCTTGACGACCTCGGTCTGTGCGTAGACCATCACCGTCCGGCCGCCGGTCAGGTCCCGGAAGTCCAGGTGCTCGCGTACGCCGTCGTACTGCAGGTAGATGCCGCCGTGGACGATGCCCTCGCGGTCCATCCGGGCGCCGACGCCGGCCGCCCGCAGCAACTCGGCGCTGCCGTGCTCCAGCACGCCGGCTCGCGCCCGGGCCACGACGTGCTCCTGGCTGCGGTCGTCGACGACGACCGAGTCGATGCCGTGCAGCGCCAGCAGATGCGACAGCAGCAGGCCGGCAGGCCCCGCTCCGACGATGCCCACCTGGGTACGCATGCCCTGCCTCTCGATCGCGGGACTCGGAACGGATCGCCGAGTCACAACGGATACGTGGCGTTTTTTCCGTGCAGTGTCACCCGGCGCGCGCCGGTGACGGCGTCGACGCTGGCCGCCAGCTTCGCGGCGTCTTCCAGATCTTTCCGCGCCGGGTCGACTCGGCTGACAACGTCACGGCTGCTCCTCAAGGGAGAGGCGGGGTGTGCGCGCTACGAACGGGTGTTTCTCCGGCGAACATAGGTGACGCGACGGTAGGCGTCAACGGTGCCGGTAGGCTTCCGTACCCCGGTTCGCGTGCCAGCTGCCCGCCGGCAGGTGTTGACCGGCCAGCCACGCCGGCTCTACTGTTCGGCGGGTGGTCATGTTCGGCTGGCGAACGCGATGCCCGGGGTACGCCGCGGGGGAGCGCGGGAAGGGAACCCGATGGCTGGCGACGAGCCGCGCGAGGGGGAGTTCGTCCGGTCGCTGGACCGGGGGCTCGCGGTCATCCGGGCCTTCGACGCCGACCATCCGGAGCTGACGCTGAGCGACGTCGCCCGGTCGACCGGCCTGACCCGCGCCGCCGCCAGGCGTTTCCTGCACACCCTGGTCAGCCTCGGCTACGTGCGTAGCGACGGGCGGCGGTTCGCGCTGCGGCCGAAGATCCTCGAACTCGGCTACGCGTACCTGTCCAGCCAGTCCCTGCCCGAGGTGGCCATGCCGCACCTGGAGCAGTTGGTCGAGCGGGTGCACGAATCCTCGTCCGTCTCGGTGCTCGACGGCGACGAGGTGGTTTACATCGCGCGGGTGGCGACCAAGCGCATCATGACCGTGGCGATCAGCGTCGGCACCCGGTTCCCCGCGTTCGCCACCTCGATGGGCCGGGTGCTGCTGGCCGGCCAGTCGTCGGACTGGCTCGACGGGTACCTGCTCTCGGCCGAACTGCGGCCGTTGACGCCGCACACCATCGCCGAACCGGCGCGGCTGCGCGCCGAGTTGACACGCATCCGCCGGCAGGGCTGGGCGCTGGTCGACCAGGAGCTGGAGGAGGGCCTGTGCTCGGTGGCGGCGCCGATCCGCGACCCGCACGGCCGGGTGGTGGCGGCCATCAACGTCTCCGCGCACGCGAGCCGGCGCACCGTCGAGGAGATCCGCCGGGACCTGCTGCCACCGCTGCTGGAGACGGCCAGGCTGATCGGCGAGGACCTGGGCGGCGTCGCCGGTCCGCCGGCCGGGGCCTGACCGGCCCCGGCCGCGGCCAAGCTGTGGCGCGGGCGAGCACAGACCCTTCGCTTATCTGTCTGGGCGCAGCCGAGCCGGTCTGTGGCGCGGGCGAGCACAGACCTTCCGTTACGGCATGAGCAGGAGCTTCCCGGTGGTACGGCGGTTCTCCAGGTCCTCGTGCGCGCGGCGGGCCTCCGCCAACGGGTACCGCGCGCCGATCCGCAGGGTCAGCGAACCGTCCGCCACCCGGCCCAGCACATCGGCGGCCCGGTGATTCAGCTCCTCCGCCGTCGCCACGAAGTGGGTCAGCGTCGGGCGGGTCAGCGACAGCGAGCCGCCCGCCGCGAGGCGCTTCGGGTCCAACGGCGCGACCGGGCCGCTGGACTGCCCGTAGAGCACCAGGGTGCCGCGCCGCCGCAGGCTGGCCAGGCTGCCGTCGAAGGTGGAGGCGCCGACGCCGTCGTACACCGCCGGAACGCCCTCGCCGCCGGTGAGCTCCCGTACCGCGCCGGCGAACCCGTCGTACCCGAGCACCTCCGCCGCCCCCGCCCGCCGGGCCAGCTCCGCCTTCTCCGGCGTGGACGCCGTCCCGATGACCCGGGCGCCCAGCGCGGTGGCGTACTGGGTGAGCAGCAGGCCCATCCCGCCGGCCGCCGCGTGCACCAGGATGGTGTCGCCCGGGCGCACCCGGTAGCTGTCGTTGACCAGGTAGTGCGCGGTCATGCCCTGGAGCATCGCGGCGGCGCCCAGCTCGTCGCCCACACCGTCGGGCAGCGGCACCGCGCGGTCGGCGTCGACCAGGCTCAGCTCCGCGTACGCGCCGTCGACATCGGCCGACGCCACCCGGCGCCCGACCATGCCCGGGTCGACGCCGTCGCCGACCGCGACCACCTCGCCGGCGCCCTCGGTGCCGGGCACGAACGGCAGCGGGCGTGGATACAGGCCGCGACGGTGGTAGGTGTCGATATAGTTGACACCGCACGCGGCCATCCTGACCAGCAGCTGGCCGGCATTCGGGACAGGGTCGGGGAGCGCGGTGGGAGCGAGCACCTCCGGGCCGCCGTGGCTGTTCACCTGGATCGCTTTCATGAAGACCACTCTAGATCGCCGCAACGCGGGGGCGCGCTGGCGCGTGTTGCAGGCGGACGGTTCGCGGGGAGGGCGTTTGACGGGGAGCTTCGATGACTTCTATGCCGCGCACTTCAGCCCGCTCGTGGCCCAGCTGCACGCCGGTACGGGGAGCCTGGCCGAGGCTCAGGACGTCGTGCAGGAGGCGTTCTGCCGGGCCTGGGGGCGGTGGGACCAGCTGATGGGCTACGACGACCCGGTCGCCTGGGTACGCCGGGTCGCGTGGAACCTGGCGATCAGCCGGTGGCGGCGCGCCCGTACCGCGCTGCGCTTCGCCGCGCGGCAGCGCGTCGAGACCGTCGCCGGCCCCGACCCCGACCGCGTCGCGCTGACCGCCGCGCTGGCCCGGTTGCCGGTCAAGCACCGCCGGGCGGTGACGCTGTTCTACCTGGCCGACCTGACCACCGGCGAGATAGCCCAGGAGTGTGGCGTGCCGGAGAGCACGGTGCGCTCGTGGCTGCACCGGGCGCGGGCGGCCCTGCTCAAGGATCTGAGCGACCCTGTCGAGGAGGTGCGGCGTGGATCCGTCGGATGACGGCGACGACAGCGTGCTGCGCGAGCACTTCGCCGCGCTGCGGACCGAGACGCTGGCGCGGGTGCGGCCGGCCGGGGCGCTGGCCGCCCGGCGCGCGTACGCCGCCCGATACCGGCGGCGGGTGATCGGCGCCGCCGGCACCGTACTGGTCGTCCTCGCCGCGACCGGGGGGTACCTGCTGGACCGGCGCCCGGGTACGCACCCCGGTGTGAGCGCCGCCCACACCAGTACGGAAGCGCCGGCCGGCGGGACGGGCGAGGGGGCGGGTCCGACCCGCGGGCCGACCGCGGCCCCGCCCGAACCGGCCGTCCCGCCACCGTCCCTGCCGGACGGTCCGGCCGGCGGGCCGGTCCCACCCGGTTTCCGGGTCGAGTCCGTCACGTTCATCAGCCCGAGCGCGTCCTGGGCGCTCGGCTACGCACCGTGCATGTCGGCCCGGCCGTGGAGTCAGTGCCCGGCGGTGGTACGCAGCCGGGACGGCGGCCGCACGTGGATCGGTGTACCGGCGCCGGGCGACGCCGCGTACCTGGGCGACATCCGGTTCGCCAACGCCCACGACGGCTGGGTGGTGGCCCGCGCCCCGCTGGTGGCCGACGATCCGGGCGGCGACGCGGGCGTGCTGTACGCGACGCACGACGGTGGAGCCACCTGGCACAGGGTGGCCTCGGTGCCGGACGCGGCGACCGTGGAGGCGGCGTCCGGCCGGGTGTGGCTGGCCACCGGCCTGAACCCGGGCGACCCGCACAGCCTCTACTCCGCGGCCACCGGCAGCGACACGTTCACGAAGGTGGCCGACCGGACCGGTACCGGGCTGGTGCTGCACGGCCACGACGTGTACGCGTACGGTGCCGGGCACGACCTGCTGTCGGTCAAGGACGGTACGGTCAGCCGGCGAAAGCTGCCGTGCGCCGACGGGTACCGGACCGGGGCCGTGCTCGCCGCGGCCGGCGACCTGAGCCTGGCCCTGGTCTGCACCGGCCCACCGACCGGCTCCGGCACGGGCACGGGCGCTGGCACCGACTCCGCCAAGCAGGGCTTCAGCTCCACCGACGGCGGGGTGACCTGGGCGCCGATGAGGGGTGCACCGGACCCGGCCGGATCCGCCACCTCGCTGGCAGCGACCCCGGCCGCCGTGTTCGTCACCGGTCGCGGGATGCCGGTGCGGGTCAGCCGCGACGGTGGGGCGACCTGGACGGTGGCCCTGCGCCCGCCGGCTCCCGACGGGTTCTCGTACGTCGGCTTGACGGACGCGGACCACGGCGTCGCGCTGGCTTTCCAGCCATCTACCGCTATCTATTTGACGACGGACGCCGGCCAGACCTGGAAACCGCATGAGTTCGGCTGATTGTGAGTAATGAGCGCCGGACCACACATTTCCCGAGTGCCGGTGCCGCTATTCATGAATTGGTGGGCGATCGTCGGTCGGGTGAGGGAAATTCTCATTCGGGCGACCTCCCCAGGGCCGCAATGGTACCCCGGACACTCCGGTCCTGACCAGGCGCGATGTTCATGTGTCGAAGGGCGCCGGAACCGTTGACAGGTACACCGGGCCGGGACGACGATCGGCGCATCGACCCAATTTCCGCGGAGGTGGAGATGGCTTGCATCCACGTGCCGTCAGAAATGCACGTCCCATGACACGCTTGGGAATCGACTATTCGTTCAGTCACCCGAGCCCGCACACGATCCGGTCCGCCGGATACACATTTGTGTGCCGGTATCTCAGCCGCAATCCCGCCAAGAACCTGACCGCCGGCGAGGCCGAGCAGCTCATCGGCGCCGGGCTGCACCTCGTGTGCAACTGGGAGGCCGCGGCCAGTGCCGCGCTCAACGGGTACTCGCAGGGTGTGACCGACGCGCAGCAGGCGCAGAGCCAGGCGGCGGCCTGCGGCATGCCGCGCACGAGACCGATCTATTTCAGCGTCGACTTCGACGCCTCGGCCGCCCAGCAGCCGGCCATCAACGCCTACTTCGACGGGGTCGCGTCCGTACTGGGGCTGTCGCGGTGCGGCGCCTACGCCGGGTACAACGTGATCCAGCGGCTGTTCAACGCCGGCAAGATCGTCTGGGGTTGGCAGACCTACGCGTGGTCGTCCGGGCACTGGGACAGCCGCGCGCATCTGCGCCAGGTGCAGAACGGAATCAGCGTCGGCGGTGCGGAGTGCGACGCCAACGAGGCCCGGGTCGCCGACTTCGGGCAGTGGGGCGCGGTCGCGCCGGCCAAGCTCGGGCTCGCGTACGACCGCTGGCTGGTGCGCACCGGTGACGGTCACATCCGGGCCTACGCGCACAACACCAACAACTCGATGTCGAGCGTGGACCCGTCCGGTGCCGGCTGGACGCCGATGGGCGGCAACATCGGCGGCATCCCTGCCGCGGTCATCGACTCCGCGGGCCACGTGCAGATCTACGTCCGTGGCATCGACAACTCGTTGCAGCACGTGGATCCGTCGGGTGCCGGCTGGTCCTCGATGGGCGGCAACATCGCCGGCGATCCGTGCGCCGTGCTCGACCGCGCCGGTCACATCCAGATCTACGTACGCGGCGCCGACAGCTCGTTGCAGCACGTGGATCCGTCGGGTGCCGGCTGGTCGTCGATGGGCGGCCAGATCGCCGGCAACCCGGCCGCGATCGTGGACTCCGCCGGCAACATCCAGATCTACGCGCGGGCGGGCAGCGCCCTGTGGCACGTGGATCCGTCGGGTGCCGGCTGGTCCTCGATGGGCGGCAGCATCGCCAGCGACCCGGCCGTGGTGCTCGACCCGGCCGGCCACATCCAGATCTACGTACGCGGTCGGGACAACTCGCTGCAGCACGTGGATCCGTCCGGTGCCGGGTGGGCGTCGATGGGTGGCCGGATCGCGGGCAGCCCGACGGCGGTGGTGGATTCGGACGGCCATGTCCAGATCTACGCGCGGGCGGAGAACGCGCTGTGGCACGTCGACCCGTCCGGCAGCGGCTGGGAGCCGTTGCGGGGCACCATCGCGGGCGACCCGGTCGCGCTGCTCGACGACATCGGCAACGTCCAGGTCTTCGTGCGCGGCGCCGACAACACGCTCCAGCGCGAGCTTTCCGGGGTCAGCTGGTCGAACCTGGGCGGGAGCATCGTCAACTGACCGGTGGTACGTCCGGGCCGGCGTGCCGGGCGGCTGCGCACGGTCTCCCGCGCCGGCCGCGACGGAGGGCGCGGTGCGCGCCGGTGGCGGTCACGCCGGCGCACCGGACCAGAACGCGGCCAGGATCGCCGCGACCGCCGCGGGCGCCTCCACCGCCGGCGAGTGGCCGGCGTTCGCGATCGCGGCCACGCGGGCGCCCAGCCGGGTAGCCATCCGGTGCTGCAGCTCCGGGCGCCACGCGTCGTCGGTCTCGCCGTAGCAGACCAGCACCGGTACGCCGGTCGCGCGCAGCTCGCCGACCCGGTCGGGCTCGTTCAGCACGGCGTGGGACATGCCGAACAGGCCGTCCAGGCTGGAGGCCAGGAAGCGTTCGCGCAGGAACCGGCTCAGCTCGACCGGCGCGTCCGGGTCGGGTGGGTAGACGGCGAGCCGGGCGGCGTACACGGCCGGCATGCCGCCCCGGGCGTACGGCGTCAGCCGGGCCATCGTCTCCCGCCGCCCGCCGTCGATCGCGGACGGCCCGGAATCGAGCAGGACCAGTGACCGGTACCGTCGCGGGGCGGCCAGCACCGCGGCCCGGGCGACCAGCCCGCCGAACGAGTGCCCGAGCAGGTGCGGCCGCCGGTCGCCCAGGTTCCCGGCCAGCTCATTGACCACGGCCCCGAGCCGGTCCGTCGTGTACTGGCCGCGGTCGGCAGGCCCGGGGCTCTGGTACTGGCCGGGTAGGTCGATCGCGACCACCCGGAACCCGGCGTCCGACAGCAGGTCGAGGATCGGGGCGAAGTCCTCCTTGCTGCCGGTGAAGCCCGGGACCAGCAGGGCGGTCCCGGCCGGGGCGCCAGCCGGGGCGGTGTCCAGGATCGCGATCCGGCCGGACCGGAGGGTCACGAACCCGGGTGCGCCGCGGTGCGGGGTGATCTGGCTCCACACGGCTCCAGTCTGCCCGGCGCCCGGGCCCGTGTCCCGCGGCCGTCCCGTCCCGTCCGGCACGCGCCCTCCGGAAGCGCCCGGACCCGCGCCTTCCCGGAGGGAGAGCACGGGCCCGGGCGAGTGGACGGCCGCCGTGGAGCGCGGCGGATCAGCACGCGGTGGATGCCGACAGGGTCGATCAGAATTCCGAGAACTGGTACTCGCGGCGGCGCCGCCGGTTGACCAGGCCACGGATCAGGATCCCGATCACCAGTATCCCGCCGCCGGACAGCAGCACGGTCCCGGCCAGCCGCGCGGGCGGCATGGAGCCGACGCCGGTGCTCCCACCGGCCATCCTGGCGGCCCGGGTCTTCAACGGCATCGGCCCGAGGGTCAGTGTCGGCAGCGGCGACGCGACGTCCGGTGGCGCCGCGCTCGCCACCAGCCCGCCGGCGGGGGGCAGGGTGTTGGTGTTGCCGGCCGGTACCACGGCCGGTGCCGGGTTGCCGCCGCCGCCGCTGGTGCTCCGGCCACCTCCGCCGCCCCCGGTCGTTGCCGCGTGCGTCGGCGGCCTGGCCGCCGTGGTCGACGCGGGCCTGGCCGGCGTGGTCGGCGCATGGGTCGGTGCCTTGGTGGGTGCGTGGGTCGGTGCGACCGTCGGTGCCCTGGTGGGTGCCGTGGTCGGTGCGACCGTCGGGGCCTTCGTCGGCGCGGTGGTCGGTGCCTTCGTGGGTGCCCCGGTCGGCGTCCGGCTGGCGGTCGGACCGGTGCTCGCCGGGGCGCTCGGGGTCTGCGACGGCCGGGTGCTGCCGGTCGGCGCCGCCGTCGGTGACGGGGAGGGCAGGGTCACCGGCGTCAGCCGCGCGTTCACCGCCACACCGTCGTCGTTCGTGGTCACCGTGACCGGGTCACGGATGCCGAGCAGCTCGCCGCAGCCGAGTTCGCCGAAGCTCTCACTCAACCGCTGGGCGAGGAAGGTGAACAGGCTGTTCGCCGCGCCCGCGTCCGGCGACGCCACCTTGACCGTCAGGTCGCGGTCCCGGTTGGTCCGGTCGATACCGGTCACGACCAGGTTCTGGCAGTACGCCTTCGGTGTCTCGGTGGCCGTGTCGACCGGGCCCATGTTGACACCGGCCCGGTACAGGTTGGTCTTGCGCACGCTGGTCTTGCCGTCCACCAGCACCATCGGGTCGCTCGTCGGCACCAGCGCCACCGGCGCGGGCTGGAACGCGGCGGCCTGCAACTCGTTGAGCGGCAACGCGGGCACCGACTTGCCCGGGTCGGTCAGGTCCGGCGCCAGGTACGGCGTGCAGCCCAGCGTCGGCGACACGAAACTGTCCAGCAGCCCGTTGTCGCTCCCGTTCGTCTCCACCTTGGCGCCCTTGGACGCCAGCGCGGCCTGGTTGGCCGCGGTGTTCTGCGCGATGCTGCCGTCCGGCATGAACAGGTAGCTGGTGGTGACGTTGTCGCTCTGGTCCATGTCGACGATGCCGAAGTCGCGGGTCGTCGGGCAGGGCAGACCGTCCTTCGCGGTACCCAGCGGAGGCACCGTGGTCTTTCCGGCGGCGATCGCGGCGTTGGCGGCGGTGAAGAACGCCGGGGCGTTGCAGTAGGCGTACTGGCCGAAGATCGAGTCATCGAGTCCGTTGACGCACGAGCCCGCCGTGAGGCTGCCGCCATCGTCGGCGAGGGTCAGGTTGTCGCCGTTGAAGCCGAACCAGATTCCCACGACCGCGCCGGCGGGCAGCTTCGGTACCACCGGCGGCGCGGCCGGCGCGTCGTCCCCGTCGACCACGACCGGGCTGTACACCGAGATCGCGCCGGTGGCCGGGTCGATGACGGCCGCCTGCACGAACGCGGACGTGTCCGAGTCGGCCTGGTGGCAGGACGAGGTGAGCAACCGGTACGGGGTGGCCAGACCCTGGGCGGAGAGGGGATTGGCGGGTACCTGCAGGGTGCAGTTCACCTCCGGCGGGTCCTCGCTGTTGGATGCCGCGAGAGCGATGCCACCGCTGGTGGCGAACAGCGCGCCGACGATGGCGATCAGCGGGACGGTCCAGCGCCGCGGTGCCGGTGGTGGGGGAACGCCGCGGCGGCGCTGGCCGCGGCGGGTGGTGCGCCGCTGCGGGTTCAAGCTCGAAACGAACTCGACGATGTCCGCGTCGTTGCGTTTGTGGGCAGACAATTCTCAGCCCTTCCAGGGGAGACTCCGGGGTCGCGAAAGGCGTTGCCAGTAACGGTTCGGCGACCGTGTGTATGCACTCCGGTCTATGCCTCTGACTGTGTCCACATGGCCAGTGACAATACTCGTCATGCGGCCCATGTCACGCCTTCATAACTATATTGCTTGCCGTGCATGGACCCTCACCATCCGCGACTCGTCCCGAGCAATTCGTCGAAATCGATATCATTGACTTTTCGTGTCGGGGTGCGTACCTGGCGTATGCGAGAATCGGCGGGCCGTCGAACGCATTGCGACGCATTCAGGGAAGTCGAATGAACGGTCCGGCCGCGAGTACCGGTGGGCGGGACCCCGGCGCATCTGGGCCATGGCAGCGACGGCGGACGCCGGCCGTGGCAGGTGCTGGCCGCGGCAGGTGCTGGCTGCCGGCGGATGAGCCGACCGACCGGACGGCGACCGGACGGCGACCGGCCGCCGCGCGAGTCGCGCGAGCCGACCGGGCGACGGGCGCGTACGGATCGACGCAACCTTTTCCTTGGCTGAGGCGTCGTCTCCCTGACATGCGATTCCCGCGCACCGCGACGACCGATGGGGGACGGAGTGGACACCGGTTGGGAGGAGGTGTACGCCGGACACTACCGCCGGTTGGTCGCCTTGCTCACGGCGCTGGCCGGCTCCCGCGTGGAGGCCGAGGAGGCGGTCCAGGAAGCCTTCGTCCGGGCGCTGGGTGTGGCCGGCCGGCGTCCGGTGGTCGACGATCCCGAGGCGTGGCTGTACCGGGTCGCGGTCAACGTGCTGCGGTCGCGCTGGCGGCGGGCGCTGGCCGGTCGCCGGGCGGTGGCCCGGTTGTCCGTCCCGGACGAGACGGTCCCCGCGGATTCCGAGCGGGTCGAGGACCGGCTGCGGTTGCTCGCAGCGCTGCGCCGGCTGCCGTTCGAGCAACGCGAGGCCATCGCCCTGCACTACCTGGCGGACATGCCCCTGGAAGCGGTGGCGGTACGCGTCGGATCGCCGATCGGCACGGTCAAGGCGCGGCTGTCCCGCGGCCGTGACGCGCTGGCCCGACTGCTCGTCGAGGCGTCCGTGACGGGAGGAGAACACCATGCCTGAGCCGGACTTCTCCGGGCTGCGCGACCAACTCGAACGGCAGGTGCGCCAACCCGCGTTCGCCGAGATCCGCTCGCGCCGGCTGCGGCGTACCCGCTGGATGGCCGCCGGTACGGCGGTCGCGGTGGTCGTCGTCCTCGCCGGTGCGGCCACCGCCAACGCGTACCTGCGACCGTTCCGCCCGCCGGTCACCGGTCCGCTCCCGCCGGCCAGTCCGACCCCTGCGCCGCTGGCCCCCGGGACGGCCGCGGTGGCGGTCTCGCCGTCCGGCACGGTGTTCCTCGCGTCGTCGTCGTGCCTGGCCGGCTGTGCGCAGCCCGACGACCGGTTCGGCGACGCGGTGTGGCGCAGCACGGATTCCGGATCCACCTGGACCAGGCTGGGCTCGCCGCCCGGCGCCTCGGCGGGAACGCTGCTCGCGGTCAGCGACGCCCAGCTGTGGCTCGTCGACGACGTCGCGTACAGCGTGTCCACCGACGGCGGCCGTAGCTGGCGGGGCGGCAGCCTCGGCGGCGACTCCAATGGCGCGTCCGCCTACGCGGCGACGGCGGGAGGGTCGGTCTGGCTCGTCCAGAATGGCGTCGTCGGGTTGTCCGCGGGGGGCGCGGACGCGGCTGTGACGCCGGCCCAGCCGCCGGATGCCGCGCACCCGCACGGTCTGGTGGTGTTCGGCCCGGACAGTGCCGCGGTACTGACCGGGAATCCGACCGCCACCTGGTTCGTCACGAACGACCGTGGTGCGCACTGGTCCCCACTGGCCGATCCGTGCCGGAACACGCCGTACCCCGGTTCGCCGTACTCCACGATGGGCGCGGCCCCGGACGGCAGCCGGTGGGTCGTCTGCGCGGCCGCCCCGGCGGCCGGGCGGCAGGACAAGCAGCTGGTCACCTCGACGGACGGAGGGCGTACCTGGCGGTCCCGTGACCCGCTCGAACCGGCCGGGTACGCCACCCGGGTCGTCCCGTTCTCCGCGAACGCGGCCTGGCGGACCGGTCCCGGCAGCGAGGTCTACCGCACCACCGACGGGGAGCACTGGAGCCCGGTCGCGACCACCGACGACCGGCCGGGGGAATCGGCCGACACGTTCGCGGCCCTCGACGCCGACACCGCCGCGTACCTGCGGAACTCCACGCTGTACGTCACCCACGACGGCGGGCTCCACTGGGCCGGCCACCCGGTCCCGCGCGGCTGATCCGACGGTTTTTCCGGCCGCCCGCGGCCGCCTGCGCGCCGCCGTTCGGAACCTTGCTATGGGAGCGTTCCCATGCCATGATGACGGACACATTCGCGTCTGGGAGTCGGGCCCGAATGCTGGTCGCCTAGGGCAGTCCAACGGACAGGTGACCGCCAGCTGACCGCGTCCTCTGTGGCGCGGCCGGCCCGAGCCGCATCGTCCCGGCCCGTTTCGCCGGCCGGAAGGCACACCTCCCAAGGAGTATCCGCATGAGATTCGTTTCGTTACGCGCGGCCGGCCGCTCGCGCCTGCGCCGAGCGGCGATCGCCGCCTCGGCGTTGGTGTTGGGCTCCGGGCTGGCCGTCGTGGCCGCCACCCAGGCCAATGCGGCGACCGGATGTTCGATCAACTACCAGGTCACCAACCAGTGGCCGGGTGGCTTCGGCGCCAACATCTCCATCACCAACCTCGGTGACCCGATCACCAGCTGGACGCTGAAGTGGACCTGGCCCAGCGGCCAGACCGTCCAGTCGGGCTGGAGCGGCAACTTCAGCCAGTCGGGCACCACCGAGACGGTGACCAGCATGTCGTACAACGGCAACATCGCCACCGGCGCCACCTTGTCCGGCGTCGGCTTCAACGGCACCTGGAACGGCACCAACACCAACCCGACGAGCTTCACGCTCAACGGTGTGACCTGCAACGGCAGCGTCGGCGGCTCGCCGAGCCCGACCCGCACCGCCGGGTCCCCGAGCCCGACCCCGTCGCGCACCACCGGGTCCCCGAGCCCGACCCCGTCGCGGACCTCGCCCACGCCGCCGCCGACCTCCAGCACACCCTGCACCACCAACTGCCCGGCGCACGTGGACAACCCGTACGCGGGCGCCAAGGGGTACGTGAACCCGGAGTGGGCGGCCGAGGCCAACTCGGAGTCGGGCGGCAGCCGGGTGTCCAACAACTCGACCGGCATCTGGATCGACCGGATCGCGGCCATCGACGGTGCCAACGGGGCGATGGGCGTGCGGGCGCACCTGGACGACGCGCTCACCCAGGAGACCGGCACCCAGCCGGTGGTCATCGAGTTCGTCATCTACGACCTGCCCGACCGGGACTGCGCGGCGCTGGCCTCCAACGGTGAGCTGACCGTGGCCAACGACGGCATCAACAAGTACAAGACGCAGTTCATCGACCCGATCGCCGCGATCATGAAGGACCCGAAGTACGCGAGCCTGCGGATCGTCAACGTGGTCGAGGACGACTCCCTGCCCAACCTGGTCACCAACCTGAGCATCGCCACCTGCGCCGAGGCGAACTCCAGCGGTGCCTACGTGCAGGGCATCCAGTACGCGCTGAACCAGCTGCACGCCCCGAACATCTACAACTACCTGGACATCGGGCACCACGCCTGGCTGGGTTGGGACTCCAACTTCGCCCCGGCCGCGACCCTGATGACCAACGTGGTCAAGGGCACCCAGTACGGCTTCGCCGCCGTGGACGGCTTCATCGACAACACCGCCAACTACGGCCCGCTGACCGAGCCGTACTTCACCATCAACACCACCGTCAACGGCACCTCGGTCCGTCAGTCCACCTGGGTGGACTGGAACCAGTACGTGGACGAGCTGAGCTACACCCAGGCGTTCCGCAACCAGCTCATCGCCGACGGCTTCCCGTCCACCCTGGGCATGCTGATCGACACGTCCCGCGACGGCTGGGGCGGCTCGGCCCGGCCGACCGGCCCGAGCACCTCGACCGACGTGAACACGTTCGTCAACGACTCCCGCATCGACCGGCGCATCCACGCCGGCAACTGGTGCAACCAGGACGGTGCGGGCCTGGGCGAGCGTCCGCGGGCCAACCCCGGCCCGGCCGGCATCGACGCCTACGTCTGGATCAAGCCGCCGGGTGAGTCCGACGGTTCCAGCACGGCGATCGCCAACGACGAGGGCAAGGGCTTCGACCGGATGTGCGACCCGACGTACGGCGGCAACTCCCTCAACCAGAACAACCCGACGGGTGCACTGCCCGACGCGCCGCTGTCCGGACACTGGTTCTCCGCCCAGTTCCAGCAGCTCATGGCGAACGCGTACCCGCCGTTGTCGTAACCGAACAGCCGTCCTCGGCTGGGGTCCCTGGTGCGGTCGTGGCGACCGCGCCAGGGACCCGTTCCCCGACCCGGATCCGGCTCACCCGGATCCGGGTCACGCCGATCCGGTCAGCCGCCGCTTCTGCACCTTGCCCATCGCATTGTGCGGCAACGAATCCACCAGGTGCACGGTGCGCGGCCGCTTGTGCACCGCGAGCTGGCTCGCGACGAAATCGATGAGCTCGCCGGCCGAGACGGTGCCGGCCACCACGTACGCGACGACCTCCTGGCCGAGGTCGGCGTGCGGCGCACCGATCACCGCCGCCTCCCGTACCTCGGGGTGGGCCAGCAGGGCGTTCTCCACCTCGCCCGCGCCGATCCGGTACCCGCCGCTCTTGATGAGGTCGGTCGACGACCGGCCGACGATCCGGTGCACGCCGCCGGCGTCGATGGTCGCCACGTCGCCGGTGCGGAACCAGCCGTCCTCGGTGTACGCACCCGCGGTGGCCTCCGGCCGGTTGAGGTACCCGCAAAACAGCGTGGCCCCGCGTACCTGCAGCTCACCGATGGACTCCCCGTCGGCCGGTACCGGCTCGCCCCGCTCGCCGCGCAGGCGCGTCTGGACACCGGCGACCGGCGTGCCGACCGCGCCGGGCCAGGTCGGCCCGCCGGCCCGGGCGCTGACCGTGATCAGCGTTTCGGTCATCCCGTACCGCTCGACGGGGCGGTGGCCGGTCAGCTCGCGCAGCCGCTCGAACACCGGCGCGGGCAGCGCCGCGCTGCCCGACACCAGCAGCCGCGCGCCGGCCAGCGCCCGGGCGGCCGGCGGATCCTGGCAGACGCGCGACCACACGGTGGGTACGCCGAAGTAGAGGCTGGCCCCCGCCTGCGCGTACCCGGCGGCGGTGGGGCGACCGGTGTGCACCAGGCGGGAACCCGTGCGCAGGGCGCCGAGCACACCGAGGACGAGGCCGTGCACGTGGTACAGCGGCAGGCCGTGCGCCAGCGTGTCGCCGGCCGTCCAGTCCCACGCGTGGGCCAGCGCGTCCAGGTCGGCGGCGATCGCGTCCCGGGTCAGCAGCGCGCCCTTGGGGGCCCCGGTGGTACCGCTGGTGTAGAGGATCAGCCCGGTGCCGGTACCCGGGTGCGCGCCGTACCCGGTCGACGAGCGGGCCGTCGCGTCCACGGCAACCACCGGCACCGGTACCGGGCCGGGAACGGTACCGGCGGCCAGCAGCATCGGTGCGCCCGAGTCGGACAGCAGGTGGTCACGCTCCATCGGGCCGGCGTCCGGGGCAACCGGCACCACCGGTACCCCCGCCAGCAGCCCGCCCACGACCGCGATCACGGTCTCCAACGCCGGCTGCGCGTGCACCGCGACAGCGGGCGCCCCGGCGATCCGGTCGGCGACCGCGGTGGCCGCCCCGAGCAGCCCCTCCCAGGAGATGCTGTCCGGTCCCACCCGTACCGCGTCGGGACGGTCCGGGTACCGGCCCGACAGTGCTGGCAAGAGATCCATGGCAGCAATCATGACGGCTTCCGGCGGCGCCGTCGCCACCCGGCCGCCGGCCGGGCCGGCAGGCGCGGACCGCAGGCGGCGCGGCCGTCGCGTGGAACCTGACCGCGCCCCCGCGACGGCCGGCGCCGCCCTACGATGGTCGGCGCGAGTGAGGGGATGTCATGGTGACTTCGGGGCCGGTAGTGATCGGTCTGGACAACGGCGGCACCGCCAACAACGCGACGGTGCTGGATTCGTCCGGATCGTTCCTGGTGGACCGCTTGGTGGAGACGCCGAGCCTGGTCCGGGAGGGGCCCGAGGTCGCCGTCGACGCGCTGGTCCGGGCGACCGGCAACATCCTGGAGCTGACCGGCGTCGCCCGGGACCGGGTGCTCGCGGTCGGGCTGGACACGCCCGGCCCGGCGAGCGCGGACGGCGTCATCTCGACGCGCGGCTCGACCAACTTCGCCCACACCGACTGGCGCGGGTACGACTTCCGCGGCGCGCTGGAGGACAGGCTGGGCATTCCGGTGGTGTACAACAACGACGGCAACGCCGCCGCGCTCTACGCCCACTTCGTCTACTTCGGCGGCGAGGCGGCCGACCGCTCGTCGGTTTCCGCGATCATCGGTACCGGGCTCGGCGGCGGCGTGATCGAGTCGGGTCAGGTCGTGCGCGGCGCGGCCGGCATGGCCGGCGAGCTGGGACACGTCACCATCCCGATGCAGGGCCTGCTGGAGGACGGCCAGCCGCTACCGGACTGCAACTGCGGGTTGTCCGGCGACGCGGAGAGCGTCGCGTCGCTGACCGGGATCGAGAAGAATCTGCTGCCGTACTGGCTGACCCGGTTCCCGGACCACGAGCTGGCGGCGGTACCGGGCGGCAGAGCCGCGAAGCTGGTCCGCGGCCACGGCGAGCGGGGCGACGCGCTCGCGCTGAAGATCTTCGAGCAGCAGGCGATGGCTCTCGGCCGGCTGTTCAGCATCGCGGCCAACTTCACCGATCCGGGTGCGTACTTCGTGGGCGGCGGGGTGGTGGAGGCGGCGCCACACTTCCGGCAGTGGTTCCTGGACACCGTGCGGGCGAACACGGTCCTGCGCGAGGAGCAGCGCCGGGTCGTGTCATTCGCGCTGGTACCGGACCTGGACATGGCCGGGGCGCGGGGGGCGGCGCTGGCCGCCCTGGAGACGGTGTCCGAGAGGTAGCGCCCGCCTGCCCTGCCGGCCCGCCGCACCCGACCCGGTACCGGCATCCGACCGCCGGTATGCCCCGTTCGCGCCGTCCAGCCGCAGCGCCCGAGGTTTGACCTCGAATGCCGGGGTAACCCGGTGGACACCGGCCCGGACAGGCGGGTGCGGCGGCAGGAGGAAGCGGACGTGGGCGAGCGGATCACGCAGGCGGGGCGCCGGAGGGCGCTGCGGCCGTCCCGTGGCACGGGCGGGGCGGTCGCATGACGAGTGGACCTTGGGACCCGGGCAACACCGACCCCGGCTCCTGGGACGAGTTCTTCAGCAGGTTCTTCGGCAGCGGTCTCGGGCGCCGCCCGGTACACCGGGTGGACATCAACCGGCTGATGAGCGGACCGGCCCGGCAACTGGTGATCGACGCGGCCCGTCACGCGGTGGAGACCGGAAGCCAGGACCTGGATACCGATCACCTGCTCTGGGCCGCCCTGCAACGCGACCCGCTGCGCGAGCTGCTGCGCCGCGCCGGGGCCGATCCGGAGAAGCTGCTCGGCCAGCTCGACCAGCGCATCCAGGCCAGGGACGGGCGCGGCGGCCGCAGCCAGGAGGACCGGGCGGGGGCGGGGGAGCCCGAGGTGGCGCAGACGCCGGACCAGATCCCGGCACCGACGTCCCAGGGTCAACCGGCCGGGCAGCTGTCCCTGACCCCGGCGACCAAGCGGGCGTTTCTGGAGGCGCACCAGATCTCCCGGGCGGCCGGCTCGTCCTACATCGGCCCGGAGCACCTGCTCACCGCGCTCGCGCTGAACACCGAGTCGACCGCGGGCCGGATGCTGTCGGCCGCCCACGTGGCGCCCCAGGCCATGATCAACGCCTCCGAGCACGGCACTCAGGCACCGCCCACCCCCGCGGCTCCGCCGCCCAGCCAGACGCCGACCGTCGAGCAGTTCGGCCAGGACCTGACGTACCTGGCCCGGGAGGGCCGGATCGATCCGGTGGTCGGCCGGGCCGACGAGATCGAGCAGACCATCGAGGTGCTGTCCCGGCGGACCAAGAACAACCCGGTACTGATCGGGGAGGCCGGCGTCGGCAAGACCGCGATCGTCGAAGGCATCGCGCAGCGGGTGGCCGACGGTGACGTGCCCAAGACGCTGGAGGGCCGGCGGGTGATCCAGCTCGACCTGGTCGGGCTGGTCGCCGGGACCCGGTACCGGGGCGACTTCGAGGAACGGATCAAGAAGATCATCGACGAGATCCGGGGCAGCGGCGACAGCCTGATCGTGTTCATCGACGAGCTGCACACGGTCGTCGGCGCGGGAGGCGGCGGCGAGGGCGGTATGGACGCCAGCAACATCCTCAAGCCCGCCCTGGCGCGCGGTGAGCTGCACGTCATCGGGGCGACCACGCTCGACGAGTACCGGCGCAACATCGAGAAGGACGCGGCGCTGGCCCGGCGGTTCCAGCCGATCCTGGTACCGGAGCCGAGCGTCTCGGACACCGTCGCGATCCTGCACGGCCTGAGCGACCGGTACGAGGCGCACCACCAGGTCCGGTACGCCGACGACGCCCTCCAGGCGGCGGCCGAGATGGCCGACCGGTACATCACCGACCGCTTCCTGCCGGACAAGGCGATCGACCTGGTCGACCAGTCCGGGGCGCGGGTACGGCTGCGGATCAAGACGCCGGCCGCGGACGTCCGGGATCTGGAGCGCCGGCTGGAGCAGCTCAACCGGGACAAGGACCAGGCGGTCGCGGACGAGCAGTACGAGCGGGCGTCGGCGCTGCGTGACGAGATCGCCCAGGCACAGCAGGAGATGGCCGAGGCGACCGGCGGCGGGCCCAAGGTGCCCGAGGTGACCGTCATGGACATCGCCGAGGTGGTGTCCCGGCAGACCGGCATCCCGGTCCGGCAGCTCACCGAGGAGGAGCGGGAACGGCTGCTGCGCCTGGAGAGCCAGCTGCACGAGCGGGTGGTCGGCCAGGACGAGGCGGTCCAGGTGGTGTCCGAGGCGGTACGGCGGTCCCGCGCCGGCATCGGGGACCCGGAGCGGCCGATCGGCAGCTTCCTGTTCCTCGGCCCCACCGGGGTCGGCAAGACCGAACTCGCCCGGGCGCTGGCCGAGGCGCTGTTCGGCGACCAGGACCGCATGGTGCGCCTGGACATGAGCGAGTTCCAGGAGCGGCACACGGTCAGCCGGCTGGTCGGCGCGCCGCCCGGGTACGTCGGGTACGAGGAGGCCGGCCAGCTCACCGAGCTGGTGCGCCGCCGCCCGTACTCGGTGGTGCTGCTCGACGAGATCGAGAAGGCTCACCCGGACGTGTTCAACATCCTGCTCCAGGTACTCGACGACGGCCGGCTCACGGACAGCCAGGGTCGTACGGTCAGCTTCCGCAACACCGTGCTGATTATGACGAGCAACCTCGGCTCGGAGCTGATCGTGGGGCGCCGCCAGCCGCTCGGCTTCGACGGGGTCCAGGAGGACAGCGGTTCGGCCGACGCCTCCGTGCGCGACCAGCTCATGCGCCGGTTGCAGGAACAGTTCCGGCCCGAGTTCCTCAACCGCATCGACGAGGTGATCATCTTCCAGCGCCTGGAGACGGAGCAGTTACGCCAGATCACCCGCCTGATGTTGGAGCAGACCCGGCGGCGGCTGCACGCCCAGGGCATCACCGTGAACGTCACCGACGGTGCGGTGGACTGGCTGGTCGAGCACGGGTACCAGCCCGAGTTCGGGGCCCGGCCGATGCGCCGGCTGATCCAGCGGGAGATCGACAACCACCTGTCCAACATGATGCTCGACAGCCGGCTGAGCGCGGGGCAGCAGATCACCGTGGACGTCGCGCGGGACTCGCTGCGCTTCGACGTCGGGGCGGCGCCCGGATCGTCCGGGGCGCAGCAACGCGAGCCGGCCGGCGCGAACCGGTGAGCGCGGTAGCCGCCGGCGCACCCGCGGGGTCATGAGCCATCGACGGCACGCGGCGGTCGCCCGGACCGCAACGGCACGCGGCGGTCGCCCGGACCGCAACGACACGCGGCGGCCGCCCGGACCGTAACGGCAGGCCGAGGGAAAGCCGAGGGAAAGGAGAGGTGATGGGGGAGTACGGCAGGGATTCCGAGCGGGAGCCGGCCAGCCGCCCGGCACAGCCGGCGGGGGACCAGGACGAGACCTATGGCGACGGCGAGGAGGGCGGCAAGAGCACCTGGGCCGACGAGGCGTCGACGGCGCGCAGCGCGAGCGACGACCGGCGCAAGGCGCCGCACGACCGGTCGGGGGTACCGACCACGGAGAGCCTCAGGGAGTGAGCCTCACGCAGCGCGTCCCGGCCGGTCTCTCGACGGGTCAGGCGGTCGGCGGCCAGGTGGGCCCGACCGGTCCGTAGTGGGCGTACGGGTACCCGTCGGGCTGGTCGACATCGTTGCCCCCGCTGCGCCACACGGCCGAGAGGGTGGCCAGGCCGACCAGTGCCACGGCCACCAGCGCGGCGATGGACAGCACGGTGAACAGGACGGTCTGTTCCGTGGTGGGCCGCGGCAGGTACCCGACGCGCAGCCCCCGGGACTGGCGTTCGCTTCCGGTCAGCAGGAACGTGATCAGTATCGCCAGGTCATGCGACCCGTCCCAGAACGCGTGCAGGAGGGCGACCCACAGGTACGCGAGCACCAGGCGCCCGGACAGCCACCGGCCCCGGGCCGCCGAGTGGAAGAGCACGCCGCCGAGGATCGCGGTCCACAACCCGTGCCCGAGCGGGGCGACGACGCTGCGCAGCAACTCGGTCTGCACCAGGGCGGTCAGGGACAGTCCGCGTACGGTCAGCGTCGCGTTGAACGCGTACCCGGCGGTCTCGAACGCGGCGAAGCCGAAGCCGACCGTGGCGCCGAGGACGACTCCGTCCCGGGTGTGCCGCCGGGTCATGTGCCGGGTGACGAACAGCAGCGCGACGAGCTTGACGCCCTCCTCGATCAGGCCGACGCCGCCGAACAGCCAGGGCGAGGGGTGTAACAGGTAGCTCTCCAGCAGCGCGGCGGCCAGCACGCCGAGCAACCCGCCGATCACGAACGCGCGGACGACCAGCTCCGTGGTCACGTGCTCGTCCCGCCACCGCTGCAGCGCCCAGCTGACGAACGAGACCGGTACCAGGAAGCTGCCCAGCAGGACCAGCGTCGGTACCAGCACGGGGTTTCTGGTCAGGAGCGTGACCACGACCGTGGCCACCCACAGCAGCAGCCCGATGCCCAGGACCCGGCGCCAGTCCAGCGTCGACCGGCTCGGGGCGGGCGCCGCCGGCTGCCGCATCGCGACTGGTCCCCCTCCGGGAGCAAACGGGCACAACCCGGTCCCGGTACCCGACCGGCCGGGGCTCATGCCGGCGGCGGGGAGCGACCTGGTGCGGGCTGTCCCGCCCGCCGGGGCGGCTCGCGGGAGTACGACGTCGACGCCCTTTGCTCTGCTTACCTCCAGGCAACACGAACGGCGTTCGAGCGTCGCGTCCGGGTGAGCAGAGCAAAGCGCCGCGCCGGAATCTCCTCCCGCCGGCCGGGCGGGGGCCTCAGCCGGCTCGGGCGCCCGCCGGTCCACCCCGGCTCGGGCGCCCGGTCCCCACTGGCGTGCCGGCCCGGTCGCGCCGGCGCCGGCGGGATACTGTGCCGGCATGCGGATCAACGACCGCGTCGCCCTGGTCACCGGCGCGTCCTCGGGAATCGGCCGCGCCGCCGCGATCCGGCTGGCGCAGCGGGGCGCCCGGGTCATCCTGCACGGCCGCGACGAGCGGGCCCTGGCCGAGCTCGCCGAGACCGTCGACGGCACCGTGCTACCCGGCGAGCTGGAGCATCCGGAGCAGGTCGACCGGATCGCGCGCGAGGCGCTTCGGGCGTACGGCAGGGTCGACATCCTGATCAACAACGCCGGGGCGGGGTGGGCGGGGCCGTTCGGCGACATGTCCGGCGACGACGTGGACCGGCTGATCGCGGTGAATCTGGCCGCGCCGATCCGGCTGACCCGCGCGGTACTGCCCGGGATGCGGGAACGACGTGCCGGTTACCTGATGTTCGTCACGTCCATCGCCGGCCGTACCGGTGTGGCCGGCGAGGCGGTGTATTCGGCGACCAAGGCCGCACTGGACGCGTTCGCGGAGAGCCTCCGGTTCGAGTTGCGCGGTGGCGGCGTGCGCGTGGGAGTGCTGGTGCCGGGCGTCGTGGACACCCGCTTCTTCGACCGGCGCGGTCGTCCCTACCAGCGACAACGGCCTCGTCCCCTGCCACCCGGGCCGGTGGCGGAGGCGATGGTGCGGGCGGTCGAGGCCGGCGCCACCGAGGTGTACGCCCCCCGGTGGCTGCGGCTACCGGTGGCGGTCCGGGGCGCGATGCCCGGTCTGTACCGGGGGCTGGCCGGCCGGTTCGGCGGCACCTGAGCCGCGCCTGGCGCCTGTGAGCGGCCGCGTTGCACCTGTGAGACGATCGACGCGTCCGCTTCTCCGACACCCAGGGACTCCTGTGCTCCTCGCTGTCAGCCTCGGCCTTCTGGCGGCTTTTCTCTTCGCTGCCTCCGCGTCGCTGCAGCAACACGCCGCGCATAAGGTCGAATACGCACCGGAGGCCGGCCGTACCCCCGGAGAGCGGCGCCGTCCGGCGATCTTCGTGGCGCTGTTCCGGCTGGTCCGCTCGCTGTTGGGGAGCAAGCTGTGGCTGGTGGGTTGGACCACGAACCTCATCGGCTTCCTGGTCCAGGCGGGTGCTCTGCACTTCGGCACGGTGGCGCTCGTCCAGCCGTTGCTGGTGACCCAGTTGCTGTTCTCGCTGCCGATGGCGTCGGCTTGGTGCCGGCGGTGGCCGCACAAGCGGGACTGGGCGGCGGCCGGCGCGATCTGTGGCGGTCTGGCGGTGTTCCTGGCGGTCCGGGGGGTGGCTCCGCTGGAGGGCACGCCCGACCGCCGGCTGGTGCTCGTGTCCGGGTTCTCGCTGCTGATCATCGTCGGGCTGTTGATGCTCGTCTCGACCGGTCGCCGCCCGCTCGTGCACGGCACGGTGATCGCGGTGGCCGCCGGTCTGTGTTTCGCCTTCAGCGCGGTGCTGATGAAGCTCACCACGGACGATCTCATTCACCGGGGTGTCGGGGCGACTGCTCGGGACTGGCCTGGGTATGCACTAGCCGTGTCCACCTTGACCGGGTTGGTCCTTGAACAGGGTGCTTTCGCGGCCGGCTCGCTTCCGGCGGCGGTGGCCGCGATGACGATCACCAACCCTCTGGCCAGCTATGTGCTGGGAGTGCTAGCGTTCCACGTCATGCCGCCGACGAGTCCCGGAGCTGTAGCCGGATTGGCCGGAGCGGGAGTGCTGCTCTTCGCCGGCGCGGTGGGGTTGGCCCATTCTCCGATTGTCCGCCCGGGCGCCTCCAGGGATGCTGGGCGTACCGCGAAAGTGACCGCCCCGTCGCCACAATCTTCCTGTTGACCCAGCCCACGACCACCCAGGACGAGTGATGGCTTCCGCCCCGAACGTTCGTCGCAGGTCAGTAACCACCTCTCAGCCGGAGGTGGTCATCGAACTGGGTGCGCTGCGGCCGGCCCTGCTGCGGGCGGCTCGGATGTTCGCGGAGACCGCGGCCATTCCGACCCTGCTGCTGTTCATCCTGCTGCACACGGTCGGCCTCGTGGCCGGGCTCGTCGCGGTCCTCGGCTGGTGCGCGTTGACCGTGACCGTCCGTTGGATACTGGGCCGGCGGCTACCCGGCACGCTGGTGCTGTGCGCCGGCATGCTGTGTGCCCGCGCCTGCGTGGCGCTGATCCTCTCCAGCGCCCTGGTGTACCTGCTCCAACCGGTGGCCGGCTCGATCATCATGGCCACACTGTTCCTCGGTAGCGCCGCCCTCGGCAGGCCGATCACGATCCGGCTGGCCCGTGACTTCGTCGCCCTGCCGGCCCACCTGTTCTACCACCCCGGGGTGCGCCGCATGTTCACCCAGGTGGCGCTGCTCTGGGGTGCCGGCCGGTTGATCGACGCCGGCATGAGCATCGGTTTCCTGCACTGGAGCCTGGACGCCGGCCTGCTGTCGCGGGGGGTGTTCAGTGGGCTACTGACCGCCACCATGATCGTGGTGTGTGCCGGCTGGGGTTGGCGCTGCCTGCGCCGGCTTCCGGGAATCACACTGCGCGTCCGGGCTCCGCTCGCCACCGCCTGACCGCAGGTGAAACCGCCCCTTGTGGACAGAGCATCGACGACCGCGGTGTAAGCCTGACGCACGGCGAGTACCGGAGTAAACCGAATAAGCCGTGCGTCACATAGTGGCCAAAAAACGCGCGCCGGTTGGCACGGGCTGCCACGTCCCGTGCTACAAGACATAAATGACCTCTGGTGGACCCGACTCCGGTCGTCGCGGTAGCTCTGAGGACCCCGGAACTCTCGCCAACCGTCCGCCGCTGTGGCGGGAACTGCTCATCGGTCTGGTGATCTTCGGCATCTACAGCGTGGTGGCGGGGCTGGACTGGGACAGCCGCACGGCGGCGGCGGACCGGCACGGCCGTCAGATCTTCCGCCTGGAACAGGTGCTGCACCTGGACATCGAGCACTGGCTGAACGACTGGCTCGCACCCCATCACCTGTTGCGGGTCGCGTTCAACTACGAGTACGCCATCACCTACGTCGCCAGCGCTCTGCTGCTGCTGGTCTGGCTGTACGTGCGC
This sequence comes from Micromonosporaceae bacterium, assembly GCA_040255525.1. GTDB lineage: Bacteria > Actinomycetota > Actinomycetes > Mycobacteriales > Micromonosporaceae > Rugosimonospora. The sequence continues at coordinate 18,598 of JBDZVD010000048.1, read as the reverse complement.
CGTCCGGCGACGTACCGCTGGGCCCGCTCGTCGTTCGTGGTCCTGAACCTGCTCGCCCTGATCTGCTTCGCGTCCTTCCCGGTGGCACCACCGAGGCTGCTGCCCGACCTCGGTTTCGTGGACACGGTGCGCACCGGCCACACCTGGGGTTCCTGGGGCTCGTCACTCGTCGGGCACGCCAACCAGCTGGCCGCGATGCCGTCCCTCCACATTGCCTGGGCGCTGTGGGTGACGGTGGTGCTCGCCTGCGTCATCGGCGCCCACTGGGTGCAGCTCGCCAGCGCGGTGCACGTGCTGCTGACCGCGCTGGTCATCATGGCGACCGCGAACCACTACCTGCTCGACGCCGTCGGAGGCAGCCTGCTGGTCTGGGTGTCCTTGGCGCTGCTCGGCGTGTTCCAGGACCGGCCGGGCAGTGCCCTCGGGGTCCGGGTACCGGCCGCGGACTCGTTCTTCCTGCACGTCGAGTCGCCGATCGCCGCACAGCACGTCGGCGGCCTGGTGATGCTCGCCGGCGTGGGACCCGGTGCGACGAGCGCCGCCGACTACCGGGACCGGCTGCGCGAGGTGATCCAGGCGAACGTGTACCGGCTGCCGCGCTTCCGGCAGCGCCTGTCCGCCCCGTCCCGCTGGCGCCGGGCCCGTTGGTCGCCGCAGGACGCGTTGGACTGGGACTGGCACGTGCCACTGTTCGACGTGACGCGGCCGGACGGCCGGCTGGGCGGCATCGAAGGGCTTCACGCGCTGATCGCCGAGTTCGAGTCCACCCCGCTGCCGAGGGACCGGCCGCTGTGGCGGTTCATGGTCGTCGACGGGGTCGAGGCCGACCAGTCCGCGGCCGTCCTGGTCGTCCACCACGTGGTCGCGGACGGTATCGGTACCGTCGCGCAGGCGATGAACCTGCTCGAACCGCAGTTGCCGGACGGGCAGCTCAATGTCGGCGGGCGGCCCGGCGCGCTGCGCTCCGCGCTCGGCGTCGCGGTCGGGCTCGGCCAGCTGGCGACCGACGGCGGCGCGCGGCACCGGCTGCCCACGGGGGGCAGCGCCGGCCGGCGGTTCGGCACCGTCGCGCTGCCCTTGTCGCAGGTGCGCGCGGTCGCCCGCCGGCACGGCAGCCGGGTCAGCGACGTGTTGCTCTCCGCTGTGGCCGGGGCGCTGCGCCGGGTGTGGTCCTCGCCCGGGGGAGCGCAGCCGGAGCCGGGTTATGGCGGAGGCGAGCACCCCCCACGCTTCTCCGGCGAGGTCGCGGCGAAGCTGCGGGTCGCCGTGCCGCTGATGGTGCGGGAGCCGGGCAGTTCCAGCGAGGGAAACGTCACCGCCGCGGTGATGATGGACGTGCCACTGGGGCCGCTGGCCGAACCCGAGCGGCTCGCCGATGTCGCCTCGCACAGCCGCCGGTTGCACACGGGTACCCGGGCTCTCGCGTCCCGGTTCGTCATGCGTACCGTGGGGCAGCTCATGCCGCCGCCGGTACACGCCTGGTTCGCCCGTACGGTCTACGGTTCCCGGTTCTTCCAGGCGATCGTGTCCAACATGCCCGGCCCCAACCAGCCGTTCCGGATGGCGGGCGCTCCGATGGCCGCCGTGTACCCGATCCTGCCCCTCGCGCCCCGGGCACCGCTGGCGGTCGGCGCGCTCGGCTGGGACGGGATGCTGTACGTCGGGATCAGCGCGGACCCGGCGTTGGTCGACGACGCCGACCGGCTCGGCGAGGCGATCCGGGCGGTCGTGGACGAGCTCAGCGAGGCGTCGGTGGCGCCGGGCTCTCCGGCTACCGGCGCGGCGAGTCCGGCGCGGGCTCGGTCCTGACCACCGGGCTCCAGGCGAGCGCCAGTGTCAGCCGCGCACGGGTGGTCGGATCGTCGAGCGCCTCACCGAACAGGTCGTGCAACTGGGCCATCCGGTAGCGCACGGTCTGCGGGTGGATGTGCAGCTCGGCGGCGATCGACTGCCGGTCGCCGAGGTGGCGCAGCCAGGACGCCAGCGTGTCGGTCAGCCGCTGGCTCACCGACGGCGACAGGGAGGCCAGCGGAGCGAGCACCTGCTTGCGCAGCGCGTCGAGCAGGCGCGGGTCGCGGTGCACGATGATCGCGTCCAGGTGCTCGGCGGCGAACACCGGGTCCTGCTTGAGAATCCCGGAGCGCTGGAGCGCCGCGGCGACCTCGGCGATCCGCACGCTGGACGGCAGCTGCTCCAGCGGGACCGGATGACCGATCACCGCTCCGGCGCCGCGCAGCGCGGTGGCCAGCCGCTGGCGCCGCCCGGGCCGGACCGGGTCGGGGACGATCGCGCCGATCAGCGCGCGCCTGCGGATCAGCAGGCAGGAGCTGTCCAGCCGGGACAGCACGGACTGACCGACCAGGTTGTCCGGGTCGATCAGGATCACCGCGACCTCGCGCGGCAGCGGCCAGCCCACCCGGCTGGCGGCGGCGCGCACCGCGGCGCTGTCGGAACGGTCGGACAGCAGCAGGTCGACCAGCTCGTCGCGCAGCCGCTCACGGGTGACCGCGGCCTCCGACTGCTCCAGCACGAAGCCGCGGGCCGACGCGGAGGAGAGCTGGTCGATGAAGACGAACACCGCCTCCGCAAGAGCGGCCAGCGCCTCCGGCGCGACCGCGATCTCGAGTGCGGTGTTGGACACGTGGTGCCAGGCGACCCGGGCACCGACCTGGTACGCGGACAGCAGCGTGGTGAGGTCGCGGCCCTCGCGCCACTGGATGCGCCCGATCTCCTCGAACAACGCGACCTGCGCGCCGGCGTCCGGTCCGGCGTCGTGCGCCGGCTCCGCCAGGCCCTGTTCGGCGATCTCCACCAGCCAGTGCATGAACGTCTCGGCCGCGACCGTGACCTCGTCCTGCTCGTCGGCCAGGAACCGTGCGTAGTCGGGCCACTCCTCCGTGAGCAGTTCGCGCACCTCACCGAGCAGCCGTGGCAGCCGGTCCACCAGGGCCGGAACCAGACCGTCCAGGCCGGTGCCGCCGGCATCGGTCGTGGCCGACCCGCCACCCGTCTGGTTGCTCACCACATCCCGCTCCTGTGTTTCCACGCCTACTGGTTTACCGCACCCGTGTGACGGTCTTGAACTTCCGCGACAGTTTTATACGTGGGTGACAACTATGGCGCAGCAGAATTACTCATTTTGGCGCAGATCTTGAGGCCCAGACGTAGCAGCATCGAATCATGGGGGTAAGGCGGGCGGATATGGCTGCCGACGCGCGCGCATCCGGGGGTGCCGCCACCCGTCCGGGGGGACGGGCGGACGACTACCTGCGCGACCGCGAGCAGGCCGAAAATTTCCCGGTGGCACTGCGCGTGCTACCCGGGCGACTGCGCGTACATCTGAGTGCTGTCTACGACGTGGCCAGGGTCATCGACGACCTGGGTGACCAGGCCGAGGGTGACCGCACCGCGCTGCTCGAACAGTTCCGCGCCGATCTGGCCACGATCTGGCGTGGCGACACTCCGCACGCCCCCGTGCTGCGCCGGCTGGCCCCCACCGTCCGGGCCTGCGGGCTGTCCCACCAGACGTTCGACAACCTGGTCCAGGCCAACCTGCAGGATCAGGTCGTCAGCGAGTACGCCACCTATCAGGACCTGCTCGGTTACTGCACGCTGTCCGCCGAACCGGTGGGGCGCATCGTGCTGGAGCTGTTCGGTGTGAGCACGCCGGAGCGGGTCGAGTTGTCCGACCGCGTCTGCACCGCGCTCCAGCTGATCGAACACTGGCAGGACGTGGCCGAGGACCGCAGCGCCGGCCGTGTCTACCTGCCGCTGGAAGACCTCGATCGGTTCGGGGTGACCCGGTCCGATCTCGACCAGCCACGGACCTCCGATAAAGTCAGGGCGCTGCTGGCCTTCGAAGCGGAGCGCGCCCGCCACCTGCTCGATGCCGGCACGCCCCTGCTCGGGCAGCTTCGTGGCTGGGCCCGGCTCGCAGTGACCGGCTACGTGGCCGGTGGCCGGGCCGCGCTCGACGGACTGCGCCGGGCGCAGTGGGAAGTCCTGTCGGGTTCTCCGCCGGTACGGCGACTGGATGTCGTCCGGCACCTCACCGCGTTGCTGATGCGCAGAAGGGTGGCGTCGTGACGAGCACGCTCGACGAGGCGTACGGGCTGTGCGAGTCGATCACCAGGGAACAGGCTCGCAACTTCTACTACGGCATCAGGTTGCTGCCGGCCGGCAAGCGCGGCGTGCTCTGCGCGGTGTACGCGCTGGCCCGCAGGATCGACGACATCGGCGACGGCGACCTGCCGCGACAGGAGAAGGTCGACGCCCTGGCGCGGCTGCGTGACTCGCTGTCGGACATCGGAACGAGTTCCGACCCGGTGCTCGTCGCGGTCGCGGACGCCGCCCGCCGGTTCCCGATCCCGCTCGGCGCGTTCGACGAGCTGGTCGACGGCGTCGAGATGGACGTGACGGGCCACACCTACGACACGTTCGACGACCTGGTCCGGTACTGCCGGTGCGTGGCCGGCTCGGTCGGCCGGCTCTGTCTCGGCGTGTTCGGCAGCCGGCCGCACCCGCAGGCGGCGCAGTACGCGGACGCGCTCGGCATCGCGCTGCAGCAGACCAACATCCTGCGTGACATCCGGGAGGACCTCGGCAACGGGCGGATCTACCTGCCCCAGGCCGACCTGGACTCGTTCGGTGTCGAACTGGCCCTGGACGAGCACGGCGCGCTGGTGGACAAGGACGGCGGGCTGGCCGCGCTGATCGCGTCCAGTGCCGCACGGGCCCGCGAGTGGTACGCCGACGGCCTGCGCCTGGTCCCGCTGCTGGATCGGCGGAGTGCGGCGTGCTGTACCGCGATGTCCGGTATCTACCGCCGGCTGCTGGACCGGATCGCCGGGCAGCCGTCGGCCGTGTACGACCGCCGCCTGTCGCTGTCCGGCTGGCAGAAGGCCGGCGTCGCGGCCCGCGCGCTCGCGGGGATGGCGGCGTGAGCGGGAGCGGTCGGTCACCGGGGTCGGTGGCCGTGGTGGGCGGTGGCCTGGCCGGGATCACCGCCGCGTTGCGCTGCGCCGACGCCGGGCGCGACGTCACCTTGTTTGAAGGTCGTCCCTGGCTGGGCGGTCTGACCCATTCGTTCAGGCGGGGCGAGCTGGACGTGGACAACGGCCAGCACGTCTTCCTGCGCTGCTGCACGTCGTACCGGGCGTTGCTGGACCGGCTCGGGGTGTCCGACAAGGTACACCTGCAGCCACGGCTGGACATCCCGATCCGGTCGCCGCTGCGCCAGCGCCCGGCCCGGCTGCGCCGCAACGGGCTGCCCGCTCCGCTGCACCTGGCCGGCGCGCTCGCGCGGTACTCGATGCTGAGCCCCGCCCAGCGGATGCGGTTCATCCGGGCCGCCTTGGCGCTGCGCCGGGTGGACCGGACCGCCCCGGCCGTGGACGAGCGGAGTTTCGGTAGCTGGCTTCGGGAAAAGGGACAGGATGCGCTCACCGTGAGCGCTCTGTGGGATCTGGTCGGGGTGGCGACGCTCAACGCCACCGCCGATCAGGCGTCGCTGGCCCTGGCGGCGATGGTGTTCCAGGTCGGCCTGCTGTCCGACGCGGGGGCGGCGGATATCGGCTGGTCGCTGGTACCGCTGCGGCAACTGCACGGCGAGCCGGCGCTGCGCCGGTTGGCCGAGGCCGGTGCCGACGTGCGCACCGGTACGAAGATCGATTCGATCGAGCCTCGGGGGGACCGCTGGCTCATCGATACAGGAGGGGAGGAGCACATGGCCGATCAGGTCGTCCTCGCGGTCAGTCCGCGGGTCGCCGAGCGGCTGCTGCCGTCGGGCAGCGTTTCACTGCCGGCCGGCTGGTCGGCGCGGTTGGGCAGTTCGCCGATCATCAACGTCCACGTGGTGCTTGACCGCCGCGTGATGAGCGGACCGTTCGTGGCGGGCGTCTCCACCCCGATCCAGTGGGTGTTCGACCGGACCGAACACTCCGGCATGGCGGCCCGGCTGCGCGCGCAGGGACCCGGCGCCACCAACCCGGACGGCCAGTATCTGGCCGTCTCGCTGTCGGCGGCGGATGACATGATCGACATGCCGGTCGCGGCGCTGCGCGAGAAACTCATGCCGGAGCTGGCGGCGCTGCTGCCGGAGGTACGGTCCGCAACGGTGCTGGACTTCTTCGTCAGCCGGGAGCGGCACGCCACGTTCCGCCCGGCACCCGGCAGCGGTGCGCTGCGCCCCGGCCCCGTCACCGGCGCGCCCGGCCTGTTCCTCGCCGGGGCCTGGACCGGCACCGGCTGGCCGGCGACCATGGAGGGCGCGGTACGCAGCGGTGCGGCGGCGGCCGCCGCGGCCCTGGCGAACCGCCTGGCTGAGGGCGTGCCGGCATGACTGTCCAGAACCGGCCGCTCGACCGCGACGCTGCGCCGACCGGTCCCGGTCCGCTTGACCGCGGCACCTCGTCCCTCGGCACCGCTGGCGGTCCGATGCCCCTCGGTGCCGCTCGCGGCCCGATGACCGCGATGCTCACCAGCCTGCACCGCAGCCGGGACGCGGTGACGCCGGCGATGCGCGACGCCGTGCAGCGGCTGGACCCGGCCTCCCGCGTCCAGGCCTCGTACCACCTGGGCTGGATCGACGCCGACGGCGTCCCGTCCGACGCCGGTGGCGGCAAGGCCGTCCGGCCGGCCCTGGCCCTGCTGTCCGCCGAGGCGGCCGGTGCGCCGATGCAGACCGGTGTGCCCGGAGCGGTCGCGGTCGAACTGGTGCACAACTTCTCGTTGCTGCACGACGACCTGATGGACGGCGACCTGGAACGCCGGCACCGCCGTACGGTCTGGGCGATCTGGGGTGCCCCGGCCGCGATCCTGGCCGGGGACGCGCTGCTCGCGCTCGCCCAGGAGGTACTGCTGGAGTCCGACTCGCCGCACGCCGCCCAGGCGGCCCGCCTGCTCGCCTCGACGACCCGCGAGCTGATCCGCGGCCAGGTGCAGGACCTCGCGTTCGAGCAGCGGGACGACGTGACGCTGGACGAGTGCCTGGACATGGCCGGCGGGAAGACCGGCAGCCTGCTGTCGGCCAGCGCCGCGATCGGCGCGGTACTGGCCGGTGCGCCCGAGGCGACGGTCGGCGCGTTGAGCGTGTTCGGCGCGCAGGTCGGCCTCGCATTCCAGCTGGTCGACGACGTCCTGGGTATCTGGGGCGACCCGGCCGTCACCGGCAAGCCGGTCTTCTCCGACCTCCGCTCGCGCAAGAAGTCGCTGCCGGTCACCTACTCGGTCGCGAACTGTCCGGAGCTGGCCGCGTGGCTCGCCACGCCCGGTGAGCCGGACGACGCGCAGCTGCGCCGCGGTGCCGAACTGGTCGAGGCGGGTGGTGGCCGGGAGTGGGCGCTGGCCGAGGCGCGGCGCCGCATGGCGCTCGCCGAGGACGCGCTGTCCGCTGTGGACATTCCCAGCCGGCCGCGGGAGGAGCTCATCGCGCTGGGCAACTTCGTGGTCGATCGGGATTCGTAAGGGAGGCGGCATGTCACTCCGGCAGCGCTCGCTTGACCGCGGCACCTCGCCCCTCGGCGCCGCCGGCGGGCGCGTCACGCAGGCCGTGCCCGCCGCCGCGGGGCGTGAGGACGGCCCCGCGGCGCCGCGCAGCGCCGCGGACGCCCTCCGCGCCGCGGTGGATCACCTGCGTTCGGTCCAGGACCCGGCCGGCTGGTGGAAGGGCGAGCTGGCGACGAACGTGACGATGGACGCCGAGGACCTGCTGCTGCGCGAGTTCCTCGGGATCCGCCGGGCGGAGGAGACCGAGGAGGCGGCCCGCTGGATCCGCTCGCAACAGCGGGAAGACGGCACCTGGGCCACCTTCGAAGGCGGCCCGGGCGAGCTGTCCACCACGGTGGAGGCGTGGGTCGCGCTACGGCTCGCCGGCGACCCGGTGGACGCGCCGCACATGCTGCGCGCCAACGAGTTCATCCTGGCGGGTGGCGGGCTGGAGAACACCCGGGTGTTCACCCGGATCTGGCTGGCGCTGTTCGGGCTGTGGCCCTGGGACGAACTGCCCGAGCTACCCCCGGAACTCATCTTCCTGCCGCGCTGGTTCCCGCTCAACGTGTACGACTTCGGCTGCTGGGCCCGCCAGACCGTGGTGCCGCTGACCATCGTCGGCAGCCTGCGCCCGGTGCGGTCGCTGCCGTTCGGCGTGGACGAACTGCGCACCGGCGCGAAGCCGCGGCGTAAGGCTCCACTGTGGACGTGGGCCGGGGCGTTCCAGCGGCTGGACCGCATCCTGCACATCTACGCCCGCCACCCGGTGCGCCCGCTGCGCCGGCTGGCCCAGCGCCGGGCCGCCGAGTGGATCCTGGCGCGGCAGGAGGCGGACGGCGGCTGGGGCGGCATCCAGCCGCCGTGGGTCTACTCGCTGATGGCGCTGCACCTGCTCGGGTACGCGCTGGACCACCCGGCGATCCGGGTGGGCATCGAGGGGCTGGAGGGTTTCCTGGTCCACCAGGACACGTCGGAGGGCCGGGTGCGCCGGCTCGAGGCGTGCCAGTCGCCGGTGTGGGACACCGGGCTCGCGCTGACCGCTCTGCTCGACGCGGGCGTACCGGGCGACGACCAGGCGGTGCTGCGGGCCACCGACTGGCTGCTGGGCGAGGAGATCCGGGTGCCGGGGGACTGGTCGGTACGGCGGCCGGACCTGGCACCGGGCGGCTGGGCCTTCGAGTTCGCCAACGACGGGTACCCGGACACCGACGACACCGCCGAGATCGTGCTCGCCCTGCGCCGGGTCGGCCACCCCGAACCGGCCCGGGTGCGCGCGGCGATCGACCGGGGGGTGGCCTGGACGATCGGCATGCAGTCCAAGGACGGCGGCTGGGGCGCGTTCGACGCGGACAACACCAGCACGCTGCCGAACAAGCTGCCGTTCTGCGACTTCGGTGAGGTGATCGACCCGCCCTCGGCGGACGTCACCGCGCACATCGTCGAGATGCTCGCCGCCGAGGGGCGTAGCGCGGATCCGGCGACCCGGCGCGGCGTCCAGTGGCTGCTTTCCAACCAGGAGCCGGACGGCTCATGGTTCGGCCGGTGGGGCGCCAACTACGTGTACGGCACCGGCGCCGTCGTGCCGGCGCTGGTCGTCTCCGGTACCGACCCGGCGTCGCCGCCGATCCGGCGCGCGGTCGCCTGGCTCATGGAGCACCAGAACCCGGACGGCGGCTGGGGCGAGGACCTGCGCTCGTACGTGGACCGGTCCTGGGCCGGCCGGGGCACCTCGACCGCGTCGCAGACGGCCTGGGCGCTGCTGGCGCTGCTGGCCGCCGGGGAGCGTGGCGAGTCGGTCGAGCGCGGCATCGGGTTCCTGGTGGACACCCAGCGGCCGGACGGGAGCTGGGACGAACCCCAGTTCACCGGCACCGGCTTCCCCGGCGACTTCTACATCAACTACCACCTGTACCGGATCGTGTTCCCGCTCTCCGCGCTGGGCCGGTATGTCCGGGTGACCGGATGACCGCCCCGGCCCCGGTGGTCTGCGCCCCGCTGCGCGTGGAACGGGCGGCGCTGCGCCGTGCGGGGGTGCCCGTGCTGCGCAGCGGCATGGGCCCGCGGCGCTCCCTGCACAGCGCCGCGGGACTGTCCGGCTCACCGGTGCTGGTAGCCGGGCTGGGTGGCGGGCTGGATGACACGGTCCGGCCGGGTGACGTCGTCGTGGCCAGCGAGGTGCGCGGGCCGGGCGCGCACCCCGTACCCAGCCCGTCCGCGCCGCTGCTGGCCGGCACGCTGCGGCGGCTCGGCCTGACTGTCCACATCGGGCCCATCGTGTCCAGCGAGCGGGTGGTCGACGGTGCGGCGCGGCGGGCGCTGTCCGGCACCGGCGCGCTGGCGGTGGACACCGAGTCGGCGTGGCTCGCGCCGGCCGGGGCGCCGTTCGCCGCGATCCGGTCCATTGTGGACACCGATGCCGATCCGCTGTGGAGCGCCGGCGCCGTGCCCCGGGGGATCCGGGCGCTGCGCGCACTGCGCCGGACGGTACCTGCCATCGAGGCGTGGTCTGCCGCGCTGGGCGAGCGGGAGGTGCTGCTGGCCAGCCCGCGCTCGCTCTGTGCCGGGGTCCAGCGGGCCATCGACGTGGTCGAGCGGGCCATCGAGCGGTACGGCGCGCCGGTGTACGTGCGGCGCCAGATTGTGGACAACGCCCACGTGGTGCGGAAGCTGGAGCAGCGCGGTGCGGTGTTCGTGACCGAGGTGGACGAGGTGCCACCCGGCCAGGTATTGGTGTTCGCCGCGCACGGCGTGACCCCGGCGGTACGCGCGGAGGCGGACGCCCGGGGCCTGTCCGTCATCGACGCGACCTGCCCGCTGGTGAACAAGGTGCACAGCGAGGTGCGCCGGTACGCGGGCCGGGGTGACACCGTGTTCCTGATCGGGCACGCGGACCACGAGGAGGTCGAGGGGACCGTCGGCGAGGCGCCCGGCAACGTGGTCGTCGTCGGGGACGTGGCCGCCGCCGCCCGGGTCGCCCCACGGGATCCGGGTCGCGTCGCGTACGCGATGCAGACGACGCTCGCCGTCGACGAGGCCGAGCGGATCGCGGGCGTACTGCGCGAGCGGTTCCCAACGCTTGCGGGCCTGCGCCGGGACGACATCTGCTACGCCACGACCAACCGCCAGCAGGCGGTGCGCGCCATCGCCCGGGAGTGCGACCTGGTGCTGGTCGTCGGGTCGGCGAACTCGTCGAACTCGCTGCGGTTGGTGGAGGTGGCGCAGCGGGAGGGGGTACAGGCGCTGCTGGTCGACGACGCCGGCCAGGTGGAGCTGGGGGTACTGAAGGGGGTACGGCGCGTCGGCATCACGGCAGGGGCCTCCGCCCCACCGCGTCTCGTGGACGAACTCGTGCACTGCCTGTCCGGCCTCGGGCCGGTCAGCGTGCGCGAGTCACAAGCTCAACCAGAGAACATTCATTTCACATTGCCCAGGGAGGTGAGCTGACCAATGGCGATGCCGTTGCGTCAGACCATTCGACTTGGCAGTTATCTGATGAAGCAGAAGCTGCTGCGCCGAGACAAGTTCCCACTGTTGGTCGAGCTGGAGCCGCTGTTCGCGTGCAACCTGAAGTGCGCGGGCTGTGGCAAGATCGCACAGCCGGCGTCGCTGCTCAAGCAGCGCATGCCGGTGGAGCAGGCGGTCGGTGCCATCGAGGAGAGCGGCGCGCCGATGGTGTCCATCGCCGGCGGTGAGCCGCTGATGCACCCGGAGATCGACGAGATCGTCCGCCAGCTGCTGGCTCGCAACAAGATCGTGTTCTTGTGCACGAACGCGCTGCTGCTGCCCAAGCACCTGCACAAGTTCAAGCCGCACCGCAACTTCTCCTGGATGGTCCACATCGACGGGTTGAAGGAGCGCCACGACGAGTCGGTGAACAAGGAGGGCGGCTTCGACGGCGCGGTCGACGCCATCAAGCAGGCCAAGGCGGCCGGTTTCCGGGTGATGACCAACACCACCTTCTTCAACACCGACACCGCGCAGGACGTCATCGGCGTGCTCGACTACCTCAACGACGACCTGCACGTGGACAACATGCAGATCTCCCCGGGGTACGCGTACGAGAAGGCGCCCGACCAGGAGCACTGGCTGGGCGTGCAGGAGACCCGCGAACTGTTCCGCAAGGCGTTCGGCGACGGCCGGCGCAAGAAGTGGCGGCTGAACCACTCGCCGGTGTTCCTCGACTTTCTCGAGGGCAAGAAGGAACTGGCCTGCACCCCGTGGGGCATCCCGTCGTACTCCCTGCTCGGCTGGCAGAGGCCGTGCTACCTGCTGGACGACGGGTACGCCAAGACGTACAAGGAGCTCATCGAGGAGACCGACTGGGACGCGTTCGGCCGGGGCAAGGATCCGCGCTGCGACAACTGCATGGCGCACTGCGGGTACGAGCCGACCGCGGTCATCGCCACGATGGGTTCGTTGAAGGAGTCGCTGCGCGCCGCCGTTGGTGCGTGAGCCCATGTCCCTCATCGATGGCATCGCCGGGCCCGGGCAGCTGCGTGAGCTGCCCGAGTCCGACCTGCCCGGGCTGGCCGCCGAGATCCGGCAGCGGCTGATCGAATCGGTCAGCCGCACCGGCGGCCATCTCGGGCCCAACCTCGGTGTGGTCGAGCTGACCATCGCGCTGCACCGGGTGTTCTCCTCGCCCCGGGACGCGATCGTGTGGGACACCGGGCACCAGTCGTACGTGCACAAGATGCTCACCGGCCGGCACGAGGGGCTGCCCGGGTTGCGCCAGCCGGGCGGGCTGTCCGGCTACCCGAGCCGGGCGGAGAGCGCGCACGACCTGGTGGAGAATTCGCACGCCTCGACCTCTTTGTCCTATGTGGACGGGTTGGCCAAGGCGTTCGCGCTCTCCGGCGGCGCCGACCGGGTGCCGGTGGCGGTCGTCGGCGACGGCTCGCTGACCGGTGGGATGTGCTGGGAGGCGCTGAACAACATCGCGTCGGCGCCGGACCGCCCGGTCGTCATCGTGCTCAACGACAACGGCCGGTCGTACGCGCCCACGGTCGGCGCGGTGGGTACGCACCTGGCCGCGCTGCGCGCCGGCGCCGACAGGTCGCTGTTCGAGCGGCTCGGCCTGGCCTACCTCGGGCCGGTCGACGGCCATGACACCGCGGCCCTGGAGGCGGTGCTGCGCAAGGCGCGGGCGCTCGCGACCCCGGTGGTCGTGCACTGCGTGACCCGCAAGGGGTACGGGTACCCGGCGGCCGAGGCCGACGAGGCGGACCGGATGCACACCGTCTCGCCGGCCAAGCCGGCCGGGAAGCCGGCCCGTCCTACCTGGACAGACGTGCTCGGCGACGAGCTGGTGGCCCTGGCCGAACGCCGTCCGGAGGTCGTCGCGGTCACCGCTGCCATGCTCATCCCGACCGGCCTGCAACCGCTCGCCGACCGGTTCCCCGACCGGGTGTACGACGTCGGCATCGCCGAGCAGCACGCGGTGACGTCGGCGGCCGGGTTGGCCATGGGCGGCAAGCACCCGGTCGTGTGCGTGTACGCCACGTTCCTCAACCGCGCGTTCGACCAGGTGCTGATGGACGTGGCGCTGCACCGGCTGGGAGTCACCTTCGTCCTGGACCGGGCCGGCATCACCGGCAGCGACGGGCCGTCCCACAACGGCATGTGGGACCTCTCGCTGCTCGGCATGGTGCCGGGCATGCGCATCGCCGCGCCGCGCGACGGGCAGCGCCTCGGGGAGTTGCTGCGCGAGGCGGTCGACCACGCCGACGGGCCCACCGCGCTGCGGTTCCCCAAGGCCGAGGTGGCCGACCCGCTGCCGGCGACCGGGCGGCTGGGCGGCGCCGATCTGCTGCGTTCGCATCCCGATCCGGACGTGCTCATCGTTGCCGTCGGGCCGATGGCCGGGGCGGCGCTGGCCGCGGCGGACGAGCTGGCCGATCACGGCGTGTTCGCCGCGGTCGCCGATCCCCGCTGGATCATGCCGGTGGATCCGGGCCTGGTCCGGGCGGCCGGCGGGTACCGGCTGGTGGTCACGGTGGAGGACAACGGCGAGCACGGCGGGTTCGGCGACGCGTTCGCCCGCGCGGCACGCAGCGCCGGAACCGACGTGAAGCTGCGTACCCTCGCACTGGACCAGCGGTTCCTCCCGCACGGGGAGCGCAAGGCCATGCTCGCCGCGCAGGGGCTGGACGGCCCGGGCATCGCCCGGACGGTGCTGGCGGCGCTGGACCGGCCGAAGGCCACCGCGCCGCTGCCGGAGGCTCCCGCGCTGCCGGCTGGTCTGGGTCGTGGCGCGGCGCCGGACGCGCCGAGCCAGACCGGCCGGACGAACCCACCGTTGACGGTGACCCCGTAGCTGACGCTCGCCGGCCGGCGGAGGCTCGCCGGCCGGCTCGGGCTCGCCGGTCGGCGGAGGCGAAGGTTCAGCCGATGCCCATGGAGGTCCAACCGCGGTCGGGGAAACCGGCCACGTCGGCCACCCGGGCGGAGGCGTGGTTGTCCGGAGCGTGCTGGTAGGTCGGTACCGCGCCCTCGTCGAGTACCCGGCGGGCTGCCTGCGCCACGAGCCGCCGGGCCAGCCCCCGGCCCCGGGCGGCGGGCTCGGTGCCGACGGCCAGCTCCTGCCCGTACTGGTTGTGCCGCTTGATCCCGACGCCGGCGAGGTACGCGCCGGTATCGGGGTCGGTGGCGACCAGTACCTGCTGCCCGAACACGCGCAGCCAGTCCGGAACCCCCGGGTCGGTGCTGTCCACCCAGGTACCGGCGTCCTCCAGTGCCGCCGGCCGGTTGCTCCACCGGAACACCCCGGTGTAGACCGTCCGCTCCGGTTGCCCGACAGCGGCCGGCAGGCCGGCCAGGAACGACTCCCCACTGGTCGCCTCGGCGGCCAGGCGCCGGACCTCGTCGAGCCGGCCCGGCGGAACGGACAGCACGGTGCCCTGTACGGCCCGGACGCCGATCAGCGGATGGACGGCACCGTCCCATCCCGGCTGCTGGCGGCGCGCCGAGCCGACCACGGACAGGTCGGCGGTCGCGGGCCACTGCCCGAGCCAGTGCGCGAGATGCCGTCGGATACGGGGATCCATCAGGTCATCATCTCGTCCGGGCCCGGCGGCGTCCGGCCCGCCCGGCAATCGTGCGGCTCACAGCCGCGTGTCGTCGCCCGGCGTGGCCTCGATGGCTCGCCTGACCGCGCGGGCGACCTGGCCGAACTCGCGCTCGTCGCGGGTGGTGAACAGGGTCACCTGCCCACCCCGGTACCGGGCCAGCAGCTCGTACTGCGCCGGCCAGCGCCGCACGCAGACGAGCCCGACCAGGCACGGGACGAGCAGCGCGGGTACCGCGATCAGCCAGGCCACCGGGGAGCGCACCACGCCGAGCAGCAGCGCCAGGAGTGGCGCCTCGGCGACCGCGATGACCATCCCGACCATCGCTCCGGGGTGCGTCGAGCCCCTCGCCTGCATCAGGTCCGCCAGTTGGGCCACCTGGTACCGGAACTGCCCGACGGCCACCTGCTGGTTCGTGACGAGGATCCCGGGCCGGCGGAAGTAGACGACCTGCGGGCCGGGCGTACCGGAGCGGGCGGGCGGGACGCGGTCGGCAGTCATGGCACCCTCCTTCGTGGCGTGGTCCCGGGGGTTGCCCGGGCGCGAACCCGCTCCCGCCGGCGCGGGCAGGCCGCGTCGACTCCGGTGACGGGGATCGGTGGCGACGGCGGTCCGGGCACGGGTGGCTGGCGGATCCGGTCGGCCGGTTACGGCTTGACGCTTGCTCATGCCGGGTCCTCGCTGCGCTGCGGTCCGGCATGAGGCACGATCGCGCTGCGACTCTGATTCGCTCGCTGACGCTCGCTCACGCGACGTCCTCTCGCCGGGCCCGGTTGACGGGCCTGCTTCACCGGAACGCCGACGGGCTCACGATCCGTGAGCAACGGCCGGCGGGTCGTGCGAGCTTCGGCGCGGGCGCGGGGGAACGCTGCGGGCGACCTCGCCGAGCGGGGAAGTACGTCGACGCCGTTGTCGCCTTAACGTCCATTAACCCGCTTGCGCCTGGCGGATGCAAGTGCAGATCCGAACTGCTTCTTGCGGCATCAGGAAAGAGTTGCGTACCGTGGTGCACGTGGCTGCGAAGCCGAGCCCGACCATGCTTCGCCGGCAGCTCGGCGCGGAGCTGCGGCGCATCCGGGACCGCGCGCAGCGCACCGTGGCCAGCGTCGCGGAGCAGGTCGGCTGGTCGGAGTCGAAGCTCAGCCGCATCGAGACGGCCAACACCGGTGTCCGCAGCGCGGACCTGGACCGGCTTCTCGCCGCGTACGGCGTCGACGACGCGGAACGGACCCGGCTGCGGGCACTGGCCGCCCAGTCGCGGCAGCGAGCCTGGTGGGAGGCGTACGGCGACGCCCTGCCCGACGCGTACGAGACGTTCATCGGCTTCGAGGCGGAAGCGACCTCCATCCGCACGTACGAGGCGCAGGTCGTGCCGGGCCTGCTGCAGACGGCGGAGTACGCGAGCGCCGTCATGCACGCATTCGTCTCGTCCGACCGGTCCGAGGTGATCGAGCAGCGGGTCGCGGTCCGGATGGCCCGGCAGGCGGTGCTCACCCGGCAGCCCCCGCCGCAGTTGTGGGCGATCCTCGACGAGGATGTCCTGCGCCGGCCGGTGGGCGGCCGCGACGTCCTGCGCCGGCAGCTGCTGCGGCTCATCGAGGCCAGCGAGCGGTCGATGGTGACGATCCAGATCTTGCCGTTCAGCGTCGGGGCACACCCCGGCCTGGCAGGATCGTTCATGGTGCTGGAATTCGCCGGAGCCGGAGCCGGAGCCGGTGTCTCCGACCAGCCGCTCGTGTACAGCGAGGGCCTGACCGGAGGGGTGTTCCGGAGCAAACCAGATGATCTTCGAAGCTATCTGGACAGCTTCGAGGCGCTTCGCGCCGCGGCGATGACGCCGGTGGAATCCCTGGAAGCCATCGCGGCAGCGGCGCGCGGTGAGAGCTGATCGATCGACCAACGGGAAGGAAGTGGCAGGGATGATCCCTGCGTCGGAAACGGGCGGCCTGGCCTGGCGCAAGAGCAGCCGGAGCGCGGGCGCCGGCGCGTGCGTCGAGGTCGCCGAGGTACCCGGTGGGGTCGCGGTGCGCGACTCCAAGGACCCGGACGGTCCGACACTGCGGTTCGCCGAGCAGTCCTGGCGCGCGTTCGTCGGCGCCGTACGGGCGGGCAGCTTCGACCCCCCGCGGGGTTAACCGCTGGTCCGGGCTCTTCCGACACCGGGGCCCGGACCGTCACAGCAGCACGGCCGGCAGGGCGCACCGCCCCCGGCCGACTTGCTGTCCGCACGCCTGAGCCGCCAGCCGGCGACCCCGCCCGGCGGCGGCCCGCCCCGCGGATGATCCCGCCAGAGGAGGGGAGCGGACGGTCCGGCCGGAGATCCCGGTTCCCGGATCGCCGCTCCGGTCCGCCATGATGGGTGGCGGGGAGGGAAGAGCGTGCAATTGTCGATCCTCGGGCGGCTGGAGGTGCGCCGCGCCGACGGGACCGCGGTACCCGTCAGCGGCCAGCGGCTGCGTACCCTGCTGGCGGCGCTGGCCGCCCGGCCCGGCCAGGTGGTGAGCACCGAGCGCCTGATCGACGCGCTCTGGGGCGAGTCCGCGCCGGCGAACGCGGCCAACGCGCTGCAGGCCCTGGTGTACCGGCTGCGCGGCGCCATCGGCCGGGACGCCGTCGAGGCCGATCCGGCCGGCTACCGTCTCGCGGTCGAACCCGGCGCGATCGATTCCGAGCGGTTCGCCCGGCTCGTCGACGAGGCGCGGGGGGCCGCACCGGCGGTCGCCCGGGTGCTGCTCAAGGAGGCGTTGGCGCTCTGGCGGGGTCCGGCCCTGGCCGACCTGGACGACCCGGCCGCGTCGGCCCGGCTCGACGAGGCCCGCCTGGTGGCGGTCGAGGAGTACGCGGCCGCGTGCCTGGCCGACCGCGATCCGGCCGAGGCGCTGTCGGTCACGGCCCGCGAGGTCGACCGGTACCCGCTGCGCGAGGGCCTCCAGGCCCGGCACATCGCCGCGCTGCACGCGCTCGGCCGGCAGGCCGACGCGCTGCGCTGGTACGACAGGACGCGCCGGGCGCTCGCCGACGAGCTGGGCGTGGACCCGTCCGGCGAACTGGCCCTGCTGCACACGCAACTGCTGCGCGGGCGGCCGGTACGGGACAGCAACCTGCCGGCACAGCTGACCAGTTTCGTCGGCAGGGATGCGGACATCGCCGCGGTGACCGCCCTCGCCGGTGCCCACCGGCTGGTCACCCTGACCGGC
Source organism: Micromonosporaceae bacterium (assembly GCA_040255525.1). Classification (GTDB taxonomy): domain Bacteria; phylum Actinomycetota; class Actinomycetes; order Mycobacteriales; family Micromonosporaceae; genus Rugosimonospora. Next base: position 846 of record JBDZVD010000048.1, on the reverse strand, counting down.
CCCGGCGGGGCGGGCAAGACCCGGCTGGCCATCGAGACGGCCGCCCGCCGGCCCGGTCCGGACGCCTGGCCGGTGGACGAGGCGTGGCTGGTCGAGCTGGCCCCGGTCGGCGAACCCGACGAAGTCGTGCGCACGGCGCTCGCCGTACTGGACGTCCGCGACCTGGTGCTGGCCGGCCGGGGGATGGGCGCGGCCGGCCCGACCAGCCGGCTGGTGGAGGCGCTGGCGGACCGGCGGCTGCTGCTGATCCTGGACAACTGTGAGCACGTGATCGCCGCCGCCGCCGACCTGGTCGCCGCAGTCGTCGCCGGCTGTCCGGGGGTACGGGTGCTGGCGACCAGCCGCGAGCCGCTGGGGGTACCGGGGGAGATGCTGTACCCGGTGCCGCCGCTGCAACTGCCGGCGGAGCGGGACAGGCCGGAGGACATCCGGCGCAGCGACGCCGTCCGGCTGTTCACCGACCGGGCGGCGGCCGTGGCGCCCGGGTTCCGGCTGGAAGACGAGGATGTGCCCGCGGTGGCCCAGATCTGCCGGCGGCTGGACGGCATCCCGCTGGCCATCGAGCTGGCCGCCCCCCGGCTGCGGGTGATGCGCCCGCGCCAGATCGCCGACCGGATCGACGACCGGTTCCGGTTGCTGACCACGGGTCCGCGCACCGTCCTGCCCCGGCACCAGACGCTGCGCGCGGTGGTGGACTGGAGCTGGGAGCTGCTCGACGAGCCGGAGCGGGCGCTGGCCGCCCGGCTGTCGGTGTTCGCCGGCGGCGCGGCACTGGAGTCCGTCGAGGCCGTGTGCGGGGCGGACGCTCTCGACGCGATCGCCGCGCTGGTGGACAAGTCGCTGGTC
>JBDZVD010000190.1:0-9135 GCA_040255525.1 Micromonosporaceae bacterium | reverse complement strand
GCTGGGCGGGCGGCCGGGCGGGCGGCTCCACGGTCGGCGGGGCGGCCCCGGCCGGTGGCTGGGCGGCCCGGCGCAGCGCGTACGCCTCGGCACCCTTGCTCGGCTTCCGGCGGCGCGGCGGGGCCAGCACGCCGGGAGCCAACCGGCGCGCGCTGACCAGGAACGCGGTGTGCGCGATCATGCGATGGTCGGGACGGACCGCGAGGCCCTCCGCGTGCCAGTCCCGGATCAGCGACTCCCACGCCCGCGGCTCGGTGAACCCGCCCCGCTCCCGCAGCGCCTCCACCAACTCGGACAACTGGGGTGTGGTGGCGACATAGCCGATGAACACCCCACCCGGTACCAGAGCCCGGGAGATCAGGTCCAACAGCTCCCACGGGGCGAGCATGTCAAGAATGATCCGATCGAACCCGGCCTCTTCGCAATCCGCGACGTCGCCGGTACGCAGAGTCCAGTTCTCCGGGCGCTTTCCGAAGAAGTCGGCCACGTTGCGCTCCGCGATGGCGGCGAAGTCCGGCCTCAGCTCGTACGAGATCACCTCGCCCGCCGCGCCCACCGCACGCAGCAGGGAGCAGGTCAGGGCGCCGGACCCGGCGCCCGCCTCGAGCACCCGGGCACCCGGGAAGATGTCGCCCATCGCGACGATCTGCGCCGCGTCCTTGGGGTAGATCACCTGGGCGCCGCGGGGCATGGACAGCACGTAGTCTGCCAGCAGGGGCCGCAGCGCGAGGTAGGCGGTGCCGCCGCTGGAGCTGACCACGCTGCCCTCCGGCGCACCGATGAGGTCGTCGTGGGCCAGGCCGCCGCGGTGGGTGTGGTAGATCCGGCCGGGCTCCAGTACCAGCGTGTGCAACCGGCCCTTCGGATCGGTGAGCTGGACCCGGTCGCCGGGCCGGAACGGGCCGCGCCGGGCGGTGACGGTGGACGGTGCGGTCAACGGGACTGCCCCCTGGGTTCGAGTACGCGCATGAGATCGGCGACCCGCAGGACGCCGACCACATCCTCGCCCAGGGTCACCACGTACTCGCTCGCCGGGTTGGCCTGAACGGCCTCGACCAGGTCCATCCCGCCCAGCCCGGCGGGCAGCACCTTCGCCCGGTCCAGCCCTGCCGCCACCGCGTCGACCGCCACCCAGGCCCGGCGCTCCGGCGGTACCGCCGCGACCGCGGCGTCGTTGACGACGCCGAGCAGCTGGCCGGCGGAGTTCACCACGACCAGTACCGGCGGCTGCGGCGGGTACGGGGCCGCCGGATCCGGGTACCCCGGCGACGGCGGCATTGGGGACGCGGGCGGCGGGGAGGGCAGCGGCGGGTACCCGCCCGGCGGCGGGGGCGGCGCCTGGCCGTACCGGCGCAGCGCCTCGGCCAGCGGGGTACCGGTGAGCACCGCGGCCAGCGGTCGGGCCAGCCGGCCCGCGTTGACCATGGGCAGCCGTACCCCGATCCGGCCGAACCGGATCGACTGGCTGGCCCCGCTCCACAGCGTCCAGGCGACCAGCACGGTGATGATCAGGCCGAGCCAGAGCAGGATGTGGCTCAGGTAGAGCGCCACGGCGGTGACCAGGCTGGCGACGGCCACCAACCGTCCGGTCCAGCCGGCCACCCGGTCGCCCAGGTGCCGGTCCTTGCTGGCCGCCCAGACCCCGGCGCGCAGCGCCCGGCCGCCATCCAGCGGCAGCCCGGGCAGCACGTTGAACACGGCCACCACGAGGTTGCTGAACGCGAGTTGGAAGGCCAGTTCGTGCGGCACGGTACCGGCCGGCAGTACGGCGGTGGCCAGGGCGGCGAGCAGGCCGATCACGAAGGACACGGCCGGTCCGACCAGTGACACGACCGCCTCGATCCCGGGGCGGGGCGAGTCCCGGTCCATCTCGGTGTAGCCGCCGAGCATCTCAAGGGTGATGCCGCGCACTCCGATGCCGTACCGCCGCGCGGTCAGCGCGTGCCCCAGCTCGTGCAGCAGCACCGAGACCAGCAGGCAGATGACCAGGCCGAACCCGATCAGGTAGGCGAGTCCGGTGGGCAGCTCCGGCCGGCGCGCCGCGACCACGCCGCCGTACGTCACGGTCACCAGGACGGCCAGCACGAACCAGGAGGCGGTCAGGAACACGGGCACGCCGGCGACCCGGCCCAGCGGCATACCGGCGCTGCGCGGCGGCGGCGAGCCGGCGGGAGTGTTTCCGGCCGGGGGTGGCGCGACTCGGTCGTCCATCGTGTCGATGCTACGGACTCCCCGGGGCACGCACCCAGCCACGGCACGCGGTGCCCGCAGGACGCCCGGTCGCCCGGGTCGGTCACGCCGCTCCCGTGCGGACCGCCGGACCGATTCCCGCCACCACCGCCGGTACTGCCCGGGGCGGCCGGCGGTTTCGTCGTACTCCTGCCCTAGCCTGTGAGCCATGACGGTGCGCGCGGCGACGACGGGTCCGGATGAGGCGATCGCGGCACCGGGCGTGGCGGGTGCGATACCGCCGCAGGACGCGGGCCGCGATCCGGGCCGGGATCCGGCGGCGGGTGACACGGCACCGGACGGCACGGCACCGGACGGCACGGCCGCCCAGCCCGCCCCGGACCGCCAGCCCGCCCCGGACCGCCAGCCCGCTCCGCACCGCCAGCCCGCTCCGGGCGGCGCGCCGGAGCAGACGAGCCGCCGCCCCTCGCTGTCTCCCTCCCGGGCGGCCGACTTCAAGACCTGTCCCCTGCTCTACCGGTTCCGCTCCATCGACCGGCTGCCCGAGCGACCGACGCCGGACCAGCTGCGGGGCACCCTCGTGCACGCGGTGCTCGACCGGCTGTTCGACCTGCCAGCGGCGGACCGGGTCCCGCAACGCGCGGCCGAACTGGTCGAGCCGCAGTGGCGGCGGATGGTCGAGGAGCAGGCCGACCTGCTGGAGGTCTTCGCCGCCCCGGCGGCCGGAGAGACCGGCGGCGCGGCTCCGGCTGACCCGCCGGCCGGTCCCCGGTCGGTCACCGTCACCATGGAGGAATTCCTCGCCGGGGCCACGGAGCTGCTCGGCGGTTACTTCTCGGTGGAGGACCCGCGCCGGCTGGCGCCGGCCGAGCGGGAGTGCCTGGTCAGCGTCGAGGTCGACGACGGCCGGCTGCTGCTGCGCGGATACATCGACCGGCTCGACGAATCGCCGGCCGGTGACCTCCGGGTGGTCGACTACAAGACCGGCGGCGCGCCGCGTGAGGCGTTCGAGGCGCGGGCGCTGTTCCAGCTCAAGTTCTACGCGCTGGTGCTGTGGCGCACCCGCGGCGTGGTCCCGAAGGTGCTGCGCCTGCTGTATCTGAAGGATGCCGAGATCTGCGACTACACGCCCGAGGTCGACGAGCTGGACCGGTTCGAGCGCACGCTGATCGCGCTGTGGGCCGCGATCGACCGCGCCACCGAGCAGCGGGACTTCCGGCCCAGGCCGAGCCGGCTGTGCGGGTGGTGCGCGCACCAGGCGCTGTGTCCGGCCTACGGCGGCACCCCGCCACCGTTCCCGCAGCTCGTGGCGGTCCCGTCGGTCGAGCCGCCGGGCCCGATGGACGACTGACCCGTGGCCACCCGCCGGCCGGTACGGCTGCTGATCGCCGATGACCAACCGTTGCAGCGCACCGGGTTCCGCACCGTGCTCGCCGCCCACGGCGACCTGCACGTGGTCGGCGAGGCGGGTGACGGAGCGGAGGCGGTCGACCTCGCCCGGCGGCTGCTGCCCGACGTCGTGCTGATGGACGTCCGGATGCCGCGGCTGGACGGCATCGCGGCCACCCGGGCGATCGTCGCCACCGGGCTGCCGGTCCGGGTCCTGATCCTGACCAGCTTCGACGTCGACGACTACGTGGTCGGCGCGCTGCGGGCCGGGGCGCGTGGCTTTCTGGCCAAGGATGTCGCCAGCGAGGATCTGGTCGCGGCCATCCACACGATCGCGGCCGGGGACGCGGTGCTGCCCCCGCCCGTCCTGGGCCGGTTGCTGGACCGCTTCGGCGACTCGCTGCCCGACCCGAGCGAGCGGATGCCGGACACCCTGCACGCGCTGACCGACCGGGAGCGGGAGGTGCTCGTCGAGGTCGCCCGCGGGTGGACCAACGCGGAGATCGCGGCGCGGCTGTCGGTCAGCGAGACCACGGTCAAGACGCACGTGGCGCACGTGCTGAGCAAGCTCGGCGCGCGCGACCGCGTGCAGGCGGTGGTGCTGGCCTACGAGAGCGGACTGGTGCGTCCGGGCAGCGCTCCGGTCACCCGCCGCCCGGTCACCCCGGCTCGGGGTCAACCCTGACGGCGGGTGGGGGCTGACCCCCACCCAGAAATCCGCCCCGGTTACACCCGTGGACGGAGGCCGGCCGCCGGTCGTGCCCCGAGGATGGGCAGTGCCGGCCGGGCGAACCGCCCGGCCGGTCCACATCACTCGGGAGGATTCGGTGACAACGACGCCGGGAACCACCACGGCATCATTGACGGGGGTCGCCGCCCGTGCCGCAGACGTCTGGAAGGTGTACGGCAGCGGCGAGGCCCAGGTCGTCGCCCTGCGCTCGGTCAGCGTCGAGCTGCGCCGCGGCCAGTTCACCGCCATCATGGGGCCGTCCGGCTCCGGCAAGTCAACGCTCATGCACTGCCTCGCCGGGCTGGACACGGTGACCCGCGGCGAGGTGTCCATCGGCGCCACCAAGCTGACCGGGCTGTCCGACGCCGGCCTGACGAAGCTGCGCCGCGACCAGGTGGGCTTCATCTTCCAGCAGTTCAACCTGCTGCCCACGCTGACCGCGGAGGAGAACATTCTGCTGCCGCTGTCGATCGCCGGGCGCAGGCCGGACCGCGCCTGGTACGACACCGTGATCGACACGGTCGGCCTGCGCGAGCGGCTGCACCACCGGCCCAACCAGCTGTCCGGCGGCCAGCAGCAGCGGGTCGCCTGCGCCCGCGCACTGGTGTCCCGGCCCGAGGTCGTGTTCGCCGACGAGCCGACCGGCAACCTCGACTCCCGCTCCGGTGCCGAGGTACTCGGTTTCCTGCGCCACTCGGTACGCGACTTCGGCCAGACGATCGTCATGGTCACCCACGATCCCAACGCCGCCTCGTACGCCGACCGGGTCATCTTCCTCGCCGACGGTGAGGTCGTGACGGAGCTGCGGGAGCCCACACCGGACGCCGTCCTGGAGACCATGAAGCGGATCGACGTGCTGGCCGCCACCCGGGGCGGAGACGCCTGATGCTGCGCGCCACGCTCAACAGCCTCATGTCGCGCAAGCTGCGGCTGGTCCTGTCCGGACTCGCCGTGGTGCTCGGCGTCATGTTCGTCGCCGGGGCGTTCGTGCTCACCGACACCCTCGGCCGCTCGTTCACCAGTCTCTTCCAGACCGCGTACGCCCATACCGACGTCCAGGTGGCCGCGAAGTCGAAGGTCGCCACCGGGGTGGGCAACGACCAGGGCGTGGCGAGCCTGCCCGGGTCGCTGGTCGACACCATCCGTCGGGTACCCGGGGTGGCTTCGGCCACCGGGGAGGTACAGGTGGACGGCGCCCGGGTGGTCGGCCACGACGGCAAGGTCGTCACCACGTACGGCGCCCCGCAGTTCGGGATGAACTGGACCGGCAACGGGATCGCCCGGTTGCAGCCGGGCAGCCGGGCTCCGGCGGCCGGCAACGAGATCGTGGTCAACGCCGGGCTGGCCAAGATCGCCGACCTCAAGGTCGGCGACCAGGTCTCCGTGCTCACGCTGCAGCCGAAGAAGGCGTTCACCCTGGTCGGCATCTTCGGCTACAGCGGTGGCCGCGACTCGCTGGGCGGTGAGCAGACCGTCGCCTTCACCACGCCGGTGGCGCAGCAGCTCATGCTCGGTACGCCCGGCGCGTACTCGGACGTCGACGTGCGGGCCGGGCCCGGGGTGGACGACGCCGCGCTGCGCGACCGGATCGCGGCCGCGGTCGGCGGCGACTACCAGGTGAAGACCGGCAGGCAGCTGGCCGACGACGCGTCGGCGGGCTTCCAGAAGGCCCTGTCGTTCTTCAACGACGTGCTGCTCGGCTTCGCCGGTGTGGCGCTGTTCGTGGGCGTCTTCCTGATCCTGAACACGTTCTCGATCATCGTGGCGCAGCGCGTCCGCGAACTCGCGCTGATGCGCTCGCTGGGCGCCAGCCGCCGCCAGATCATCAACTCGGTGCTGCTGGAGGCACTGGTCATCGGCGTCATCGCCTCGGTACTGGGGCTGGGCGCCGGGATCGGCGTCGGGGCGCTGCTCGCGCACCTGTTCGCCAGCCTCGGCGCGAGCGGCCTGCACCTGGCCGGCATCGGGGTACCCGCCTCGGCGGTGATCGCGTCGTTCGCCGTCGGCGTCCTCATCACCCTCGTGGCCGCCATGCTCCCCGCCCTGCGGGCAGCCCGGGTGGCACCGATCGCGGCGATGCGCGAGGTCGCCGCCACCGACCGCCCGCTGACCCGGGTGACGGTCCTCGGCGGGGTGGTCACCGCCGTCGGGGTCGGTGTGCTGTCGGTCGGCCTGGCAGGTGACGGCGGCGACGCGACGCTGTGGGCGATCCTCGGCGGCGTGCTGGTCTCGTTCATCGGCGTCGCGCTGCTCACACCGCTGATCAGCCGTCCGGTGGTGTCCGCCCTCGGCCGGCTGTTCGCCTGGTCCGTACCGGGCCAGTTGGGCCGGCGCAACTCGGCGCGCAACCCCCGCCGTACCGCCATCACGGCCGCCGCGCTGATGGTCGGCCTGGCGCTGATCACCGGGGTGAACGTCATCCTGAGCTCGGCGACGGCGAGCATCCACCAGGTGGCCGACACCCAGGTCAGCGTCGACCTGGTCATCTCCGGCAGCGGCGGCAACTCGTCGATCCCGCCGACCTTCGACAAGTCGGTACTGGACAAGGTCCGCTCGACGCCGGGAGTGGCCCGGGTCGTCGGCTTCTACGGCGACCGGGCACGGGTCGACGGCGAGGTCACCGGTGTCGACGCGGTCGACCACCCCGAGGCGCTGCACGACATGTTCGGGCTGTCCGCGCTGTCGGGGACGATCGACAACCTCGGTGCCGGGCAGCTGATCGTGGACGAGAAAAAGGCCGCCTCGCAGGGGCTGCACGTGGGCAGCCGGGTGCCGGTACAGCTGACCCGGGGCGATTCGCGGACGTTCACCGTCACCGGGATCTACCGCGACAGCGACGTGTACTCCGGCTGGATCCTGTCGACCGCGGACGTCTCCGGGTTCCGGTCGGCTCAGCCGCAGCAGGCAATGATCAAGCTGGCCCCCGGAGCGGACGTCAAGACGGTCAAGACCACGGTCAACGGGCTGCTCAAGGATAGCCCCGAGGTCACCGTCGCCGACCGCACCGAGTTCGTCGACCAGCAGACCTCGCAGTTCAACACCATCCTGACGATGATCCAGATCCTGCTGGCACTGGCCATCCTCATCGCGGTCCTCGGGATCGTCAACACCCTGGCACTGTCGGTGCTGGAACGGACCCGGGAACTCGGCCTGCTCCGGGCGATCGGGCTGCGCCGGGCGCAGGCGATGCGCATGGTGACGGTCGAGGCGGTGGTGATCTCGGTGTTCGGCGCGCTGCTCGGCCTCGCGGTCGGCAGCGGGCTCGGTGCGGCGGTGGTCCGGGCCCTGCGCGACCAGGGCTTCACCGTCCTCGCGTTCCCGTGGTCCCGGATGGCGGTGTACCTGGTGCTGGCCGCCATCGTCGGGGTGGTCGCGGCGATCCTGCCGGCGATCCGGGCGGCGAGGGTGAACGTGCTGGCGGCGATCGCCTACGAGTGAGCGGACGCCGGCACCCGCGGGGGTGGAGGCGCGGCCCGGTACGCACCGACGGGGGGTGTACCGGGCCGCTGCCCCCGCCCCACCGGTCAGCGCGTGCGGCTCACCACGCGGCGCAGGTACGGCAGGTCGACGTCGACCAGGCTGTCCACCAGCGTCACACCGGCGACCCCGGACAGGTCGACCTCGCAGGGTACGGCGAGCACGGCGGCACCGGCCTCGCGGGCGCTGGCCGCCCCGGTCGGCGAGTCCTCGATCGCCACGCAGTGGCGCACGTCGACCTTCAGCAGCGCGGCGGCGGTCAGGTACGGCAGCGGGTGCGGCTTGCTCTCGTCCACCTCGTCGCCGCAGACGACCGCGCCGAAGTACCGCCGGCCGATCGTTTCCAGGGCCACCTCGACCAGGTGCCGGCGGGTCGCGGTCACCAGCGCCATCGGGATCCCCGCCCCGGACAGCGTGGCGAGCAGCTCCGCGGCGCCCGGGCGGAACACCAGGCCGTCCACGAACAGTTCCTTGACCCGCTCCTCCAGCCATTGCGTGCTGGCGTACGGGTCGCGCCACGGCTGCCCGATGTCCTCGTGCAGGATCGTCATCGAGTCGATCATGCTGGTGCCGACCATGAGCGCCCGGCCCCGTGCGGAGAGTACGCCGCCGTAACGCTGGGCAAGCTCGGTCAACCCGACGTCCCACACCTTCTCGCTGTCGACGAGCGTGCCGTCCATGTCGAAGAGGACGGCCGCGAGGGGATCGGAGCCGGTCATGATCGCAATCCTATCCCGGCGCGGAGCCCGACGCGCCCGCTGTGACCTGCGCCCCCGTCCGGCGCGGGGGGCCGGCGACCGGCGAACGGGCGGCACGCCCCGCAGCGCGTCCCGGTTTTGCCGGCCGCCCGTCGGGCCATAGGGTGAGCCGATGCTCAGGGGATTCAAAGACTTCATCATGCGTGGCAACGTCGTCGACCTGGCGGTCGGCATCGTGATCGGTGCCGCGTTCACCGGTCTGGTGACGCAGTTCACCAACTCGTTCCTCAAGCCGCTGATCCAGCTCGCCGGGGGCAGCAGCGAGACGCACATCGGCGCGACGTTCAAGGTGCACGGCGCGGAATTCGACTACGGCGCGTTCGTCAACGCCATCATCACGTTCCTGCTGACCGCCGCCGTCCTCTACTTCCTCGTGGTCTTTCCGATGAACAAGCTGGCCGAGCGACGCCGGCGCGGCCAGGAGCCGCCGCCCGCGGCACCGTCGGAGGAGGTGCGCCTGCTCACCGACATCCGGGACGCCCTGGTCACGCAGCCGGGGCCGGGACGCCCGCGTACCCCCCTGGACCCGCCGCCGGCGCGGCCCCGGCCGTAACGCCGGACGGGTACGGCCCCCGCGGGCCGCGGGCCGCG